>JBNKHV010000149.1:0-5594 GCA_050290545.1 Polyangiaceae bacterium | reverse complement strand
ACCTCCGCGCGCCTCAAGACCGAGGGCAAACACACCTTCACCTATGGACGCTTCGAGGGGCGAATGAAGCTGCCCTACGGCCAGGGGATGTGGCCAGCGTTGTGGATGCTGGGAGGTACCTCATGGCCCAACGACGGCGAGATCGACATCATGGAGAACCTGGGGCGAGAGCCGTCCATCGCTCATGGCACCATCCATGGTCCTGGGTATTCGGGAGCGGATGGACCTGGCGCTCCGTTCACCCTGCCCAATGGTGAAGTGTTCTCCGACGACTTCCACATCTTCGCCGTCGAATGGGAGCCCGAGGTCATCCGCTGGTACGTCGATGGCGAACACTACTCCACCAAGACCCCGGCGGACATCGGTGGCAATCGTTGGGTCTTCGATCATCCGTTCTTCTTCATCGTGAACCTCGCCGTCGGCGGCGAGTGGCCGGGCAACCCCGATCAGACGACGGTGTTCCCGCAGCAATTCCTGATCGACTACATCCGCGTCTGCCAGAAGTAGGGCTCACCAGTGCGCTCCCACGCCGCGCAAGCGAGTGCTGCGCGCGGCCGGCTATCGCGTGTGCTGCGAGTCGCGCCCAGGGCTGCCGTTAGGGAAACGGTGGAGGCGCCCAGGGAAGTGGGACCACCCAGTACGCATACATGTTCTCGACCTCAGGGAACTCCACCAGCGTCGTTTGCGCGTTATCCTCAGGCCAGGACAACAGCCACACGTGACTCTGCTCCTCGGACACGGAGACGTACGAATGGGGCAGCGTCGGGTGATATCGTGCGTCCATCATTTCTGGCATGTCACTGCCCAGATCGATGGCGATGGGTTCAGCATCGGGTGTCGCACCAATGCTGAACCAGCCGTCCTCCGTGTGGTAGACGAAGTGTTCGTCATTGGCGCTCGCATGGAGCCAATGGGTCAGCTCCAACTCGTGGAGTAGGTTCTGCGGCGTCGGCAATGTCCGGTACAAGCGCGCCGTTCCGGTCGTCCCTGGGCCTGGCGGAGTGCCAGGGGGCTCGGAAACGTACGTGGCCACCAAGTCTCCTCGCCCTGGCCACCAGAAGAAATGCTCTCCCTCCACGGTGGCGATCTGGGATTCGTCGCCTTCGAGGTCGACATAGTGGCTTCTGACATGAGTTCCCGAAGCGTCGTCCTCGCGAACCACGAAGCGTGAGCTCTCCGGGTGGGAGCCGTTGATCAAGATGCTGCCGCCCGCCGCCGGTTTGGCGATGCTGACGACATCTCCGTCGGGCACTCTCTTGGAGACGACCTCGAAAATGCCGTCGGCATTCCGCCGTTCACCGAACAGCCAACGGGAGTCTGGAGAGAAACGCCAGGTCGTTTCCTCGTTGGGCGCTTCCGCGCCGAGATCGTAGCGTTGCCACGTCCCTTGCTCGACCAACCACTTGTGCCGTGGGGTGGCGTAGACGGGGCTGGCCCAAGGGTCCTCGATGATCGTGGGGACGAACCAGCGACCGTCATCGGACCACAAAAGCCAAACGGCGTTGTCGATGACCGTTTGCGGCTCCCCTAGCTCGCGACCATCGATCTCGACGGCCAGAATTTCCCAAGTTGGATTCTCCACGTCGTCGTTGGTTGCTTCTGCGTAGTAGAGCTCCGATGTGGTGGGCGACCAAGTGGGTAGCGCGAAGGGGATGGTGGAAAACGGGGGCAGGTTGTCGGTGACTGGGATGGGTTCGGGGTTCAGCCCATCGAACAACACGAGTTCGGCGGTCTGAACCCAGTTGACGTTACCGTTCTCTAACTCGCGTTGCCCGGACTCCAGCACATTCACTTCGTACGCGTATGCGGTGTCCGCTGAGCGATGCGCGTTTTGTGGAAACTCACGCACGCCTGGGGCCTGCACCGTGGCCTCCTCAATCGGGTGGAAGAGCATTCGCAGGGCGCCCGATTCTGCCTGTTCTTGTAAGAAAAGAACGAGTCCTCCGTCTAGCTCGAACAAGTGCGGAAATGGGGACGGATTCGGCCTCAGTTCGGTGCGTTCACCGTCGGTGTTGACGAGCCAAGTGCGAACGTCCCCGGAGCTGATGTCAGTGCCGTAAACGCCCAGCAGCGCAGGGCCCGTTGCTTCGGGGAGTTCCGGCTCGGGTGCGGCGGCGTCGGAGGGCTCCGCTTCCGTGTCGGCGTCGCTAGCTGGCACATCGGTCGCTTCACCGACGTCATCAGACTGGACCTCGTCATCGGTCGTGTCCGGTTCGACATCGACCTCAGCGTCAGTGTCGAGCGTTTCGCTGACGCTCGCGTCCCCGGCCGAGTTGGAGCTGTCTTGGTTCTCATCCGAGGCCGCCTCTGCCGAATCGATCGATGACGAGTCCGACCCGTCGTCGGTGTCCGACGAGGCGGTGCGTGTATCGCTGTCACCGCTATCACAAGACGGCAAGGCCGCGCCGATACTCAACGCCACCAAAGTTGGAAGGGCCCGACCCTCGCGCAAGATCACGACGAAAGATACCTCGCATCGAGTCCAGGTCAAACGCCCGTCAGGAAAACTCGGGTGTTCGACGCTCGAGTACTTCGGAGTTCTTGGCGGATGCTGTCGAATCGCTGCTGGGCGCGTGAGCTCACACCCTGTTGCTCGACGCCAACCCGTACTAGCCTTCCCGCCATGATAGAGGTCCGTCCCGCGCGAGCCGATGAACTGGAGCGTATCCGCAGGCTGGAAGACTTGGCCGGCGAGCGCTACGCCGATGCCGGCTTGCCCCCCGATCTCGAGGGCCTGGATCCGGCGCTCGTCGCCGCGGCACACCGCGAGGGGTTACTGTGGGTCGTTGCTGAGGATGAAGAAGAACCGATCGGTTTCGCACTGTGTTGGCTGCGCCCGGACGCGTTGCACCTGCGCGAGCTGGACGTGCACCCCGCGCGCATGGGTCGAGGCTTGGGACGTCGGCTCGTGGAACACGTGGTGGCGGAAGCTAGAAGCCGCCAGCTTGGGAGCGTGACGCTGACGACGTTTCGGGACGTGCCCTGGAATGCGCCGCTCTACCGTCGTTGGGGATTCGTCGAGACCCACTACGAACAGCTGCCTGCATGGCTGGCAGCGATTCGGGATGAAGAGGAACGGAGTGAACTCCGTCGCTGGCCGCGCGTCGCGATGGTGCGAGCGGTGAGCTCGGTCGCTGGCGAACGGTGAGTTGATGCGCGCTTCGGCGTCGTGTTGCTTCTCTGTCGGGATTGGCGAGCGCTAACCCGAACAGGGCGGAGGGAAACACGTCGAGACTTCGGGTTCATACTGCGGACAGAGAGCGACCACTCGACCCATCACCGAATCCGCCAATGCCTCGCAGCTCTCATACCCGGCACGCTCCGGGATCGCGCCACACATGCACGCGTCGTTCATGCCGTCGGAATATTCGAAGCAGCAATCCACCCGACTCGTGCACATCCCGTCAGCCGCTTGTCGAGCCGCATCCTCGCAATCGCTCACGTAGATGGGGTCCGGCGTGCCCGCCGCAATCGCCCCTTCGTTCAGCGGCTTGCCATTGATGGCGCAATCACACCGGAGCGGCGCTCCCTCGGGCCCACCACAGGAGAGATCGGCATAGTGCTCACCATCGTCACATGTGACCGAGCACTGCGAGGTGATGCCAGGACCATAATAACACGTCGCGTAGCTGCCTTCGACGAGGTTCCACGTCGGATTGTCCTGAACACACGAAAGCAGCGCGGCGTTCTCGTCGTCACATGGTCCGGCTGCGCCATAAGGAAAATCAAAGGTGGCGCCGTCACAGCTCTCATCAAACGATTGCCCCACGGCGCACTCGATGGCCGCCGACCACGCCGCGGCGCACTCTTCTAGGACCTCGGCGTTTCGAATCTCGAGCACGGTACCCAGACACACGTCGAGTCGCTCTTCGTCAGAGCAAGCATCCAACGTCCGCCAACCCCAGAACGCTTGCTCCAAGCACCCTTCGGATTCGAGCAGCAAGCAATACTCTCGCGCGAGTGACCAGTTGTTCAGGGCGTCCGGATCCTCAGGCGCCGGCACCGCTGGGGCTTGGCATTGCTCGGGGTCCCAGGTGGCAACGGGGCTCTCTTCGTCGCCGCTCTCCGGCATCTGTGTCGAGCCGTCTTCACCGTCGGTGCTGTCCGTCGCGTCGCGCGCGCTGTCAGTGCCATCCGTCGCGTCGTCCGCGCCGTCGGGGCTGCCGTCATCCTCGCCATCGGTGCTTTGAGCCTCGCCGTCCGTGCTGTCGTCTTCCGGCCGCCCCGCGTCTCGACCGGCGTCACTCGCGTTGTCGGTGTTGCCTTCGTCGTCCGTTGGTGTGCCGTCAGTCTCGTCGTTCTCATCACCAGTAGGAGTGGAAGAATCGACCGCCTCCGTCTTCCCATCGCAGCCTACGCCCAGAGTGATCCCCAAGAAAGCCAACCAAAGGTGCAACACAATCCGTCTCACGCCCCGGATGTTAACGGCGCTTCGGGGGCACTAGCTACGGATTTCGGGCCCGCGCTCACGGCGCGTTGTTTCACAGCCGTCTCGCACCGCGCGCCGTCTCACGCGACACGCTGTCTCACAGGGGCGACGGGCGCGGCGTCGGGCTCGACAACTGAACGGTGCTCTCGCTGAAGCTGACTTGTCTTTCGGGAGGTTCGAGGGGGTGCGCTGGTGCATCTTCTTGGTGTTCCTGAGCACACGAGGACGTTTCGTCGAGGAGCGACCGGGTCACACTAGGGCTCGAGATTCGCGTCACGACGTCTCGGACGGCTCTGCCGGGCCCAGGTTCTTGGTCGCAGCACGTCGTCATTGCCAGTACGAATGGCCTTCCTGCCGCGCGATCTTGCCGATTTGTCGCGGACGACGATCGAACCGTTCCGATCGAAGAAAACGGACAGAGGCGAACGGTGTGACCGTTGCCTTCCGTTCATTGTGGGCTCGACCTCAACGGTACGACCGTTACCTCGAGTGCCGTGCGCGACGAAAAGCAACGGTATGACCGTTGCTTACGGGCTCTCAGTGGCGTTTCCGACAACGGTATGACCGTTGTCCCATGCGAAAATCGGACGCAGGACAACGCTCTCACCGTTGGCTCGAACGCGTGGAATGGCTCGAGGCAACGGTGTTACCGTTGCCTCACGGGCTGCCACACACAGGAAGCAACGGTGTCACCGTTGTCTGGAGACGAACGCGGCGCTGGAAGCAACGGTCTGAGCGTTGGCCTACACAAAAAACACACGCAGGCAACGCCTTGACCGTTGCCTCCACGTCCGGAGCGGGCTCAGCGCAACGGTGGACAAGCTCCCGTGGTAACGCTCCAACGAGGTGCGGCACGTCGAGTAGCGCGCTGCGGAGCAGCCGCGCTCCTGCGTGAGCTCACGTTCGCCGAACCGAGCCCACCCGACGATACAGCTCCGCCCCCGTCGCGCCGCGTCGTGGGGCTCTCCGCCAAGAGGACTTCTCGAAGGGGGGAGGCTCCAGCAGGCGATTCGGCAGCGTGTCATCGCGGGGGCAGGTGGTGCCGCTGCCTGTGCTGCCTACCGAGGCGCAGGGTTCTTCAAGCGCTTGATACCATCGTATTCGCCCCAGTAGATGTACTCGTCGTCGACCGCAATACCGTCTGAAATGGACCGTTGGTTCGTCA
>JBNKHV010000148.1:0-88130 GCA_050290545.1 Polyangiaceae bacterium | reverse complement strand
TTGCTGACGTAGACACCGGAGCGATCCGGAAACGTGGCTCTGCCAAGCATTAAATCACCCGCTCTAGGTGTGTGCGCTGTGCTGGTGCTCCGAAAGGAGCAGCGTGCGCGGTCTGCCCGGGAGCGGGTGCTTCGCTTTTGTGGCGCCCATTGCAAACCACTACGGCTGAGGGGCGCCTACTATTCCTTCAAGGGGTGGAGTTGGGCGCCTTCCCACGGAGGGGCTGGGCGCCGCTGGCAGGTTGTGGGGCGCTGGTAGCCTCGCTCTCGACGCGGCGCGGCGGGCCGAAGACGTGGTCGCTCGTCGCTTGGTCGTGGCAAAGCCGGCACCCGGCGGCGTTCTCGCTCGTCACCGCGCCGTCCGGCGAGAGTGTGAGGAATGTCCACGATTGGGCGGTCTTGCTCATCACGAAGCTGCGCCGAAGCTCGCCGTTGGCGAGAAGATCCTGCACCATCACGGCTCCGTCCGGCATCGAAAGACCGCGAGTCCATACGGGGAAGAGGTTCCGCGCCCGTGCGGACGTCCTCACTCTGGCCGAGGCCGGTGGGACGAGATGGCCGCGAGAAGCGTACTCGGCGATGACTGGCCAGCTCTGCGCGGCCTCGAAATGCTCCCAACGTGGCACGTCATCGTCGGCTGGTTCGCCCGCGGACGCTGCCGCAGGGATCCGTGTTCTCGGCTGCTCGACGGGGGTGGCACGCGGCTCCGTGGCACAGCCAACGAGTGCCAACCCTGTGCAAAGCAGTGCAGCTCGCCCCATGTGCTAGAAGTAGTCGTGTTGAGACTGGAGGCGCAACAAACAGGCAGAGCTTGGGGGCGTGTCGCGCTGCCCCTACTCGTGTCGGCGTCGTTCGTCGCGTGCGGTCCACCCAATCCACCCGTGCTCGATCCCGACGTTTCGGCTGGCGAGGTCAAGGGTCAAAGTCCCGATCACGCCCCACCGCCAGGTGCGGAAGAGCCCCAGTACGAGCAGCACTCCGACGACGCGGAGGCGCCTGCCGAGCCCGCTTCCTCTCCACCTGCTTTCGACCCGATCAGCGGCGACCCGAGCAAACCCTGGATGGGCATCGAAATGCGGCACACCCCCGACGACGGTGTTCACGTGGAGGGAGTATTCCCCGGCTCGCCCGCGGCCTCCTCCGGTCTGCAGCCAGGGGACCGCTTGCTCACCATCGGCGAGCAGGTCATCGTGCGTCCCACAGACGTTCATGTCGCGCTGAACGGACTGGTGGCGGGGGACCAGGTACGTGTGACTCTGCGGCGGCAAGGAAAAGAGCGCTTCCTACGCCTGCGTTTGGCGCCAAAACCCGATTCGACCGAACTATTGCGCTCGATCTATGTCGGTAACCGGGCACCTAGCATCAGCACCCTGCGCACGGTGCAAGGCTCCGTCGTACCCTCGTATGAACAGCTGCGCGGCAACGTCGTGGTGCTCGAATTTTGGGCGACCTGGTGTGCGGCGTGTCGCACGTTGTCGCCAACGCTCAACCACTGGCACGACCAACTCGGCGCACGCGGGGTGCGCGTGTTGGCGAGTACGGTCGAGCCGTATGAGGAGGTCGCCCTGGCCGTGCCCCAGCTGGACGTTCACTATCCGATCTTCGTGGATGCGGATGGTGCGGTGACCATGGCCTACCGGGCGAGTGCGCTTCCGACGGTGTTTCTCGTCGATCAACAGGGCATCGTGCGAGATGTGATGGTGGGCTACGATCCGAACGAATTGGAGCGCTTTCGCCAGAAGCTCGGCGCGCTCTTGACGACGAAGTAGTCTCGTGACCGTGGACGTGGAACGAGCAGGTGCGACAAACGCCGAGGTAGACGACAACAGACGCGCGGAGCTTCGAGGGAATCAAAGGCGCTGAGGCAAGCAGGCACGGGCGCCGAGGCAAGCAGAGACGAGATGCAGAACAAACGACTGGATGAGCTGATCGACGCGACGAAGAAGGGCGGCGCTCAGAAGTATCACGACAAGAACGCGAGCGTCGGCAAGATGTTCGCGCGCGAGCGTATCGCTCGCTTGCTCGACGCGGGGAGCTTCGTCGAAGACGGGCTGCTCGCCAACGCTCGAGCGGATGATCTTCCTGCCGATGGCGTGGTCACCGGTCTTGGTCGTTTGAACGGGCGCCAGATCGCCGTCGTCGCCAACGACTCCACGGTCAAGGCAGGATCTTGGGGCAAGCGCACGGTGGAGAAGATCCTGCGCTTGCAAGAGACCGTGAAGAAGCTCTCCTGTCCGGTCGTTTATCTGGTGGACTCTGCTGGGGCCCGCATCACCGACCAGGTAGAGATGTTCCCCGGACGTCGTGGGGCTGGCCGCATCTTCTACAATCAGGTCTCACTCAGCGGTGTGGTGCCGCAGGTTTGTCTGCTGTTCGGTCCTTCCGCTGCGGGGGGCGCCTACGTTCCCGCGTTCTGCGACGTGGTCGTGATGGTGGACAAGAACGCCAGCATGTACCTCGGCTCGCCCCGTATGGCGGAGATGGTCATCGGTGAAAAGGTGACGCTCGACGAAATGGGCGGGGCCAAGATGCACACCACGACCTCCGGCTGTGGCGACGTGCTCGTCAAGACGGAGGAAGAGGCCATCGACTTCGCCAAGAGCTACTTGAGCTACCTACCTCAAAACCAGTCGCAGCGACCTGCGCGCATCCCAGCTCTCCCGCCCAAGAGCGATCTCGCGCCGCTGGAAGAGATCGTCGTGCGCGACGAAAACAAGCTCTTCGACATGCATCGCGTGATCGAACACATCATCGACGAGGGCAGCTTCCTGGAGCTCAAGCGGCGCTTCGCCAAAGAGATGATCACGGGTTTCGCGCGCATCGATGGGTACGTGGTCGGAGTCGTCGCCAACCAGCCCAAGTACTTGGGCGGCGTTTTGTTCGTCGATTCCGCCGACAAGGCCGCCCGCTTCATCCAACTCTGTGACGCCTTCAACGTGCCGCTCTTGTTCTTGGCTGATGTGCCCGGGTTCATGATCGGATCGAAGGTGGAAAAGCAGGGCATCATTCGTGCTGGTGCCAAGATGGTCGCGTCCGTGAGCATGGCGACGGTCCCGAAGGTGAGCGTCATCGTGCGCAAGGCGTACGGCGCTGGCCTGTACGCGATGTGCGGTCCTGCTTTCGAGCCCGATGCTTGTCTGGCCCTGCCCACGGCCTCGATCGCCGTGATGGGTGCCCAGGCAGCGGTCAACGCCGTCTTCTACAACCGCATCCAAGCCGTCCCCGAGGGGCCCGAGCGGGATGCCCTCGTGCAGCAGCTGCGCGAAGAGTACGAAGAGGACATCGACTTGGAGAAACTCGCCAGCGAGCTCGTGATCGACGACGTGATCCCGTTCGAGGCCGTGCGCGCGGAGGTGTGTGCGCGTTTCGAGCTCTACCGCGACAAGCAGCGACCCACGGTTGAACGCAAGCACCTCATCATGCCGATGTGAACGTCTTCGATGTCTGCTCCTCCCACAGCCTCGAAGCGGATGGCTCGGTCCCCGATGTGCAAGGCCCCGCAGAAGGGCGCATCATGCGGGACCCCCCGCCTGCTCCGTCGCCGCGGCGTTGCCCGCGCAGGGGTGTTCGGCGCGCTCGTGGCCGTTCAGTGGCTTGGTGCGAACGACGCGGCGGCTCAACTCGACGTCACCGAGCTGCTCCAGACTCGTCCCGACGTCGTCCGCGCCTTGGCGCGTTCTCACGCTCGAGGCTCGTTCACGGTGCGCGTGGCGGAAAGCGAGTCGTCGCCGTCCGGCGCGACGGCTTCTGAGCGGTCGACGTTCACCGAGACCACGACGCTGCGTTCGTCTCAGGGGGTTGCCATCACGGAACGGTGGGCCGCGCTGCCCGCGCTAGATCCTGCAGGGGCCAGTGCCGCCACGATGACGAGTGCCGCCACGATGACGAGTGCCGCAGAGCGCGTCTTCTGGTCGCCTCCCCGACGCCTCCTGCTCGACCGCGCGGTGAGCTCCATTCACTTGCCGCAATACGTCGACTTCGCCCGTTCGTTGGGTGGCGACGCAGCGACGGGCGCAGGCGTCGTGATTGGAACGGTGGACAGCGGCGTCGACTTCGCGCATCCCGATCTGCAGAACCCAGACGGCACGACCCGCGTCGCCTGGTTCATCGATTTCGCCGATTCGCCCCACGGACTCTACCCGGAGCTCGAAGAGCAATTCGGTTGTACCGGCGAGGAGTTTTCCTGCGGCGTGTTGTCCGCCAGTGAGATCAACACCCTGCTCGAAAACGAAACGCCCACAGACGCTCGGGGGCGTGCCATCGCGCTGGCCACCGACCGACTCGGCCATGGTACACACGTGACCTCGCTCGCGGCAGGTCGGGGGGCGAGTTCGGCGCGTTACACGGGGGTGGCTCCCGAGGCGACGTTGATCGTTGCTCGGGTGGCTTCCGTCACCAGCTCGGTCAGCGACGCTGGAGTGCTGATGGCCACGCGCTTCATCTTCGACCGCGCCGACGAGATGGCTATGCCAGCGGTGGTGAACTTGAGCCTCGGCGGTGACTTCGGCCCTCACGACGGCTCTTCCGCGATAGGGCAGGCGTTGGAACAACTCGTCGAGCAGCCGGGGCGTGCGATCGTCGTTGCGGCGGGCAACAGCGGTACGCTGTACGGCGCCGATACCTTGCCCTACCCGGAACCGCTCGGCATCCACACGGAGGTGCACCTGCCCGACGGCGACCAAGCCCGCGTGCCGATGCTCCTGCCCCGAGCTCACGGGGACTTGACGGGCGCGGTTTACGTCTGGGTCGGTGCGCGTGATACGGATCGCATCACCGTCGGTCTCGAGTCAGCAGGTGGTAAATCGGTGATCCCGCCCGTGCCCCCCGGGGGCGTCGCGATTGACGAAGGCGACGACGTGACGGCAATCATCGTCAATCGGGCCGATCTCGACGAGTTGGACGGCGCCGAGGACTACTCTCGTGGAGCGGCCATCGTGCTCGACGGTACGTTCCGTCCGGGACAGGTTTACGGCATCATCGTCGGCGGCGCGGGCAATGCTCAGCTGTGGGTGCAGTCCGAAGGCCAGCTGAGCCCTGAGCTCAGCGAAGGGGTCGTCTTTCCGGGTGCAACCCGCTCCGGCACGATCACCATTCCTGCCGTGTCGCCGGAGCTGATCGCCGTCGGGGCCACCGTCAATCGCACCGACTGGCCCAGTCGCGACGATGGTCTCGTCAGCCTCTCGGACTTGGGTGGCGAATGGGTCGTCGAAGGTCCCGCGTTCTTCAGCTCTCACGGCCCCAATCGCGCGGGGCACCCCAAGCCCGACATCTTGGCCCCCGGTGTGGCGCTCGTGGGGGCCTTGGCTGGGGCAGCGGACCCGGTCGTCGACGGTGAGTTGAATCCGCTCAGTATCTTCGGCATCTCGAACGTGTGTGACGAGTCGCCGGGCTGTTCGGTCGTCTCCGACCGCTATGCGGTCACGCTGGGGACCAGCATGGCCGCACCCATCGTCAGTGGCGCGGCGGCACTCCTACTCGAGCAGCAACCCAGCCTCACCCAGCGTGAGTTGATGACGCTGATTTACGCCGGGGCGCGCCAAACCCCGAGGGGTACGTCGCGCTTGGCTCAGGCATCGCCGGGGTTGCTCGACGTGGACGCGAGCTCGCGGGCGCTGGCCGCCACGAGAGAACGAGTCGACCTCGGTGAGCCTTCTTCCGAGAGTTGGCTTTCGACCAGCGATACGTTGGCGCGGCCCGATCCCACGTGGCCCGTCATCGTGCGCTTGCATTTGAGAGACAGCGCCGGGCAGCTCGCGGACGCCGCTGCAGAAGACATCGAACTCGACGTCACTCACGGGCGCGTCGTGAGTGTCGAACACGTCGCCCCAGGACTGTTCGAGTGGAGCGTTGCGCCCGAACGCCGTTCGGCCGGTAAACGACTGAGCTTGAGCGCGCGCCGTCGTTCCCAGGTTCTGGCCGAGCACTCGTTGCCGATCGGGATGGACTACAACGCGGCCAGTCGCGGCCTGTCCGTGCGCGGGGGGTGCGGCATCGCCCAAGCAAACAGCGTGCCTTGGGGTTGGTTTTTTTTGGTGGGGGTCGCCTTGGGCCTCTCATGCCGTCGCGTGCGAGCAAGACGTGCGCCCAGGGCCGGGGCGACAAAGCGTTCCCCCCTCTCTACGGCCGGCGATAAAGGGTCTTGCGGGTTGCCCGCAACTTTTTCGAATCGGGCCGGCGCTGTTCTGCTGTCGACGAAGCACGCTTCACGCCTACTGCAGAGGCACTGACGAAGCACGCTCCACGCTTGCTGCAGAGCGACTACTGAAGATCCGCTAGGTAGAGCGTAAAGCCGTGGGGCTCCCACGGCTCCGCGTCGGGATCGAACGGGTGTGTTGCGTCCACGCCCCCCAAGTTGACGCCGATGAACATGAGACCAGCGGCCGCCTCGAAGTTCATCAGTGTTTTCTCTTGGTGGTGCCCCGACTGAAGGAAGGGCAGGTCCCAGCGATTCACTTCTGCGCCGCCATCGTCGAGCGCGACGATCAGCCAGCGAAATCTAACGGGTTCTTCCCAGTCGAGCTGAACACCGAGGCGAGCGCCCAGTGGCACTTCATCCAGCTCCAGCCACACGGCCGCCACACCCAACGGCTCCAGGGCGCGGCTGCTGGCCACTTTGCGCGGCAAGCTCGAGTAAGCAAGCGTCCAGTCGAACACCGGCCGCGCGAAAAAGCCGAGCCAAGGCAGACCTGCTGCTCCGCCACTGCGCTCTCCCAAAAAGAACCGGTAGTGACCCCATTCAGCCAACACGTCCGCTTCTTGGGCGCGGCCTCCCGGCAGCGAGCGGCGCAGAACGTCGAAGGTGTCGGGTTCGTTGTGCCACTCGGGGTGCAGGTCGTCAGTCGTGCTGCGCGACAAGCTCAGCATCGTGGTCGCGACTTCCGCTGGTCCAGCGACGCCGAGGTGAGCATCCAAGAACGAAAACCACAGAGAACCTGCGGGGCTCAGCGGATCTCGATCGCGCTTGATGGCGGCCAGCTGGGGGTTGCTCTGCAGGTCGTCGACGGCCTCGAGCAACGTGGAGTCGGGTCCCGCGACCCAGGCAGCCAGCTCCGAGGAGTAGCTGCTGCGCAGACTGGGGCTCTCGGCGGCGTCGAGTCGTGCGGCGACTGCTTCAGCCACACAGCGAGTCGCGTCCTGCAAGCTCAGGCTCGACGCGGTGTGCGTGCAGAAAAGCGAGGTCGTGTCTTCGCTCGGCCACGCCGGGTCGAAGTGCGTCAGCAGCTGCTGGGCGCCGGACTGGGAGCTTGGCAAAGCGACATCGGCGCCAGTCTCTGGGGCGCCGGCGGGGCGGAGCTTGGCGTCGTGCTGCGCGCGCGGTTCGACGTTGTCGCGCGGCTCGACGGAGTGGGGGCGCCGCACGCCAAGATACATATCTAGCGCAGGGGAACCGCCGAGTGTGGCGTCCAACCGAGGTGCAGGAAGGTCCAAGACGTACACCACACGCTCGTACGCGCTCTCCATGTGCGCCAGTGATGGCAGCAAGGATGCATCGCGCGTTGCCGCGTGCACGCACACGGGCATGCGCGGCGAGCACAGCGTCTTTTGTGCTCTCGGACGGGGTATCGCCGTGATCCGATGGCCTCTCGGCAAGGCAGGATCGACGGGCGCTGGCCCCAGCTTGGGCACGACTTCACCGCCCGCGAAGAGCAACCCGGGGACGCGTTGGGGTTCTCCTGCGGCGGTGCTCGTGAGCAGCCCAACCAGTACCGGGAGCGCCACCGCACGTCGCATATTTAACTTCCGCAATGGCCAAGACTTTGACAGCGCCACCATCGCGTAGCCTATACTTTCACCAGACGCATTGTCGCGTCGAGTGAAGGAAGCATGGCAGAACGGTTTGACATGACTGGCGCGCTCCGGTTCGACTTGGCCAGAGGCCGGGTCAGCGCGGGCGGCGTGGGAGCACGAGTCGTGCTGCCGGTGGACGCACTTTCCCTATTATGCCGCAGTCTCGGCCACGATCAGCTCAGTGACTTTGGGCACGGTCTGGGCAACACCGTGGGCAAGAACGTCGCTCAGCGGGTGGGCTCGCGCCTGTCGACGCTGGAGACGGCGGACATGGTGGAGCAACTCGGCGGGGAGCTGGCGTTGATGGGTCTGGGTTCGCTGTCCATGGAGTATTGGGGGCGGGCGCTCGTGGTGTCGGTCGTCGATTCGCCGCTCGTCTTCGGCGATGGCAACAGGCCCGACAACGGCGACATCCTGCTGGCGTCCGTCATCGCAGGGGCGCTGCTTCGCATCACCAGCCGCGAACTCGAGGTCGTGCCTCTTGCCCGTTTGGACGACACCGTGCGGTTCGTCATTTGTTCTCCGGCGGCGCGCAGTCACATCGAGTCGTGGCTGGGCGAAGGTTGTCACTACGGTGAGGCTCTGGCGCGCTTGAACGAGGCAGGGGCGAGGGCATGAACGTGGAAGCGAACCAAGTCGACAAACTCCAGGCCCTGCTTGCCCGCATCCAGAAGAACGCTACGGAACTCGCGGCGGCGCGCGCCAACGGCGCCGTGGTTCGAGCCGCCGCCCCGGAGGCTGAGCTCGCAGCTCCCGCTGAGGCTGACGCGGCTGCCTATGACGAAGAAGCGGAGGTTTTGGAGGACGATCTGCTCGTCACCATTCCGCCTGACGCACCTGAGGTGACGGGTCCAGAGCAGGACACGGGCGAGTTCGAGCTCCCGGCGCAGTCGCGGGCTCCGTCCATTCCATCGGCGACAGATGCGGACGCTCCGCCGATCAGCACGCAGCAGCACCGCGGCGAAGAAGACATGGAGGGGCTCGGCGTCAGTCTCGGTTTCCAGCCGTCGCGTCCTCCAGAGGAGGCCATCGAGCACGACGAAGATGAGGAAGAGCCGTCCGCGCCGCGGACGCCACCTCCCGAGTCTGGGCCCCAGGTGAGCATCCCTCCACGAGAGAGTCTGGAAGCCGCAGCAAAGGCAGCGCCCACGATGGAGCAGTTGGGCGCCACGATCGAGCTCGATGGCGACGAGGCTTCCGCCGCAGATCTGGAGCTCGCGGAGGGGACGAGCGTCCCTTCGCATCCGCCCGACGAGTACGAGGCGGAGCTACCGCCTGCCGAGTACCCCAGCGCGTACAACGAGGCTTTGTCCTCGCCGCCCACTGCGCGCGAAGAGCTGGCAGCTCACGACCAGGCGGAGCGCGAGCGACAGGAGCGCCGCTCGATGGCGCCCGGGGCGACGACGGTCCAGGCATCGCCGCCAGAACCTGCCGCTCTCGCCGAAGCCGACGCTGTGGTGGCTCGGCCTCCGGCGGTCGTTTCTCAGCCCGCTGCCATCTACGATTCGGTCTCTCCGGGCATCACACCGCGCACGTTCTTGGAACGGCTGGACGCATCGCTGAGTCTCGGACCTTCCGGTGACTGACGAACGTTTCGGCTCGCGGCGTCCAGCGATTCTCAGGCGCCGTTCGTGCCTTCGATGTCCGGTGCGACGATGTCGGGCTCGCGTTGGGTGATCAGGTAGACGCCGGCTCCGACGACGAGCAGTCCGCCGACTAGCCCACTTCCGTGGGGGACGGTGTCGAACAGCCAGTAGTCGACCAGGTAGGCCCAGAGCGGGCCCGTGTAGGAAGCCGCCGCCGTGCGCGCGGCTCGGTCGAGCTTGTACGCCTGGGTCATCAGCAGTTGTCCGCACACCGCAGTGACGCCAACCACGGCCAGTGGCAGCAACAAGTCGGCACTCGGCAAGCCGTGATACGAGCCCGGACCGATGCCGATGGCGATGATGGACATCGGTAACAAGCTGAACTGAAACCAGAACACCACCGCGCGCGTGTTCTCGGTGCGGCCCAGAGCACGCAGGCAAACGTGCGCCAAAGCGGAGAACAGGGCACCGCTCAGCGCCCACAGTCCTGGCGTCAGCATCGAGGCGTCGACACCGGAAAGCCCCGGCTCCAAGATCAGAGCCGAGCCGAACAAACCCAAACCCAACGCCAACCAAACGCCACTCGCGGCGCGCTCTTGTCTGCCCAAAAACACCGGGGCCAGCAAAGCCACCCAGATGGGTTGTAGCTTGTGCAGCAGCGAGAGGTTCGCGACGCTCAAGTCCTTGGCCGCGGTCACGAAGCAGTACACCGCGGCGAAGCCGAGCAAACAGCGGACCAGCACCAGGCCTTTGCGTCGAACGGCGAGGCTGCTCGTCTTGCCGAGTGCCAGCACGAGAGGAACCGCCACCAAGCTGCGCCAGGCGGTTACCTCCACGGCACTTTGCGATTCGCGCGCTACTTTGACGGCGACCACCATGATCGTGAACACCATGGCGGCCAACGCCATGTACAAGGGGCCACGCCGCATGTTGCGGATCTAGTCTTGACCGCTTGGCGCAGCAAGGACACCGATGGCGGGTTCTTGCTGCGTGCTGCAGTGCAACGTTCCCAGCCCAACGACCAAGTCGGTCGCGTGGATGCCGACGACCGTTCGCGCGGGGAACAGCTCCGCCAAGATCCCCAGAGCGACACGGTCGTTGGGATCGTTGAACGTGGGGACGAGTACGGTGCCGTTGGCGATGTAGAAGTTGGCGTAGCTGGCTGGTAGCCTTTCGCCGTCATAGTAGATGGGCCCGGGCATCGGCAGGTTGATCACGTCGAGCTTCTGACCGCTCGCGTCACGTGCGTCCGACAGCGCTTCACGCGCTTGGCACAAGGGAGCGTAGTTGTCGTCGTCGGGGTGGGTTTCCTCGGCGACGACGACTCTGCCCGGGCTTACGAAACGAGCGAAGTCGTCGATGTGGCCGCTCGTGTCGTCTCCTGCCACGCCATCCTCCAGCCAGATGACGTGCTCGGCGCCCAAGTATTCGCGCAAGGTTGCTTCCACCTGTGTTTGGTCGAGCCCGGGATTGCGCGCGTACGGACTACCCAACAGACAGCGCCGTGTGGTCAAGAGAGTGCCCTGTCCGTCGACGTCGATGGCGCCGCCTTCGAGCACGAATCGAGGGGAACGCGGCTTCGGTCCTCGCTTCGGGAACCACGTGGGTTTGCCGTAGGCTTTGGCCACGGCACGCCCAGCCTTCTCGTCCAGCTCGTGGTCGTCGTAGCGGGCCCAGCCGTTGAACTCGAATTTGACCGCGCCTAGAGCCGAACGCGCGCCATCGACGACAAATTGCGGGAGGTTATCACGCGTCCACGTGCGGTCCGTCGCTGCCTCGAAGAAGTCGACCTGAGATAGTTCGACGTTGGCGCGCGCCAATTGACGGCGCACCTTCTGGCTGTCTGCCGCATCCTTGACGATGAAGCGCACGCGCTCGTTTCGGGTCAAGCAACGGGCCATCTCGCAGAAGACCCAGCGCACACTCTGCAGTTTGCCGGGCCAGTCCTCGCTGTGCGGCCAAGCGAGCCACGTCGCGGCATGCGGCTCCCATTCTGCCGGCATGCGAAAACGGAGTTTGCGGGGAGTTGCGGCTTGCTGAGCGCGCGAGGTGTCGCCGTGCTTCTTCTTCATCTGGTGTTTGGGGCGTGTAGCGGCGCTGGCTCGAGGCGACGTCACTCGTTCCATTTGCGGGTCAAGGCGTCGTAGGCTTCGACTCTGCGGTCGCGGAAGAAGGGCCAGATTCGGCGGGTTTTGGCGATCTGGGACAGGTCGAGCTCGACCACGAGCACTTCTTCGTCTTCGGACGCTTGCGCCAGGATGGCGCCGGAGGGCGAACACACGAAGGAGTGTCCCCAAAACTCGATGCTGCCGGCGGCCGACCTCTCGGTGCCGACGCGATTGACGGATACCGTGAACACTCCGTTGGCGATGGCATGAGCGCGCTGCACGGTCTGCCACGCTGCGAGTTGTTCGGCGCCGTACTGCGCCTTCTCTTCGGGGAGCCACCCGATTGCCGTGGGGTAGAAGAGCACTTGGGCGCCAGCCATCGCCGTCAAACGTGCCGCTTCGGGAAACCACTGATCCCAGCAGATGAGCGGGCCCACGTTCAGGAACGGCGTCTCGACGGACATGAAGCCCAAATCGCCAGGGGTGAAGTAGAACTTCTCTTCGAACTGCGGGTCTTGCGGGATGTGCATCTTGCGGTAGGTGCCGAGACGCTCACCAGTGGGACCGAGCACGAGCAGGGTGTTGTGACAGACGCCCGGCGCGCGGCGTTCGAAGATGCCGGCCAATGCCACGACCTGCAGCTCTTTGCACACCTGAGCGATACGGGTCGCGGTGGGGCCGTCCAACGCTTCAGCCAACTCGAAGTAGGCAGGATCCTGAACTTGGCAGAAATAAGTCGAAGCGAATAGCTCCTGCAGACAGATGACGTCGGCTCCACGCTTCTTGGCCTCCCGCATCCCAGCGATGGCGCGTTCGACGTTTTCCTCTCGGTGGGTGCTGCAGGCGTGCTGCACGAGCCCGATGTTGAGGCGGTCTTGGCTCATGACGCCTCTATAGCGGTTCAGACGCTCCGAAGGTAGCTGTAGCGTGAGCACCCGCGCATGGCACTCGCTCATTCAGGTCAAATGTACCGTCAAGAGATGCTTGAGGGCGGAGACCATGGCGGCAGACGTGGTAGCAGGGGACGAGGCGTAGAAGGCCTCCCACGCTTGGGATTTGTAGTCGTTGTAGTTGGCTGCGTGCTCGGGATGCCGCTCCAGGTAGGCGAGCTTGACGGCGTGTCCCAGCACCGCGTCCAGAGCCAGGGCGTCGTTGATCATCAGGCTGGGGTTCTGTGCCAAAAAGCTCGACAGAACACTGAGTGCTTCCACGTTCAACTGTCGGTACTCGGGCGCGTGGACTTTGTTGAGCAGATGTTCGAGCCACAGCGCGAAGGCGCGCTCACCGGCAGTCATGTCGCTGAGCACCATGCGGGCGTCCATTCGATTGCGGCGCTCGAGCTGTTCGCCGATCACCAAGGCGGGCGTGTGCTTGAAGATGTTCCAGACGTCAGCGTAGAAGTTCGGCGGCCTGCGGTCGATGATGCCACGGTGCTGGCGCCAGGCGAGCCAGTCTTCGGACGGTGACGTGAGCTCTCCCAGCTCCAGCGCGGGGTTCCAATCCAGATCAGGCGCGGACGCTTCCGCCTCCAGATGTTCCAGCTGTTGCGGCAAACCCTCGATGTCCGCCCACTGCGCCACGACACGCTCCAACCTCGCTTGGATATCGGAAGGGGCCAGGTGCATGAGGCGCTCGTAGGCTTCCCCTGGTGACAGCGATTGTTGACGCGCCACCTGGCTCGCCAACAGATGGATGAGCTGTCCGACCCGGATCGTGATGAGCTCTCGGAATAACTCGGGTTGGGCCCGGATCAATAGACTCAAGTAGAGCAGCAGTTCTTGCGTCAGCACTCGGTCGCGGGCGTCGTCACGACAGAACTTGTTGATCCGCTCCAACAGGTCTCGCTCCGGAATGGGGTGCGAGATGAGCGACTCGTCCGAGTAGGCGCGCCCCACTTGGATGTTTTTTTGCCGAACGAGGATCGCTCCCACTGCCAAGCTCAGATCGCCGTCGACCTTGCCCAGCAGGCCGGCGGCTCGACGCACCACCGCCCATAGACGCAATCGGCCGGCTTGCTCGTAAACCTCTTCTACGAGCTCAGCGAGCGTGCGCTGTTGGCCGCCTACCTCGATTTTGCTCTCCAGCGATCGATGCTTGCACAAAGCCGTCAGGAGTTCGATCTCCTCGTACAGGTTCGTGCTCTTTGCCAGACGTTCCACGAGGGGTTTGGGATCGTCGGCGATCTCAATCGCGAGTTCGTCTTCTTCAGTGAGGGGAATTTGCTTGCCCCGAGTCTTCAATGCTCGTGAACGAGAGAAGAGACCTTCGACGGGGAATTGCGGAAGTTGCAGGTCGTGGAGTTCGTTGATGCGCTCGAAGCTTGCCGTCGGCATGAGCTCCACCAAGCGCGCGCGTTTGACGGGGATCTTGCCGACCTCGCCGGCCTCGACTTGCTGCATGAAGGCGTAGAACGCCGTGCGATCGGCTTCCAGGAGGTTGCGCGTCAACAGCACGGTGACCGTGGGTCGGCCGGCTTCCGTCCAGTTCAAGTGCAGGTAGGCGAGTTCGCTCTCGAAGCGCTGCAGCAGGAACTCGAGGTCGTAGGCCAAGAAGAACTCTTGCTGAATGAAGAACGATGCCAGGCACACGGCGGTCTGATCGCGGAGCTTGTAGATGCGGCTCGTCGTCAGACTCTTCAGTGCCCTGGCGGAGCGACCCGTCAAACCGAGGCGATCGTTGCGACCTACTTCTCCGTGAGCGAGCACGATGTCTTGCGGTAGGTAGGCTCGAACCGGCGCGATGTCGTCGAGTGTTTCCGTGTGCACGCCGTGGGCCAGCAGCTCCGTCTGCAGTGCCTCGTCTTCCGCCAGGAACACGAGCTGAACCACGGGTTTGCGCGGCAGCTTGTGGTGGCGCCGCCCGAGCGGATCGATGTCACCGGCGCGCAGCACACCATCCCGCATCATCTTCGCGAGCAGGTACAGACTCTGCGCCCACACGAGGGGTACGTTGTCGTTGGGTAGACGGGTTTGAGAACCAGGATTGGCTTTCTCTGCGTCGATGGCCGCCTCGGGGACGTAGTAGAGCTCCGGCAGTAATTTGTGGCCGTCACGTTCGACCACGACGGCTTCCAAGCGTGCCTCGTAGTGGGCCACCGCCTCTTCGTCGTTGCGAAAGACCGCATCGATGTAGAGGTAGGTGTAGAACAGCGGCCACTCCGACTCGATGTGCTCGAAGCGCTTGAGCTCCGCCGGCTCGTAGTACAGGCGCCCCTCGTCCTCCAACTCAGTTTGGTGTCCGTCCCGAAGGAAGCGCTTGAGGCCGTAGCGTCCCTCCAACTTGCCGACAATTTCTCGCCGCACCCGTCTGCGGAGTCGGGTGTCGTGAATGACGAGCGCAGGGTAACCCACGATGCTCAACAGGGCAGCGTCGATCTCCTTCGAGTGCGATTCGCGGGGCAGCATCGAGCTGAGGGTCAGCTCGGCTTGTGCGATGTTGTCCGGCGAGACGTGGATGACGGAGCTCTGCGAGCCGCGAGCTCCGAAGAGATTGAAGCCGCTGAGGGCTTCCAAGGCGGCCATCGCCATGCCGATGGAGCTGGCGTTGAGTTCGACTGCTCCGCGGTTGGACTTGGCTCCGCGCTCCCAAATGCCGAAGTCCGGCGTGCGGTAGGCTCGTTCGATGTAGTAGATGAGGTTCTGAACGAAGTTGACTTCGTCCTCGGTCCAGATGATGTCCAGACCGGAGCTGATCATCTGCGCCAACATCAGCAGGTAGAAGGAGGTCGCGTCGATCTGAAGGTGCCCCCACTCCCGATCGCCGACGGCGACGTTGCCGGTTTCCGTGTCGTACTTAGCGTGGAGTGCGTCCTCGGGTTGCCGCGTTTGCTTGAAGGTTTCGACCTTGTTCGCCTGTTGCATCATCGAACGCAGCAGCCCGCGCATCAGCTTGATGGTGCGTCGTTCGAGCTCGTAGCCCCGGCCCCCGTCATCGTCGAGTGTGCGGTAGGCAAGGCCGAGACCCCACACTGCCAGGACGGAGTACACGTTGTCGCGAACCCAAGCGTCACGATAGTCGCCGTGACTGTTGACCGCGGTGCTCGCCGGTAAAAGACCCGTGACCGGGTGTTGCCGACACAGGATGATGCCCTTTACCTCCTGGAAGTAGGCGTCGAGTTTCGTCCTCAGGCGGAGGCTGTGCATCGTCCCCCTCCGTTAGACAATGCCCCGTTAAACGGCAAGCCTACTTCGTGTCGCTGGCAGGTGGCGCTGCCGCGAGCAGGGCCTTGGACCGCGACAGGCAGCGGACCGCGCGCTGTTGATCACCGAGAGCGTAGGCGAGCTCTGCTTCCAAGCGGTACAGCTGCGCCACGTTTCGCACGAGCTGGTCGTCCCCCAGCGCTTTGACCAGGCTGGAGACAGCCAACTTGTCGGCCATCCCGGGCACCATGGGAAGGCGTGACTTGGCCGTTTCCACTTCTTTCAGAGCCTCTTGCAGGTGGTCGTCCCGTTGCAGTCCGAGAATCCGAGCCAGCGCGCCTCCCAGCTCTTCGATGGCCTTCATCACGAAGTCTTGCTTCAACATCACGCTGGGTATGCGCCCATGTTTCCGAGCTGTAAAGCGCTGCTATGGTTGTGGAGTGTGGTTCGACAGCCATTGCCATCTGGACTTCCCCGTTTTCGACGCGGACCGAGATGCCGTCATTGCCCGCGCCCGGCAGGCCGGCGTGGAGCGGATCTTCGTTCCTGGGGTTCGGCCCTCGCAGTGGCAGGAACTACCGACCTTGGCGCAGAGGTACCCGGAAACGGTTGTTGGCGTCGGGTTGCATCCCTACTTCCTGCACGCGATGTCGCCGGCAGAACGTGCTGACGCACTGGTGCGTTTGCCCGCGGAGGCGCGGCGCATTGGGGCCTGCGCCATCGGCGAGTGTGGCCTCGATGGGCGGGTGGCAAAGCGCGGTGGCCTCGGGCTCGACGAGCAGGCAGAGGTGCTCGAATCACACGTTGCGACGGCCGCCGCTCTCGACTTGCCGCTCGTGCTTCACGTGGTCGGCGCTCACGGCAGGGCGCTGTCGCTGTTGCAGTCTCGTGGCTTCAACGGCCGTGGTGTGCTGCACAGTTACACCGGTCCCGCGGAGCTGGTACCCCGCTACGCGGAGCTGGGCTTCCACTTCGGGTTCGCGGCTGCCATCACGCGTCCCAACGCGAAGAAGCCCCAAGCGGCCCTGCGCGCCGTACCGATGGACCGACTGCTGCTGGAAACCGACGCCCCGGACCAGGTACCGACGGGATTTCGAGCTACTACCGATGGGCGCAACGAGCCGAGTGGACTGATTGTCGTCGCGCGCGCCGTGGCGCGCTTGCGCGAAATCGATGTGCCAGAACTGGCCGCATTGACCACCGATAACGCCCGCCGCTTGTACGGGCTCGAGTGACGATCTACGTTTGCACGCTAACGCCATGGAACTGCCTCTCACCGTTGACACCCGGCAAAAGACGCCGGAGACCGCCCCTCCCATCGACGTCGAATTGACGGACGCCGCGGAGCCGGAAACCCCTTTCCGGACTCACCGGCGCTTCGACCGTGCGGCGCGTCTCTTCAGCGAACCGGGCCTGCACCGACTGATGGCAGCGCGTGTGCTCGTCGTCGGAGTAGGGGGCGTGGGCTCGTTTGCAGCGGAGGCGTTGGCTCGTAGTGGTGTGGGCAACCTGGTCCTGATCGACTTCGACAAAGTGTGCGTCACCAACACGAACCGGCAGCTGCACACGATGAAAGGCACCGTCGGGCGCCACAAGGTCGACGTGATGGCCGAACGTTTGCGCTTGGTGCACCCGACCTCTCAGGTGGAGGCCATCCAGAAGTTCTACAACCAAGACAGTAGCGACGAGCTGCTCACGGGACAGATCGACTACGTCATCGATTGCATCGACAACCTCACTGCGAAGGCGCACCTGATAGCGACCTGCCTTCAGCGCAAACTGCCGATCGTTTCGTCCATGGGTGCTGCCGCGCGCTTGGACCCGACCCAGATCCGCGTCGACGACCTCAGCAATACCATCAAAGATCCGTTCGCCCGTGCCGTGCGCAAACTCCTGCGTGAGCAATACGACATCGACGCAGTCAAGGGTCGCCCCATCGGAGCGCAGGCGGTGTTCAGCATCGAAGAACCGATCGCGCCAAGTCCGTTGGCCTACGATGAGGGCGTCGGGTTCCGTTGCGTGTGCCCAGGAGGCAAGAACGGCATGCATGACTGCGACCGGCGTGCACGCATCGACGGCACGGCAGCGTTCCTCACGGGTTCCTTCGGCTTGACGGCAGCGAGCGTCGTCGTGCGCGAGCTCATCCCTGAACGCCCCTGACCCTCGGCAGATTCGTCCGGTGTGCGCCGCGCGTCCGCATTGTTACAAATTTGGCGTCTTTGCACGCACTGAGATAAGCCGGGATCCTCATGCCGTCGCACAAGTCGAAGGATCGCGTTTCGCAACTGCTAGCCACCGCTCGCAGGAATCCGGAGTTTGCTCAGCGGGTCGCCGCGCGACTTCCAGAGCAGTTGCGTCTGGAGTTCATGCAGGAGCTCTGCAAGCCAGACGTGCTAGAGGCGAAAGTCACGCCGCTTCGCCCCGCGCGTCCCGGTCTTCGCAAGTGCCGACGACCGCAGGTGCCGCAGAGTGGCTTGGCGGCTCAACTGAGTCTGTTTGCCCGCAGCGTTGCCCGAGTGAGCTGAGCGCCTCCGAGCGTGGAATCGTGTGGTCATGAGTTGGTGCCTCGTCACCGACCTCGACGGAACCCTCATCGGCGAGAGTTCGAGCACGATCGCATTGCGCGATGCCATTCGCTTGCTGCGCGCCAATTGGACGGCCGAAGGCCCGCTGCCACGCTGGGTGATTGCGACTGGGCGGGGCATGGACGATGCGTGTCAGGTCTTGTTGGAGGTGGGCTTCGAGTTGTCGGACTTCGACGCCTTCGTCACCTCCGTGGGTGCGGAGTTGCGCTTTGCCGCAGATGAGGCGCCGCATTTGGGCTTCCTGGACGGCTTGAACGGATCTGGATTCGATGCCGCAGAGGTACGCCGCGTGTTGGATGCGCTACCTGGCATGCGTCTGCAACCGCCCCACGAGCAGTTCTCTCACAAGGTGAGCTACTTCGTGGACGATACGGAAGCAGCCCTTCAGCTCGTGCCCGCGGCGCTCTCCGAGCTGCCCTTTGAGACGCGATGCGTGTTCTGCCACGACAACTACCTCGACGTGGCCCCGGAGAACGGCACCAAGGGGGGCGCCGTCGAGTTTCTGCGTCGGCACTGGGAGCTGGAGCCCCAACGAGTCGTGGCTGCAGGCGACTCGGGCAACGACCTATCGATGCTGGACCGGGCTTGGCCCGGGATCGTCGTCGGCAACGGCGCCGAGCAGCTGCGTTCGCTTCGTGGGCGCGAGCAGGTGTACTTCGCTCAGGCCAAGTACGCTGGCGGCGTGCTCGAAGGCTTGCGCCACCTCGGCTTGCTGCCGTAACCCAGCCGGCATCCTTGCTGGACGAATCGTACGCGGGCCGTTGCGCGGCGAGGTTTACTCGACGCGACAGGCCGCGCTGCTTACTCGACGCGCGACAGGCCGCGTTTGGCGTCAGGCGCGAGAGGCGAGTCTGGGTACTCGTTGACGATCTCGGAGTAGAGACGACGTGCCTTGGTTCGCTGGCCTTTGCGCTCGGCGCTGAGCGCCAAGGACATGAGTCGAGTCTCTTCGGCAAGGGTGCCTGTCTTTGGCGCCTTGGGCGGCTCCGGGTTCGCTTTGGCGCGGGGAAGGGCAGCCGCCACAGCTCTGTTGCGCGCGATGGGCTCCGGCTTGGCCGCGGCCGTCTCTTCCTCGCTCTCCGTGAGCTCCGGTTCCGACGCCTCGTCGCGGTCACAGCCCCAGAACTGACCCGGGCCCAAGAACACGGCGCCTGCGCCGTGTCGGACTTCCACCTTGCCTTCTTGCACGCGCACACAGGTCGCCGGAGCTTCTGCATCCGGGACTTCGACCGTAAACTTGGTGCCGTGTACGATGACTTCGGTGTCCGGCGTAATGACCGAGAACGAACCAGTCTTGCCCAAGGGTGGCACGCTGCAGCGTACGCTACCCTCGACCAAGCGAAGCTTGGCATCCTTCTGAGAAGCGGCCAGGGCATCGAGCCCCACGCGGGTCTCGCGTCCGAGTTCGACCTGGACGCCCTGAGACGTCGTCATTGCGGACTTCTCCGAGACGGTGAGCTCTCCTTGAGCTGCCAGGTGAATTGGAGCGATGAGTGCCGCAGCGTCCGAACCGGGACGCGTGAGGACCACGCCGACTCCCTTTGGCTCGAGCGTGACGCCTGCTTGCTGTCCAGCGGAGTCGTCCCCGTAGTTCATCACGAGCACACCGAGGAGACTGGCACAACCGACCGCGGCACCAGCTAGGGTGCGTCGCACGATGCGTTCACGCCGCCGCAGGCGCGGAGCTTGACGAACGTGGGTACGCAGGTAGGGCAACAGTCGCTGCCGCTGGGCGTCGACTTCAGGCCTATCGCTCAGCAGCACGGGGCCGTCCCGTAGTTCTCCGAGGAGCTGATCGAGCTCGTATGGTTGGTCCATCATGACATCCCCTTGACGTTTGCTCGCCGCAGTAACTCTTTGCGTGACCGCACCAGGCGGGATTGTGCCGCAGAGACGGAGACCCCCGTGATCTTCGCTACCTCCACCAGCTCGTAGCCCAACACGTCATGAAGCAGGAGGGTTTCAGCGGCGCGTGGCTTCATACGACCCAGAACACTCTGAATGCGTCCCACCTCGCTGCGCGCCTCGAGGCGCTTTTCAGCGTTGAGTTGGGCGGGACGTTCAACGGGAAAGGGCAGCTCCCAGTGGAAGATCTTCCGCTCTCGGACCTTGCGTCTCAAGGAGTCCAACGCGACGTGCGTAGCCACGGCGGCGGACCAAGCACGGAGGTCGCTGTCCTCGGACAACGGCTTGCGCGAAAGCGCGGTGATGATTCGCTCGAACGCTGCTTGAACCAGGTCGTCGTAGTCCGGGCCGGTCGAGCGAAGAATTCTCCGCAGTGACCGGTCCACGACTGGCTGGACCCGGTCGTACAGAGCGTCCGCGGCCCACTCCTCGCCTGCGGCAATGCCCGCGACGATGGCGCCATCGCTGGGGGCAGCTTCTGGGGAGGAGCCTGGCTCGGACAAGGGACGAGCGAATGGAGACGGTTTCAACACCACGATACCAACATGACGTAAAACGACCCCGGCGTGCATCACCAGGCACAAGATTTATTCCCCGGCCTTTGGCCCCGGATCTCGGATTCCTCGTAAGTCAGCGAGATATGCGCAGGCCTGCGACAATGGTCCAGGTTGGGGCACGTTCGCCACCCACACTTTCGCCGGCCACCGTCAGCGTGCGGACTCTGGGCAAGAGATAGCTGCCCTGCCCCCCGACAAAGACGCCGAAACCTCGTGCCACCTCGAGGTGGGCGTCTACCCCGAGACGGGCGCCGAAACGCTGCACCGTTCGATGGTCCATGAGTCCATCGCGTTCCGCACTGAGCTGCAGGTGCTCGGCGACCCCTTCCGCCCTCAGCTCCAGCGCAAAGAACGGCTCAGGAGTGGGCTCCACCCGCAGGGCCACACCAAGACTCGCATCCAGCCAGGTGCCCTCGGCGAGGCCCGACGACCCAGACCAACCGATGGCTGCCAAGGGTCGAATAGGCACCTCGAATGGGTTCACCCACAACCGTAAGAATCCGCCCAGCCGAAATTCGGGGTCTTCGAAGCCCGGACCGATGGTGGCGGCTCCGTCCAGCCCCCACTGTTTCTCTGGCGGTGGGGCTGGCGTCGGTTCGGGAGGTGCCACCTGACGGGTGGGTGGCGTATCCGTCAGCGGATCCGCGGCCAGCACGTGTGAGACGATGAGCAGCCCCAACGCGCGGTAGCGCTGCTCCAAGCTGTCCCCTTCTTCGAAGGTAATCTCTCGCACGCTCAGGAGTGGTCCATCTGCGGCCGAGCGGTGGATCTCGACCCGCGCCTCGAGATTCGCCTCGTCGTGGAATGATACGGTCGCGTGCCAGGTCGGGGTGGGTCCCGGCTGCGGCATCTCTCGGCAACGGCCTTGACCCAAGACCATGTTGCAACTTTCGATCGCCGCTGTTGCGCTGGCACCGTGCTTGTCTGGCAGCTCGATGACGACGACATCTGGGAGAGCAGCAATGGGCACTAGTGACGACTCTAGCTACAGTAGCGAGTGGGATCCATGCCTGGTCCAGCAAATATTCCAACCGCCCCAACGACGTGGCGTCCGCCGGGCGTGACGCTGCTCGTTTGCGCGTTGGGCAGCTGCGGGGCGGATGCGGAAGTCCACCTTCTGCAGGCCGTCGCGTTCGTGGAGGTGTCGGATGAGGTGCGGAGCGACCGTGAGCAGGAGGTCCCGACGGGATTCTTTCCGCCCATGCTGCGGCGACGCTCGTCGCCCAACTCACGTGGAATGGTGGCGCGCTGGGGCGCTCCCAATGGGGGCACGACCCGACGTTGGACGCCCGCTTCGACGACTTCCGCATCTCGTGGGGGCGATGTTGGGCCCTCACCCAACGGGGGCCAGAAAAACTGCCCGACAATCGTGCGCGCTCATTTAGGCTTGGCGGCGCCGTGAGGCGGCGCGCAGTGGGAGGCAACACACCGTGAAACGCTACATCAGTCCTTTGGTTCTCTCACTGGTGTTCTCCTGTAGCGGTGACACGCAGACGGATTCCTCCGCTGCTGACACCGCGGCGGCACCTTCGTCGGCGAGCACCCTCGACGTTGGAACCCCGACGGGCATGCCTGCCGCTTCGACGGGTGCCAGTGTCGGGTCCGGACCGGTGCCCGAGCCAGAGCCAGAGCCAGAGGCCAGCGCGACTTCGGAGCCGTCGCCCACTCCGCAGGAGGCTTCCGATCCCTCTCCCGCGGTGACGGCCCCCGTGCCTTCTGTCATGCCGACGACCCCGGCTCCGGAGGCCACCGTCCCGGTGCCTGCGCCAGAACCTATGGAGATGCCGGGAGAGCCAGTCATGACGCCGGAACCGGAGATGCCAGCCGAGCCCGGCCCCGTCGCTTGCTCCGATGAGTTACCGGTGTTGGATGAACCGGGCTTCGATTGTGGGGATGCTCACATCATGGAAGACAGCGGGCCGCCGAGCAATCGCGTCAACTACGTGATTGTGGCTGACGGCTACCAAGAGAACGAATTGGATATGGCGCTCGTCGAGCACGTGGAGAACATGCTCTACAACGAGGCTACCGGCATGTACTCCGAGATCGGTGAGCCGTACACTCGATACCGTAAGTTCATCAACGTCTGCGTGCTTCGCACGCCGAGCAACGAGTCGGGGGTGGATGGCCCCGGGGGTAATCCGGACCGCGATACGATCTTCGATGGCGGCAACTGCGGGGACCGTCTCGGCTGCGTCGATGACCGCTTGGTTCAGCAGTACCTGAACGACAACTTGCCTGAGCACGTCGACGCCGATTGGATTGCGGCGACCATGAACGCCAACGAGTGGTGGAACAGTGGTGGTCTCCACATGGTGTGGTCCGGCAAATACATGGAGACGGACGCCAGAAGTGCGGCCAGCGTTGCTCTTCACGAAGGGGGGCATGCCTTTCATCAGCTGGCGGATGAATACGGCGACGACAACCTCGACTGCAACTGCGGCTCGGCGCGTGAGCCCAACGTAGCCTGTGAATCGGACCCGGCGTTGAGCTCGGAATCCAAGTGGGGTGAGTGGCTCGGCTTCGTGATGGACGGCGGGGGCGGTCTCTGGAACCTGGGCGAGCATGGGGCCTACCCTGGGGGGCGCTACTGCGGGCCCAGCAGCGGTGTGACTCGGCCTACGAAAGACTCGGAGATGAACATCCTGCCGTACGCCCACAACATGCCCTCGATCGAAAAGGCGATTCACGACATCTACGAGATCGTGCGTCCCATCGATGCGCACACGCCCAACGACGCCGTGCTCACCGATGCGACGGAGCTCGCGGTGCGTCTGGTTGACCCGGCGGTTCTGGAGCTCGAGTGGGCGGTCGACGGGGAGATCGTCTCGGACGCCAGTGGCGAGTGTTTCTCGCTGCAAGGGCTGGCCTCAGGTGAGCATACCGTGAGCGCGCGCGCGTACGACGACACTCCCTGGGTGCGCGACAATCGTGACGACCTGGAGCAAACTATCGAGTGGACGGTCTCGGTCCCCTGAACGCGGCGCGGTCGGCATGAGGTGGAGGCCTCGTCCGCGCTGGGGTGTGATCGCCGTACTCGTCGGAGCTCTTGGCTGGTGGCTCGTCGTCCGTACGTCGCCGAAGAGTGACTCGCGTTCCGTTGCGTCCGACTCACGAGAGGTAGCAACGGCTTCGAGAGTGACCGTGCCCCGAGCAGTCCGCAGCCCGGGCACTGTCGACGCGGAAGTCGTCGCCCGTGTTCAGGGGCGTTCCGAAGCTGCGGCACTCAGAGACGCCGGGGGTGCCTCAGAGCTGCGTGCTCCACCGCACCCCAGTCAGAACCTTCGAGACGCCCACGATCACCCGGACCCAGCGCCCGGCGGAAGTGGAGTCGTCCCGCATCCTCTCGATGAAGCTCGCCGGCGCACGGCAGAGCAGCACCGACTCTTCTCGCAGGTGAAGCAAGCCATCAAGGCGCAACGCTACGCGGAGGCTCGGCGACTGCTGCAGCTGCACGACAGCTCGTTTGATGCCCGGGAGGCGTGGCAAGACCTGCGCGAAGGCTACCAGTTGATCGTGGACTGCCGCGAGCTAGGCACCGAAGACGCGCGGGCTCGAGGTCGGCGCTTCGTGGATGAACAACGTGGCTCCACGCTGCGACGGGCGGTCCGTCGCGCTTGTCTGCAGTAGTCCGTGCCGACGACCCGGCGGGGCGTGTCAACCAGGCGTGGACTGTGGACGTTTTTGGACGTGCTCGCTCCGAGGACGGGTCACGACTTTCGGCAGGCGCCGGTGGTGTTCTCCAGCCACAACCCGTACGCCAGGTAGCTCCGCTTCGGTCCCTGGTGCCAAAGCCACGCGGCATGGGGTGCCAGAACCCGCGCTTCCCGGCTCAAGATAGGGTCGTCCTTCGCGATCGCGAGGAGACGGTCAGGATGGGCAACCCCGATCACGTTCCCGCCCTGTGCGTACTCTTGGAGCGCAGGCAGCAAGTCCTTCGCTCCATCCAACGCCGCCAAGGGAGCCGTCTCGTTGGAGACGAGCTCCGTCGCGAGCAGAGCTCTACCGCCCGGGCGGGTCAGCGCGTGCAGGATGCGCAAGTGCCCCAAGTGTACGGTTCGAGTTACCACTTGGAAGAGTCGATGGTCTGCTCCCAGTTGTCGCAGCACCGTCAGCTGGAGCTGGGTCAGCACGCAAGCGGACAGCACTCGGTCGAAGTCTTGCCCGACCTGGGCGACCACGCTGCGCGTCGCTTCGAGTGGCTGGGCCATCAGCTCCTCAGGCGTGATCTCGAGGCGATTCCAGCGGGGGAGCGCTTCCAACAGGTTCGTGATGTCAACTGGCGCGCAGCAGGTTATCCTGTCCCGGACGCGCTTCGCATGGCGTCGTCTCGCTTTCTCGACCGCCTGCTCATCCAAGTCCACGAGAGTGATGTGAGTGTAGTGCTTGGTGAGCTCTGGTAAGTCCAGGTCGTTGCAGTTGCCGGCGCCCAACACGCACAAGGACGGCTCGTCCACGGCATCGACGCCTTCCAGTAGCTGACTCATCAGCGCACTGCGGTGGCTGCCGAAGCGATCGTATTGATCGGCGGTACTGAGGTTCGCCTTGTGTTCGGCTTCGGCGATTCGACGACTGGTGCGATCGAGATTGCGTTTGCTCACCGCGCCAAGCTAGCCAACTTTGCGTGACCGAGCCACGAAAGGGGGTCACAATGCGACGCAGACGGCGCGGTGTTGGCACTTCGCGCGCGTCAGCAGCTTGCGAATGGAAGCAGCTCGCGGCTAGGTTCGGTATTTGGTCATGGCTCCACTGCACTCGAGGCAACTCGGCGGAGGTCGTCGCTCTCGCTCCGTTGCTCACGGCTGGGCGCTCGCGGTGCTCTCGTGTTGTGTGGCGTGGAGTTGCGCCGAAGAGAAGGGCAACACATCACAGAACGGCAGCCTCTCCGAGATGCCCGAGGTCGCTGCTCCCGATGGTCCCACTGCAGCTACGTCGGCATCCGGTTCGACGGCAGCCGGGCCAGGTTTGAGTTCGGCGCCACCATCGACAGAAGCGAACCCGCCCAGCGTCGATGTTCCGACGTCGGAGGCGATGCCTGACGTGGGGCCCAACGCGTCGGCATCCATGGTGAGCGACCCCGTAGCGAGCGCTGGCACGCCCGGCGCGGGGGGAGTCGACGCCGCTGGCGGTGCGGGGGCCTTGCCTTCGAGCAGCGGAGGCGAGGCAGCCATGCCAGCAGCAGATGCGGGCAGCGACGGTGCCGACGCGGCCTCAGAAGGTGCGGGCGGAGCGACCTCCGGGGCTGGTGTGGGGCCGTTTGGTATCACCGAGTTGTACCCATCCGCTCCTGGCGGTGGACGGTGGACCTCCGAGCACTGGGCGGACGATGCCCCCTACACCATCGATGACCGCACGGATCCTCACGACCCCCAAGCCATCTCGGGCGCCCGCGGCACGGGCACGTTGCAGATCAGCGAGGGTGGCGAGCTGGTCTTCGAAGGATCCCAACCGAGAATCTACGTATACCCCGGCGAGGCTGGGCCATGGCGAGACATCGAAGTCACCGTTTACTATCAGCGTGTCGAAGATGACGGCACGGCGTGGGCGGGGCTCGTCATCGGTGCGCGTAGCGGCCCCGAAGGGCACGGCGAGACGCCGTGTGACGCGCACACATACTATGCTCGTCTGCGTGAAGATGGCGCCTTCGACTTCGAGAAAGAGTTGATGCACACCCCCAGCAGCACCCGAGGCCAAGTTGCTGCGACCGAAGTGTGGCCGTCCGATGGGGAGCTGCCCTTCGGCACTTGGATTGGGATGAAGTACGTCGTGTATAACCAGGGGCAGGCGGTGAAGCTCGAAGCCTACCGAGACATGACCGAGGGATTGGATGGCGGGGAGTGGGAGTTGCTCAGCGAGACGTTGGACGATGGTGGTTGGTTCACGCAGACGACCTGCGACGAACACTCGCCGGTCGACGGTCAGTCGGACATGGTGCAGCTCGAGGGCGGGGTGACGTTCGTGCGCAATACCGGAGTCGTCGAAGCGCGCTACAAGTGGCTGACGATCCGTGAGATATCGCCGTGATGCGCGCTACGAGTGCACGACCTACGAAGTATCGCCGCCAAGCGCGCTGGTGCTGGGGTATGGCCGGTTGTTGTGGTGGGTTCGCGTTCAGCGGAGCCTGCGCGCGCGTGTAACGCCATCTCCCGCCGGGGGAGCGAAGACCCGAGCTCAGCGAGCTTGCAGGATCGTCTCGCGGTAGTGCTTCAGTTCAGCGATCGAGTTCTGGATGTCGAACAGGGCATCGTGCTCGGCGTCCGTCGGTTTGGCGTAGACAGCCTCCTCCCCATACCAACGCGCAGCAAGGACTTTCAACGAGCTGACGTCGAGCATTCGGTAGTGAAGGTAGCCAGCCAAGCCTGGCATGTAGCGGTCGATGAACTTGCGATCGGACCACACGCTGTTGCCGCACAGGGTCGCGAGGTGCGGGCACCACTTGGCGACGATCGACAAGATTTTCCTCTCGGCGTCCCTGACGTCGAGCTTGGAGGCGCGCACTCGCTCAATCAGTCCGTTCTTCTCGTGCATGTCGCGCACGAACGGGCCCATCTTTTCGAGGGCCGCATCCGGCTGCCACACGTCACAGCAGAACTCCTCCAGTGGGTTCAAATCGCCGTCGGTGATGATGACGGCTGCTTGGAGAATGCAGTGCTCTTCCGGCTCCAGGCCGGTCATCTCCAAGTCGATCCACACCAGGTTCTCGCTGCTCTGCCCGCTCATGTGCGCCAGCATAGCAGTGCTTGGCCTGCGCCTGTCTCACTCGACAGAGTGCCGACTACTTTTCGGGAGTTCGCAACCGGTCGATGGTTTGGCGCGGACGTTCATGTGCCGCCTCGTTCGCGCGTTCTGCTTGCCGCGCCTTCGAGTGTTTGCGTCGCAGCGATAGGCGCGGGTCGCGCCTCTGGCTGTCGACCACTTCGCGTCGCAGCCGCATGCCGGGCAGCTCGAGTTTCGGCCGGTGGTCGTGACGGCGATAGAGCGTCACCGTGCGGCCCGCGCATTGCACCAGAGTGCTATCACTCGCCTGAGCCAATGCGGCCGCACTGGCCCGCGCGCTGACTGGGGCCTCCTGAGCGAAACGTACCTTGATCAACTCGTGAGCCCGCAGCTGCTCCTCGATCTGCCGCACGACGGCTTCCGTGATTCCAGATTTTCCGATCTGGACGACAGGATTGAGGTGGTGGGCATGTGCCCGCAGAAAACTCAGCTGCTTACCGTTGAGGCCAGTCACGCGCGGTGCTTACCTCGGCTAGTCCATCCGCACTACCCGCATCGTCGGCGATCGTCGCTTCGACTTGCGCGGCAAGCCCCCGCACGAGCGGGCCCAGCCCCAAATTTGACCGGCTGCGCATCGGCGCGCCCATTTTGGGGCGGAAACTCCGGGAAGAATTGGACTGAACAAAAGCATAGACTGTAGACTCGCCGCCATGCGCTGTGGCCAGGTGAAGACATGCTGGTTCTAGGTATCGACCCAGGAACTCGCTACTTGGGCTGGGGCTTGGTGGTTGGGCAGACGAACCGCATGCGGCACGTCGCGCATGGCGTGCTGCGCGCGAGTGAAAAGCTGACTCTGGCGCAGCGGCTGGTGCTGCTAGATGAAGGTTTGGGGCAGCTCATTGCCACTCATCGTCCCGATGTCGGATCGGTAGAAACCCTCTTCTTTCAAAAGGATGCGCAGGCGGCGGCGAAGCTCGGTCACGCCCGGGGCGTCGTGCTGCTGTGTTTGCAGCGCGTCGGTGTCGACGTGGCGGAGTATCCGCCTGCCCTCGTCAAGTCAGTGGTCACGGGGCACGGTCGTGCCCAGAAGTCGCAGGTCGCGCAGATGGTCAAGTCGCTGTTGTGCCTCGACGAGGCACCGCCGTCGGACGCGGCGGATGCGCTCGCTTTGGCCATCACCCACCTGCGGCGGGCGCCCATTGATGCCCGCCTCGCCGAACTTCGAGCGAAAAACCCCCAGCTGGCCGGCGCGCCACGACGACGTCGGGGCCGTCGCCCGGCTCTTCCCGGCGCCTGAGCAGGCGCCAATCAGGCGGAGCGCCACCCCGGGCCCGAAGCGCGAGCCTGCTCGGCGGTCCATCGGCTTGCCGACCACACAAGTAAGGGGTATTCACACCCGCGTCGCGCGCCCATCAGGGGAAGCTCCGGGCGGCGCAGTTGGTATCAAAGATGAGTATGGATCGACGCAGTTTCACCCTCGCAACGCTGGGCGCTGCCCTGGGTTTGACCTCCTCTGGTGCGGCTTGGGCCCAAGGTGCACCCGCCGCCGCGATGAGCGCCGACGCCATCGCCGACCGTGTGCAGGCGTTCTACGACACCGCCAAGACGTTTCAAGCGCAGTTCAAGCAGCGCTACACGATCTACGCCTACAACCGCACCAAGGACAGCTCCGGCTCCGTCGTCTTCGCCAAGCCCGGCAAGATGCGTTGGACGTACACGAACAACGGCAACGTGGTCGTGTCCGACGGTAAAGAGATCAAGATCTACGAGCGCGAGAACAAGCAGATGTACCTGCAGAAGGTAAGCAAGACGCAGTACCCTGCGGCGCTTGCCTTTCTGATGGGCAATGGCAGCTTGAAGCAGTCTTTCTCGCTCACGACGTTGGACCCAGCCAAGCTGCAGTTTCCTGGTGGCTACGTACTGCTCGGCACCCCGAAGGATCCGACGCCCGCCTACCAGAAGATCCTGTTCTACGTCGACGCGAAGACGTTCCAGGTGCGGCGTGTGTTGCTCATCGACGCGCAGAAGAATCGCAATCGATTCGACTTCGTGAGCGCTCGTGTGAACGAGAACGTGGCACCCAAAGAGTTCAACTTCTCCCCACCGCCGGGCACGAACACGATTCGCCCTTGAGGGATCGCGACGGTTGGCGGTCGGGTGAAGATGCGTCTCGGCCGACGCTCGCCGTCGCGCTCACGCGATGAAGGCCACGTAGACGTAGAACAAGGCGAAGCTGGCGTGGAAGGCGATGCAGGCCCAGCTGAAGGCCCGAAGTCGCGCGGAAGGGCGGTACTCGTCCGACACCTCGGGGGCGTGAATCACGCGATGGTTGAGGAAGGCCAACACCGGCGCGGTCAGGAAGCTCAACGTGGTGGCGACGTCCACGAACGCTTTGAGCGAAGTCATGAACAGCTGCAGCACCGCGATTGAACCGACGGCGAGCACGACCGCGCTGAGCCAGTAGTTGCGTTTGGAGCCTTCACCCATCGTCATGTCGTGAGGCACTTCTTCCGAGTTGAAGCGGTCGACCAAGACCGACAGCGCGCGCGGGAAACCATCGACTACGGTGAGTGTTGTCGAGAACATCACCGCCAAGGCGCAGATGGCAACGACGGTGCCAGCCCCGTTCCCCAGAGTACTCGAATACAGCCCAACGACTTGCGAGGCGAAGGCGCCAGCGGAGGGGGAGAACTCCTGCCCGCTGCGGTACATCACGCCTGCGCCCATCGCCAAGAAGCACAAGGCCAATCCGGCGCTGGCGAAGTAACCGATGTGAAAGTCTAGGCGGGCTTGTTCGAGAGTTGCCGAGTGGCCCGTATCCTTGCGTCGAGCCAACGTCCACAACGATTGCCACACCGCCAGATCGATGGGAGCCGGCATCCACCCGACCAAGGCCACGGTGAAAGCGACGGTGGCCAGGCTCAGTCCGCCCCCTTCACCGGCGAAGAAGTCGGGAAACCACGGTCCCGCCCAGTCGATGCGGGCCAACGCCAGGCCGGTGGCCATCAGCGTGCACAAGGTGAAGATGGCGACTAGCCCCTTCGTCACTCGGTCGAGCCAGCGAAACTGACCAAAGCGCAGCAAGGTCAGGCACAGCAGGATCAGCGCAGCAGAGACGACGACCGGCGGCGCCTTGCCGAAAATGGCGATACTCAGTCCAGCCGTGACGACGGTAACCGCGGCCTCTACGGTGAACATCGTCAGCAGGGTGACGGCCAGGTAGAGATGCAGCGCCCAACGGCCCTGCCGGCGATAGCCCTCGAGTAGCGACGTTCCTGTCGCAGCGACGTATTCCGGCGCGAAGCGAAACGCAGGGTACTTCGTGACGTTGGCCAACACGATGAAGCCGACCATGGCGATGCCGTAGCTCGCTCCCGCTCGGGTCGATTGCACCAAGTGAGAGACGCCGACGGCCGCTGCCGCAAACAACAAGCCTGGCCCGAGCGCTTTGAGCACGTCCGAGAACTGACGTTGATCCATCGCCCGACGATATTCCAATCTCACGCGGGCTCACAACGTTCCTCGAGCTCACGCCCGCTCTTGGCAAGACCAACGGCGGCAGGGATACTCGGTCACTACCTGGAGGAAGAGCCGTGCCGACGTGCAAAGGGTGTGGAGAAGAGGTCGACGAACTGTTTCCAGTCGTGGTCGGTGGACAGCGCCGCAAGCTGTGTGAGGACTGCGCGGAAGAAGCGGAATCGCAAGAAGATATTGCGCAGGAGAGTGAAGCCGTCATCCAGAAAATGATGGGTTTCAAGGGTCGACGCTGAATGAGCGAGCACGACTGTCGGCCAGCTTTTCTGGCCCCCGTTGGGTGAGGGCCCGAAAAACTGCCCTGTTGCAGTCGTTTTCTCGACTCCATTTTCTGCTGCATCGAATGAGCGTTCGCGAATTGCGCTCGCTCATTCAGGCGTCTGCAGTTGCAGGCGCGTGTGCTCTGGCGGCGGTCGAATCGGCCAGATGTGGCCGGATGGCGATTGTTGGCTTAGGCTTGTTGGATGCTGGAGCTCTGCCCCGACGTCCCCCTTCCGTCCGAACGATCCGTGGACAAGGCGCGGGCGGCGCTGCACCGTTGTCTGGGGGCATCCAAAGTACTCACGGCCGAGGAGGCGTGCGAGCGCTTTGCCAATGACGATTCGGAAGCCGTGGGGCGCACCCCGCACGCCGTGGTGCTTGCAGAGAGCACGGAGGACATCCTGCAGGCGCTCGCAGTGGCTCGAAAGTACGAAGTGCCTCTGACCCCACGCGCAGGCGGCACGGGGCGCGTGGGTGGGGCGACCACGGTTGCCGGTGGCATCGTGGTGTGCACTCAGGGCATGGACCAGATCAAGGACATCGACCGCCGCGAGTCGTTGGTCGTGGTGGAGCCGGGCGTGGTCCTCGGGGAGCTGCATCGAGCCGTCGAAGCCGAAGGGCTTTTCTATCCTCCAGATCCGAACTCGCTCTCGACGTGCACCATCGGTGGCAACGTCGCCACCAATGCAGGCGGCCCGCGAGCATTGAAATACGGGGTCACGCGCAACTACGTGCTCGGCTTCGACGCCATGCTCATCGGCGGCCAGCAGATGTTCTGCGGGCGCCGCACGGCCAAAGGGGTCACCGGCTATGACGTGGCGGGGTTGATCGTGGGCAGTGAGGGCACGCTGGCGCTCATCGGCGACATCACGCTACGCTTGGTGCCGAAGCCCGAAGAGGTGATGACTCTGCTCGTCTTGTTCGACGAGCTCGCGGCCTCCAGCCGTTGTGTTGCACGCATCGTGGAAGAAGGCATCGTGCCTCGCTGCATCGAACTGCTGGACGCTGGCACTCTGGACGCAGTTCGGAAGGCCGGCAACCCGATCGACGAGCGCGCGGGCGCGATGCTCATCATCGAGCTGGATGGTCATGGCGAAGTCGTCGAGCGGGACGCCATGCGCTTGAGCGACATCTGTGAGGAGGTGGCTGCTCTCGACGTGCTCGCTGCGCAAGACCCGAGTCAGCGCGACCGCTTGTGGGCTGCGCGACGGGAGATGAGCCCCTCCGTTCGGCGCATGGCCAAGAACAAACTGAGCGAGGACATCGTCGTGCCTCGTCACCGCGTCGGCGATTTGCTCGAGCGCGTTGCGCGCACGACGGAAGAGCTTGGCATTCGCAGCGTGACCTACGGCCATGCGGGCGACGGCAACCTCCACGTCAACTACCTCTGGGACGAGCCCGACCAGGTACCGAACGTCAGTCGCGCCATCGAGCAGTTGTTCAAGGATGTAGTGTCCATGGGCGGGACTCTCTCCGGTGAACACGGCATCGGCGTGCTCAAGGCGCCCTACTTACACCTCGAGCAGTCCGATGAGCTCATCGCGCTGCAGCGGGACTTGAAGCGCGTATTCGACCCTCGAGGATTGCTCAATCCAGGCAAGGTCTTCAGCGGCCGTCCCAGTCACGGCCCCTGCTGAAGCCGCCCGGCGCTTGCTTGGGCGGGCGGCTCGTTCAGCTGCGGGTGATGTAAAGGCTCACTTGATGCGCGGCAACAGGTCGTTCGTCGAGTCCCAGCTGGGGCTGACGTAGACGACGCCACCGCTGTTCGAATCGAGAATCATCCCAATGCTGTTGTCGCGGGCGAACGCCGCCAGCGTAGGCTCCAGCGCCTTGAGCAGCTTCATCCGGGTTTCGGCGAAGCGCTGCTGGGTCTCCATTTCCGCGGTCTGGAGCTTGCGAGCAACGGTTTGCACCTTCTGGCCGTAGGCCGCGAGCTCGTCCTTGGAGGAGTTCGCCGAAAGACGTCGCTGCTCCTTTTCCAGGGCTTCTTGTTCCTTGCGCATCTCCGTTTGCTTCTGCTGCTGGAAGCGCTGGAACTCCTGCATCAGAGCTTTGGCCTTGGAGGACTTTTGGATCACCTTGTCCAAGTTCACCGCGCGGACTTGGGTCGCGCTGCCGCCGGCCTGAGCGACTTGGTTGGGCAACACGGTGACGGCCGCCGCAGAGGCGAGGAGCACGGCGGGGACGAGGGCAAGGAAGGTCTTCTTCATTCGGTACTGACTCCTGAGGGATGAGCTGAGCGCAGGTGCCGCTTCGGGCTTGGGGCGCATCACATCCCACGTCAGACGCATCAGGCCCAGCGCCGATTCACCCACCTGGCCATCGGGGGCCCAGAGCGGGGCGATCTACCCGAACCGGGCGGACGCCCGGGACCCGATTCAGGGCGCTTCGATGGCAACTCCGGGCCAGCCACGGTTTGCTGAATTCCGAATCGTTCTGCTAAGCTGCCGCCCCGTTTTTCCGGTGTCGTCTAATGGCAGGACAAGGGACTTTGAATCCCTGAATCGTGGTTCGAGTCCACGCGCCGGAACCAGGACCCGACGCTGGCCCCAATGGGCCAGCGGGGTGCTCGCTGGCTGAGGGCGGCGTCAGAAGCGCAGCCAAGCCTGGACACCCTGCATCAGCATCTCCACGGCGACCGTTCCCACGACGATGCCGCTGACTCTGCCGGTGATCTCCACGTAGCGCTGAATCAGGCGCGCGTTTCGCTCACGCACGTGGTCGAAGAGGAGCTTGATGACGAGTAGCGCGAGCACGGTGAGCAGCAAGCTGCAGGCAATGGCACCCAGGGCGAAGGGGAGGCTCAGCTTGGCACCCGTCAGCACCGCGGCACTCACCGTGCCCGGCCCCACCATGAACGGCATGGCGATGGTGCCGGCGAGGTGTTCGGGGTGCCCGCGCAGCGAGTCGAGAGCGGCTGAGCCGGTGAGCATCAACTTGATGCCGACCAGCAAGAAGACCACCCCGCCGAAGACGAGGAAGGCCGCAAAGCGCGCACCCAGAACGTCCGTGAAGACGCGTTCACCGCCCCAGGCAAACACTGCAAACACCCCAAAGGCTATGAGAGCGGCACGCTTGAGCACACCTACCAAGACCCCGAACGCCTGCTCTTGGAGTACCTCCGCCAAGTACACCGACAGGGCGAAGGGGTTCAGGAGCACCAGCAGCACGGAGACGCTCGACCAGAACGCAGTCATGCCCCAGGGCACCCTGCGCAGGCCGGAAAGTCAAGCAACGCCCTGCCAGCCGTCGTGAGGAGGGCGCAGCGGCCCCACCGAAAAGAGACGGCCCTCGTAACTTTCTGACTTGCGTAGGCCTTGGGCCATCATCATCATTCGTCGTCTTGGTGGTCGCCGTCAGGCGGGCTCGACCGATGCAGAACGACAAACCTCCAGGTGGCGGCAGCCGCCTGAATCCGTGCGGGGCCCGGGTCGCCGCACCACACTCCATCCAGTGGGTTGAGCCACCTTCTCGTCGCGAGGGGTGCAGATGATTCATCCGGATACTCAGGTCGTCACGATCTCGGATGAGGTGGGTGTCGGCGTCATCGCCACCCGAGCGATCCCACGCGGTACCATCGTTTGGGCGCAGGACGCGTTGGACCAGGTGTTCGAACCGGGGCAGGTCGAGAAGCTGCCACGCGTGGTCGCCGACCAGGTGCAGCGCTATGCGCACATCGACGAGCAGGGTCGCTTCGTGCTGTGTTGGGACGCGGGCAAGTTGATCAACCATAGCTGTGACCCATCACTACGGGGTATCGGCACCTGGTTTCAGGTCGCACGCAGGGACATCGCCGTGGGTGAGGAGATCACCTGCGACTACGCCGAGTGCAACATACGGGAGCAGCTCGAGTGTCGTTGCGGTGGCGCAAGCTGCCGCCGGAGCGTTCACGGTTCGGACTTGCTCACCTTCGCCCAGAACTGGGACGTGGAGGCAGAGCGGCTGCTCGATGACGTTGCCCGCGCGCAGCAACCGCTGTGGCCGTACCTACTGTCGCCCAGCGAAGCTCGGGCACTGATCTGGCGCTACAAGCCGCTGCGCTCGTTTCGCGAGCTGTTTTCCGGGCCCAATCCATGAGCGCGAAGGTGTCCGGCGGCAAGCCCCGTGCCGGGATCAAAGTGCGCCCCTGGACACGTGAAGACATACCGGCAATCGTCACCTGTCAGCGCCAGGCCTACCCCGACTACGCGGATGCCGGCATGTACGACGCGCGCATGTACGAGCTGCAGTTCGCTGCTTTTCCGGAAGGCCAATTCTTGGCAGAGGCTGCGGGGGAGGTGATCGGCTATGCGACGTCGCTCATCGTCCAGCTCGACGCTGCACCTCACACCTACGAATACGACGAGTTGACGGGCGCTGGCACTTTCAGCACGCACACTCCGGGCGGTGATACGCTGTACGGAGCCGACATCGCCGTGCACCCCGATTGGCGAGGTAAGGGAGTTGCCTCCAAGCTGTACGCCGCTCGCAAGCGTTTGCTGCGACGCTACAACCTGCGGCGCATGGTGGCCTATGGGCGGCTCACGGGTTACCCGCAGTATGCCGGCAGACTCACAGCGCGGGAGTACGTCGATAAGGTGATCGCGGGGGAGCTCTCCGACTCGGCACTCAGCGCACACAAGAAGGCGGGCTACGAGGTGGTCAGCGTCAGCATGAACATCATGCACGATACTCCCAGCCTCGACTACGCGACTCTGCTCGAGTACAAGAATCCCGACTACGATCCTCACAAGAGACGCATCGCCGCGGCGCCCCTGCGTCGCCCAGCATCGCGCGCACGGGTTTGTGCCGGTCAGTACCTGATGCAGCCTCTGTCCTCGTGGGAGGACTTCGAATCGTCCGCACGCTTCTTCGTCGATGCAGCGGACGAGTACCATTGTCATTTTCTCGTTCTGCCAGAGTACTTCACGGCAGTGCTCTTCAGCCTGGCCCCGAAGGAGCTCAACCCGCGGCAGACCTACGCCTGGGTCGCAGACCAAGCGCCTCGCTACGTGGAGTTCTTTCGGAAGTTGTCCGTGGAGTACGGTCTCTACATCGTTGCGGGCACCATCCCCGTCCTGCGCGCAGATGGACTGTACAACGTCGCGCATCTGTTCTCACCCGCCGGCGGGGTGTTCACTCAAGACAAGTTGCACGTTACGCCGACTGAGCGAGACATGTGGGGAACTCGACCCGGCTCGGCGTTGCGCGTGTTCGAGACTCCTTTCGCTCGCGTGGCCATACTCGTGTGTTACGACATCGAGTTTCCGGAGTTGTCCCGGTTGCTCGCGTTGGCTGGGGCGGAGGTCATTTTCGTTCCCTTCAGCACGGATGCTCGCATCGCCTACGATCGGGTGCGCTTCACTGCCCAGGCTCGGGCGATCGAGAACTCTCTGTACGTCGTGCTCGCCGGCAACGCGGGGAACCTGCCTCGGCGCAGCTACCTGCTCAACTATGCCAGGAGCGCGATCCTCACGCCGAGCGACTTCGGATTTCCGGAAGGTGCCACCGCGGCTGAGGCGGATGCGAACGTCGAGACGGTGGTGATTGCAGATTTGGACTTCGCGGCGCTGTCTCAGCACCGTCGCGATGGCTCGGTGCGTCCGCTAGCGGACCGCCGGGTCGACCTCTACGAATTGTCTGGGCGCAGCCCCATCGAGGTGATCCATGCCGATTGATCTGAAGCCAGCCCCATCGGGCTACCTCACTCGCAAAGCGCGGGGAAGTGTCGTTCGCAGTTCGGGAAGCCGAGCGGTGTTTGCGAGGTCGCGCATCTTCAAAGGCGAATTGATCGCCGTTTGGGGAGGCGAAGTTCTGAGCATGGCAGCCGTGGACTCAATGCCCCCTGAACGACGGCGACTCGCACTCCAAGTCGACGAGGACCTCTACATCGTCTCTGGTAGCGAGGGCCCAGCTGATTGGATCAATCACTCGTGCAACCCAAATGCTGGCATGTCGGGGCAAATCTCGTTGATCGCTCTGCGCGACATCAAGGCGCGCGAAGAGATATGTTTCGACTATGCGATGACCGACGGCTCCCCTTACGACGAGTTCGAATGCCTGTGCGGGGCGACCAACTGTCGGCGCTATATTACCGGCAACGACTGGCGGATGCCGAGCTTGATTGCCGCATACGGCGAGCACTTCTCGCCGTACATCCAGCGACGTGTGCGCGAATTGGGGGAGGTAACCGCGTCGCCCGAGCTGCCCCACCGCGAGCAAGCCTCACCCAAACGTCGGACTCTTCGACGGGAGCTGCAGGCGGGCTGAAGGCAAACGGGGCTACCTTTGGGGTGACACAGGTGACCCTGGTGCGCTCTGCTAGACGAGTTCCGGCAAGACTCCGTTGGCGTGGCTTGGGTCCAAGGGGTCGCCGAAGCTGTCCGTTTCGGCGCCGAAGGCCTGGGCGATGCCGACCAGTAGCTGATTGATCGGCTTGAGCGCCTTGTCTTGCTCGGGGCACCAGTAGTTGTCGGGGGGGCAGTTGGATTGCAGGCTGATGAAGCGCCCCGTGCGCAGGTTACCCCCGGCGCCTCCGGCGAGGATGGCCGGGACGTCGTCGCTGCTGTGTGCGGCAGTATTGCCCATGTCGGTGATGGCCAACACCAAGGAGCTATCGAGCATGTCGAAGTCCGCGAGGTGCTGAATGAGCCGTACGATCTTGCTGTAGCTGTAGCGATTCTGGACTGCGAGTCGCGCCCAGCTCGTCGGGTCGCCGGTGCTGCCGGGACCCGTTTCTACGGAGTATGCGTGGGCGATTGTGTTGTGGACGTCCACCGAATCCGTGTAGTCGGGGTGGCTGATGTTGGTGCCGTTGACCGCGCCTGCGCTCAGATCGGCGAGCCACAATGTGGCGAAACGGGTGAGGTCACAGGCGATCGCCTGGCCCAGCATGTCGATCTGTAGATTCGTGATGGCTTCGAAGTTGGGCTCCCCGCCGTTGTAGCGCATGGTGCGCTCGAAGCTCGGAGGTTGGCTCGGCAACTGGCAGGCGGTTTCGAACTGCCCGAGTTGTTTCTCGATGTCCCGCAGGCTGGTCAGGTGTTGGTCGAGCTTGGCGTTCTCCACCGGACCCAGGCGCCCCTGCAAGCGGTTGATGTCCCAGCGGATGAAGTCGACGACGCTTTGGCCCCGTTGTCGCTTCAGTTCGAGCTCTTGGGCTTGTTCTGGGTCTCCTTGCGCGACCAGGTCGGCGAAGACCATGCGGAAGGTCTCTGCTGGGTCGATGATCTTCGGCAGTGACGCCCCACCGGGGGCGTAAGAGACGTTGTCTGTGTGGTCCGTTGCGTTCGTTCCCACGCCGAGGACCAAGCTGGAAAACACAGTGTCGTTGCCCAAGCCCTGGCTCACGGCCAAGTACTGATCGATGGACGGTCCCGTCCCGTTTTGTCCGCTGCCCGTCAGTGCCGTTCGAGTCCCGTCGTGGCCGTTGGAGCCGGCAACGTAGTCGACGCCATCGATGATGATCATCTGCTCCTTGAAGGGTTCGAAATCGGCCAGCACACACTGCTCCCCGGAGCGCGGCTCGGTGAAAGTCAGGCTGAAGTCCTCCTCCGTGTCGCCCGCCTGGCGTTGGAACAAGGGGGAGGACACTCCGTGGGGATAGTAGATGCCGACGAAGTTCATCGGTACCGCGTCCGCTTGGGCGTGCACGGCGGACAGCTCCAGAGAGCGAATGAAGGGTAGCGCGAGGGTGCTCGTTCCGATGGCTCGCAGGAAGGAGCGCCGGTCGCGTTTTTGGGCGGTGGTCGGGCAGCGTCGCATCATTGAGCTCCTGCGGTGAGTTGGGGAGCGCGTTGGATGAATAGGTCGCTGGCGACGTAGGCCACGAGCACCTCGACGATCGAGTCCCGGTTCTCGGCTTGCATCTGCTCCCATTGAGAAACGAAGTAGTTCTCGCTGTCTCTATCCGTAGCGGCGCCGGCGTAACGCCCGAGGTGTCGCGTGAAACAGCGCTTGACGGAGTCTGCACGCGCCAGCGTTTCCGCGAGCTCGGCGCTATCCGAGAACGCGTCTTGATCGAGACTGCCCGCCCAGGTAGCGGAGAGCTCGGTCGCGGTATCCACCGGCTTTCCGTTTTCCTCGCTGCGTGAGGCGCCGATGGCGTCGAACCCCTCGAACGTGAACCCGATACCGTCGATTCCGGAATGACAACCCGCACACTCGGGATCGACCGTGTGTTGGGCAAATCGTTCGCGGGTCGTCTGTCCAGGGTCGGGTTGCGGCGGCACGACGTTGATCGCGAGGCCCGTCGGATCTCCAGGGTCGACGCACATCACGCGCCTGCCTACCGCGACCCCGCGGCGAACCGGCGCGCTATCGACCTCCGTGGCGTAGCGCGCGAGGAAGCTCGCTTGGTTGAGAATGCCACGTCGCGGTGTGTCCGTGAGGCTGACGCGCCCGAGGCCTCCACCGGGTGCTGCAACGCCGTAGAACTGGGCCATCTCGTTGCCCACCAGCGTGAAGTCTGCCGACAGCAGGGTTGTCAGACTGCCCCCTTCGTTGAACGCCACTTCACGAATGAAAGCGTCCGTCTCTTCGAGCATCATCGGACGCAGTTGTTCGTACTGAGGGAATTTTGCTTGGTCTTTGCCCACGTTGACGACGCCGTCGATGCCGAGCCACTCTTTGATCAGTCGACTCACCTGGTCTTTGGCCGCCTCCGTTCGCAGTAGCCGCCGTGCTTGCTCGGCTCGAACGTCGGATGCCGCCAGAGTGGCTTCGCTCGCCGACAGTTCCGCATCCGGAGGAGCGCCGGTGATGAGATAGGCGAGCGCCGCGGCGATCTCCGAGCCGGCCAGCGTCGTGGCCTCTGCGGGTGACGTCGCGGTGCCAAGTTCAGTGTGGTAGACGAACGCTGCCGACTGCAGGACAGCAGCGAGCGACAGCGTCATTGCCTCCTCGAAGGAGCCGCCATTCAGCCCGACGTCGAATACGCTCATTACCGCCTCGAGCTCCCCGTCTTCGAGCTCCCGACGATACGCCTTGGGCAGGAAGGATTCGTAGAACGACCGTGCGCAGGCTTGGTCGGCGGTCGTCGTTGCGCACGGGGCTTCTTGGGGTAGTCGAGTACTGACGAACTCCGCCGCGTGGACGTCGGCGGCTTCCTGCATCTGGCGCGCCAACAGCGGGTCGACGATCTGTGCCGCGTTGCGGGCGAACCCAGATTGACGCGCATCGGGGACGAAGGCGTCGACAATGCTACCGCTCGTACCCAGCAGACTGCGCACTGTGGCCTCGTATTCTGCGTTGGTCAGTCGTCGCAGCCGGGCCGGAAGAAAAGCGGGCTCTCCTGGCGCCACGGCGGTACTCGGATCGCTCTCGTTGGGGCTCGCAGGATCGTTCGGGTTCGCTCCGGGGCTCGGGGTCGTCGCATCCGACGCTGACCCCGGTGTTTCCGTCACAGGTGAACTCATGTCCGCCGAGTCGACGGAAGCTGGGGCGTCTGGCGCGTCCGGGTCCGCAGCCACGGCGCCAGTCGATGGTGGATTGGGGTCATCGTCGGTTTCAGGAGACCCGCCGATGGTGCCTCCGGAACAGCCGAACACCAGCAACACAAGAAGTGAGAAGGGGTTGCGCCGAGCCATGCCGTTCGATGGACATAGCGCAGCCACCGTGCTCGTGCAGCCGAGGCCGCTACTAGCTTGCACGGGATAACTTTCGTCTCGAGGAAATGCTCCAGGCGCGCTAGAAAGACTGCCTCCGGTGGGTGCATGTTGGAACGCAGCGCGAGCTGCACGTTCGACCGTGCGGCACAAACCTCCGCATTTCGGCACTCGATTGGGCGTGAACGGTGATCCTTTTCCGGCGGCTCACGTCCCTGGGGTGCGAGTCGTACTCCGGCTGGTGCTCCCGACACACCTGGTGCGCAAAGGTGGGGGCGACGCGTATTTACGTGCTGCAGGTGAGCGTTCGGGGCTTCGCCTTCGGCAATCCTCGACGTTCGCCCTGGGACGAGCTGGTGCTACTTGGCTGTCAGCTCGTGTACCAACTCGCGCACGTAGCGAACGTTCTCGGGCGGGATGTGGGGCAGCACGCCGTGCCCGAGATTGAAGATGTGCCCCGGCTCGGGTCCAGCTTGCTCGAGCACTTCGCGCACCCGCCGCTCGATGAAAGGCCGTGGCGCGGCCAATACGAGTGGGTCGAGGTTACCCTGCACGGCGACGGTATTCCCCAAGCGCGCCCGAGCCACTCCCAGCGGCGTGCGCCAGTCCACACCGATCACGTCGCCCCCGGTGTCGCGCTGGAGCTCCAACAGGTTCGCGGTGCCGGTACCGAAGTGAATCACTGGCACGTCGAGCGACTTCAGATCGTCGAACACCGGTTGGATGTGGGGTTGGATGAACTCGCGATAGTCCGTCGGTGAAAGATCTCCCACCCACGAGTCGAAGATTTGTAGGGCCTGTGCGCCCGCGGCGACCTGTGCACGAAGGTAGCGACGGATCACTTCGGCGAGTTTGCCCATCAGCGACGCCCAGACTTCGGGCTCGCCGTACATCATGCCTTTGGTTTTGGCGTAATTGTTACTTTTGCCACCCTCTATCAGGTAACTGGCAAGAGTAAACGGCGCGCCAGCGAAGCCGATGAGAGGCGTCTTGCCGTCGAGTTCTTTGCGGATGAGCCGGATAGCCTCCATCACGTGGCCCAAGGTCTCGTCGGGGTCTATCAGCTCGAGGCGCTCGACGTCCGCCTTGGTGCGGATCGGGTCGTAGACGACTGGTCCTTCGCCCTTGGCGAATTCGAAGGGCGCGCCCATCGGTTCGAGGGGCAAGAGGATGTCAGCGAAGAGAATGGCCGCGTCGACACCATGGGCAGTGATGGGCTGCAGCGTCACCTCACACGCCACCTCCGGGTGAGCGCAGATGTCGAGCAGCGTGTACTTCTCGCGTATCTTCCGATACTCGGCCATGTAGCGCCCGGCTTGGCGCATGAACCAAACCGGGGTGCGGTCAACGGGTTGGCGTCGGCAAGCGCGGAGGAATCTGTCCCACATGCCGTTGGTTTTTAGCCGTTGCTCAGGACCCCTGCCCAGGGATTTCTAGACCCATCGGATCTGGGGCACCCGGCTGGACCTGCTCGTGGGGCATCTTTTCGCCGGCCGCTTGCCGCTGCTGCATCTCGTACTTGGAGGGGCATTTGGCGAAGATGTGCTTCGCTTCCAAGTAGCTTGCCCCGCTCTCTTTCGCGAGTTTGCCTTCTGCCTCCACCTCGACCGGCATGCCCTTCACGTCTCGGAACGTGTCGGGCACGATGCACGCGGCGTAGCGGACGTCCAACGGCTCGCCGTCCGGGTCGTCCTTCGCGCGCATCTTGAAGCGGAATTCGCAGGGCTCTTCCCGCTTGAGCAGCGAGCCGTGCACCAAGACCCCCTGCACCCGCAAGTTCCTCTCGCCCAGCTCGCCTTCGGCGCCCAGCACCTCGTTGACGGCCTTCGAGTAGGTGAGCTTCTCCGAGTCTTGTCCCAGCACGAACGTCAGGATGCCACCGGCCATCACCAAGAGCGTGATGAGCAGCCCCAAGTTGCGCTTCGCGGCACTCGATTCCCCTGGGTCATCGGAGGCCTCGCTCGCGTCGGTGGCGGTCGCGGTGGCCTCGGACTCTTCGAGGGCCTTTTTGAGTTCTTCGTCTATGTCGGACATGGCGTTTCTCTGGGTTCCCGATGAGCGTAACGCCTGAGCCGGGTTTTATCCACTGAGCGGCCGCTCACGCCGACGACCCTCGGGACCTCCGATTATTCCTCGGGCTGACGCGGTTTGTTCGATTTGCCTACCCGGGGCCTCGTGGGCGCGGATTATTTCCGGCTCGGAGGACTTTGCGCGCAACTCCCGCCAGTCTCAGCGCGAGACAGGAGCGTGAAACCTGCCGTCCAATTTCTGGTCCTCCTCTCCTTCTTCTTCCTGCTGTTGCTGACGCCGCTGCCCGCGTCCGCCGCACAGCGGACAGCGGCGGCGCGCCCCGGGTTGGGTCAGGGCTCGCGCTTGGGCTTGCCCCCTCCGGCGCTGCCGGTGCCTGAAACCGGCCCGGCGCTGCTCGGCGCGCGCCACGAGCGCCGACACTGGTTCGCAGCTGCCGACGCGCAAGCGTCCTTCCGGCCCTGTCCCGGTTGGGCATCACAGTGTCGATTCGACGTCGGTTCGACCTATCGCTTCTCCCTCATGTCCCGCTCCACTCCGCACTTCTCGTGGGGGCCGGGGGTGTTGTTGTTGCAGCGTCGGGAAGAGGTGACCGACGCGGCTGTTTTTCAGCGTACGTCGCTCAGCGCGGCCGCCGCAACGCTCGGTGCACGACTCTGGCTATTCGACTCGGGTGTCTTCGACCCGTATCTGCAAGTGAGCACCGGGGTGGGCCCCGTCGTGCAGCGCCACCAGGCTGGCGTCGCAGGTCGAGTAGGAGAGCGCACCCGCGCCGACGGCTGGGCGCCGATGTACTCGACGAGTTTCGGCCTCGATTGGCACGTTGCTGAGCACCTCGCGCTGGGAGCCGTCTTGAGCTGGACACACTGGCTCCTGCAACCGGCCGAGCGCTGCCCACAGAGTCTCGGTGTCTGCGCCTATCCTCCGGCAGCCGCCTACGCGCCCGAGCACGGGGTCGTGGGGGCGGGCTTTTCGCTCCGAATTGGCTTTGGCGCCCCTCATTGACCCTGCCTTGCTCTTCCTTGTGTATACCCTGGCGAGCCATGCCGCTCGATCCCATCGCCTTGGACCAGGCTCTCTCTCGAATTGCGGACGATGCCTACGACTGGGAGAGCGCGCTGCGCGAAACACCAGAGGAGGCGATTGACCCGTTCCCCCTGCACCGTTCCAAGCTAACGCGCACTCACTTCCGCGAACTGTGCGAACTGCCTGAGGACGACCCGCTTCGCCTTTCGTTTCTGCGCTGGACTTACGCGCTGATGGAACGACGCATCAACGCTGCTTGGCTGACGCGCGCGGCAACGCAGCGTCACGCCGAGCTTCATCCGGTTGCTGGCGGGGGCAACGGCAAAGCGACTTTGCACGACATGGTTACGAACCTGCTGTCCTCGCCTCCGCAGCGCGCCGCGTGGTGGAAGGTTCTGTCGCAGCACGGAGGTGGCCTCAGCCGAACCGAAGCCACGTTGTGGCTCCGACGCCAGGCGATCGCGAGGGAGCTCGATCTGGAGAGCCCCGACGAGTTCGAGTTGCCGAACTCCGACGTCGTGGAATTGGCCCGGGCTGCGCTCGACGATTGCCTGCCGCTGTTGGAAGAGTACTCGGGGAGCATCGAGGCTTGGCTCGAGTCGAGCCTGGGGCAGGACAAGGCCTCCGCGTTCCCGGCACGGTTGAACGAGGCACAGCTGTCGGATTGGTTTCGTGAAGAGCGACTGTTGGAGGATCTTCGATTGCGTTCCTGGACGTTGCCCGAGCGTCTCGGACCGGCGAGCTTCCTGCGCGCTTTGGACGAGCTGGGTCGAGAGTTCTGTCACGCGGCGGCCCCGACGACGCAGCCGTTCGTCATCGCCCACGATCCGTACCGTTTGTCGGATTGGTCGCACGGTGCGTGTTTCGCGTCGTTGTTGCTCAACCCGAGTTTCGTCGAGCGCCACCTGCAACTTCCGCCGAAGAACCAACGCGAGACGCTTCGCGGCCTTGCCGTCGCAACGCTGCTCGAATGGGCGCGCCGTGCCTTGAAGGTGTGCTTGCGACCGGTGGCCCTCAGGTCGGCGGCACAGACCACCGAGGCATACCGTGACGGTATGCATCACGCTTTCGGTCTGGAGGTTGCTGGCGAGTTGACCCACGTGGTGTTGCCTTTGTCGCCGGCTGATCCCCAGGCGTTCGCCGGTATGGCTTTGGGGTTTTCGCGTGCTCACGAGTTGACGGAGCAACACGATGAGGACTGGTTCCGCCACCCCCGTGCGGTGGAACAGCTGCGTTCGGAAGCACAGATCCCTCCCGCCACTCAGGTTGACGCTGAGACCCTGAAGTCAGCCAACGCTGCGCTCCGCCAATCGCTGGCCGCGTTACTCTGAAGTAGCTACCCGAAGTGGCGTCGAGCTCTGCCGTCAGAAGGAGCCGCCGCCGCCGCCGAGACCGGCGGACTCGACGTGGTAGCGGAAGCCCAACACGAAGGTCAGCGAGTCGCCGCCCTCGACCAAGCCACGCACGGTCGCGTCGACGGCGAACTCGGGTGCGACGTAGCCGATGCCGCCACTGAGTGCTTGTGTCCCCGCTCCCTGGTCGTAGCGATATCCGGCACGCAGAGGAAAGGAGTCCCCCAAGAGCACTTCACCCCCGCCCATGACTCGCATGGAGGTTTCGTCGTAGGTGGTGAAGTCGCCCACAGTGTCGAGCTCGAGGGTGAACTCTCCCGTGGTGAAGCCGGCCCCACCGCCGAACGTCAGTGGTAGGAACGCATGGCCCGGTTCAGTCAGGCTCGTTCCGACGGCAGCGACGGAGAAGTGATCCGTCAGTTTGATGGTGATGCCTGCGTCGAAGGTCAGATCGGTGACGATGTCGTCTCCGCTCAAGCCACCGGACGCGACGCTGGGAGACAAGCCGTCGCGCGGGACGCCGTTTTGCTTGAGCGTCAGGTATCGCATGCCCGCGCCGAAGAAGAAGAGGTCCGACAATGGCGCGGCGAGTGCGAAGCGCAGATCGAAGTAGTCGCGGTCCACGCCGTCCGGATCTTGGCCCGTCCAGTTCGCGGCAATGCCTCCCGCGATGCGCTGTTTGTTCACGACCGAGTCGACGGCAGCCACGCCGTAGGTTTGCCGTCGCGCTTGCGGCCAGATTTGGGCGATCCCACCCAGATGGTAGATGCGCGCCGTCGGCATTCCCGCAGGGTTCGTGTACAGCGCTTCGAGTGAGCTACCCGTGGCGCGAACGCCACCGCCCAGCGCTGCCGAGCGTGGCGTCTCCATCTCACCGGCGTTGTAGCCAATGTCCGGGGGCAGCGAACTCGGTTCAGCTGCGACGCTCTGTGCCAACGAACCTACGAGGGCAATGCCACACGTGATGAGTGTCGAACGACGCCAGAGACGTCGGCGTTGCGAGTGGTTCGGAGAACGGTTGGAGGTCGTCGGCATGAGGTTGGACTTCTGCAACCTGTCAAGCGCTTGAACGCAAGATGCCCCAGTTACTCTTCGACGTTCGCGATGGGCAACAAAATCGATAACAGCTCGACACGGGCGGTTCGTTCGGCAACACGGCGCAGGTTGAACGTCATCTTTTTTGTCACGAACTCTTGACGAAAAAAAGCACTGCGATTTGCTTTCGGAGCGTTCGCGCGTCCGTGTTCGATGCCTGATTCAGCTGTTTTCTTGGGCGTTCTAATGACGTCGTTTCGAGCTACTGGACGAATCGGATCGGACACCGGAACGAGCCATCAGCGTCACGATTTTTATTCGCGGGTTTTGGTGCCGGATCGCGCCTGATCGAAAATCGGTCGTTGAAGCCCAGGGCGAGTCGATGCTACGAGCCACCAAGTTGTCGCAATGGAGTCGGTGGGCGTTACCGACCCATCACCGTCCTTCAACTCACCGAACTGAACACCGAAGTAGACTCTGTGTAGGTGGCCAATTCCGTGTTGATGCCCACGTCGATGAGAACCGAGCTAAGCACGATCGAACGGTGCGATGACTTCCGCCAAGCTACCGGCCTGAGGCCGACAGCAAGTGCCCCCTGACCCCGATCTTGTCCACAGTCTGTGGATAGGGTTGGGGATAGTTGTCTTCTGCTGCGAGGGACCTGTCTGTGCAGATGTTTTCCGATTCCAATGTGTCCGACCGCTACGCGGTCATTTGGCGTGACGCATTCGACCAGTGTCGCAGTGCGGGTCCGGAGATGGCGCAATGGTTCTCATCCGTTCAGCTCGACGAGTTCGACGGACATCGCTTGTGTCTGGTAGCTCGCGACGAGTTCGTGCGTGACTGGGTGCGCAACAGATTCCAATCGATGCTGGTGGAAGCACTGGCCGCCCGCTTGGGTCGCCAGGTCGAAGTGCAATGGCGTATCAGTCAGAAGCTGGAAGCGCCGCTGGTTCCAACGTTACCCTCTCACGAAGGCACCTCGCCTCAGACACAGAAAAGGCCTCGGCGACTCAAGATGGAAGAGCACCCGGAAGAGCGAATCAGCGACCACGGTCGACCATCTCGTGAACCAGCACGTTACGGTTCGACTGCTGCGGCGGAAGTGAGGGCGCCGTCGCCCACCATTCCCCCCGTCGGCAACCCCTATGTCGCAGGGGGCGCCAACCTTCCAGCAAGCGGGCACTCGACGATCAGTCGAAGCGCTGAGCCCGCCAGTGCGGAAGCCGTACGTCATCAGGTGTACGTTCCGCAGTCGGAGCCGCCTCCTTCGCGTGTTTCCGAGCGACCGTCGGTGCCCTACATTGCTCAAGGCACGACGCGCGAGCAATTGAACCCGAAGTACACCTTCAAGAACTTCGTCGTGGGACCTTCGAATGAGCTGGCGCATGCGGCAGCGATCGCAGCCGCTGGTGGCGGTGGCCCGCGCTACAACCCGCTGTTCATCTGTGGCCCTACCGGTCTCGGTAAGACGCACTTGATGCACTCGATTGCGCACCAGATCCTCGAGTCGAGGCCGGACGCCTGTGTCCTCTACGTATCGGCGGAGCGCTTCACCAACCAGTTCATCGAGGCGCTGCAGCACCACAAGATGGAGGAGTTTCGTCAGCGCTACCGCAGTGAGTGCGACCTGCTCCTGGTGGACGACATCCAGTTTCTCGCCGGGCGTGAGCAGACGCAGGAAGAGTTCTTTCACACCTTCAATGCTCTGCACGAAGCCGACAAGCCGATCGTCGTTTCGAGCGACAAGTATCCGCAAGACTTGCAGCGCATGCCGGAGCGCCTGATCTCTCGCTTCACGAGCGGCCTGGTTGCCGACATTCAAACCCCAGCGCTCGAGACGCGTGTGGCCATCGTGCGCAAGAAGGCAGCGCTGGAAGAGATCGATCTGGACGACGAGGTTGCCGTGTTGCTCGCGCAACACATCAAGAGCAACGTGCGTGAGCTGGAGGGAACGTTGATCCGTCTCGCCGCCAAGAGCAGCCTGATGGGTCGTTCGATCGATCTGGAGTTCGCCAAAGCGGAGATCGCCTTGGTTGCGCCGCGGCGCAAAGAGACGCGCAGCGTGGAGGACATCCAGCGGGCGGTGTGCGGTCACTTTCGCCTGACCAACGCCGAGCTCCTGAGCAAGGATCGACACAAGAGCGTGGCCTTTGCTCGCCAGGTCGCGATGTACCTGTGCCGTCAACGGCTCAAGTGCAGCTTCCCCGAGTTGGGTCGTGCCTTCGGAAATCGTGATCATACGACCGTGATGTCTGCGGTTCGTCGGGTCGAGGCGCTGCGGCGCTCGGATCCCGAGGTGGACGCGCACCTGCAGGCGATCGAGAGCCGACTCGGCACCAACGACGAGTAGTCGACAGGCGCAACTCACGCCTCGGGCGCTTCGATCACGCGGCGCTCGGGAGGCTCCACGCACTCGCGTGGCGCCAGCGAGTCATGCAGCGGCGAAGCGATCGAACGGCGCCCTCCCTCGCGTGGCGCCAGCGAAGCACGCAGCAGTGCTCCACGCGTTTGCGTGCCGCAGTGAGTCATGCAGCGGTGGAGTGAGCACAGCACCATGAATCATCGCTCGTGCGGTGGGTGCGTCGGGGATGTGCGGACTCGGCTGCGCAGGGGCTACCGCAGCGCAATCGGTACTGGCGCTGCACCTTTCCAGCGAGGTGCCGAGCTGGTGACAGCCTGTTGTCAACCTCGACCAACAGAGGGGGGACGATGTGAAGCGGTGAAATCCCGTGTGGGGCCAATGGGGCCTGTGGATAACCTTGGGGCAATTCGACGCGTCTCACGGGTTGTCCACACCTGACTAGCCCAATCGGGCGGGTATTTGGCGCTAGACCTAGTTATCCACAGGTAACCCAGAGTCTTTGAACCATCCACAGTCCGCCACCAGGAGTGGCACCGGGAGGCGGCTGAAGCGGCTGTTTCGTGAGTGTGTTGTGACGCCATCACGTCAGATGTGCACACAAACGTCACTGTCAGTGCCCCGAGCGCACATCGTGCACTTGGGGCGACCAGGCGTGTTCAATTCGCTTCAGCGTCGTGGGCGAACTTGTCAGGCGGAGGGCGTTCTTCAGGTGCCGTCGTCCCCGTAGATCGCTTGGGCAACGGTGTAGGTCGCTTCTTCCAAGCGCGAGTAGGCCTCTCGGATCGTCTCCAGATCGGCTCCGCTTTCGAGCGTTTCTTGGAGTGCGAGGATCTCGCTGCGAATCACGTCGGTCGCCTCCTCGCCGACGATCTCTCCGTAGCCTTCGATCGCTTGTTCTGAGGTGTAGATCAGCGTTTGCGCAGCGTTCGTCAGCTCCGCCAACTCCTTGCGCAACTTGTCCGTTTCTTCGAATTGCGCACCAGCGGAGATGAGCTCGTCGATCTCCAACTCCGTCAAGCCGCTCGTCGGTTGCACGGTGACGGACTGCGCCTTGCCCGTCCCCAGATCCTTCGCTTCGACGGAAAGGATGCCATCGGCGTCGATGGAGAAGGACACCTGAATCTTCGGAATTCCCCGTGGTGCCGGCGGGATCCCCGCCAACTCGAAGCGCGCCAAGCTCCGGTTGTCCACGGCCATCTGTCGTTCGCCCTGAAGCACGTGCACGGGAACGAACGGTTGGTTATCCACGCTAGTGGTGAAGACCTCGCTTCGCTCGGTCGGGATCGTCGTGTTGCGGGGAATCAAGACCGTGAACACGCCGCCACCCGTCTCGACGCCGATCGAGAGCGGCGCCACGTCCAGGAGCAACACTTCGTCGATGTGTCCGGACAAGGCCGCACCTTGGATGGCAGCGCCCACCGCCACGACCTCGTCCGGATTGACGCCCTTGTGGGCCTCCCTGCCGAAGAAGGTCTTCACCGCACGTTGAACGGCCGGCATGCGTGTCATGCCACCCACGAGTACGACGTCGTCGATGTCGGCTGGAGACATGCCAATGTCGTCCAGCAAGCGGCGGCATGCCTCGATCGAACGGTCGATGAGCTCGATGGTGAGGATCTCCAGCTCGCTTCGTTTGATCGTCCGCTCGAAGTGCAGGGGGCCGGCCGCCGTCGTGGCTACGAACGGTATGTTCACTTCCGTCTCCAAAGCAGACGAGAGTTCGTGCTTCGCCTTTTCCGCCGATTCGCGCAGGCGCTGCAAGGCCATGCGATCTTCTCGCAGATCCACGCCGTGCTTCTTCTTGAACTCTTCTGCAAGGGCGTCGATCAGCCGCACGTCGAAATCTTCGCCACCCAGGTGCGTGTCACCGCCGGTGCCCTTGACCGTGAAGACACCCCCATTGATGTCCAGGACCGAAATGTCGAAAGTGCCGCCACCCAGATCGTAGACCGCGATGCGTTTGGCTTCGGTCTTGTCCAGGCCATAGGCCAGAGCTGCGGCCGTGGGCTCGTTGATGATGCGCTCGACGTTCAACCCGGCGATCTTGCCGGCATCTTTCGTGGCTTGGCGTTGCGCATCGTCGAAGTAGGCGGGAACGGTGATGACCGCCTGGGTCACCTCTTCGCCGAGGTACTTCTCTGCCGTCTCCTTCAGAGCGCGAAGCACCATGCTCGACATCTCTGGCGGTGAGTAGGACTTGTCGTCGACCGTTACCCAGGCGTCACCATTCTCGTGCTCCGTGATTTCGTAGGAGACACTGCGTACCTGCTTTTGGACTTCCTCTTCGGTCCACTTGCGCCCCATGAGGCGCTTGACCGCGTGTACGGTGCGTGTCGGGTTCGTCGCGGCCTGCCGCTTTGCGATTTGTCCCACCAAGCGTTCGCCTGCTGCGGTGAAGGCGACGATGCTCGACGTGGTGCGGGCACCTTCGGGGTTTGGGATGACCGTGGCTTCCAGCTCCGCGCCAGCGGTGCCCTCGAGTACAGCCACGCAAGAGTTGGTCGTCCCCAAGTCGATCCCTATCAGTTTCCCCATGATCTAGTTCTTCAAGGTACCGCAATCAGGCGATAGCCGCAGGCCAGAGTTTGCCCCCCACGAGCTTAGGATTCTTCAGCAGCGTCGCCACTCTCCTCGGCTGATGCATCATCGTTCTGGCGACTGGCAGCCACGACGACCATTGCCGGTCGAATCAGGCGCTCGCCTGCTCGGTAGCCGCCTTGTATTTCGGCGGCGATGTGCCCAGGCGCCACGTCGGCGCTCTCGATTTGTTGGATTGCTTCGTGCACGGAGGGATCGAATGGCTGTCCGACGCTAGGTACGCGCTCGACTCCCAACTTCTTCAGGGTGTCGTGAAACTGGCGCATCACCATCTCGATGCCGTTGGCAAATGCTCCGATGTCCGTCGCTCCGTCTGCTGCGGCAGTCGCACGCTCCAGGTTGTCGAAGACGGGCAGCAGTTCCTTCAGCATGGACTCGCGGCCGCCGAGGCGTGCGTCGTCGACCTCACGGCGCGAGCGCTTCCGATAGTTATCGAAGTCAGCAGCGGTCCGCAGCAGCTGGTCCTTCAGAGCGGCGGCGCGCTTCTCTGCTTCCGCTAGCGGATCCTCCGGAGGATCGTCCGCTGTCGCGACTCCGTCCTCGTTCGCGTCTGCTGATGAGGCCTTGACGCTTTCGTCGTCACCAGCTTGCGTGGTCTCTTTGGGGGCGGGTCCGTTGTCCACTTGTTGCTCCGTTTTCACAGCGAGACGTAACTATAACCATCCCGGCAGGAGTGCAAACCGCAACAAGCAAATCGGGCTTTTCGCGTACTTACAGGCACCTGAAGGTACGTCTGCTTCAGCGGGGTGCGCTGGTGGTTCTGGCCCCCACCTCCTCGGGTGCCTCCTCGCAGGGGGCATGCCTGAGCGCCGTCATGGTCCCACCGCTGGAGCGGCCGTCTTCCGCCGTGGACGGGTTGGCTGCAAACCAGGAGTCGATGCGCGCTGGGATGACCCAGAAGTCGCGGCCCGCGCTGAGGCTCTGGTAGCGTCGTTTCTCCGCGCTCTGCCCGTAGCTGTCTTCCTCCAGCCAGAAGCAGTACTCTCTTCCCAGAACCTTCAACAGGTGCAGCGCGCCACCCTGGAGTCGTACGTCGGTGCGCTGCAGCAGCTTTCCCTCGAGACTGCGCGCTTCGACCGTGTGCGTGCCAGCGGCCAATCTCAGCCGAGTTCCCGCTTCCTGACTCTCCAGGCTCGTCGCCTCGACACTTCCGACGTGGCGATCGTCGACGAAAAGCTCCGTCGGCCCGTCGCCGAAGTTCAGCACGATCAGACTTGGGTAGTTGAAGCTGTGGAGGCTGGGGGTGATCGCCGTACCGATCACGGCGACGCCCAGCATCCAGGGCGCGACCCTCGGCTCCCGCACCGCTTTTGCTGCGGGCTTCTCGTCCAAGCCGCGAGCGAGGTCTTTGGCCCAGCCTTCGTTGAAGCAGACGAGCTGTCCCCGCGAGTCGAAGAACGCCGCGCGCCCGCTGCTCGTTTGCTTTTCCCTAGCCGTCGGTCGGAAAGCGCCTAGCAAGGTGAAGGGTAACACTGCCCCCAGGCCCACCATCAGGGCGTAGCTCGGCAGACTCAGGTCGACGAAAAGCCGCGGCGCGGTCAGGAGCAGCGTTACGACCAAGACCACGGATGCCAGGATCGCGGCGAATTGGGTCGTGTCGAGGCGCGCCGCGTCTGCCGCGCAGCGAGCGCAGTAGGGGATCAACAGTGAGCGGCGCGCGTGGGTCTCGCGCCGGGTGGCCGACGAAATGTCCCCGCAGTTGGCACAACGTTCGGGCAACACTGTGGCGTCTGCCTTCACCGGGACGCACAGAGCCGGTCGCGGACGGTTTGCAACTAGGCGGGAAAACACTGGAACGGAGGTGAGGGACATCGGGCCCTTGAGCGAGCGGGGGCAAGCGGGTACCCAGTATCGAATGCACCTCAACCCGGCGCAAGAACGTGCAGTTCTGCACACCGAGGGGCCACTCGTGGTCTTTGCAGGGGCCGGCAGCGGCAAGACGCGCGTGATCACCTATCGCGTCGCCAATCTGCTCGCCAATCGGCGGGTGCCCCCCTACCGCATTCTCGCCGTGACCTTCACCAACAAAGCTGCGGGTGAAATGCGCGAACGGCTGGAGGAGCTGGCGGGTTCGGAGCTTGCGGGCGAGCTGTGGGTGGGGACCTTTCACTCCGTGTGCTGCCGGCTGCTCCGCCGCTACCACGACGAGGTGGGCTTGGGGCGGAACTTCGTCATCTACGACGACTCCGATCAGAAGTCGTTGCTGACACGGATCATCAAAGGCCGAGGCCTGGAAGAGCGCATCTACCCGCCCAAGCAAGTCCTCTCCCGGATTCATCGGCAAAAGCAGGAGGGCGTTCGCCCCGCCGAAGTCGAGCTCGGGCCGAGTTTCGACGAGACGATGCAGGAGTTGTTCGAGGACTACGAGAAGGCGCTCATCGCCGCCAATGCCGTCGACTTCGACGATCTCATCCTCCACGTCATGCGCATCGCCGAGGACCGCACGAGTCAGGCGGGCAGTGAGCTGCGCGACCGCTTCGACTATCTGCTGGTGGACGAGTTCCAAGACACCAACTCCATCCAGTACCGCCTCGTTCGTGCGCTGTCGTCGAAGCGCAAGAACCTCTGCGTCGTCGGTGACGACGATCAGTCGATCTACAGTTGGCGTGGCGCCGACGTGCGCAACATCCGTGGGTTTCGCAAGGACTTCGGCGACGCTGAGATCGTCAAGTTGGAGCAGAACTACCGCTCCAGTGGCAACATCGTGCGGGCAGCGCTGGGAGTGATCGCCAGCGCCAGAGATCGCGAGCCGAAGAAACTGTGGACGGAGGCCACGGAGGGCGAAAAGGTTCGCGTGCTCGCCTACCGAGACGAACGCGACGAAGCCGAACGCGTGGTCGAAGCGGTGCGCTCGGAACTGGCGAAAGGGACGCCTGCCGATCAAGTGGCGATCTTCTACCGCATCAACGCTCAATCGCGCGTTCTGGAAGAGGCATTCCGGGGCGCGCAGGTGCCCTATCAAATCGTCGGTGGCATGCGGTTCTTCGAGCGCGCGGAGGTGAAAGATGCGCTCGCCTACCTGCGCTTGATCGAAAATCCCAAGAGCGACACGGACTTGCTGCGGATCATCAACACCCCCGCGCGCGGCATCGGCGGCAAGACGGTACAAGCTCTCCTCGATCGAGCTCTTCGCCAAGGCACGAGCCTGTGGACGGCGCTCGGTGACGTGCTGCAGCAGCCCGAATTGGGCAAGGCCGCCAAGAAGAAACTCGGGGCGTTCAAGCAGCTGATGGATCAGCTGTTCACCCTGGCCGAGAGTGACGGTCCCCGAGACGTGGCGGACGCGATCTTGGATCGCACGGGCTACCGCAAGATGTTGCGTGATGCCGACACTGCCGAGGCTGACGCCCGTTTGGAGAACTTGGAGGAGTTCGTCGGGTCGTTGGCGGAGTACGAAGCGGACGCTGAGCGGCTGGGGGAGAGCCCATCCTTGGCCAACTACTTGGAGCGGATCAGCCTGGTTTCCGACATCGACAACGTGGATCCCGAGCGCAGCGTGCTGCTGATGACGGTGCACGCCGCCAAGGGGCTGGAATTCGACGTCGTCTTCCTCACGGGCATGGAGGAGGAGATGTTTCCGTATCGAGGCGTCGATGGTTCCTCACCAGAGGAGTTGGAGGAGGAGCGACGACTCGCCTACGTGGCCATCACTCGAGCCCGTCAGCGGCTATCGTTAACACATGCGGCGCAGCGGACGATCTTCGGTTACACGCGCTACAATCGTCCGAGCCGTTTCATCCTCGACCTGCCCGCTGAAGTGACGCACCAGTCTGCTTCCGCTTGGGCGACGCCGCGACCGCGTGAGCCCAGTGGAGGCGGCTATGGCGGGTATGGCGGCTACCGAAAGCCCCGCAGCTACGACGAGTTCGACCAAAGCGTGCCGGAGCAAGAGGAGACTCACTTTGCCGGCGCGTCGCACGGCAGCGACGGCCAGCAGGAGAGCCACGTCGACTACGATGCGTTCGATGACGAACCGGCCGCTTTGCGCGTGCGTCGCGGTTCGCGCGTCTATCATCAACGCTTCGGGCAAGGTACCGTCGAAGGGGTCACTCCCGGCGATCCACCCAAAGTGACGGCGCGATTTCCCGGTTGGGGAGAGCGCAAGGTCTTGCTCACCGCACTCCGTGCGCACAAATAGCAAAACATGAACAAGCGACTGCAGATGCTGGAACAGATGACGGCTGCCGGACAGGCAGACGCCTTCGCATGGTACGGCCTGGCGATGGAATACCGGCGCTTGGAGCGGCTCGACGACGCTTTGGCTGCCTTCGCCAAGTTGCGGGCTCAGGATCCGAGCTACCTGCCGCAGTACCTGATGGCGGGTCAGTCGTTGCTCGAAGCCGGGCGCAAAGACGAAGCCCGAGACTGGCTCGCCGCGGGCCTGCGACTGGCCACGGAGACTGGCGATCACAAGACGTCCGGCGAGTTGCAGCAGGCCCTGGACGAAATCGCCGAATGAGCCTGCGGCGCCGGTTTCGACGGCGTTGGGCGGCGCCAGCACTGATTGCGGCGTGGGCAGCGCTTCTGCTGTTGACGACCGAGTGCAGTCACCGAAGCCCGTACGTCAAGCAGGTCGCAAGCGCAGAGGCTGCCGAGCAGCCCAGCGGTGCGCCCAGCCATCGACTGTTGTTGGTCGGAGACGGCGGCTTCGCCGAACCGGGTTCGCCGGTCGCTGCCGCGCTGGCGGCGCGAGCCTCGGAGTACCCCGAGAACACCAGCGTGCTCTTCCTCGGCGACAACATCTACCCTGCCGGGTTGCCGCCCTTGGCTCACGAGGAGCGTGCCGAGGCCGAGCGCCACCTGCTCGCCCAGATCGAGCCGCTGCGAGGCATCGACGTCGAAGTGATCTTCGTGCCGGGCAATCACGATTGGGACAACTCAGGCGCAGACGGCCTGGCCGCGCTGCTCCGCCAAGAGCAATTCCTGATCGAACACGGTACGCCGCGCACCCGCATGATCCCGTCTGGGGGCCAGCCGGGCCCGGTGTGCCTGGATCGTGCGTCGCTCCGGCTAGTGGTGCTGGACACGCAATGGTGGCTGCACGAGTACGAACGCCCTTCGGACGTCGGAGAGCAGGAAGTGCTCTCGGGATTGCGTGGTTGTTTGGAGTCGGCGGACGGACGACAAGTCGTGGTTGCCGCGCACCACCCGCTGATCACCCACGGCCCCCACGGTGGCTTCATCGACTGGACGGACCACGTCTTCCCGTTGACGCGGCTGCACCCCTGGGCCTACGTCCCGCTGCCCATCATCGGTTCGTTGTATCCACTGGTGCGTTCCAACGGCGTGTCCCCGCAGGACATGAAACACGAAAAGAACGTGGCGCTGGTGAATACTCTGGTCGAGGAGCTGCGTGAGGCCCGGCCACTCTTGTACGCCGCGGGTCACGACCACAGCCTGCAGGTGCAGGAGATGTCTGCGGGCCCACGCTTTCACGTCGTCAGTGGTGGCGGCAGCCGCCCATCGACGGTGACCCACGACGACTCGACCCTATTCGCCGTGGCCCAGCTCGGGTTCATGGAGTTGGATTTCGATGCGGCTGGGCGGGCTCTATTGAAGATCCATACCATCGAGCATGACGGCTCGAAGCTGGTGTGGGAGCGCTGGCTGCCGTGAGTCTCGCGGCCTCGCCCAGCCTGTGCTAGACCCGCGTGGCCGATGAAGTTGTCTCGTCATACGTTCAGGTACGCCTTGGCGGTCGCGCTGATTGCGTCCGGCATTTCCGCGGCATTGGGCGCCCATGCCACGATTGTGGAGCGTGTGGTCGCGGTCGTCGGCGAACGACCCATCCTACTGAGTGAGTTGCGTCGGAGGGCCAAGCCGTTCCTGCGAACGCTGACCGGTTCTGCCAGCGCTCGCGCAGGGGCCCAGAGCAAGCTCTTCACGGAGATGCTCGAGCGCATGATTGACGAGGAGCTGGTGCGGCGTGCAGCCAGCCGAGCTCAATTGACGGTGAGCAAGGCGGAGGTGGACGCCGCCGTGGAGCGCGTCGCCAAGGGCAACGGCGTGGACATGGATACGCTGATCGCCGAGGTGGAGCGCTCCGGCGTCACCCTCTCGGACTACCGTCGGGAACTGCGCTCGCAGTTGCTGGACGCGAAGGTGATGCAGTTGCGCTTGCAGGGGCGCGTTCGTGTCTCCGAGGACGAGCTGCATGCCGCCTACGATCAGCTCAAGGGAGAGGAACAGAAGCAGATGCCGGTGCGCATCGCCGTGATCCGCTTGGACAACGGCTCCGACCGGACCGCAGCGCGCAAGCTGGCGTCGGACTTGGCCAAACAGGCCCGCGCTGGGGCGGACTTTGCCGAGCTCAGCCGACGCTACTCCACCGACGCTGCGACTCGCGAGGCTGCGGGTTTGCTCGCTCCCGTCCCGCCAGCCGAGCTTCCTGAGGTGATCCGCCACGCGCTGTCGACGATGTCGAGCGGTGACGTGAGTCGACCATTGAAGGTGGAAGAGGGCACCGTGGTGGTGAAGCTGCTGGAGCGACCACCGTCTTCTTTGCCGCCGTTCGAGGAAGTGACGGCACAGTTGGAGCAGCGTGTTCAGCTACAAAAGATGGAGAAGGCCCGCCGCTCATGGCTGGACAGCCTGCGCAAGACGACGCACGTCGAAATCCGTCTCTGAGCGTTTCGAAGTGCCGGCTCCGTCGCTCCTGACACTTTGTCACCCATGGGCAGAGATTCGCCAGGTTGGCGCTGTTTCGGACGACCCGCGCTGTCACGCCTCGACAAATCGCCTGCTTCGAGGGGCGGATCGGGGTTGGCACCCTGGCACGCTCTGTGCTGAAAGGGCCCTGGTTCAATGATTCGTGCCCGCCATCGCTTCCTGCCCCGCCGCCTGCTCGTTGCGAGCGCGTTGCTGTTTTCTTCCCCGGTGGCCGCACAGACGATCCTGGCGTTGACGCCCTCGTCTCTGGACCGCGACACCCCGGACCGACCGACGCAGCAGCGCCCCAACTGGATCAACCGCGAAGACTGCCTCGCGGATGACTACTTCCACTTCGACATGAAGGTCGTCAATCCGACGAACCTCAACTTCGAGGTCTGGATCGGCACGACTACCGATTGCGCGGACTACGAAGAACGTTTCAATACCACGGGGCGCTGCTGGCGGGTGCTGCAGCAGCTGGCACAAGACAACTCGTTCGTCGTCGACATTCCGGTACGCGACATCGCCGATCTACGGGAAGGTCAGGACTTCGAGGCCAACGGCACCCTCGAGACGTGCAACCGACAGTGGGAGGGGCAGGTTACCATCTACTTCATGTACGTCAGTAGCAGCGGAGACGTCGCCAGCAGCACCACGTGGACGCTGAGCGGTGTCGACTTGAGGGGGCCCGCTCCGCCGACGGAAGTCGAGGCGAGTGCGAGCGAAGAAGCCCTCGAGGCCAAGTGGACCCCGTCGAATGCGACGGACTTGTTGGGTTACCGCATCTACTGCGCTCCGAATGGGGGCAGTGCGTTGGCGGACGCCGGGCTGGCTTCGGACGCTGGGTCATCGGGCTCGACGGGGGCGTGCGGGGCGGAAGGCCTCGTCGCAGGAGAACTTCCTGGACAGGGCTTGATGGTCTGCGGCGAGGCCGGCTCCAAGACCGCCGACAGCGCCTTCGCCAGGGGCCTCAGCAATGGCGCGGAGTATGCGATCGCCGTTGCGGCGACCGACGATATTGGCAACGCGGGTCCGCTGTCGAATGTCGCTTGCGGCGTGCCGGAGCCGGTGGAATCGTTCTACGAGCACTACCGGAGGGTCGGGGGGCAGGGTGGCGATGGCATCTGCTCCGTACCGGCGATTGGGCACCCGAACGGGGCTCGCTCGGGTAGTCTCCTTGGGTTGTTAGCGGGCGCATTGTTCCTATCGAGGATGCGAAGACGACGATGAAGTACCGGGTATCACTTCTTTCAGCATTGACGTTGTTGGCCGTCGCGGGCACGGCAGCAGCGCAAGGCACCGACGAGTTTGGGCCCTACGGCTATGACGAGGAGACCATCGGTACCCCTCAGCATTCCGCGCTGGAGATCCGCTTCGGGCCCTACGAGCCACGCATCGACGAGGAATTCAGCGATGGCTCCACGCCCTACGCCGACCACTTCGGCAACGATTCGCGCTGGCTGTTCGGGTTCGAGTACGATTGGCAAGCGTTGCGGATCCCGAGTTTGGGCACCTTCGGTCCCGGCTTCGGCTTTGGCTTCACCAAGATGCAGGGGACCGGGTTTACCGCGACCGGCGAAGACGGCGGCGACACCAAGCTCAGCATCATGCCCATGTACTTGGTCGCGGTGCTTCGCGCCGACGTGGTCGCACGGAAGACCCCGGTACCCGTGGTGCCCTATGCCAAGGCGGGCGTCGGCTACGCCCTGTGGTGGACGGACAATGGTCTGGGCGTGGAAAAGGCGCCTGACGGCACCAAGGGCGAAGATACGTCGTGGGGCACACAATTCGCGTTGGGCGCCATGCTGTTGCTCGACGTGTTCGACCGTCGTGCCGCGGCCAACATCGATTCCACGAGTGGGGTGAACAACAGCTACATCTTCCTCGAGTGGTACAACAGCAACCTGAACGGCTTCGGCTCCGGCGACGACATGCAGGTGGGTGCCAACACCTGGATGGCTGGTATCGCACTGGAGATTTGACGCCGACGACGGGCGCTTCGAGGCCCAGCAACGAAAAACGGCGCGCCTATTGGCGCGCCGTCGTCGTTGGAGTCGTCGAATTTGGCGGTCGGATCAGGTTGCCGGCATGACGCTGTTCGAGCGCTGCTGATTGCGTGCCACGTAGTGATACGTCGGACGGTGGTGGAAGGGCTTGAGGGCGTGCTCGCCTTCGCGCAGCGGGGGCTGAACGTCGGGCAGCTTCTCGCCAGCGAGGAAGTCGCGCGGGCGGATGACGAAGACGCCACAAGACGCGCGTCGAACCACTTCTTCGGCGACCGAGCCGAGCACCCAGCGCTTGAGGCCGGTGCGGCCGTGGGTGCCCATGACGATGATGTCGGCGTCGACTTCGGCCGCAAGAGCGACGATCCGCTCCGCGGGGTTACCGGTTGCGACGTAGACGGCCACCTTGTCCATGTTCAGGGCCCCGCGCGTTTCCTGATAGTTCGTCACGAGGTTGGCAACGTGGGTTCGCGCCACTTCGTTCGCCTCGTCGACGGGCAGAACGCGGTCACCTTCGCCCGGCAGTCGTACCGAGTCCTCCTCTTGGGAGCCAACCACGATGACGTGCAGCTCTGCTTGAGGGTGCGCAGAGCACATCTTGAGTGCCTCCACGACCGTGCGATCGCCCAATTCCGAAAAGTCGATCGCCGCCACCGCTTGGTAGTGCTGCTGGGTGCTTTCTTCGCTCATGACAATCTCCTTGCTCTTGTGCTCCGAGGTGAATCGGCTCGGACTAAGCACGGAGTGTGCCAGAGTTCGCGCCGCAGCGGGCATCTGACTCGGGGCTCCGTCATCCGCTCCAATCGGAACACAACCCGGTTCATGCCGCCCCTCAGGGTCGAGGTAGGTGCGCAATACTTGCGACACAGTGTCTCTCGTCTGCGAAAACTGCGGCGGTGTGCCGTCGCTGCTTCGAAGCACTCTCCCGCCGTGCTCGCCGGGGTCGAGGAGCACGCGGGAAGCTCAGCCGTTCGGCACGCGCCGCGGTCCGCCGTGAGCCCGTCCGGGCAAGCCCGAGCAAGGTCCCCAACCCAAAAGAAGAAGGACGAGGTCGCCATCGCGTCGTCGCAGGCTGTGTCAGTCGGGAGCCCCCATCTGCTGCAGTCTCGCGATCAAGGCCGGCTTGTTCACCTTACCTAGGGTGTTGCGCGGCAGGTCGTCGATGACGATGACGCGACGCGGCACCTTGAACGGCGCTGTTCGCTCCTTGCACCAGCTGCGAAGCTGAGCGCCGAAGGTGTGCTCGACCGTTCCTCGCACGATGACGGCGGCGGTCGCTGCCTCGCCCCAGGTTTCGTCCGGCAAGCCTACGACAGCGGCGTCGTCGACGTCGTCGTGGCGGCGCAGCAATTCTTCGATCTCGAGGGCACTGAGTTTCTCTCCGCCGCTCTTGATGATGTCCACCGAGGTTCTGCCCAGCAATTGCACGAAGCCGTCAGACGTCCAGACGGCGGTGTCGCCCGTGCGAAAGTATCCGTCAGTGAAGGACTCGTCGGAAGCGCCGCCGTCGTAGCCAGTGAAGATGCTCGGTGCTTGGATCCATAACTCACCGCTTTGTCCGTCAGCTACGTCAGTTCCCGCCTCGTCGACGATGCGCGCGCGAACACCGGGTAGCGGTTGGCCGCAACTGCCCGGCCTGCGCTCGCCGGAAAGGGGATTGGACAGCACGATGCCCACTTCCGTCATGCCGTAACGTTCGAGGGGGTACTGCCCAGTGATGGCTTGCAGGCGTTTGCCGAGGCTCTCGGGGAGTTTCGCCGAGCCCGAGGTGAGCAGCCGCAAGCGGCTCATGTTGGCTTCACCTCGCTCGCGTGCCTGGGTGGGGAGGGCTTGCAGGTGGGCCAACAGCTTGTGGTATTGAGTCGGCACCCCCATCACGACGCTGGCGCCGGCACACGCGTCGAGTACGGCTTGGGGCTCGAAGCGAGACAGCAGGCGCGTGCTGGCTCCACTGAGGTAGCTCTGCAGCAATGCGACGCAGATGCCGTGCAGGTGGTGCAGCGGCAGCATGTGAACGAGCACGTCCGTCGCGCTGAACCCCCAAGCTTCCGCCAGGACCCGGACGCCGTCGAACACGCTTTGGTGCGAGTGCGGAACGAGTTTGGGCTCGCCTGTTGTGCCGCTGGTGAATAGGAGCAGGGCCTCGCGCGCTTCCGCTGCGGGGTGCGTCGAAGGGGCGCTCCACGGCGGAAGTTCTCGGGGTGTCTGCCCGCGATCAGCTGCCGGTCTCGGGGTTGCCTCGACCTGGCTGAGCTCCACCACGTCGAACCCTTCCGCCCGCAGTAGGTCAGCGTGTTCGGCAGTGGCGAACACGGTTCGCACCCCGGCGCGCCGCAGTAGCCGTGCGTTGTCGGCTGGGGGATACAGCGCCGTCAAAGGCACGACCGAGCACCCGGCGCGGATGATGGCCCAGAAGGCGATCACCCAACGCCGATCGGCGGGTGCGAGCAGGCCCACGCGACGGCTCGCGCTGGGGTCGTCGCTCAGCGTGTTCGCCAGAGCGCGACTTTGCTCCGCCACGTCCGCGAAGCTGCACCCGCCCCAGCCATCGTCGATGGCCACCCGCTGCTGCGACGACAGGTGCTCGAAGCGCAGCTCGAGGCGACTTTGGGGGACGTGGGGCATGGATGCGGCGGCTCAGAGTTGTCGGTCGTGCCAGCGCAGCATTTCCAAACTGCCGATTTGCCGCAACCAGTGTTGATCGTGTGCGCCCGCGATGACTTCCAAAGTGTTTTCGACACCCGCTTGCGTGAGCCTGCGACTCAACAGCTCCGTGGCCTCACGGAAGGGGTCGTGAGTCGATGTCTGCAAGTGAATGGCTGGCTGGTGCTCCAACTGCCGCACCTGGCGCAGATGCTCGACGTAGCCGGCGACGCGGTGCGTGCCGATCGCGCTTTGCACGGTGCCGAAGGTACGGAACGCTGACGGCGCCCGCGAGAAGACCTCCAGCCCGACGTAGCCACCCATGGAACAGCCATCCAAAGCAACCGCGCTGCCCAGCGTGGGGACCTTCTCCTTCGCCGTCGGAATGAGCTCCTTCGTCAACCACTCCGTATAGCTGTCGAAGAGGCGCTTTCGATCACTGACGGCGCCGGGATACGGCGTCGTGGGGCAGACGACGACCAAACCGCGGAAGGGGCGTTTTGCGAGCTCTGCGTTGATGCGCGTCAGGCGCGCTTCGGCGATCTTGGGGCGCTCCAGCAGCGGGCGGATCGGCGGCGACGTCAAACGCTCGTAGGCGTTCACCAGTCCGTAGAGACGAGACCAGGCCTCGAGCCCCAGGCGTTCGGAAACGGTCTCTCCTTTGCCATGCAGCAGCACCAGCAGCCGAGTAGCATCCCCATCGCTCGGGATCAGCAGGCGCGCTTTACGGCGCGACTTGCCTGAGCCGGCTTCGATGTCCTCCGCTCGTAGCGCGGGCGACGCAGCGTGCAGCGGAGCGGCGAGCGCAGCAAGTCCGCCAGCGCTCGCGGTCAACCAGGCTCTTCTCGTCAAAGTGCGTTGCGGCACGACTCGAAGTCTCCCCCAGTCGCACGCCGCAAGCAAGACGTGGCCCGAGTCCTCGTCTTCAGCGATCGGGAAGCAGGCTGGGCGCGTGACGCGGCGAAGGGAAGTGCAATTCCTCGGACCAGCTGGAGCCCTGGGGCCAGGAATCGAGGGGGATGAAGCCGAAGAGCTCTCGTGCGGGTTCGGGATCGAACAGGGGGTTGTCGTCGTTGCGGCTGACGACGAACACCGCAGCGAACCGGACATCGTCGGCGGTGACGGCAAGCTCGAAGAAGCGCACCGCGTCGCGGTGGCTCACGTAGATACGCCTGCCCGACTCGACCTTTTCCACGTACTCGGCTTCGCCCAGGTTGCGAACGAACCAGCCCAGGCGAGCGCACACGACGCTCATTCCGAAGCGATCCGAGTACATCTTGGCCATGAGCTCGCAGCTGGCCTTGGTCAAGCCGTAGTGATCGCCTGGGACCAACCCAGCGTCGAGGCCGATCTGTGGTGCGCTCCGGGACCAGTCCAACCCACCCACGACGCGACAGCTGCTGGCGTAGACGACCTTGCCGACTCCTTCCATGCGCGCCGCTTCGAACACGTTGTGCGTGCCCACGATGTTGTTCGGTACGAGCTGCTTCACGAAGCTATCGCGCTCGGGTACGCCCGCCAGGTGCACTATGGTGTCCACTCCGCGCACGGCTTCGCGCAGGGCGTCGACGTCCAAGATGTCGCCCACGTGGTGCTCGCCATCACTCGACGAACGGAGGTCGAAGCCTCGCACCACATGCCCCCGTTCGCGGAGGCCCTGGGTTACCGCGTGGCCCAGAGCGCCAGCCGCACCAGTCACCAACAGCCGCCTGCGCATCATGCCGACAAGCTAGCACTAGGAGCAGCCTGGTAGGGGCTTCGGTAGTGGCCTCTGCCGTATCCGTTTCGAAGAGAACCCACCCGTGGTGGGAGGTGTGAGCGTGTGGCTGGCTGGCGCCCCGAGTCGGCCCGCGGGGTCTGGAATTCCGTGCCCTCGACGCGGACACCCGGCTGCCCGGGCCGTCCGCCTTCGTGTTCGGTGGGCGCGCGAGCCGCAGCGTTCCGCCCACCGGCGGGTCATTAGTGGCGCCGCCTACGCTGGAAAGGGCCCCGCGTTGCGCATCGGAAAACTTGCCAGGACTCGGTTGCAGCGCTTCAATCCCGCGTGATGAGATCCTGGCTCGTAGTGGGTAGCGTTGCGTTGGCGGCCGTCGGCTTTTTCGGGGCGTGCAGTTCGGAGAAAGAGAGCGACCCGTTGGCGACCTCCGACGGCTTTTGCAAGGAGTGGTCGAAGAAGGCCTGCTCGGAGCCGGTGCAAACGCAGTGCGCCTCTTCCTCGGAGCAGGAGTGCCGCAACTCGCAAGAGAACTTCTGCCTAGGGCTGGTCGACGAGGACGCCTACGACAAGTCGGGTGCGAAGGACTGTCTGGCTGCCGTCGAGGACGCCTACGAGGACGGTGACCTGACGGGTGAAGAACGCGATACGGTGCTCTTCCTCGCCGGTGATTGCTCGGGCGTGCTCACGGGAGACGGCGAGACGGGGGATTCGTGTTTCGACGAGCTCGATTGCAACACCGCCAACGACTTTCACTGCGTGCGTCGCTTGGACGAACCCTCTGGGGAGTGTCACGTTCCGGTCGAGATTTCCGGTGGCGGTCGCTGCAACGACGATGACGAGGTGTGCGTTGCGGGTTTCTATTGCGACGAAGACCGGAACTGTCTGGCGCTCAAGGAAGAGGGCGACGAGTGTTCCGACACGGTTCCGTGCGAATCGGATCTGAATTGTGTGGTCGCCGAGGACGCCGGGGTCGGCGTGTGCACCCCCAAGATCCGGACCGGCCGAGAGTGTGAGACAGACTGGGATTGCGAAACCGGCATCTGCCGTCAGGGCACGAGCTCCAAGATTTGTGCCCCGATCATCCCGCTCGACATCGACGTCGAGATTTGTGACGACTTCCGCTGAAAGGCGGTCCCAGAAGGGTTCACGAGCGATCTATGGCGCCGGTCGGCCCCGGGTTCGAGCCGCGGGGGGTTGACCTGGCGTCTGCCCGGACGCACTGTGAGCATCCTTCTGCGCGGAGAGAGCCGTTGGCAGCCAGGAAACCCCCGAAGGCGACAAGAAAGGAGCCTGAAGTGCTCGATACGACAGGCGAACTCGCGTCTGAAGAGGCGTTGGACTCGGATCCGTTGGATACCGAAGCTGCGCTCGACACCGATGCGGTCGACGACGAACTGATCGCCGAGGCCGAAGAGGTCGACGAATCCCTGGATGACGACGACGTGGTGTCGAGCCAAGTTCACTCGCGTGCGCTAGCGCGCGCCGCTAGTTCGAGTGATACGGGCCGTGCGCTGTCGACGACCGATCCGTTGGCCGCATACATGCGCGAAGTGCAACGGCACCCGCTCTTGACCCGGGATGAGGAGCACCAACTCGCGGTGCTGTATCACGAGACTGGGGACGTCGACGCGGCGAAGAAGCTCGTGACTTCCAACCTGCGCCTCGTCGTCAAGATCGCCTACGAATACAAGCGCGCGTACAAGAACATGATGGACCTCGTGCAAGAGGGGAACATCGGTTTGATGCAGGCGGTCAAGCGCTTCGACCCGCATCGTGGGGTGAAGCTGTCCAGCTACTCCGCCTGGTGGATCCGGGCGTACATCCTGCGCTTCATCCTGAACAACTGGCGCTTGGTCAAGCTGGGTACGACCCAAGCCCAGCGCAAGCTCTTCTTCAATCTGAACAAAGAGCGTGCACGTCTCGCGGCGATGGGCATCGAACCAACGCACGGGGAGATCGCCAAGCGGCTCGACGTCAGCGAAAAAGACGTGCGCCAAATGGACCTGCGCTTGAGCGCGGTCGATGCGTCGCTCGACGTGCCGGTGGGCGATAGCGAGGGCAAGCAGACCTCGCGTTTGGATCTGCTGCCCGCCAAGGGCGATGGGCCCGAGGCGCTGGCGGAAAATGCCGAGCTGCTCGAGATGCTCACCGATCATCTCAAGACCTTCCGCGAGACGCTCAAAGACAAAGAGCTCGAGATCTTCGACAAGAGGATGATCGCCGAGGAGCCTCTGACCCTGCAGCAGCTGGGGGATGGCTTCGGTGTCTCGCGTGAGCGCGTGCGTCAGATCGAGGCCCGCGTCGCGGGGCGACTGCGCACGTTCCTGAGTCAGTGCCTCGACGGCGTTGACGCAAACGCGCCATGAGTCTCGAGCCTGGGCTTTTCGTCGTCGGAACGCCCATCGGCAACCTGGGGGACATCACCCGGCGAGCGGTCGAGGTCCTCACCCAGGCAGACGCATTGCTTGCCGAGGACACGCGGCGCGCACGCGCGCTGCTCTCGCACCTCGGGATCGGGGGCAAAGAGATCCTGCGCATCGACGCCAACGCCAGCGAGCGCGATCTCGAGCGGGCCGTCGAGCGCCTGCGCGATGGCGCCTCGGTCGCGCTGATCACGGACGCGGGCATGCCCAGTGTCAGCGACCCCGGTAGCGCCCTGGTGCGTCTGTGCCGCGAGCACGGGTTGAGCGTCACGGTCGTGCCCGGGGCGAGTGCCGTCACGGCCGCGTTGGCGCTTTCCGGCTGGGGCGAGACAGGTTTCTGGTTTACGGGCTTTTTGCCACGCAAGGGGGAGAAGCGGGCGGAGGTGCTCGAGCGGGTGGCCGCGTGCGAGCCGCCGGTGGTGCTCTTCGAAGCCCCGCAGCGCATGGCGCAAACGTTGGCGGATCTGGCCGCTCTGATGCCCGAGCGTGCGCTGCTCGTGGCTCGGGAGCTGACCAAGAAGTTCGAAGAGACGAGCGTGCGGACCTGCGCCGAGTGGGCGGAAGACTCGCGCCAATGGCGGGGGGAGGTGACCCTGGTGCTTGGTCCGTCCCCGGCTCCGGCCGCGCCCGAGTACGACCCAGCCGACTTGGACGCCCTGATCGCGCGGCGCTTGGACCAGGGGCAAACGGCCCGCTCCATTTCGGAGGCGCTGGCGGCGTGTTGGAAGCTCCCCCGCCGCACCATCTACCAGCGGGTGCTCCACCTGAAATCAGAGCGCTAGCCGCCCTGCGCGTGCGGCCCCGGGGCGCCCCATTTCGCCCAGGTTTTCGCTGGACACGCGTCCGGGAGGAGCCGCTATAAGGCCCAGCACAGTGTTTGATGCCCTAAAACGCGGATTCAAGGAAGCTCAGAATCGCCTGGCTGGATTGACCTCGCTCACCGAGGAAAACATCAAGCCGGCTCTGCGCGAAGTGCGCCTCTCCCTGCTGGAGGCGGACGTCGAGCTTGGTGTCGTCAAGGAGTTCTTGGCGCAAGTCCAAGAGGCGGCCGTCGGCGAGACGGTGCGCACCCGCGTCAAGCACGGCGGGCAGACGCGCAAGGTCTCCGCTCAGGACCAGTTCGTCAAGATTTGCCACGAAACCCTGATCGACATGATGCAGGCCGATGGCGACGTCATCACCTTCGCACCCCAAGGGCAACGCACGCGGGTGATGATGGTGGGTCTGCAGGGTGCGGGTAAGACCACGACCTGCGCCAAGCTCGCGCGACGCTTCCTGGAAGAAGGCAAGAAGCCGCTGCTCGTGGCTTGTGACATGCAGCGCCCGGCCGCCGTCGAGCAGCTCCAGATCCTAGGTGATCAGATCGGGGTTCCGGTCTTCAACATCAGCGGGGAGACACCGGTCAACATCGCTCGCGCCGCCGACGCGCATGCGGTCGAGCAGGGCGCTGACGTCGTCATCTACGACACCGCGGGTCGCTTGGCGATCGACGAACCGCTGATGCAAGAGCTCGAGGAGATCAAGGCGAGCATCAAGCCGCAGAACCTCTATCTCGTCATCGACGCGATGATCGGTCAAGATGCCGTCAAGACCGCCCGCACCTTCAACGACAAGCTCGGATTGTCGGGCGTGATTCTGACCAAGCTCGACGGTGATGCTCGCGGTGGTGCCGCGTTGAGCGTCAAGCGAGTGACGGGCGCTCCCATCGTCTTTGCCGGTATGGGCGAGACGACCGACAAGCTCGAAGAGTTCCGCCCCGAGGGCATGGCTGGACGCATCCTCGGCATGGGTGACGTCGTCGGCCTGATGCAGGACTTCCAGGAAGTCGTCGACGAGAAACAAGCCGAGGAGGATGCCACGCGGCTTCTGTCCGGCAACTTCACGCTCGAAGACTTCTTGAGTCAGATCAAGACGATCCAGAAGATGGGCTCGCTCAAGGACATCGTCGAGAAGATGCCCGGAATGGGCGGCATGTTGCCTCCCGGCGCCGACCTCGACGACAAGGAGCTCGTGCGCATCGAAGCGATGATTCACTCGATGACGCGTTACGAGCGCCGCGACCCGCAGAGCCTGATTCGCGAGCCGTCACGGGCCGAGCGCATCGCCAAAGGTTCCGGCACCCCCGTGGAGGGGGTGAACGAACTGGTGCAGAAGTTCCAGTTCATGCAGCAGATGATGAGCTCCATGGGCCAGAACTCCGGCTTGCTCGGGCGTCTGCCCGGCATGCAGGGCTTGAACATGGCTCGCAACATGCGTCGTGCCATGAAGGGCGGAAAAATGCCCCCCGGCTTCGATCCGAGCATGTTGGGCGGAATGCCGGGCATGGGTGGTTTCCCCGGGCTCCCTGGTATGGGAGGACTGCCTGGGGCGGGCATGGAAGGTATGCCCGGCATGGCCACCCCAAAGATGAAGGCTCTATCGCGCCCTGAAAAGAACGCGCGCAAGAATCAGCGCAAGCAGGCCAGGGCCTCTCGCAAGAAGAATCGCAAGAAGTAAACGCCATCGTCGTCAGTCGGAGGGACTCCATGTCGAGAAAGTTCACCACCCTGTTTTCACTGTTGCTGCCCATGGCCGTCGTTTCCACGGCATGCGTGAGCGAGAAGAAGCCGCAAAAAGAGGAGAACGCGGAGAAGCTCGTCGTCGAGAGCATGCCAGAGAAGGCGAAGAAGCTGAACGCGAACTTCGAGGACAAGGTCACGCTGCTTGGCTACGAGCTGCTGAGCGACTCGGAGGTCAAGCCGGGGGACAAGGTGAAGTACCGCCTCTACTGGCGCCTGGAAAAGCCGATCGGTTCGTCCGGTTGGGCGCTGTTTACCCACGTGCTCGCGGGCAAACGTCGTGTGCTCAACATCGACGAGGTGGGCTCGTTGCGCTCCGAGTACGCACCCGCGCCCACCAAATGGAAGACGGGCAAGATCTACGTCGACGAGCAGAGCTTCAAGGTGCCCAAGAACGTGCCCAGCGGTTCGCTGTCGGTGGTTACCGGTTTGTGGAAGGGTAGCAAGCGCTTGAAGTTGAAGTCGGGGCCCAGCGCCGGAGAGAATCGCGGCCTGGCTTTCAAGCTGAAGGTCAGCGGGGGCAGCGACAAAGAGAGCGCAAAGAAGAACACCCGCGTGCCTAGCCTGCGCGTCGACAAGCTCGAAAAGGGCGTCGCCATCAAGGTCGACGGCAAACTCGACGAAGAGGCTTGGAAGACGGCGGCCTCCACCGGGAGCTTCGTCCACGTGGGCAACGGCGGCAAGGACGACAAATCGCCCGTCCAGGGCATCGCCAAGCTGCTCTGGGACGACAAAGGGCTCTACGTCGGTTTCGACGTCAAAGACAAAGACATCGTCGGCGGTTTCAAGACGACCGACAAGGATCCCCACCTGTGGACCAAAGACACGGTGGAGATCATGATCGATCCCGACGGCGATGGGGACAACAAGGACTACTACGAGATCCAGATCGGTCCGCAGAACCTCGTCTTCGATTCGCAGTTCGAGGGTTACAACACGCCTCGCGGTGGCAAAGATGGCCCCTTCGGTCACGAAGAGTGGTCCGCCAAGCTGAGCAGCGCGGTCACCGTCAACGGCACGTTGGACAAAGCCGGCGACGAGGACGAGGGCTACGTGGTGGAGGCCGTGATCCCGTGGACGTCACTCGACAAGGCCAAGCAGGCTCCCCCCAAGTTGGGCGACGAGTGGCGTATGAACTTCTACGCGATGCAGAATAACGGGGGCGTGGCCTGGTCACCGATCTTGGGTCAAGGCAACTTCCACAAGGCGTCGCGATTCGGTCGCGTGCTGTTCGCTGAGAAGGGCTGGACGCCCGAGCCCGCAGAAGCCAAGGCGGAAGACGCAACCAAGGCCACGGAGACCAAACAAGCCGCCGACAAGGCCGAGAAGCTGGAAAAGGTGGGCACGCCCGTTTCCGCTCCCAAGTTGCCCAAGGGTCAGCAGCTGAAGAAGCTCGAGCCCAAGCCCGTAGCTCCCCAGGCGCCCGCGCCAGCTGCGCCGTCGCCCCAGCCGGCAGCGCCCAAGCCGGCGACGCCGTCGCCCCAGCCGGCAGCACCCAAGCCGGCGACCCCGACGCCCCCCGCTCAGTGACGCCGTGAACGACCTCGCGCCGGTGACTTCACCGGCGCGGGTAGCTTCGCTTCAGCGCAGCTCGTCGAGCAGCTCGCGCTCGCGTGTGTTGCACGCCTGAATCATCTCGCGCGCGCGGTTCAAGTCTTTCTCTGCCAGGGCGAGGATGTCTGCGGCTGCGGCGTGCTGAGCGTTACCTTCGCGCATCGCGGTGCGGACCTTGGTCGTCGTTTCCAGGGCCTTCTGGTGCAGCGAGTAGGCTTGCAGGCAGACTTGGTGCAGCTCACAGCCATAGGCCGTGCTGCAGCGTTCGGCACGCAGCCGTCCGAGAGGTGCCACCTTCTCGTTGTTCGGCGCGTCGCGGACTTGTTTGACCGCGAACGCGATGCGCGCGACCTCGGCTTCGGCGTCCCGCTCGGCTTGACTGCGGCAACTCAGGACCAGGGGAAGCAGCGCGATGGCCAGCGTGGCGCGCATCTGCTCAGTGCAAGTCCTTGTCGGGGCCCAGCTGCATGCGTTCGCCGACGTACGCTCCCACCAGCGCGAAGAGCGCGCCCAGCGCTCCCATCAGCAGGTACACGAAGAAGGGCATCGTCTTGACCGTCTGAAACTTGAACAGCAGAAACGCCGTCGGGATGGCGACCATCAAGGTCGCGATGGCGGGCTCCATGAACGTCCTGCCCGGCGAGATCATGCCCACCAGCACCCCGCTGGCAAACCACACCGGGACGGCGACCATCATTCCGGCGTAGCCCTCGAAGTCCAACGGACGCGCCACCATCGGCAGCCCCAACACGATCGCCGTGGTCATGATCGAAGTGATGCCAATGGCGATCAAGAACCAGAGCGGGCTGAAGCGAACCTGGCGCATCTGCCCTGGGGGAGGCCGGGAGTGGGTGGAGGTGGGTGGAGCTTCTTCCACCACCCCACCGCAGGACACGCAGCGGTTTTTGGCCAGCGGCAACTGGTTCGAAAACCCGCAGGACGGGCAAACCACGTGGTCTTTGGACATGCTCCCTCTTTACCTCGGTCTCGCTGCTTCGCGTGGCGTCGATTGCTGGCTCTTGCCCGTGTGCGGGCCCGCTTCGCGGCGTCATGATGGCAGAGGCACCGACGGGTCGCAAATGGCCCGCGCGTGAGGGCGGCGGGAACTATCGGGCGCGGCGCGTGTCGCAGTTGGAAGTGTGATTGACCGCGCCTTGGGGCGCGTGCTCCAGTAGGTTTCGACCGTGAGTTCCACCGGACAAGACCCCGATCCCGAGCTGCAGGCGTTGCCGGAACCCCGACGTCCCTGGCGGCGGGCGACCCTGCTGACGTTGGCGGCCACGCTGCTCAGTTCCGCCTTTCTGGCGGTCGCGCTTTTCCCAGAGGCCTCCTACGCCCTCGTGAGCGGCCAGCCCACCGAGCTTTCGGAGCTATCCAAGTTCGAGCCGGAGGCCCGTCACGCCAACACCTGGGTTCACGGCAAGGCAGCTTTGGGAACGCCACCGTCGGGCTATCGACGTCCCCTCGACCCCGATCGTTTCCGTCTGGCACCGGTGGAGGGCAACCCCAAGCTGTGGATCGAGCTGCGCCAACCGGAGGGCAGTCTCACCGAGCACTTCGTACCGCCGAGCTCCTTCGTCGGTCGGCTGCTGCCGCTGTCGGATCCGGGTTTGCGCTACGAGGGCCTGGCCGCGGCGCTGTCCAGGAGTGGGCAGAAGCCGCCCCCGCCAGATGCCTGGCTGCTGGTGGATGGCGAGAGCCCAGATTCGGATCGCTGGGCCTTCGGTGTGATCGTTCTGTTGCTCGGCTTCTGCGTCTTCTCGGGCTGGGGCATGTTCCGGCTGCTGTCGCCGGTGCGAAGTTGAACGCCCCGGGGGCCGCCGTCGTTTTGGATAATGGCCGCGGTGTAACTCGCTACCGAGCGGGTGGGCTGTTCTTGCTCTGCGCGTGGAAGTGAGTAAAAGCCAGCCATGGCGCTCACCTACCAGGATGCCGGTGTTGACATCGAGCAGGGCGATTCGCTGATCGAGCGAATCAAGCCGTTCGCCAAACGCACCAAGACACCCTTCGTGATGGAGGGGCTCGGCGGTTTTGCTGGTCTGTGCTCACTGCCGAGCGGCATCGAGGACCCGGTGCTGGTCAGCGGCACGGATGGCGTGGGCACGAAGCTCAAGGTCGCCTTCTCCGCGGACAAGCACGACACGGTGGGGCAGGACCTGGTGGCGATGTGCATCAACGACATCCTCACGGTGGGTGCCCAGCCCCTGTTCTTCTTGGACTACTTCGCTTGCGGCAAGCTCGACGTGAGCGTCGCGGAGGCGGTGATCAAGGGCATTGCCGACGGCTGCGTGCTCGCTCGCTGTGCGCTGCTCGGCGGGGAGACGGCGGAGTTGCCCGGCATGTACGCCGAAGGTGAATACGACCTGGCCGGTTTTGCGGTCGGCGTCGCAAGCAAGAGTGCACTATTGGGTCCCGCTCGCGTCCAGGTGGGAGACCAGCTCATCGCGGTCGCTTCCAGCGGGCTGCACTCCAACGGCTTCTCCCTGGCGCGGCGCGTGTTGCTCACGGAGATGGGCTTGGGTCTGGGCCAAGTGGTGCCGGAGCTCGGCCGCACGTTGGGCGAAGAGCTGCTCACACCAACGCGCATCTACACCGAGGCCGTCGCGGCTCTGGGCAAGGCCTTGGGTGAGCACATCCACGGCTACTGCCACATCACGGGCGGTGGCATCGTTGGTAACCTGCCGCGGGTGCTGTCCAAGGGGCAAGTGGCGTCCATCAAGATGAGCCACGAGCGCCCTGCGGTGTTTCGCCTGATCCAAGAGCACGGCCCGGTGAACGAGGCGGAGATGCTGCGCACCTTCAATCTCGGTATCGGGCTCGTGTGCATCGTCGCTCCCGAGCAGCGTGAGACGGCGCTAATGACGCTCGAGGCCGCTGGTGAGCGGGCTTGGCACCTGGGTGAAGTGGCTCTCGGCGATAGCGCGGAGGCGGCGGCCAAGGTACGAATCGAGGAGGTTTGATGGCGCGCCTGGGTGTGCTGGTCTCGGGTAATGGCTCCAACCTGCAGGCGCTGATCGACGCGCGGGATTCGGGTGCGCTCGACGCCACCATCGCGGTCGTCATTTCGAACAAGCCGGGCGTGTGCGCTTTGGAGCGCGCAGAGCGCGCGGGCATCGAAGCGGTGTGCGTGCCGCATCGGGATTTTGCGACGCGCGAGGCCTTCGACGAGCGCGTCGTGAGCGAGCTCCGGCAACGCGACGTGGATTGGGTGGTCTTTGCCGGCTTCATGCGCTTGGTGACCCCCGTGTTGTTGGGGGCTTTCGAAAACCGCATCATCAATCTGCATCCGTCGCTGTTGCCTGCCTTTCCCGGGGTGGATGCCGGACGTCAGGCGTTGGAGTACGGAGTCAAAGTCACCGGTTGCACGGTACACCTGGTCTCTCAGGAGATGGACTCGGGGCCGATCATCGCGCAGACTCCCGTGTTGGTGAAAGAAGACGACGATCTCGACAGTTTGATGGAGCGGATTCACGCTGCAGAGCACCGCACCTTGGTCGAGGCGGTTCAGGCCGCCTGTGACGGGCGCCTGGAGTTGGCGCGTCGGGGCGAACGAGTAGTGGTGAGCGTGAGGCCGGCGTGACGTCCCGTCACTACGACGTCGTCGTCCTGGGGCGTTCGCTCGGGGCACTCACCGTCGCGGCCCTGTTGGCTCGCCGCGACTTCAGCGTGCTGCTGTTGGGTCAGGAGCAGCGCCCGCCGAGCTACCGTTTCGAGCGCTTCTCGCTCAAACGTCGGACCTTCAGCTTGCTCTTCGGCGCCTCACCCGTGTGGAAGCGTGTGCTGCACGAGCTGGCGCAATCTCCGACCTTTCGTCGCCGCACTCGAGCTCAAGAGCCGATGTTCTCGCTCTGTGCCGATGGGCGTCGCTTGCACGTATCGTCGGATCCCGAGCGCTTCGGCTTGGAGATCGACCGCGAGTTCTCCGAAGTCCGTCAGTTGGTGGACGAGTTCTACGCGCGGCTGGGCAAGGCCAATGGCGCCATCGATGCGGCCTTTTCTCGCGACATGGTTTGGCCTCCGCAGTCGGTGTGGGACAAGCTGGAGTCCGCGCGCGCTTCCTCCGCGCTGCCCTACGTCGGCGATGACGACCCCGGCGACTTGCTCGGCAAGTTCCCGATGGAGCACCCCTACCGGGAGCTGGCCACCGTGCCCGCGGTGTTCGCGACGGACGTGGATTACGCTTTGATGGGTCTGCCCGCGTTGGCGCTGGCTCGTTTGCACGGTTCATGGACACGTGGGCTCGACGCTCTGCCGCGGGGAGGGGAGGAACTCGAGCAGTTCCTGCTGGAGCGCTTCGAGGCGCACGGCGGGGTGATCGAGACCAAGCGGCGCGCCGACTCGATCGTCGTCCGTGGGGGCCGCGTCGTCGGCATCGTGGAAGACGGCGGGGAAGATACCGTCGGCACCGACGCCATCGTGACGTGCTTGTCCGGCGAGGCCGTCGCGGCGTTGGCCAAGGGTGAAGGGGTGACGAAGAAGGCTCGCCAGGACTGGCCGCAGCTCAGCGCCACCGCAGGGCGCTTCGTCGTCAGTGCTGTGGTGCGCACTGAGGGTTTGCCCGAGCCGCTCTCTGCCGAGACTTTCCTGCTGCCGCCAGAGGCGCCCTATCCCGATCCGCGTCGCCCGGTCGTGCACTTGCAGCACTTCGAGTCCCAAGTGCTCGACGCCGACGCGAACCCGAACGAGAGCTTGCTCGTCGCAGAGGCCATCGTGCCGGCAGAGGGTGCGTTGACGCTGTCCGAAGCGCGGCGCGCCGTGATGAACACCATCGACTTCCACTTTCCGTTCCTCCATCGGCACCTGGTAGTGCTGGATTCACCCCACGATGGGTTACCCTTGGAGGACTACACGACGGGAGTGCGGCGCGAGGTCGACCGCATCCACGTGACGGAGTCCTGCCCGCGTCCCGAGTTCATGGAGCACCAGTGGTCCGTCGAGCCCTTCGGCTACATGGGTCTGGCCGGCGAACCCGTGAGCGGCCCGGTGCCGGGCACTTACCTCGTCGGTAAAACCACGCTGCCCGCGCTGGGACAGGAGGGCGAGCTGATCTCTGCCTGGAGCGTCGCGAAAATGCTCACACGTAAAGACTCCGTGCGTCAGCGCCGTAGACGTCAGCTCTGGAGCAAGATCGAGACGGACTGATGCGCATCATCGCTGGTACTCATCGCGGGCGCCCCCTGCGCGCTCCTCGCGGGATGAGCACGCGCCCAACGACGGACCGAGTGCGCGAGGCGTTGTTCGGCATTCTGGGCGATCTCGACGGCGCGTTGGTCGTCGATTGTTATGCTGGCACCGGGGCTCTCGGTTTGGAAGCGCTGTCGCGCGGGGCGCGTCGGGCCTTTTTCATCGAGTCGGGCCGCGAGGCGAGCACCGTGATCGAGAAGAACGCCGCCAGCCTCGGCTTGTCGGAGCGCTGCCAGATCGTGCGGCGCCCGCTGGAGCGCGCGGCGACGGCACTGGAACGAGAGCGCTTCGACTTGGTGCTCTCCGACCCGCCGTGGCCGATCCACCAGGCGGCCACGGCTGCGGTGGTGAAGCTCTTCACGGGTCGTTTGGCGGAAGGGGCGACGCTCGTGCTCGGCCATCCCAAGCGTGAACCGGCGAGCGTGAAGTTGCCGCCCGGGTTGAGCTTTCAACAAACCCGCAGCTGGGGTGACTCCGCCATGAGCTTCTACGAGTATCGTCCAACCGAGTCGGCAGCACCGAATCAGGACAGCGAAAGGGATCACTTGCGATGACGGAAACGGGCATGCCCCCGGTCGTGCCGAAGAAGCGGAGCGCGGCCCCCTGGGTGGTGATTGGGTTGGTCGTGCTCGGCGCTGGCGCGTGGTTTGGACTCGGCATGGGCAAAGGTGAACAGGAGCCAGCGGCGCAAGAGGTGCAGGTTGCGACCCCGAACGCTGCTTCCGTCGCTTCCCTCGCGCCGCAGCCCGAGCACGCGCCGCCCCCGCCGCCGCCCCCCGAGGAGCCCGAGACGACCACGGAACCAAGCGAGCAACAGGCCCAAGCCGCTGCGTCGGCGGCACGCCCGGCGACGAAGAGCGCGTGCTCTTCGCCCTGCGAGGGAGAGGCCAATTCGGCCTTCAAGGCAGCCCTCCGCAGTCGGGCTCAGCTGGCCCAAGGTTGCTACATGGCCGCGTTGCGTCAGAACGAGATGCTCCAGGGCAAATTGACCGTGGCCCTGCGCGTGGCGCCCAGTGGCCGCGCTTGCTCCGTGGCCATCACCAACGATTCGCTGGGTAGTGCAACTGTAAATGCCTGTATCAAAAAGAGATTTCAGGATGCGAGTTATCCGCCCCCGCGAGGGGGTTGCGTCGATGCCGCAGTTCCGTTGAACATGGTCTCCAAGCAATGACTGCCGCTCACGTCTCTCGCCGTCTTCCCCGCCTCTTGGCCCTGTTCTTGGCTGCCTGCAGTCTCGGCGCCGTCGCCTGTGGAGGAGACGAAGGAGCGACGCCGAGCGAGTGCGAAGATCTGCCCGAGTACGTCATTCGCAACGCCTCGCGAGACGAAGGTGCGGTCAAGCGCGTGGGCACCGTCAGTCGTGGGCTCAACCCGAGCGACGATCCACCGCTGACCGGCGTTCAACAGCGTGAACTTCAGCTGCTCGCCGAAAAGGGCTGCGTGACCTTGCCCGGGTCCGAGGTGAGTTTGACCAATCGAGGTCCGGCTGCCGAAGAGTCGCGCGAGTTGGCGACCGACGCCGAGCAGTGATTCGTCATCCATGACTGACGCAAATTCGCCGGCGGGGTCCGGCGCAGGGGCGTCCGAAGGAGCTCTGCCGGTCGAGCCCGAACCGGGCGAAGTGCCGACGTCCGGCGGCAAGCCCAAGCGACGTCGTGAAGATTACGACCGCGGCATCTTGCTGGAGATCGCCTACGACGGACAGAACTACTCGGGTTTGGCGGTTCAGGATAACGCAAACACCATCGCGGGGGAGTTGCAGCGCGCCATCCACACGATGGACCCGGATGCGAACGCGCTGCGCGTCTGCAGTCGGACGGACGCAGGTGTTCACGCAAGGCAGCAATACGTCTGCTTCGACACGGACAAGCGCATCAGCATGCGCGGTTGGTTGCTCGGTCTTACCGGCGAACTGCCCTTCGACATCGCGATCAAGAGTGCTGCTCGAGTCGATAGCGGCTTCGAACCGAGCAAGCGTGCTCGGGGCAAGACCTATCGCTATTCCGTTCTGCAGGGCACGATCCGCGACCCCTTCGTGGAGGGGCGCAGCTGGCGCGTTTTCGAGAGGTTAAACCACGCCCTGATGCGTGCAGAGGCGCAGAGCCTGCTGGGAACTCACGATTTTTGCGCGTTCAGAGGTCGTTACGACTTTCGAACGAACACGACCCGAACCATTTCGAGCGTCGATATTTCAGTGTCGCCCGAGCACGAGCGACTGCTTTCGATCACAGTCACCGGCAATGCGTTCTTGTACAACATGGTTCGTATCATTGCGGGCACGTTGGTCGACGTCGGACGTGGCAAGCGGCAACCGGGAGCTGTCGAGCGAGCATTGAACAGCGGTGACCGACTCGAGCTCGGCATGACCGCGCCCGCAGCAGGCTTATTTCTGGAAGCAATCGATTTGGACGTAGCGGTGCACGAACAGTGGCCATACCACCTGGACGGCGCGCCGGCATCGGAGCCTGGATGAGCTTTGATGGGTACTGTTAATTGACGGCAAACCCTTTCGTTGCGTAGCTTCGCGCGCAGGTCGCGATCAACACACCGTGGGAGTGCGTAAAAGGTTACGCACGGCTGGCGAGTGCGCGGTGGTGGCCCTATTCCTGCACCAGCGTTGGTTTGAAAATGGGCATACGAAAAACGATTCTCGCCAAGGGCAAAGAAGTTGTGATGAGCCCGCAGGTCATGCGCTTCGTGTCGGACGATCGTGTGATGAAAGCGGCAGAAGGGGTGATGGACGCACGAGTGCGTTTCCGAGCCGCTTGGGACATCTTGCGCAACGGTCACGAGTTACCACCAATCGATCCCGCGCTGGACGAGAGCATTGGACGACAGGAGAACGGCACGTCGACGAAGGTCAATGGTACCTCGCTGCACTTGCGCTCCGATTCGATACCTCCGCCGAGCGGTTCTTCTTCTGGGGCACGAGTCACCGGTGGAACGGCCGTGGGTCCAAGCAACGGCGCCAACGGCCACGCGGTCGCCGCCAAAAACGGCAATGGTTCAGCTGCTGGTACCGACTTGGAGTCGTCGCTCAAGGCGCGCTCGAACCTGGCCTCGATTGGCGGCAAAGACGTCTTCGAAAAGGCCTACGCCTTCACCGCTGCCGACAACGCGCGGCGCTTGGGCATGTATCCCTTCTTCCGTCCGTTGGATTACAACGACGGGCCCGAAGCCGTGATCGATGGCCGGCGCGTGACGATGTTCGGCTCGAACAACTACCTCGGGCTGACGACGCACCCCAAGGTGCGTGAAGCAGCCATCGCAGCCATCAATCGTTTTGGAACCAGCATGACGGGCTCACGTCTGGTCAACGGCTCCATGAAGCTGCACAACGAGTTCGAAGAGAAGATCGCGAACTACTTCGGCAAAGAGTCGGCAGTCGTGTTCACCACGGGCTATCAGGTGAACATCGCCACGTGCGCGGCGCTCCTGAGCAACAAGAAGAGCGTGGCGGTGATCGATCGCAACGTGCATGCCTCGCTGTACGACGGCGTGCGTCTCGGTCAGTCCGCGGGTTGCCAGCTGGTCCGCTACAAGCACAACGACGCAGCGTCCCTCGACCGCGCGCTTTCGAAGCTGGACGATTCGGAGGGTGCGTTGGTCATCACCGATGGTGTGTTCAGCGCAGAGGGCGAAATCGCGCGCTTGGACGAGATCGTGCCCGTCGTCAAAAAGCACGGAGCCCGATTGTTCGTCGACGATGCCCATGCCTTGGGCGTGATCGGACCGGGAGGCCGCGGCACGGCCCACAGCTTCGGCTTGGAAAACGACGTCGACCTCATCGGCGGTACCTTCAGCAAGTCGATGGCCAGCATCGGAGGTTGGTTGGTCGGCGAGCGCAAAGTGCTCGAATACGTTCAGCACTTCGCTCCCTCCTTCATGTTTGCAGCCAGTGCGGCGCCCCCCAACGTGGCGGCAGCCATGGCCGCCTTCGACGTCATGCAAGAAGAGCCGTGGCGCATCGAGAAGCTGCGGGAGAACTTCACCTACATGCGCACGGAGCTCGCGCGCTTGGGCTTCGAACTGGGCAAGACGCAAACCGCAGTCATTCCCATCTACATCCGCCAGGATTCGCGCACCTTGATGATGTGGCGCGACCTGTTGGAGCAGCACGCCGTGTACACGAACCCGTTCATCACGCCTGGGGTCCCACCCAAGCACGCCATGCTCCGAACGAGCTACATGGCTACCCACGAGCGGGAGCATCTCGACCGCGGGTTGGAAGCCTTCGCCAAGGTGGGCAAGAAATATCGTGTGATCTAGAAATGAGCGACGCGGCCATCGCGCTCGCTCATTCTGGGTCGTCTGCGTACGGCGCTTCGCACGCAGAGGGCGGGGCGGGCTGCTGCTGAGCGATTGACTTTGCCCTCGCCAGGCACTTAGCTCGCCCCAATGACGCTGGAAATCCGCGAGACACGGGTCGGCGGCGAGTTGAAGGACTTCCTCGACGTCGTCGATTACATCTATCGCGACGACCCTCAGTACGTCCGCCCGCTGGACATGGAGGTCAAAGATCGGCTGAGTCGCAAGAACCCGTTCTTCGAACATGCCGAAGCGACGATCTTCACGGCGCATCGAAACAACTTCTGCGTCGGCCGCATCACCGCGCAGATCGACCACGGGCACTTGGCGGTGCACCAGGACGACGCGGGCTTTTTCGGGTTCTTCGACACCATCGACGACCAAGAGGTGGCCTCGGCTCTGCTGGAGCGTGCCACGGGTTGGCTCGCCGATCGCGGCATGAAGCTCGCTCGCGGGCCGGTCTCACTGAGCTTGTGGGACGAGGCGGGTTGTCTCATCGACGGCTTCGACATGCCACCGATGATCATGATGACGCACCATCGTCCGTATCAGGGCAAGCTGATCGAGGGCGCGGGCTTCCACCTGGCCAGGACGCTCAATGCCTGGCGTTACGAGGTGGGCAACGTCAAACGCCGCGTACGCAAGGCGTACGAAGACGTCGAGGCCATGCCCGAGGTGAGTGCGCGCACGATCAACATGAACAACATCGCGGGCGACACGCGCATCGTGATGGACATCTTCAACGACGCCTGGAAGGACAACTACGGCTTCGTGCCCTACACGGAAGCCGAGTTGGACAAGCTGGCGAAGGACTTGAAGCTCATCCTGCGCCCGGAGATCACCTGCTTGCTGTTCGTGGAGGGCGAGCCCGCGGCGGTGGCCATCGCCGTGCCGAACCTCAACGAAGTCATCGCCGACTTCCACGGCAAGCTGTTTCCGATGGGCTTGCCCAAACTGATCTATCGCATGAAGGTCCGGCGCCCGGAGACAGCGCGGCTGATGATCCTCGGGATCGGCAAGAAGTTCCGACAGCAGCGCAAGTACGCCGGCTTGAGCCTCTACATGTACGCCCGACTCAACGACGCTGGTGAACGACTGGGCATTCGTTGGGGCGAACTTTCGTGGACGGACGAAGCAAACTCGGCAGTCAACGCGGGTATCCGAATGATGGGCGGCACGGTCTACAAGAAGTACGGCATTTTCGAACGGGAACTGGGTCGATGATTGTCTTTCTGACGGGCGCTTCTGGATTTCTCGGCTCGCACATCGCGGAACAACTGAACGAAGCTGGCATCAAGGTGCGCGCCTTGGTGCGCCGCACGAGCAACACCCGTTTCTTGAGCGAGCTCGACAACGTGGAGCTGGTCAACGGCTCGCTGTACGACGTTGGCGGGTTGGAAAAGGCGATGGGCGATGCCACCCACGTGATCCACTCCGCCGGGCTCGTCAAAGCCAAGAGCCCCGCCGAATTCCATCGCGTCAACGCGGCGGGTGCCGTGTGCGTGTTGGAGGCGGCCAAGCGCAAGGGCAACATCGAACGTTTCGTCTTGGTCTCCAGCTTGGCCGTGTGCGGACCCAGCGCAGACGGAAAGCCGCTACCGCCCAACGCGCCACCGAACCCGGTCACCCACTACGGGCGCAGCAAACTCGCCGCCGAGCGCGCTGCCCTGGCAATGAAGGACGAGCTGCCCGTCACGATCATTCGCCCGCCGTTGATCTACGGCCCCCGCGACCGTGAGGTGCTGGCGTTCTTCAAGTCCGTCAAGTTCGGGGTGTTGCCCTACATGGGTTCCACCGCGCGTGGGGTGAGCGCCGTCTTCGGCTCCGACTGCGCGACGGCGTGCATCGCGGCGTTGAGCGCCGACGTGCCCAGCGGCAAAGCTTACTGCGTCGAAGATGGGCAAACCCAGACCCTCGGCGACTTGGTCAACCAGATCGAACGAGCCATGGGCAAGCGCACCTGGTTCCGCATGCCCGTCCCGCGCGCGGTGCTCGAAGCGGCTGCGGTGGGCAGCGAGATCTTCGGTCGCTTCAAAGACGAGGCGGTCATGCTGACGCGCGACAAGTGCAACGAGCTGTACGCTCCGCACTGGGTGTGTGAGTCCTCGGAGGCGCGTCACGACCTCGGCTGGCAACCGAAGATCCCTTTCGAACGCGGCGCGCGCATCACCGCCGAATGGTACCGACGCCAGGGCTGGCTCTGACGCTAAATGAGCGAGCGCGCATGCGAGTCGCTCGTTCTTTGGGTGGGGCCCCGGCGAAGCTGGGGCGGGGGCTAGCCGACCGAGAATCGCGCTCGCTTTCTTAGCGGCTCACGCGCACGAAGCTCGCGCCCGCGATTTCCAACAGCGTGGGCTCGTTTTTGGGGCGGATGCCCAGCGCTTCCATCGCTTCGCTGTCGAGGTAGAAGCCCGCGCCCCAAGCGGACTCCTCCGAAGGGCAGCCGTGGCTGGCCGTTTCCGCGTACATCGCGCGCCTCAGGGGCTCACTCGGTCCCCCCAGCGTGGCGAAGGGGACGTCACCGGCCCGCGTCTGTTGGACGTCCGCCGGACCTTCTGCCGGTAGCCAGCGGCCTCCGTGGGTGACGATGACCGTGCTCTCGAAGTCGTTTTCGGTCAGCTGAGTGCGCAGCGCCTTGACCCACTTCAGTAGGCCCGCTGCGGTCTCCTCTTCTGCCAGCTCGATGTAAACACTGTGCCCGAATTCGATGCCTCGACAGCCGCTGCCCGGAGGGTGTTCCTCCACGTACTGCAGCACGAGACGCTGGAACAGCAGGTAGCGGTCGACGAAGCTGTCGAGCTCATCCGAGGCGTACTCCTCGTCCTCGATGGCGTGAAAGACGATCAAGATCCCGAACGCGTTTTCGTCCTCCATGGGTCGGCGGCCCTTATACCGACTCGAGTGCACGCTGCGCCCAGGAAACGCTCCGCTCAGGAAACCGTGAGCCAGGAAACACGCCGCCCGCGTTTGGAACACCTGAAAGCCTGAACTCTGTAGCGGAATCGTGGCTACCTGGGCTAGGGTCCGCGTCCCACGATCATGGAAGACTCTCGCCCGTCGCCCAGCTCGGTTGTTGCGGCATACGCCCAGTCCTTTGTCGAGGGACGCAAGGTCGTCGTCTTCGGCGATTGCACGTCAGGTCTCGCCGAGATCCTGGTGGAACGCGGTGCCCGCCTGGTGCACGTCTACGACACCGACGTCAGTCGTGTGGCGGAGGCCACCGCTCGCTCCAGCTCCTCGGAGATCGCTTTCGCCCCCTTGGGGCAGAGCGGTGTGGCCGTTCGAGATGGGGCTTTCGACGTCGGCATCGTCGAAAACCTCGCAGCCGCCGAGGATCCTGCCGCGCTGATGACCCGCGTCCGGCGTGCGCTGGCCGCGCGTGGGGTCGCGTTCGTGTCGTGTCCGAATCTCGAAGTGCGGCCGACGTTGCTGGCAGACGCGGTGAACGTGGAGTCGGGGCCGAGTTACTACGAGCTCTACGACATCGTCTCGCGCGAGTTCGACGAAGTGCGCATGGTCGGGCAGACGCCCTTCGTCGGCTATGCGCTGGCGGACTTCACGCCGGGCGTCGACGAAGAGTTCTCCATCGATACCGGTTTCGTGCAGGGCGGCGCCGAGGAGCCCGAGTGGTACTTGGCGGTGGCCAGTCACTTCCCCGTGTCGGTCGAGCCGTTCAACGTCGTTCAGCTCCCGGCCGCCGAGGTGTTGGAGGCCATCGGCGGCGAGCAAGACCACGATGCGCAAGAACGCGTCGCGCAGCTCACCCGCGAACTGGATGAACTGCGCCAGCGAGTCGCCAAGGACGAAGCGCGTGAGCTCTTGCTGGAGACGAAGCGCGAGCTCGAAAAACGCGACGCGTGGGCGCTGGAGCTCGAGGGCCGTGCCGCTGCGGCCGATGAGCGCGCCGACGATGCTGAAGCGCGTGCCGACGAGGCTGAGGCGCGCGTCGAGCAAGCAGAAGGACAAGCGCACACGGCCGAAGCGCGAGCGCAGAAAGCCGACGCACGGGCGCAGAAAGCTGAAGCGCAGGTTCAGGCGGTCGAAGCGCGAGCGCAGAAGGCTGAAGCGCTGGCGCAGGCGGCCGAAGCGCGAGCGCAGAAGGCTGAAGCACGGGCGCAGAAAGCCGAAGCACGGGCAGCCGAGGCAGAAGCTCGCTTCGCGGCTGGCGAGCAGCGCAGCGAGTCGCGCGTTCGAGCTGCGGAAGAGCGCGCAGCGGCAAGCGCCAGTGAGGCCAAGCCGCCGCGCGAGCCGACGCTGGAGGCGGAGCGCATTCGTGAGCTCGAGGTTCGTCTCAAGGAAACCCAACGTCGCTTGGCGGAAGCCGAAGCTCGCCTTGCCGACGCTGCTGAAGAGCTGCGCGCGCAGGAACAGCCTTCGGGTCGTGAGCGCGAGCTGGCGGCACTCGAGGACAAGCTCGGGCGCATGCGCGAGAAGCTGGAGCGCGCCGAGCAGCAGCGCCGTGAGGAGCAGGATCGAGCGAAGGCTTTGAACCACGATCTCGAGGCCATCGAGCGCCAGCTCCAGGAGCGCGGCCACGTCGTCGTTCGGCTCGAGCGCGAGCTAGCGGAGACCGAACGTTTGGCGGCGGAGCTGCTCGCGGAGCGAGAGTCCGAGCGGGCCTCCGCGGCTGAGATCGAGGATACGGGAACGAATGGTCAGCAGTCGGCACTCAGCGGATCGGAGCTCGCCCAGCTACAGGCGAACCTGGAGCGCCTGGCGCAGGTGGATGCTCGTCGCGTCGCGGATCTGACCGCAGCCCAGTGGACGGTCCAGGAGCTCGAGAACAGACTCGCGGACCAGCAAGCGGAGGCGCGAGCCGACATCGAGCGGCTGCGCGCGGAGCTACAGCAGCAGGCGACTCTGCTGACCCAAGTAGGGAAATCCCCGTCCGCCTGAAGAGCCGAGGCCGGAAAGGAGCCGCCTCGCGTTGACAGGCGGCTCTTCCGACTTAGCTTGCGGCCGCTGGTTTGCCCGGCGCCCTGATACGTCATGAGTGACAAGCGCGATTTCTACGAAGTCCTCGGTGTTTCCCGCGACGCGAGCGAGGACGACATCCGGCGAGCCTATCGGAAGCTGGCCCTGAAGTATCATCCTGACCGCAATCAGGACGATCCAGAGGCTGAGGCGAAGTTCAAGGAGGCCACGGAGGCCTACAGCGTGCTGTCCGATGGCGAGAAGCGCTCGGCCTATGACCGTTTTGGCCACGCTGGATTGGGCGGCGGCGGTTTCGACTTCTCCGGCGCGGGGATGGGCGACATCTTCAGCCAGTTCCAGGACATGTTCTCCGACTTTTTCGGAGGAGGGGGTTTTGGGGGTGGTGGCTCGCGGCGGCGCACCGAGCGTGGCAAAGACGTGCGGGTCGAAGCGACCATCACGCTGAAAGAAGCCATGACCGGGACCAAAGAAGAGGTCTCGATTCGCGGCGCGGCCCCGTGTGAAGACTGCAACGGCAGCGGCGCCAAGAAGGGCACCGAGCCCCAAGCGTGTCTGCAATGCGGCGGCAGTGGGCAAGTGGCGACGCAGCGGGGCTTCGTGATGTTCAGCAGCACGTGTCCGCGTTGTCGAGGGCAGGGCAAGGTAGTGAGCGATCCGTGTGACGGGTGCCACGGCCGCGGCCTCGTCGAAAAGCGCCGCAAGGTGCTCGTCACTTTTCCGGCCGGCATCGACGCGGGCCAACGCTTGCGCGTTCCGGGGCAAGGCATGCCGGGCCCCGAGGGGGCTCCTCCCGGCGATCTCTACGTCGACGTGGAGCTGGAAGAAGACGAACACTTTCAGCGCGACGGCCACGATCTGGTGACGGAGCAGAAGATGCGTTTCGCCGAAGCCGCGCTCGGAGCCGAGCGCAAGATCGAGCTGCCCGACGGCTCCACCGTCAAGCTGAACATCCCCGCGGGCACGCAGCCGGGCACGGTGATCTCCCTCAAAGGCAAGGGCATGCCCGTGGTGAACCAACGCGATCTGCGCGGCAACCTGCACGTCGTCGTCGGGGTGAACGTGCCGAAGAAGCTCAATCGCAAGGCGCGCAAACTGCTCGAGCAGTTGGACCAAGAGCTCGCCGAGTAACGACGCCGTCCGCACAGATGGCGGCGCCAGCTGCCTGCGTCGTCACCCACGGTACGGAGCATGCCACAGGCAGTCGCGACGTGTTAGCGTCGTGAGGATGACGGCCGGGCCCGGCACCAGCTTTCGCGAGATCGGCCCGCGCCGATGGGTGGAGGCACACTTCAGCTGGTTGTGTGCGGGGCTGTGTTTGGCCTACTTGGCGTTGGAGCTCGTGTACATCGAGCGTTTGCCGTTCGTGATGGACGAGTTCGCGGGGGCCTACCAGATCGAGCAGCTGCGACAGGGTGTGCCCTATCGCGACTACATGCCGTACAAGACGGTGCTCGGCTACGCGCTGCAGTTGCCCTGGCTGTTGCTCTCCGACGACCCAGTTCGCGCGATGTTGCGGGTCAAGTTGGGCATGGCGTCGTTCGTGGCGCTGGGCACGGTCTTCGTGGCGTATCGACTGCGTCGGCTCTTTGCTCCCGAGGCGGTTCTGCTCGGGCTCCTGCTGTTATTCTGCCACAGTACGTTCTTGGAGCGATCTGCCGCGCTTCGAGTGGACATGCTCACGGCGTTGTTCGGCCTCGTTTCGTTGCAGGCGCTGTTGGCGGAGCGTTTCGGTCGAGCCGCGCTCGTGGCGGGCGTGTCGCTGCTGATCTCTCAGAAGGGCGCCTACTACGTGCTGCCCGGAGCCGTGTGCCTCGCCTTTCGCTTCGTGGCGTTCGAGCGCACGCGAGCCGGGCTGCTCTCGCTGGTGCGAGCAGGAGCCCTGGCGGCGCTACCCTTGGCCGTCTACTGGCTCGTGTTCGGCCTGGTCGCGGGATTCGGCGCCGTCTTCGGCCGCGTCGCGGTCAGCCCCCAATCGATCGCCTTCAGCGCCTTGTACGACGTGCGCGACTACTGGTGGCAGACCCTGAGCCGCAACCCTTGGTTCTACGGCCTGTCGGCGCTGGCGCTGCTCGTCGTCGTGCTGCGTTGTGCGGTCGTGCTGCGCGCTTCGCTCCTCTCCGGTGATTCGCCAGCGGTCAGCAATGCGTCAGCGCGGCGCGGTGAGGCCACACCGGGCGAGGGGCAGGCTGACCCTGCGGTTGCAGGGATGCGGGCGACGAACGGCGATTGCTGGCCCTTGCTCGCCGTGGCGCTCTACGCGGCGGCGGTGACGGCGGCGTGCATCTGGAACGAGCAGCCCTGGCCCTACTTCTTCGTGTTGTTGCTGCCGACGTTGGCGGTGCTGCTGATGGCCACCCTCGACGTCGCTCTGCGTTTGCCCGTGACGCTGAGTCCCCCCGTCGCGCGTCTCTGCTACGCGGCCCTTTTCGGCGCCCTGGTCCTGCTCGGCTGTGCGTGGCCGCTGCAACGTGTCCCCATCGTGCTCGAACGCGACCCGAGTTTTCAGCGCCGCACGATTGCGGCCGCCTACGAGCTTTTGGGCGACGAGGGCACGTACTTCGCCGGCACGCAGTTGCTCTACGATCGTCGTCACGTGCCGGGCACGAGTTGGCTCGACAAGCGTCGTTTGGCCCAAGTCACGGCAGAGCCCGAACTCGCTCTGGCCCTCTTGCAAAAAGAGCCCCCCCGCATTCTCGTCTACAGCTACCGCTTGCGCGCGCTGCCCGAGGTCGTGCGCACGTGGTTCTCGGAGCGCTACCACAACGTCGCCGGCAACCTCTTTTCTCGCGTGCTGACGCTGGAGCCCGGCCAGTCGCAGCTCGTCGTGCCCTACAGCGCCGACTACAAGCTGCTCGAAGGCGCGTTCAGCCTCGACGGCAAGCGCTACGAGAGCGGCGATACGCTACGTTTGCCTCGCGGCACCCGTACGGTCCTGGTCGAGCAAGCGACGCGCCTCGTCGTTTGGTCCCAGGGAGCCGCGTTCGAGG
>JBNKHV010000147.1:0-111017 GCA_050290545.1 Polyangiaceae bacterium | reverse complement strand
TTTCCCCGAGATAGAACGGTCAGTCGCAACCGCGGGTGGCGCGCGATTGACTTGCCGCAAGCGCCGGGGCTTACTCGCGCCGGGCGGCAGGTGATCGCTCCCCGCGCACCTGCAAGCTCCCTTTGGACGGCGCGAGTCACGGCTCGCCCTTCAGCTCCGACCAGGCTGCCTCACGATGGAACAGTTCAGAAACCGACTCAACCAACCCCCCGAGCCCCGCCAGGACTTTCTGGAGGCGGATTCTTACCTCTTCGCAGCAGAGAAGCTGGCGACCTTCGACGCCGAGAGCGGCGTGGGCAGCCTGATTTGGAAGCGCTATCGCCGCAAGCCCCGCGTCGCCTTCAACCACATGACGATGCCCGTCGAAGAAGTGGAAGCGTGGGAGTTCCCCGCCGCCTACCCCGAACCGAAGAGCTTGCCTTTCCGCATCAGCTTCGTCGACGAGGGAACGGTGCGTCTGCAGATGCGCTCCTTCGCCGGCGCTTTCGACGGCGACGACTCCATCATGCTCGACGAGAGCGTGCGCGGCAAAGTCCCCTCGAGCTCCGCCTGGAAGCTGACGCAAAAAGCCGGCGTCGCCGAGTACACGAGCTCCGTCGGAAAGGTCGTACTGACGGAAGATCCGTGGTCGATCCGCTTTTACGACGCCTCGGGCAAGCTGTTGCTCGAGACCCGCAGCATGAAGGACGGCCGCTGCATGATCAGCGGTCGCCCGGTGCCGTTCTCTTTCGCCCGGCGCTCGGGCGATCTGCGGCAGAGTTTCGCGGCCAGCTTTTCGCTGCAGCCGAGCGAAAAACTCTTCGGTGGGGGTGAGAGCTTCACGCGACTCGACAAGCGCGGACAAACGCTCTCCATCTGCACCCAGGATGCCCACGGCACTCAAACCGGGGAGATGTACAAACCCATCCCCTTCCATCTGAGCAGCCGCGGCTACGGCGTCTTCACCCACGCCTCGACGCCAATGAACCTCGATCTCGGCGACTCCTACGGCGACACTCAGGTCGTCTACAACGGTGACGACTCGCTGGATCTGTTCATCTTCCTCGGCTCGCCCGGCGAAGTCCTGACCCGCTACACGGCGCTGACCGGACGCAGCCCGGTGCCCCCGCTGTGGTCGTTCGGTCTGTGGATGAGCCGCATCACCTACGAGTCGGAGAAGCAGACGCGGGAGATCGCCGCCAAGCTGCGGGAGCACCGCATCCCGTGCGACGTGATCCATCTCGACACGGGCTGGTTCGAGACTGATTGGTGCTGCAACTACGAGTTCGCTCCCACTCGCTTCGAAAACCCGACGCAGATGCTGGGCGATTTGGCCGAGCAAGGCTTCCATGTGAGCCTGTGGCAGCTACCGTACTTCACCCCCAACAATCCCTTGCACACAGAGCTGCTCGAGGGCGGCCTCTTCGTCAAGGGGCTGGGCGGCGCGCCCCCCAACGAAGACACCATCATCGATTTTACCAACCCCGCTGCCGTCCAATGGTACCAGGGCAAGCTGGGCGGCTTGTTGGAGCAGGGTGTCGGCGCGATCAAGGTCGACTTCGGCGAGGGTGCCCCCGTGCACGGTGTCTATCACAACGGCCACACCGGCTGGTACGAGCACAACCTCTATCCCTTGCGCTACAACGCCGCAGCTGCCGAGGTAACCGAACAGCTCAAGGGCTACTCCTTGATCTGGGCGCGCAGCGCCTACGCCGGCTCCCAGCGCTACCCCCTGCATTGGGGCGGCGACGCCGAGGCGTCGGACGGCGGCATGTTGGGCTCTCTGTGGGGTGGCTTGTCGCTCGGGCTGTGCGGTTTTTCGTTCTGGAGCCACGACGTGGGTGGCTTCTTCCCGGCGACGCCGAGAGATCTGTACCTGCGCTGGCTGCCCTTTGGGGCGCTGCTGTCCCACGCGCGTTGCCATGGCCTGCCGCCCACGGAGCCCTGGGAGTTCGACGACGAATTCATGGACGTGTTCCGGCGCACGGTGGAGCTGCGCTATCGCCTGCTGCCGTACTTGTGGAGCCAAGCTCACGAAAGCGCCCAAGCGGGCCACCCCTTGCTGCGGCCGTTGTTCTTCGAGTTCCCCGAGGACCCGGGCAGCTGGCAAGCCGAAGACGTCTACCTGCTCGGCGACAGCCTGCTCGTGGCGCCGTTGTTCGAAGAAGTGCGCAACCGCGACGTTTACCTACCCCCAGGCACGTGGGTCGACGCTCAGAGTGAACGCAGCTACGAGGGTGGTCGCTGGGTGAACCTGGAAGCGGGCGACATCCCCGCCCTCATCCTGCTGCGCGCTGGGCAACTGATCCCCACCGCGCCCGTGGCCCAACACACGGGCGAGCTCGATTGGGACGCGCTCGAAGTGTGGCAAATCGGCGACGCCAAAGACGGCCGCGTGTACCTCGCGGACGGCACGCGCCTGGCGCTCGAGCTCCGCGACGGCAAAGTGCTCGCCGACGGCAAAGCCCGCACCGGCTGGACCCTGCGTCGTCTTGACGCGAAGTAACGCTCGCCTTGTGGCGCGTCCGCGCTGCTACGTCGCGCCACGGCGTGTCTGCGTCTGGGCGCAGGATAGCCGTTTCCCGACTTGCTTCGCGGCGTGTCCGCACGTCAGTGCGATGTGGCGGCTGCTCGACGCGCATGTGGCGGCTGCTCGACGCGTTTCGCGGCGCGCCAGCGCCTCGGTGCGATGTGACGGCGGGGTGCGATGTGACGGCTGAGTGCGATGTGACGGACTGAGTGCGATGTGACGGCGGGGTGCGATGCGACGGACTGAGTGCGATGTGACGGCGGGGTGCGATGCGACGGACTGAGTGCGATGTGACGGCGGGGTGCGATGCGACGGCGGGGTGCGGGAAGGGCGCCGCGTGCTTTCCGCGAGTTGTCGTCGCGCCACGCGTACGGGGCGCCGCTTCACTCCGAGAGTGGCGTGTAGTCGCGCATCTCGTAGCTGATCTCGTCGTCGGCGGCGTTGAGCACGTAGTCGACGGTCACGGATCGCGGAAAGCCGTAGCTCGCGTCGTAGCTCGCCTGGACGTCAGCGGCCGTCGACAGAGCGTCTTCGATCTGGTCGAACATGCCGGCGACCGTGTACCAGGCGTGCCACTCGTCGCGGGGGACGGGCTCGTCGTAGTTTTCATCGCCCGAATTTGCCAGGGCGCTCTCGAGCTCACCATCACGCACGGTGACGAATACGTCGTCGCTCGGCTCGAGGGCGCAGAAGCAATCGCGCTTGGCGTAGATGGTGTAGTCGCCCTGGCCCTCGGAGGCCCACGACTCCCGGGCCGCGTCGAGTTCGGCCAAGCCCTCGGGATCGGGCGCTGGCTCGTCCGTCGACGTCGTCATCGCCGTTTGCGCGTCGTCCCCACAGCCCACGACGACGGTGAGGGCGATGCCGAGCCACACCAGCGGCAGCGCACGAACGTGAGACGACGGCACTCCCCTTCTTGTCGCGCGAGTCACGACGAGGCCTGGGAGGAGCCTTGGGAACACCGCGCCCATGGTAGCCGCGATCGCTCGCGAGCGCGCTAGCACGACCTCTGGAAGCCAACTTCGGAACACGACGCCGATGGTAACCACGATCGCGCGCGAGTGCAGGCGCAACTCACGAACGGGCGCTGCGAGCCCCGGGCGTGAGGCAGGCGCAGTAGCCCAAATGCGGCTCGAGCTGCGCCGCGCCTACTCGCCCAGTAGCCAAAACCCGGCTCCAACCGCTTCGCGGCACCTCGCGCCGACCCCGCAGACGAGCTCGAACCGCTTCGCGGCACCTCGCGCGGTGGCCCAAATCCGGCTCCAACCGCTTCGCGGCGACTCAACCCCCGGCTCGAGGCAGGGTCGAACCGCTCCGCAGCGACTCGCGCCGATCTCACGGCTAGTTCGAACCGTGCCGCGGGGATCGACGCATCGCCCACCTCCGGCTCGGTCTGCGCTGCAGCGACTCGGACCGATCCCCAGGCGAGTTCGAATCGCACCACGCCCTTTCGCGCGACCCCGGGCTCTGCCTCGGCACGCGCACCGCGCCGTGACGTGTCCAAGGAACGCTTCGACCCAGCGCTCGCCCGTGCTGCGAGGTACCGAACTCGATTCGACCTCGCGCTCGCCCATGCGCCTGCGCACCGCAATCGTTGTCACCCGTCCATGCTCGATGCTCCCGGGCATCACGAGCTGACTCCAGTCAGCGAAAGTAGATGCCATGGAGTTACGAAATCGATTCGACCTCGTGCTCCTCCATGCTCGGCAGCTTCCGCCTGTGCGACGTCGAACCGACGTCTGGTGCTCGCGAGCAGCCCACGTCGATTCGAGCGGACGATCTTCGGGGCTCCACGCTTCACCGCACGGCTCGGTCGAAGCGAAAGCGCCACGCAGTCTCGACTCGTGGCACGACGGTTCGAGGTCGCCCCTGAATGGCACTCAGCCGGGGCGCACGAGGAACCAGACGCCGATCAGGGCCAACAGCGCTTCGACCAAGACCCGAAAGCGTTTGGCGTCGAGCCGCCGCAGCACGCGCGTGCCCGCCAGCGTGCCGAGCACCATGGCCACGCCCAACATGCCACCCATCGCCAGCGCCGCCGGCTCGAGAGCGCCCCCACGGCCGTAGACGACGAGCTTGACGATGTGCATCCAGACCGCGCACGCGGCAACCGTACCGACGAACGCTGGCCCCGTCAGCCCCGCCGCCAGAAAGAAGGGCGACACCATCGGCCCCATGCCGCCGACGATGCCGCCAACGAAGCCACCGCCCGCTCCCACCAACACGAAGCTGCGCTCGCTCTCGATGCTCAGATCCTTGCCGGGCACGTGCCGCCAGAACGCCGCCAGGATCAGAAACACACCGATCACCTTCGTCAGCAGCCCGACGGGCAGCGATAGGAACACCGACGCCCCCACGCCGGCCCCGAGCGAAGCCCCCAACCAATACCACCGCACGATACCCCAGCGTAGCTCTCGACGATTCAGCCAGGCCCGCGAGGGTGTGCCCAGCAGCATCATCACCGTCAAGATCGGCACCGCGCGCGTTGGGCCTACCACCGCCGTCAAGAACGGCAAGAACAACATGCCGCCACCAAACCCAGTGATGGCCGAAACGACGGCGCCAAGAAACGAGATACCAGCGAGCCCGGCCAGGGTCGGCCACAACTCGACCGTCGCGTTCACGAGCGGCACCCAGCGCCGATGGCCCGACGTGTTCTTCTCGTCAGCAACACGCCAACGAGCATAACCCATCGCGAGCCGCGAAGGAGCGTCGAGTCAGCGCAGGACGACCACCACCTCGGCTCGCGAGGAGTAGCGGTTGAAGTAGCGCAGAACGCGGCCGTCGATCGTGCCCACCAGGTACGAGTCCGCCGAAACGGCGGTGGCCCTGTACACCCGGTCCGAGTGCACGGGTACGGTCGAGAAGTCGTCGTACCAGCCTTGGTCGAGCCAGTCCGGATGGATCGGCGACGTCTCCCAGCCCCAACATGCGATCCCGCCGCTCTCGTAGACTGCGCAGGCTTCTACGTCGGAGTCGTCGGAAGCGATGCGCACAGAGACGGCTGGTTGAGGCCAGAGCGTCCCCGACTTGGAAAACCCCGCCACCGGCGAGTAGTCTCCCCAGCACGCCACGCCGCTGTCTTTGGTCAAACCGCAGAACAAGGCAGTCGCGCCATCCAACGAAGTCATTTCGAGCACCCAACTCGGACACTTCGACCAGTTCGTCGATCTCGTCATCTTGCCAACCGTGCACGTGGCCATCGGCCGTACGCACGCAAGCCCTTGGGCAAACCGCGATGCCGCAACTCGAACGTCCCCAACGAGCGCGTTCGAACCGCCGAATAGAGCGGGAGCGCCCGCGGCCCCCGTTACGCACGGCCCCACCCGCGTAAAATACGGCCCCACCTGCGTAAAATACGGCCTCACCTGCGTAAAATACCGGCCTGCCCGCGTTACGCACGGCGGCACCCGCGTTACGCGCGGCGGCACCCGCGTGAAGTTTCAGCCGCACCGGCGCTACTCACGGCGGCGCAAGAAACCCCGTGCACCAGCGTCAGTCAATGCGCTCAGCAAGCGCTGCGAAGTCCACTCGTCAATCGCCATCGGCCTCCACCTTCGAGGCGCCCCATTCACTCAGCTCTCGAGACAGAGCTTCACTGCGCGAAGCGGCGCTGAGCTTGGGCACGACGAGTACCGTGCTCGCTTCCAGCTGCAACCACGGCAGGCACGATCGTTCGGGCGGGCCCAGACTCGCGCCGCGAAAGAGCAAGACCAGTGGGTGCCGCGTGGGCAAGCGAGCAGCAAGTCGATCCAAACGCTCCACGATGGCCTGGACGCGCGGATGCAGCTGCCTCCAGAGCTCTGCGTCAGCATCGAACGAGGTCTGCTCCAGCACCAACGCCAACGTCGAGTCCGCGAGTACGGACCGCCGTCGCAGTGCGTTCAATTGGCTCGTCGATTCGGCTCCCAGCCGCAGGAGTCGCGACGACGAGATCGACCAGGAAAGAAAGCGCTCCACCAGAAAGCCGTCCGCGACCCGTGCGGCCTCTGGCGAGAAGCTGACGCCACCCGCGAGCGGTTCGCTCTCACCCGGCACGCGCACGGTGACCGCACCATCGCCCGTACGAAAGCAGGTACGCGTGACGTGCTCGGCAGCCGCCCAAATCGGATACACCCAAGCGACTTCGCTTCGTACCTCGGCCCAGGGTGTCTCCTCCAATGTGACGAGCATGGGGTGAGCGCTGGCCTCGAGGTGGTCGAGCAATGCCTCGCTGCCGTCCAGTAACTTCTCGCGTGAGTCGGGCGACAGCGAGCTGAAGACGAGCCACGCGGCGCACTGCAGCCGCTCGGCAGTGGGTTCGTCCCGGGCCGGACAGGCGTGAGCCCGTTCACCGCGGTAGCTGACGAGCTCGAGCGTCAGCGGGCTCCACCCGAGCTCGCTCCCTCGAACCTCGACCTCGCCTGATGCTCCGGGTCCTTTCGCACCCCATCGCGCCAGAGTCAGGCCTGCAACCAGCACCAGCGCGGCACAGATCACCAACGCGGTGCTGCGAGGCACGTTCACCGCCGCTGCGCAGTGAACGCGATGCCGCCGTCTGTTACTCCACGGAGGCTATCGCCGTCGAGGGTCGCAGTCACCGTCCCTTCGAGCTCACCCGATCTGCGCACTGTGGGATCCGTGTCGACACATGCGACCTCCAGCGTGTTGCCCTGAAGCGTGGCATCGCAGTTGAGATAGCCGCTCGTGACGGACCACCGCCCGCCAAGCTCGCCAAAAACGGAATCGAGGGATTCGTTCTTGTGGGCGTTGACGCTGCCCTCGCGGATGCCGAACAACGTGTACCCATAATCGGCATCCGTCGTGCACGCGATCGAGACGTCCTCGGGTGTAAACGACGAGGTACAGCCCGCGGTCGGATTGCGGACATCGTTCAGTGCCAGCGTGCCACCCAGCCCGAGAGGGATGACGCCCAAGTCCATGTTCGCCGCTGCCTCGCGTCCTCCCTTTGCCGACGTCCCCTCATAGACGACGTCGAGCGCATCTCCCGTGACCAGTGCCAATAGCTCGACTCCGCCGGCGATCTGAAGAACGTCGTCAGACACCGTGACGGTGCTCATGCCCGAGACTCCGCCCGACACGATCACGTCCCAAGTACCGCTCAAGTCGGAGCTCGCGGCTTCGGCCCCCTGCGAACCGGACGGGCTCTCATCACCGCTCGAGCCCGTCTGCTCAGACGACGTGCCGGCACTGGCTTCGTCAGCCCCGGGCGCGTCTTCACTGCACGCGAGCACGCTGGCACAAAGACTGGCCAGGATGAACAATGCGACGTCGCGCTTCCGAATCACGCGTCGCGGGTGATCCAAATTGTTGCCCCTATCTCCCAGTGTCGACATGCGCCGCCAGTCTAAACGCTGTGACTGCGCAACACAACAATGCGAGGGAGCGCTCAGCGGTGGCATCGCCATCGAGATGAGCACCACTCGGGTTGGGCCGAGCCCGCCGTCGAGAACGGCGCGCCCCGCGTCGGGCGCATCGTTCCGATGCTACGCGACGACTTGCCTCCGCCACTCTTTCGAGTAGTGCTTCCCAACGCTGCTTCGCGGCTACTACCAGCCGTACATTGCCCCTAAGCATCGCTTTGGCGCAGCGGCTGCGCCCCACGACGGTGCCTCGACGCGATCCCCGCCGTCTGCTACTTTCGCCCAATGGTCGCGAAACGAGCCTCAGAACTGCACTCTTGCGCGCGGTTGTTGGCCCTACTCGCGTTCGCCTGCGCCTCGGACCCACAGGATGATTCTTCACCCGGGACGATGCCGATGCTGGTGGAACAGACCAATGGTCAAGCATCTCAATCAGAGCTCGCCGATGGTGCTCCCCCCGCGTTCAGTAGCTCCACGCCTGCGGGTCCAGCGACGACGACCGAGGCTGGGGTCGCTGGCGCTGCAACTGACTCCGACGCGGGGCCTGAAGCGGGGGTTGCCCCGACGACAGCACCGCTCGCATTCGTGGGGGAGCCTTCGTTGACCGCCAGTCCGAATGCCGCTACCGGCCAAGTCGCTGTGCTGAAGGCGGAAACGACTCGCACGGCGACGATCGAAGCGACCGTGATTGGGGGAGATGAACAATGGCTGCTCGTGGCGTCCGATGTTGCCGGCGTACAGAAGCCGATCCTGGGCCTCAAGCCCGCCACGACGTACACCGTGCAGCTGGTGGCCACTGACGGCACCACTGAGGTGCTTGGGCCGACACTGACATGGACAAGCCCAGATCTACCAGACGGGTTTCCCGCGTTCGACCTGGTCGTGAGTGAGCCCGCATTGATGGAACCGGGAATGACGCTCTTTGCGGCACGCGGTCCGGCCAGTGACTCGCTGACGATCGTCGACCACGAAGGAATCGTCCGTTGGTACAACTACGACCTCGAGAACCCTGTCGAGGAAGACCATCGCCGACTCGCAAACGGCAACTTCTTGTACATCAGAGATCGGCGTCTGCTCGTCGAAGTCGATGTTCTGGGCAATGCCGTCGCCCATTGGTACGCCGCCAACCATCCGGTCGACTTCGAGCCACCCGACGGCAGCACGCCGGTGCCCGTAGATTCGTTTCACCATGAAGCCGCTGTGCTGCCAAACGGCAACTTCTTGACCCTTTCGTCCGAACCACGAATGGTGCCCGAGTTCCCGACCTCAGATACAGATCCTGACGCGCCACATGAAACGGCGCTCGTTGTCAGTTCCGTCGTGGTTGAGTTCACGCCAACCGGAGACGTGGTCAAGTACATTCCGCTCATCGACTTGCTCGATCCAACGCGTATCGGCCGCGATTCACTTGGCAACTGGTGGTCGATGTACGGCTCAGGAGCGCGCGATTGGGACCACGCGAACGCCGTCACATACAGTCCTGAGGATGATAGCTACTATGTGTCGCTGAGGCACCAAGACGCCGTGGTAAAAGTTGATCGCGCCTCAGAGACTCTGAGTTGGATTCTCGGCAATCCGTCAGGTTGGCAAGAACCGTGGACAGCGAAGTTGCTCTCGCCTGAGGACGGGCTGGCGTGGCCGTACCATCAGCATGCCGTGGAACTGTTCGACGGCAGCGTGGGCTTGTATGACAACGGCAACTATCGCGCGGGGGCGTTCGAAACCGCATCATCACTCGAGTACAGCCGCGTGGTGCTGTTCGAGGTTGACGAGCGGGCCTTCACCGTTCGGCAAGGGTGGAGCTACGGTCCCGAGTCGGGGCCGGACTCCTTCTACTCCGCGCTCATGGGGGATGCGGACTGGCAGCCGACGACAGCAAACGTCCTGGTGACCAATGCCGTGATGTACACGGAGAAGTTCGGCGGAAGTTCGTTCGGTCAGTTGTTAGAGGTGGCTCCGAATGGGCAACGTGTGTTTCAGCTGGACGTTGGCGATCCGTTGTCCAGCGGTACGGCCGTCTATGGCATCTACAGAGCGCAGCGGCTTCCGGACATCAGACGCTGGTGACGCGAACAATGACGCCGTGTAAGTAGGTATTCGCCAAGGCTTGTGCCGTGCCGCCTACGGTCCCCAGCACGCCTCCCCCCAAAGCGAGACAGTCCAGAGACCAGTTGCGCAGCCTTCTTCGCAGCGGGCGCCTCCAACGTAACACCCAGCGGCTTCGGACGGCCAGCTCCCGGCAATACTGCAGGTAAGGGTCATTTCAGCGCAGTCTCCGACCGAATCGTACAGCTCCTCGCACGTCGTCGTGTTGCCCGCGACGCAAGTGCAACCTTGATTGGGCGTACCGTTGCAGTCGGAGTCGTCTCCTGGCGTGCAGGCATCCGCTGGTTGAGGACCTACGGACCCTTCGCACGTCGTCCAATCACTCGAAGCCCCATCGCTTGATGCGACACACTCCTGAGTACCGGCTTGGCACGGAGGATTGCCATCCAGGCCCGGATGGGTTTCACACTCGCGCTCGGCCCCCACGGTACACTTGCAGACGTCGTCTTCTGTGTTGTCAGGCATTCCGTCACAGTCGTTGTCTGCGCTGGACGAGCAGTCTCGCTCGCCAGGAAGAATCGCCCCCATACATTCCGAGAAGGTGCCATCGAGACAAATGGACACTCCGAACGAGCACTCCCCCGCATCCGTAGCCGGCCCGCAGGGCTGCTCCTCACCTTCTTCGCAGCCGCAGCCTCCCTGGGGGATCCCGTCACAGTCCGCGTCATCTCCAGCGACGTCGCATGAGTCTGCATCCTCAGGCGTGATGCTGCATTCGCCGAAGGTGCCATCCTCCCCACACACCTGGATCCCATTTGCACAGTTACCGAGGGCGCCTGCTGCGGCGCAGGAGCGTTGATTACCAGGGGAGCATTCACAGCTCGGAGTGCTCATGCCATCGCAGTTCGCGTCGTCTCCAGCAGCACAGCCATCGCTCAGTTCAGGTTGTACCGTGCAGGCACCCCAGACACCGCTCGAACAGGTTTGGGTGCCATTCGCGCAATTGCCGAGAGCTCCGCTCTCAGAACACGCTTGCATCATTCCGTCCGTGCACACGCTGACCGAGCAGGAGCTGTTGCAGAGCCCAGCCGTACCGTCCACGTTGGCCGCTCCGTCATCACACTGTTCGTCATCGTCCACGATGCCGTCGCCACAGTTGGGCGGTATTTCGGGCGCTGGCACCTGGCCAGTTCGATCGTCCTGTCCCCTGCCGTCGGCTCCGCCGTCGCCCAGCTCGTTGTCCGTCGAGGCTATGGTGTCCGCTGGCGGCGACAGTACAGGTAGGTTCCCGACTGGCGGCTGATCGTTGTCAGCGTCATCACCCGCCGCTGCGTCGCGACTGCCGCTCGTCGGGCCATCGCTGCCACTGTCTTCGGCCGAGGGAGCGTCCGTGCCGTCGGCACTGACGACTCCGGCACCGGCGTCCTCACGGGGACAGCTTGCTGTATCCGAACAATGCCGTGGTTCATTGCAGGCCGCAAGAACCAAGCACCCCAATATCCCAACGGGCGCGACCGCCGCCCGCCTCAACTGAAGCCCACCGCAAAACATGCGTCACACTCTTTCAGGGGCAGCAGATGACCGTCGGCCAAACCGTGCCGCCTTCGGCCACGCATGTCCAGGAAGTTAGCTCGTCTGCCATCCCGTTTTGGATGGTCGTGCCGCTAGCCGTACTGGGATAGTTTTCGATGATGGCGGTGACGTTGAACGTTTCGCATCCACCGCCGATGGGATGTTGTCCGGAGGGACAATCGTGGGTGCACCGGGTTCCGCTCGAGCAGCCAGTGCCGTAGCTTGTCGTGCAGGCGTCGAACGGCCCCGGTGCGTTCTCCAAGTCCTCGACGGCAGTTCGGAGTATCGAGAAGTTCTCGTTGACCGCAGTCGCGGATATCACGGTGCTTGCGCTGAAGGTGTTCAGCGGAGCGACCGCATAGACGACACCCGTACCAGCGACGAGAGTCATGAGGCCTGCCGCTACTGCGAGCAGCGGTCGATTCGTTATACGCTTCACAACCGCGACGATGCGGTCATCAATGATGATACGGACTTCCATCACTATCTCCTCAGGCAGCAAAGACTACTGGAGACGGTCACACTTCTCAAGTGGCCTTTTGGGTGACTGAGGGCGTCGAGGGCGAACGCTTGGCCGTGAACGGTGAGCGGGAAGAAGCCTGGACGCGCCGCAACATACATGGCGAAAGGTTCACGCATGCTGCGCATGAAGGCGAAACTCTAGGCGAAGTGGGTCGCGGTGAACGTCAGTTTCGCGTCGACGGGCGCCGGCAAGGACACATCCCAGGTAGGGCGTCGGTCAAAGAAAGAAACTAGAAAGGTCCACTTCACGGGATATTTACACGGAGGCTCACGGGGTCGGGCTTGGACCGGTACGCGGCGAACGAAGCGAAGGCCCTCCGTTCGAATCGGACCGGGGACACATCCGACGTCAGTGGGGCGCTGGCGCGCAGGTCTGGGGCGCCGTGCTCGGGGCAGTGACCTGGTGCGTGTGCTCGCACTTTGCGCGGGGCGATCTCGCACCGTCCTCAGAGCACGCGCATAAACCGCCTATCAGGGATTGAGCGCACCGCGGAAACGCTCGAGCAAGGCGTTGACCGCGGGGCGATAGCCGAAGTCGGGGGCGAACGTGTCGCCCATCTCCTTGGGGCAGATGGATGCGACGACGGAGTTGTCGCCGAAGTCGCGCAAGACCTGCAATTGCCGTAACCCGGGGTAGGCCTTGCCGTAGCGTTGGGTCAAGCCGTAGCCATCGCTCGGTTCCTGGCACACGGGGTTGGCGAAGATTTCGTCGCCGAAGTCGGTGCAATCGCAAGCGGGAGCAGCCTCTCCCGCGAAGGCAAGGTCCTGGTACTCCTCGGGGGTGAGGCAGTCGGTCTCGTTCAGCAGGGGGAAGATGCACGCGTACTGCAGATCGTTGTTGTCCGCGATGTTCCACTCGTGGCCGTTGATGGGGTTTGCCATGTAACTGGCGCTAGCCGGGGCGAGGGCGACGCCCGTCGCCGGGTTCACGCCGCTGCGCGGCGCCACACTCTCGCGCATCAGGGGATCGTCGGGCACGGGAGAATCGATGACGGGGTCGAACTCACCCAGGATCCAATCCCAATTGATGCGCTCGGCAGCTCCCGCTGCGTTGCTGCGATAGCGCAAGCTCTCGCCCCCCGTAGGGTCGACCGCGATGTCCTGCCACGGCACCCCCAGGATGCCCGCCAGGAACACCCAATTGTCGCGTCGACGTGCCCCATCTTGCAGACCGAAGATCGGGTTGCGCACCAGCGGCACGTCGCAGTCGCCGGGAGAGAGGTCGTCGTTGGTGGGGCATATCCCCTCCAACATCAGTGCGTTGGAGTAACGCTCGACGGGGTAGAGGGAGTCGATCCCGAAACGGCGCTTCTGCTGGAAGCAGCGCAGGTTGGGGGCATCCAGATAGCCGTCGCTCCCATAGCGCCGGCCGTCTTCGCAGCCGCGAGCCACGACCGTGCCGTCTTCCATCGTGCCCGTGGGGCAGCCATCGGGGATCGAGACGACCCCACACGAAGTGCAGCATTCGTGGTTGGCCCCCATCGTCGGATCGTCGCACGCCGCATTGCCGCGGAATGCGGGATTGAATGTGCCATCGTCGTTGACCGTCTGAGAGAATCGCCACGCCTGCCGACTGGCTCGGAAGGAGCAGTCACTTTCGTCGCTGAACATGACCACGGCCAACAGCGAATCGGGACGCAGGAACTCGGCACGCTGAGCCAGAATCGTGGTGTCCACCAGCTGATTGCCGTCGCCGTCGACCTCGGGGCCCGCGCACAGGTTGTTGGTATCGCTCTCGGAACACGGTTGGCGCGTCACCCGCGTGTAGGGGTAGGGGTCGACCAAGAAGCGCACCCACGACTCGAGCGTCGCCTCCCAACCGCAGCCGTACTCGCCGGCGGTGACCACCAGATCCGCAAAATCCTGAACCAAGGGCTCGCTGTCGTCCCCCGCCGCCCACGACAAGAAGCCGCTACCTGCCGCGCTGGGCACCGCTGCCGCTCCGCGTTCGAGCGAACCGAGCAGATGCCCCATGTCGACCTTCTGCTCGCTGCTTTCCGCCGACGTCGCGGTGCAATCCCGTGCAGCCCCGGAACCGCCCAGGCTCGTCGTGATGATGCCGAGGTGCAAGTCGGCGATGGGCGGGAACTCCAGCGCGGAGCCTGGCGCACACTGTCCCGCGCCGTCGGGCGCTTCGAGCTTGCCCTCGGCGTCGCGACAGTTGGGGTTGACGAGACGCTCGACCAAGTCGGGCAGGGCCGTCGCGAACAGCACCTGCTTGTCCGCCATGCTGAGGGAGTTGTCGATGACGAAGAGCAGATCGACCTTGTCGGGCTGGCCCACGAGTTCCGGGGCCGCATCGAACGGCGGCTGGTCCTCGGGCAACTGCCCATCCGTCGTCTCGTCCGTGACCACTTCTTCATCGGTCGTCGTCTCGTCCGTAGCCACTTCGTCGGTCGTCGTCTCGTCCGTAAGCACTTCGTCGGGTGGCGGCGCGTCCGTCTGCTGTGCGTCCGTGGCACCGACGTCGGTGCCTGACCCGTCGTCCGTCGCGGCGGACTCTGGATCGGTCGCCGCCGCGCCGGCGTCGGGCTCTTCGTCAAGCGCGTCGGTGTCCGTTGGCTCGGGCTCGCCCGTCTGTGCCGCGGGTTCACCATCGCTGCCGTCACTCGCCGTGCCGTCGTCCGTCGCCGTGCCGCTCGTCGCATCTGTCGCGTTGCCGTCGGTCGCGGCGCCAGACTCGTCCGTGCCCGTCTCCAGCGTGTCCGAGGAGGCCTCGTCCGTGGTCTCGCCGTTTACCTCGGTTGCGCACTCCGTGTCGCTGCAATCGGCAGGGGCCGTCTTTTCGTCCGTCCCGCCGCACGCGACCGCCCACATCCCCAAAACCAGCACACAGCTCAGCTTCTTCATTGCACGTCCCTCTTCCATCCTCTGCGACTGAGCAAAGCGCCCTGGCTCCACCTGGCCCGTAGCTCCGTGATGCGTATGACAACCACCGCTGCTACGCGCCATAGCGTATCGTCCTCCCCTGCCCAAGCAAATGCGCGGCGCGAGCCGTCCCCGCGCTGCCTCCACGTTCCTGTTCGGTCCGTTGTTGTCTCACCGATGGGACCGCGGTCCGGCAGGGAAAGGCTGCGCCGCGCGACCTCGCGGGCTACAAGGGCCGCATGGGCTTGTCCGCAGGTGTGCTCGTCATCGCGTCGGTAGTCGCCGTCAGCGTGATCGCGTTTTCGAATCAAGAGCTGCTCGAACGTTTGCTGCTCATCCCCCCACGCGTCATCCGGCAACGTGAGTACCACCGGCTGCTGACCGCGGGCTGGGTACATGGCGACGGCGGCCACCTGCTGTTCAACATGCTCAGCCTCTACTTCTTCGCCGGCTCCGTGGAGCGGGCGATCGGTACCCCGCAGTTCCTCTTTCTCTACGTCAGCGCGGTGGTGGTCGGCTTCGTGCCCACGGTGCTGCGTCATCGTTCGGACCGCAAATACCGTTCGCTCGGCGCGTCCGGTGCCGTCTCCGCGATCATCTTCTGCGCCATCATGCTCAATCCGGGCCTGCGCATGTACCTGATGTTCATTCCCATCCCGGTGCCCGGCTGGTTGTTTGCCCTCGCCTACCTCGCCTACTCCGCCCACAGCGCCAAACGCGGCCGAGGCAACATCAACCACGACGCGCACTTCGCGGGTGCCGTCTACGGCGTGGTGATGACGCTCGTGTTGGCGCCGAGCACCGTCAGCGCCGGCTGGCGGCAGCTGCTGAGCTGAGATGAGGCGAATGAGCACGCACTCTCGACATTCCGAGCACGGCGCCTAGACTGAGCAGGTGCGTCTTTGGCTTCTCGTCGCGTGTTTGTGTTCCATCAGCTGCACGACGACGAAGTTCTTGACCCAAGCGGCACTGGGGCAGCTGGAGCTCGCCAGCCAGGGCGAGCCCTTGGAAGAAGCCATCGACGATCCCAAGACCGACGACCGCACGCGCCTGCTGCTGCAGGAGGTCCTCCGCATCAAGGGCTACGGCAAGCGCTTCGGCCTCGACATGCACGAGAACTACGAGCAGTTCGTGCAGCTCGATCGGCGTTTCGTCGTGTGGTTCGTCAATGCCAGTGCACCGCTGGCGTTCGAACCGAAGACGTTCTGGTTTCCCGTGGTCGGCTCGTTTCCGGGGCTCAGTTGGTTCGACGAAGACGACGCCAACGCCTTCGCCGACGATTTGCGCGAAGAGGGCTGGGACGTGAACGTGCGCGGGGTGACGGCGTTTTCCACCGGTGGTTGGTTCGACGATCCGGTCGTCTCCAGCATGTTCGCCGACCATCCTGCGGCGTTGGGCTTCTTGGTCAACACACTGATCCACGAATCCGTGCACGCGACGGTGCTGGTTCCAGATCAACAGTACTTCAACGAAAGTCTCGCCTCCTTCGTGGCCCGCGAGCTGACGCCCCGCTACTTGCTCGAGTTCTACGGACCGGACGCCCTCGAGACGCAGGAATATTTGGCCGCCTTCGAGCGCGGCAACGTCAATCTGGAGCTGATGTCGGAGGCGAACCTGGCATTGACCGAGCTCTACATGAGCCCCTTGCCCGACGCGGAGAAGCTGCGCCGCAAGAAAGCGATCCTCACCGAATTGGCAGAGAAGGTGCCCTTCGAAAGCCCGCCCAACAACGCCACCTTGATCGGCGTCCAGCTCTACAACGAAGGCAAGGTCGAAATGGAAGAGCTGAGCCGGGTGTGCGGTTCTTGGCCTCGTTTCCTGAAAGCGGTGGCTTCACTGCGCACCCAACACTTCGGCATCGAACAAGCCCCAGAGATCGGACCACCGCTGAAAGCACTTTCGGAGCGCCGTTGCGTGCCCTTCCCCCCCCCGCGCCGGACGATCTGGTCCAAGCAAGTCCGACAGCAGAGGCAGCGCCGAGAGTATCGCTAGGGCGCAATCCGGTCCACCCGACAGCGGACCGCGGCCACTGAACACCGCGCTCCAGCGGACGCGCACGCAAAGAAAACACGAGGGTTGTTGCAGCGCTCTTGTTAGAGTCCGGTCGAACCCCGACCACCATGCGGCCCCGACCTACAGCCTTCTTTCGAGTTGTTGCTGCGCGCCCCACGTCGTTTTCAGTCGCGGGTGCGGCGCTCGTCGTCGCCGTGCTCGCCGCCAATTGCCGCGTGCGCAAAGTCGAACCGGAGCGAGGCTCAGAAGCGGCTGAAATCGCTGGAGAAATGATCCAGACTCCGGGCGACGTCGCACCCGAGCCCCCCTCCATTTCGAGGCAGCATCCGGCGCCCCCGGCCGGGCTCGTCGTGACCATCGGCTTCGGCGACGTGGGCTTCGCCGGGATCCGGCGGGCCCAATTGGAGGCCGAGCAGCTGTTGCCGGCCCTCGAACGACAAGACGACCCCTGGGGTGCGTTTGCCACCTGGCTCGGCGACATCGCCGAGCGCCGTTGGGGTCGCGACGAGCGCTTCGACAAGCGCGCCGGTTTGCGCCTCTCCGAAGGCGGCAGTGCGTCGCTGCAACATCGCACGGCGAGCGAGTTGCTACCGCGAGCGCTCTCTGCGTTAGGTAAACGCACCCCGGAAGTCGACACCGAGGACGCGCCCAACGCCGATTGGTCCTTGCTGGACGGGCCGCTGGTCGCCATCGCGCGCACGGCGGACGGCGAGTACGGTGTGGTCTGGCTGGAGCAGCGCCGACCCACCGCTCCCGCGCGCAGCATCAGCATGGCTCACCGAGTGGGCCCCACGGGTGCACTGAGCATCGTCTGTGCCTGCGAGACGCCGGCGCTGGTCGAAACCGTTGCCGAAGAATTGCACGCTCACCTGAGCTCACCTTCGGACCTGGCTCGTCACGCGGCGGATCTCGCCGCAGAGTTGGATGACGACGCCTGGCTCGAAGGCAGCTACGCGATGATGGTGCTGACCGATCGCAGTCTGGTCGTGGAAGGGACCGCCGACTTGGTGCAAGCCAGCGCGGGTTACGTCGGAGGCCCGGGGGGTAGCACCGAAATCGCCTCACCCGACGTTGCCAGCGAACCCGATGCCGGAACGCCCCCTGCGCCAGACGCGGGCGCCCCGCGCTCAGAGTCCGCGCGCGCCGCAAAGACGCCCCTCGCCGCCAGCGATGCCGGCGCGACGAGCACCACCAACGCGACACCGAGCAATAGCGCAACGCCGAGCAACAGCGCGATGCCGGTGAGCGGCGCGGCGCCGCGCAACAGCGACGCAACGCCCAACAGCGCGAGCCCGCCAGGTTCCCCCAGCCCCAACACGGCAACCGACGAGGATCCGGCCCCAGCGCAGCAGATGCCAACGCCCCACCCTCGCGAACAATCCGCGCCGGCGGCGGCTCACGCCGCGCCCGATGCTCCTAGTCCGAAACAGCCCCCCTCGCCCCCGAGCCCGAAGCAGGAGAGCAAACCGTGAGCGTCACGTTGCTGTTGGTCGCCTTGGTCGTGTTCGCCTTCTTCGTGGGGCACGTGCTCAATCGCTACGTCTCGCGCTACGTCGCGCTGTCCGGAGCGGAGTACCTGATCGTCGGAGCGCTCATCGGTCCGCAGCTGCCACCACGATTGGTCACCGCCGACTCCCTCGAGAAGCTCGTGCCGTTGATGTCGCTGCTGCTCGGTCTGACCGGGTTCTTGGTGGGGCTGCGCGCCCGCCACACCATCGGACGCGTGCGCTACACGCTGGTGGGCACGATCAGCTCCGTGGGTACCTTGCTCGCGGTGGCGGCGGCTTGCGCCACGTTGGCCGTCAGTCTCGGCGTCGGCGGGGCACAGAGCGCCGTGCTGTCCCAACCGCTGTTGCAGTGGGGGTCCTGGGTGCTCGAGATCCACGCGAGTCCGGATCAACTCTATCTCGGCTTGGCTCTGGGCTCGGCGGCGGCGGTAGCCACCTCCGGGCTCTTGTTGGCGATCGGTGAATCGCTGAACGCCAAGAGCGCTACCTTCGAGCTGCTGCGCACCTCCGCCGTCGTGAGCCAGCTATTGGCGATCGTCACCATCGGTGTCGTGCTCGCCGTCGCGCGAGGCGAAGCCGGCAACTTCATCGCAGCCCTCGGGTCCTGGGGCTGGATCGTCGGCGCCATCGGACTCGGCCTGATCTGCGGCGGTTGTTTTGCTCTGTTCATCGGCAGCGAGAGGTCGACGAGTCGCGTCTTTCTCGCAACCGTGGGTACGGTCACCTTCGCCTCGGGCGTCGGCTCGGCACTCGGCGTCAGCCCGCTGTTCGTCAACTTGGTCGCCGGTCTCGCCGTGGGCTTCTTCTCCCGCCACGAGGCCGCGCTGCGACAAGAGCTCGATCGCCTGCAGCACCCGATCTTCGTCCTGCTCTTGATCCTGACGGGCGCGCTGTGGACACCCGCCCCCGCCTTGCTGTGGGCTTTCCCACTCGTGTACGTCATCGTGCGTTTGACGGCGGGGCGCCTGTTGTTGCGCACCCTGACCACGCTGCTGACCTCGAACAACGCCGATCGCATCGGTTCGGGGCTGTTGGCTCAAGGGACGCTGGCCGTGGCCGTGGCCGTCGACTTTTCGCTGCAGTTCCCCGAGTTCGCTTCCATCACGTTGACGACCGTCTTGGTCGGCACACTGATCTGTGACATGTCCGCTGGCGGTGTCGTGCGGCGTCTGCTCGTCGACGTGGAAGCGGACAACATCGATCTCGGTACCACGCGCGCCGTGCCCACGAGGGAGGCGGGACTGTGAAGCGCATTCTGGTCATTGCTGCGCTCTTGGGCGTGATGTTGGCCCTCGAGGGCTTGAAGGTCGACTCGCGTTTCGCGACGCACCCGATGACGCTGGCTGCCATCGGCTTCGTGGTGCTCGCCGCCTTCGCTACCGCCGAGCTCGGCAACGCGCTGTCACTGCCCCGAGTGACCGGATACATCTTGGCGGGTGCCGCGCTCGGACCGTCCTTGGGCAACATTCTCTCCGGCGAAGTCGTTACGGAGATGCGCATGTTCAACACCCTCGCCTTGGGGCTGATCGCCACCAGCGCTGGGTTGGAGTTGGATCTGCGGCAGCTGCTACGACTGGGCAAGACCCTGAGCGCGACCATCGTGGCCAAACTCGTCCTGGCCGTGACGTTGGTCGGCGGCACCCTGCTCGCGGTCGCGAGCGTGCTCGACATCGGGCTGCCCCAAGCGCTGGCCCAGGACGGCTCGGCGACGCTGTCGCTGGCGCTGGTGATGGGCGTGTTGGCGATCGCCACCTCGCCGGCCATCGCCTTGGCCGTGTTGAACGAGACTCAGGCCAAGGGCCGTTTGGCGGACTTGGTGTTGGGCGCCGCGGTGTTCAAGGACTTGGTGGTGGTGGTGAGCCTCGCGGTGGCCGTCGCCATCGCCAGAACGCTGCTCGTGCCCGGTGCAACCCTCGAACCCGCAATGCTGCTCCACGTCGGCGCAGAGCTCGGCGGCTCCCTCGTCGCCGGCACCATTCTGGGCGGGATCCTGATCGCCTACGTGCGCTTCGTCAAAGCGGAGATGCTGCTCTTCGTCGCCGCGATGATCCTGGTGGTGGCGGAGCTGTGTCGGGCGTTTCACTTGGAGCTCTTGCTCGTCTTCATCACCGCCGGTTTCGTCGTGCGCAACCTCTCCAAGTATGAGCACGACTTGATGAAGCCCCTGGAGCTCGTGGCGCTGCCGGTCTTCGTCGTCTTCTTCACCAACGCGGGAGCGGGCATCGATCTGATCGCGACCTGGAGGATCCTGCCCGCGGCCGCAGCCTTGTGCGCAGCGCGTGCGGCTGCCTTCTACGTCGCGGGCAGATTCGGAGCGCGCGTAGGTGGGGAGTCCGCCGCCGTCGGCGACAATGCCTGGTACGGTTATCTGCCGCAAGCAGGCGTCACTTTGGGTTTGGTGGGTTTGGCCGCGCAGCAGTTGCCCACCATCGGCAGCGCCATCGCCACCACGGGCATGGCCGTCGTCGCGATCAATCTCCTGGTCGGTCCGGTCAGCTTACGCAAAGCCTTGCAGGTCGCCGGCGAGATCCCCGCGCCCACGCCGAAACCCGCCCAAACGTCGACGGCGAGCCCGGCGGGGAGCCCCACACCCCGTGCGCGTTTTTCGGCGCAGTCCCCCGACGTCAACGCGGTCGAAAAGGTGCTTCAGGACGAAGCGCTGGGGCAGCTCTTCGGCGACTTCAAAGAAAAGACCGAACAGAGCATCGTCGACTTCCGAGCCAGCGTCAGCCCGGAACTCCCGTCACTGCCGCGAGCGGACACGGAGCCCACCTTGGTGGAGTTCGAGAAATTCGTCGCCGCGCACCGCAGGGCCTATCGGGGTCTCTTCGACGAACTCGTGGCTTCGCTCGCCGACTTGCCCGTAGCGGTGACGGCGGAGCTGCCCTTGGCGATCCTCACGCCGGCTGCCGAAGCGCCACGTCTGGAACGACTGCGTCTGTGGCGCCTGCGGCTCTGGCATCGCTTCTTTTCGTCCTCACGCGAGCGCCAAGTGGCGGTGCGACTCGGGGCCCGCATCACGCTCGAACGCGCCTTTGCCGAGCTCGCACACACGATGTTCGAGTACAGTGTCTACCAGCGATTCAGCCGCCTCGCGCACCAGCTGAACAGCGAAGGCAGCGACGACGAGAGCGGCATTCAGCGGCGCCTCGACGTCTTGCTCGACGACGCATTTCGCGAGTTCGCGCAACTGTTGCTCCACATGGGCACCCCACGCTGCCCCACGAGCCAGTTGCGCTTCTCCGCAGTGGAACCGGAGATCCGCGAGGCCGTGCGAGCTCTCGACCGCACTCAAGAAGAGACCTGGGCGCGTCGAGCGCAAGCCGTCTGGGGTTCAGCCCAGGCCGAACGACACATCACCGAACTGGAGCAACGCATCCATGCCGCGGTGGTGCGGGAGTTCACCGGCCCGGCGCTGACGGCCGCGGGCAAAGTGCCGGGAGCACTGCAGACGATTCGCGCCGAACTGGCGCGCATTCAAGAGGAAAGCAAGCACGCACCGACGCCGAACCCGTTGAAGCAGCTGCGCGCCTGGCGCGATCGCGTCGAACTGCTGACGAAAGACACCCTGGTGGAACTCTCACGCGAGTTGCGCGCCTCGGCTGCGGTGCGTGCGCTGGGTCAAGACCTGAAGGAAGCCACCGACAATCTCCCCGAACAAGTGAGATGCTTGCAGCTGATCCCGAACGAGCCGTTGGGTAGCGGTGGGGTGCGGCGGGTGGAACTGCGTGCTCTGGCGGAACGCCAGCTCCTCAGAAGCCTGCTCCCCAGTGTGGACTTGGCGATTCGAGCCGCTTCCAATCTCTTCGCCCGCCTTCCCAAACGCACCTTGGACGTGATGGATCCGTCTTGGTCCAAGCTCCAGGCCCTCGCCGAACGGCTGTCGGAGGAGGACTTCGAAGCGCGCGTGGCCGAAGAGCTCGCTCTGGCCGAGCACCGCCTGGAGCTGATCGAGTCTCGGCTCAAACGCCAGCTCAGCACGCACCTCGATGCCGTCGAAAGCGGGTGCCGACTGGCGATCCGCAATCTGAAGGACCAGCTGCAGCACCAGAGCGACGAAAGCTCGACCAGAGACCGGCTCTTGTCGCGCTGGTCCGATGTCCTCAAACGCAAGATCACGACCGCGACCGAATGGCTCAAGCGCCACGGACCACGCTCCGTCGCCCTTCGAGACGCCGCCGATCTGCGCGGCGCGATCGAGCGTTGGCACGGCGATCACCTGCCGGAAAATGTCGTACGCTGGTTCTCGCAGGCGCCTCTGCGAGACGAACGCATCTTCACGGCGCAGCGCTCGCTGCTCGAAGCCATCGCCGACGAGGAGGCGCACTGGGCTACCGGCAAGAGCACGGCCATTCTGCTGCGCGGAACACTGGGCAGCGGCAAGAGTTCGCTACTCAACATGTGCGCCCTGGAGCTGCGCAGCAATCGTGTCGTTCGCCTCGACGGCGAAGGCGCGGACCAATCGGGGACGCTGCTCCAGGGCTTGGCGCTGTCGTTGGGATGTCGCGCGGACGAGGCGGCCGTGTTGCGCCAACTCGAACTGCAACGTCCGGCCGTGCTCGTCGACAACTTGCACACCTGGGTCTCCCGCGGGCGGGACCGTGCGCAGGAGCTCAACCGTCTTTTATCCCTCGTCACCCACACCCGAAATGACGCCTTCTGGGTGGTCGCGGTCGGCGAAGACGCGCTCGAGGTCTTCGAGGAGTTGAGCAACGTCTCGGAAGCGTTCACTCGCGTCTTGCGCTGTCAGCCTCTAAACTCGTCGGAGCTGGGTGAACTACTCGAAGCGAGACGGATTCGGGTCAACATGAAGTTCGACTTCCGGCGCACGGTCGTGGGACGCCTACTCAATCGCGTGGGCCTCGGTGGTGAACGCGAGCTGTTCCTCCGAACGTTGACCCACGTCAGTGAAGGCAACCCGGGCCGAGCGCTCTCCGAATGGGCGCGCGCAGCCACGGTGAGTGACGGCGGCATCGTGCTCGACACGCGAGCCTTGCGCCGAGGCAGGACGCGCTTTGCCCAGTCGTTGAGCACCGCGCAGCTCGGGGTGTTGTCGATCATCGCTCGCTACGGGGCGGCCGATCCAGAGCAGCTCGGCGCCGAACTCGGGCTCCCTCCCGACCAGTTGGAACGTCACGTCTCGTTCTTGATGGGGGCTGGGCTGTTGAACAACAGCGCCGATGGCGCTCAGTATCAGCTCGACGATCACGCTCGCTGGGCGGTCGTGCTCGAACTCCAACGCCTGGGCGCGTTGGGACAGGGGCTCGTATGATCCAGGTCGGAGCCTCGCTGTTCGGCTTGGGTGTCGTCATCGCTTTCGGCATCTTCGCCGTCTTCTTCGGAAGGGTCGCCGCCTCGTTGGTGCATCGCATCTGGCGGGCGGGATACGATCCGAACCGGCGCTTGGCCCTGGCCTTGACTCTGGTGCGCTTCGTCCTGATGTGCGGATGGCTCGCGTTGGCTTTGGCGCTCGTGCTGCTTCCGACCTTCGAGTCCTGGTCGCCCATCGTCGCCGCCTCGGTTGCCGGTGGCCTGATCCTCGCTTCGCTGCCCGCGATGCAGAACGTCATCGCCGGGCTCTATCTCAGTGCCCGAGGGGATTTGCGAGAAGGCGATGCCATCAGCATCGGCGGCACCGTCGGCACCGTGCGCGAGGTCGGTCTCGGACGCCTACGGCTGAGAAAAGACGACGGCACCACGGCGCTGATCCCCAATCGCCTCTTGCTGCGCGAACCGGTCGAGGTCCAGCGCGCCAGCGGGCGCGCGCGCATCGACGTCACACTCGACGACCGGGTGTACGAAGCGAGCGACATCGTCAAGATCCGTCAAGTCGCCCTGCTCTGCCCCTATCGAGTCGCCTCGACGCCGGTCCACGTACATTACAAAGCTGGCGAGGTCCGGGTACAATTGCAGACCTGGCGCCCCCGATGTCACGAAGAGGTGCTGTACTACCTCTCCGCAATGCTGGATCCGATGCCGGAAGTCGTCGCCGAGACCGAAACCACGGAAGAGTCATGAGTGTGAAGCTAGAAGGGTCCTGCCACTGCGGCGCCGTCGAGTTCAGCCTCGAGAGCAGAGAGCCGGTACCGTACATGCGCTGCTACTGCTCCATCTGCCGCAAGACCGCCGGTGGCGGAGGCTACTGCATCAACCTCGGCGGGGACGCCGAAACCCTCGTCGTCGAAGGCAAAGAACACCTCAAGGAGTACCGTGCGCTCTTGGAGCGAAACGGCAAACGCGTACGCAGCAAGCACCATCGCGTGTTTTGCGGGGAGTGCGGGTCCCACTTGTGGGCCTACCACGACGACTGGCCCCAGTTGGTGCACCCCGTCGCTGGCGCGATCGACTCCGAGCTCCCCACGCCCCCCTCACACGTGCACATCATGCAAGGCTCCAAGCCGTCTTGGGTGGAGGTCAACCCCGGGCCGTCCGATCAATGCTTCGAGCAGTACCCCGACCAGAGCCTGCGCCAGTGGCACTCGGAACACGGCTTCGAGGACTGAAACGGTTTGAGAACGACCTTCCACGCCCACCTTCTCGCTCCCACGACCCGGCGGCTGGCGGCTCTCGCTCTGTTTCTCCAGGCCTGCTCCCCTCACCTGCCCCCCGCCAGCGAGCGCGCACCGCTGCCCGCGGAAGGCCCGGCGGAGGTCGCCGCATCCCCCGGCGGCGACGCACACCCAGCTGACACCCAAGCCGACGACGCCCAACACGACGACGGCGAGCACGACGCCCCACAAGGCTCGCCCATCGCCGAGTTGGCAGACGCCGGCGCCCCAGCCGCCACGCCCGTCGAGGCTGAGCCTGCGCCCAATCACGACGCCGAACCCTACCGCCAAGCGCTGCCCGAACCGCTGGTGACGAGCAAGTCGCCGGCGCTCCGCTACGCGAACCTGTCTCCGTGGCAGTGCAAGAAGGAGCTAGCGCGTCGAAAGCTCCCACTTCAACGTCAACGTGAAACCAAAGGCATCGCGACGGCGCTGCGCTTCACGGCGCCGATGAACGGCGTGCGCTTCATCACCGCCGGCCCCAAGAGTCCGTTCAGTTTGCTGGATTGCCGCTTGGCGCTGACGTTGGACGACTTGACCAAGGTGTTGAACGATCGAGGTGTCGTCGGTATTCGGGTCGACAACTTCTACCGACGCGCCGCACGCCTCCCCGGGTCGAGAAAGCGAAGTCAGCACGCCTACGGCCTGGCGATCGACATGACGGAGCTCGAATTGGCGGATGGCCGGGTACTGAACGTCGAAGCCGCGTGGGGTGCGCCGATAGGCGTGCCGCCTTGCGGCCCCGGGGCGCGCGTGGAGGAGGGGTTACCCGACAGCCTCACCCTGCGCAACCTGGTCTGTCTCATCGCGGCAGGCGGTCACTTTCACCACATCCTGACGCCCGCTTACGACAGAGCACATCGGAACCATCTGCACCTCGACATCAAGCGAGGCACCAAGTACGGAATCATCCGGTGAAAATCCCGAGCTTTCCAGGTTGAGGCGATCGCAAACCTGGTAGCATGAACGGTACGTGCCCTGGTCGAAGTCAACTCTGCCGGACGTGACACAGCGAGTGCTGGCTCAACGGGCGGCCGTCCCCTATCGAGGTTGGCTGCGCGCGGGGATCTGGGCAGCGGTGCTCGGCTACGCGCTCTCGTTGGTGAGCTACGTGTGGGACTTCGGCCCGGAGCGGCTGCCGACCATGCGCGACCCGTACGTGATTGTCATCGGGTTGGTCGCGGCCGCTTTGGAGCGCCGTGGCCAATTGGCGTCCAGTGCTTGGCTGTTACTGGGCGCTTTGTGGTTGGAGCTGCACGCCTCGGTGATCGAATGGGGGATCCTGACGACGGCACTGAGCGTCTTCCCCGCGCTCACCATGGGCGTGACGATGTTCCTGGGGCCGCGCACGGGTGTCGCTTGCGCCCTGTCGACGTTGCTTTCCACCCCACTGTGTCTGTGGTTTCACGCCCAGCTCGGCGGGGGTCCCACCTTCGCCACCGGGGATCTCACGCGTTGGGTGATCGCCGAGGCCGCGTCGCTGACGACCGGTATTTTGCCGGCGTTGTTCATGAACGCCTTTGGCGGCGTCATCCACCAAGCCGACGAAAATGCGCGCCACGCCCGCGAACTGATCGATGATGCTCCGGACGGCATCCTGGCCGTGAACGAAAAGGGCGAAATCCACGACTGTAACCCCACGGCCGCCAGGATGCTCGGCCTCGAGCCTGAGCAGGTCATCGGCACCAGCCTCGGCGCGATCGGGCTGACGGATGCGTCCAAGGCGGACCGCGCGTCCATCGAAACCTTCACCGGCGACGTGCGTGAGTATTTCGTGGAGAAAACGGGCGCCACGTTGGAGGGGCTACTGCGCACGCACGCGCGCGGCGGCATGCCCAGCGGCATGATCATGCTGCGTGACGTCACAGCGCGAAAAGAGGCGGAACAGCGCGCGGCGGAACTGCAACTCCAGCTCCAACACGCGCAGAAGCTCGAAGCGGTGGGTCAACTCGCCGGCGGAGTAGCCCACGACATCAACAACTTGCTGACGGCAGTGGGCGGCTACGGCGACATGCTCGCACACCACCATGAGCGGCTGGTTCGCGACATTGCCCTGGAACTGACCGCGGCAAGGGAACGTGGAACGGGACTGACGCGTCAACTGCTGGCGTTCGCCCGCAAAGAACTCGCCGAGCCCCGGGGCATGAACTTGGACGAGACCCTCCACCGCATGGGGCGGCTGCTGTCACGCTTGGTCGGAGAGCAGGTGACGCTGAACGTCGACACGCAGGGCCCGGCACCGATCTTCGCCGACCCCGGACAGATCGAGCAAGTCGTGCTCAATCTGGTGATGAACGCCCGCGACGCCGTGCGCGGCCGGGGGCGCATCGACTTGAGCTGTCGACCCAACTCGATGGAGGGACGCGTCTACTTGCGTGTCAAAGACGACGGCGTGGGCATGGACGAGACGACGCTCCAGCGCGCCTTCGAACCCTTCTTCACGACCAAGCCCAGGGGCAGCGGTACCGGGCTTGGCCTGTCTACGGTGCACGGTATCGTGCAATCGACCTCGGGCGAGATCGAGATCATCTCCGAACTCGGGCGAGGCACCGAGTTCGTGCTCAGTTGGCCCGCGCACCACGAAGTCTCTCCCCCCCATCCTTCGGAGGAGCCCTCTCCCGTGCCCGACAATCGGCAAGGCCGCATTCTCCTCGTCGAAGACGACGAACAGAACCGCAAGTTCCTACTCCAACTGCTCTCCGCCACCGGTTTCGAAACGACGAGTGCTAGCGATGGCAAGAGCGGCTTGGATCAGTACGAAGAGATGCGGCGACGCGAACAACCGCCGGACCTACTACTGACCGACGTCCGCATGCCCGTGATGGATGGCTTTCAACTGGCAAAGCGCATCCACGCCGACGACCCCACGCTGCCCGTGCTGTACATGTCCGGCTACTTGGAGCAGCAAGCAGAGCCGGAGATCGCCAGAGATCTACTGAAGAAGCCCTTCTCCGCAGAAGCGCTACTCGACCGCATCGACCACAAGCTGGGACGCTCCAGTTCTTCCTCGATGAGTCTGCGAGCCCAACGCCCCGACGAAGCGCTCGAAGCTGGCCCGCCCGGGGCCTCGCACTCCTGACCCGCGACAGCCACGCTCACATCGGCAAGTACGAGCCCAACACGAAAAAGACGTATCCGCCCACGAGCTGGTGCGACACGATCACGCCAGCCAGATTGCGCTGCCTGGAAAATAGCCATCCCCAGTACAGCCCGGGCACGAATGCCACTGCCGCAAACAGAAACGACATGTGCAGGTGGCAGACGGAAAACAGCAGTGCCGAAACCAGCACGGCATGGGCCCTGTGGTGCGTGCCCGTGAGAAACATCTCCAACGTGCTCTGTAGCGCACCGCGCACGGTGAGTTCCTGCACGATGCTGGAGAGTGAGTAGATGATGAGCCACTTGTAGACGTGCGGCTCCAGCATGTTCAAGACACCGTCCGTGTGCGCAAACAAGGGCAGCTCCTCGAAGTCCGGGTTTGCGCTCAGTACCAGCCACTTGACGACCGTCACCAGCATCAAGAGCGGCAGCGTGAGCAGCACGGCCTCACCCAGCACCGACAACATCCCGCGACGTCGAATGCCGAAGAAATGCAGCGGATAACCACTGCCTCGAATGAACCTCCACGCCGCGTAGCCAAAGACGATCTGGATCGGAATGCTCAAGCGTGACGCATCGAAGTCCACACGGGGCTGCAGATACGGCAAGCCCCCCAACAGAAACACGTACAGGCTCAGCATGATCAGCAGGTTGACCACCAATCGTCCCATCGCCGCGCGTCCCTGGGCGGCAGCCAAAGACTCGTCCGTCTTTTCCCGCAGGCGGACCACGAGGTACTCGCTCATGTTCAACACGAGTCGCTGATAGGTGCGCGCGATCAATGGGTCACGCGAGGTCTTGGCCTGCTTGCGAATGTGCGCGATCGGAATCGCCACCAAACGCACTCGAGTCTTGGCGCGAGCCGACGCTGTGCGTGGCAACTCGTCGACCAACGCCATCTCGCCCATCGTCTCGCCCTGACCAAGGATCGCGACCCGATGCTCGCGTTCTCCGTGGGGTTCGCGTTTGAGGATCTCGACTTGGCCGCGCTGGATGAAATACAGGTGCTCGGCCTTGTCCCCCTCGTGCACGAGGTACGTGCCTTCGGGTACCTCACGAACCTCGATGAACCCCTCCAGACACGCGAGTTCCGCTTCCTCGAACTCGCGAAAGAGCTTGGCGTTTTGCCAGCGCGTGCTCAACCGCTCCTTGAGGGGGATCCTCACCATGCCGCAAATGGCATCCTACGCTGGCGGCCGGGCTGGGGCGAGCTCACTGCCGGAAACTCCGCCGGCAGGGTCGGCGGCCGCCCGCGGACGCGGCGGGGTCCGGGCGCGCCACTCCGGCACGCGCCACCGGGTCCGGCCCGTGTTTTCCCGGGGCGCAGGGGCGTAGCCGCAGGCGCGTCTGGGCATGCACGGCTAAAGTGCCGCGGAAACACTGCGCTTTGGGCGGAACCCGGGCTGCAGCGAGGCTGATCGTCTGGGGGGTTTCTGAGAACAGCGAGATCCCCACCCGGTACCCGCTGCATACATTGCCCCCACCCCGCGGCCTTCTCCTACCTCAGCGTGTTAGGGTTGCGCCCCATGAGAAACGGCCGCGTGGTTCTCACGTCATTCGTAGCTATCAGCGCTCTCCTCACCGCCTTCAGCTGCGGCGGAGAAAAGGGCGACATCTATGCGCCAGCGGGCTCCACGGCATCGACGGGCAGTCTGACACCCGGCTCGACTGTTACGACCCCCGGCGCGGGCGTGATGCCCAGCATGACCACCGTCACCCCTGGACCGGGAGTGACCAGTCCGGCAGGCGCGCCAGGTGCTACGGGGGCGGCTACCGGCAGTGAGGCTCCCGCCGGCGGAGCGACCACGGGCACGCCCCCCGTCGACGGTGCACCGGCACCGGCTGACGGGGTTCCCGCCGACCAGAGCGAAACCCCAGATGGACAGCCTGCCGACGGAACGCCAGTCGAAGAACCGGGCCCCAACGAGGCACTGCTGGACGACTTCGAAGACGGCGACTCGGCCATCTTTGACGTTGCCGGACGCGCCGGACACTGGGGCACCTACAACGACGGAACGGGAACCCAGAGCCCCGCGCCAGGCTCAGCCGTAACGCCCGAGGCCGGCGGGGCCAACTCGACGGCGTACGCCGTTCATACCAGTGGCTCGGGCTTCTCCGATTGGGGTGGGGGCTTGACCGTGGATCTGAACAACTCGGGCACCCGAGCCGCCTATGACGCGAGCGCCTACGGAGGAATCACCTTCTACGCGCGGGGCAGCGGCAACATGCGCGTCGAGCTCGTGACGACGGCCATTGCCGAGCCCGCCGACGGCGGCAACTGTGCTGCCGACTGCTACGACTCGCACGGCAAGGCCATCACCATTTCCGCCGATTGGGAACAGCACACGATCTTCTTCAGCGAGGTCGATCAAGAAGGCTGGGGCGCGGCAGCCGATTTCGATCCGAGCCAGATCCTGGGCATCAACTTCAAGATGACCAAACCCGACGAGGCGACGCCTGCGGACTTCGACGTCTGGCTCGACGAGTTGATGTTCCTGGACCCAGGCGCGACAGGGCCCAACGGTGAGACCCCAGTGCTCGACAACCCCGCCGAGCAAGCCCCCGAGCCCGAGCCAATCGAACCGACGAGTGAACCCGGTATGTGCAGCATGGATATCGGGCGCTACGACGGCAACGGCTCGGTCACCTACTACACGTTCGCCATGGGCTCGACCGAGGTCAATTGCAGCTACCCGATCATCGGCAACAACCCCGACCGCGTCGAAGGCATCTACACCGGCGAAGGCCGTTACTTCGGCGCCATGAACACGCAAGACTACAACAACGCCGCCATGTGCGGCGCCTGCGTCGAGGTGACCCGTGACGGCGGGCGCAGCGTCGTCGTCACGATCGTGGACCAATGTCCCGTCGCGACCAACCCGAAGTGCACGGCGGGTCACATCGACCTGAGCCACGAAGCCTTCCGCCAGCTGGGCGACGACTCCGAAGGCCACCTCGGCACCGGTAATGGTGGCGCAGCGGGCAACATTTCCTGGCGCTACGTCGAGTGCCCTGTCGGCTCGCAGAACGTCACCTTCCGACTGAAGGAACCGCAACGCACCGACTGGAACGAGCTACTCGTGCAAAGCCACCGCTGGCCAATCACCAGCGTGGAAATCGACGGACAGAACGCGACGCGCAAGGCCTACAACTACTGGGAGCCCCCGATGAACATGGGCGAAGGCCCGTGGCACGTCCGGGTCACCGACGCCGTCGGCGGCGTGGTCGATACTCAGATCAGCCGACAGGACATGGACGCCAAAGTTCAGTTCACTTGCCAGTGAGCTGAGTAATCGTCGGGCCGTGGCGGTCCACACGATTGGCGTATCTGGGCGCGCGCTGCTTGGATTGGTGCAGCAACGCGGCGCCCATCGGATGAATGGGCGCCGCGGCCGCGTGATAGACGGTGGAGGGCCGTCGGGCTCCTACAGAGTCTCGACCTCTAGCCCCAAGAAGGCACGAGTCAGGTCGAAGTTCGTGGCGATGGACACCTCCCGCTTCATGTTCGAGCGTCGCTGCAGGTGGGAACCAAACGCCGAAATCATGAGCCCGTGGTCGAGCCCCAGCAGTTCGAAGTCCCAGACACGATAGCGCGCTTCCAATCCCAACTCGAGACTGACGTCTGCGCGCGTCTCCCCGAGCCACTCGTTGTCTACACCTCGGGCCTCGTAGTTGTCGAAGTCCCGAAACCAGACTTCTGCCATCGCATCGAAACGCAGCCTCTCAAGCGGCTGAATCACGCTCGTCGACTCGATTCGGTGCCGGCGATAGTCATAGTAGTCGGGGATGAACTTCGCGATCAACTCGCCGTCGACGCGCCCGGTCATGCGGCGATTGTAGTCGGTAGCGTCGTTCAGCTCGTAGGCATATCGCAGTTTGGTTCGCAGCTCGTCGAACGGACGCCATGCGGCGGACAGAAACGGAGAGCGTTCGAAGTACACTTTGCTGCGGGTCGCTCGCGACAGCGTGCCGTCAGCATTGAGCACGTCGTAGCGGGCATCCAAGTACTTGGTGTAGTCCAGCTCTGCCCCGACTGCGATTCGCGTGTAAGCCTCAAACGTGTAACCCACCTCCACGGTAGAGTCCGCGCCCACTTGGTCGAGCTTTCGGTCGGCAACTTCATACTGAGGGAAGACCTTGTAAAAGCCATCGCTCGCGATCTCCCCGTACAGGCCTCGCTTCTCACCGATTGTGAGCGAGGGCTCCAATCGCAAACTGCGCCGTTCATCAAAGCGCAGAGCCGGCAGCCAGCGATCCGCGCGCACCCGAACCTTGCTCGTGATCAGAGATGACCAATCGTGCCGGTGGCGGAGCGTCGCGGCGAGTTCATGAGTGGGTTGTGTCAAGCGCGCCCGGGATTCGGCGGTGGTGTCGTCCTCTTCGGGAAAGTTGAATGTCTTCGTGGAAAACGGGTCGAAGCCGTGAGATAGCTCCAGCGAAAGACTGTCACTGTCTGCGACGATGCCGCCTTCGAGCGTCTCGTTGGTCAAGACCCCCATCTTGGGAACCTGAAAGCGCCGACCCACGAAGGCGCCGAGGTTGTATGCGACGTAGAGCTGAGCCTCCTTCTTCGGGCTCTTCTTCTTTCTCTTCCTCCTCTTCTTCTTCTTCCGTTTGGTCTTGGACTTTCGCGCCTTGGGCCGCTCTCCCGCCTGAGTGTCGGGTGATGTCGCTTCGGCGTTCGTTTCGTCGTCGCGCTCCGCCCGCCGCGCGGCACGCGAGCCGTGGTCGCTCACGTCATCTTGAGCGTACGCCTGCGCCGGCAGCAGTGATGATGCCATCAGCAACATCATCACCGCTGCGGCCAGTGCCATCGACCGCCACCAGGACGAGCCCTGGCTCATGCGCATTGCCACTTCTAGTCTCAGCAACCGCCGGCGCTTGCGTAGTCCGCCGCCTTGCTCGTGTACGGACCGCCGGGGAACTCTGTCTGGAGGTCGCTGACGACCGCGTTTGCCTCGACACACGACCCCTGATCGACGCTAGCCTTGACGATGTAGTACATCGAGTTGTCGACATAGACGCTATCGGGATACTCCGCGGCGATCACCTCCATCGTCGCGACGGTGTCTGGCAGCATGTCCAGTGCGTACTGAGAACGCCCTTTCCAGTATTGCGCGTTGTCGAGATAAATAGACATGTCGTAGGTGAGTGTCGTTTCCATTTCGGACAAGGCCCCAGCGTAGTCCCCGCCGGCAAACAGCGTACGACCCAAGTAGTAGTGGACGTTATCTACGTACGTACTGTCGACGTGCTCGGTGAGAAATGCCTCGAAACCGCTCTGCGCTGCAGCCAGGTCTCCTTGCTCGTAATGCACGCGAGCCGAGAAGTACGTGGAGTTGTCAGCGTAGAGACCCGCCGGGTCGGCTTGGATGGCGTTTTCGAAATCGGTCAGCGCGTCGTTGAAGCGGTCCATTCTGAACAGTGAGCGACCGGCGAAGTAGTAGGACGAGTGCACGAACACCGAATCGGGGTGTTGCGCGATCATGTCGTCGAAGGCCGCAGCGGCAGCGTCGAATGAGTCCAATTCGTACAGGCTACGACCGAACAAGTATCCGGCGTTGTCGTGCCGAGGTGAATCGGGATAGTCGTTCAAAAGCGTCTCGAAGTCGTCTCGAGCGCCGGCAAAGTCTCCCGCGTCGTATTTCGCGAGCGCTTCTTGGAACAGCACTTCGCTCGGATCTTCCGGATCGATGACGGTCGGGGTGGCGGGCGCATCGTTGGGGGCTGGCGCTCCAGTATCGGCCGGACCCGTCGTCGGGTCGGCAGGCGTGCCTGATACGTCCGCGGCGCCGGGATCGGTGACGTCGGCCGCCATCGGATCGGAAGAGCCGGTGGTCTCCGTGGAGCCTTCCACCGTCGCCGACGGGTCCATCGACGTATCCTGTGCACTGTCTGCCTCATCGGCAACGTCAGCCGCGTCGACGGCATCCGCATCCGCGGAAGCCGGCGGAAGGTCATCGAGCGTCGTCACCTCGCCCGAGTCGTTACCACCACAATTGACCAGGCTCAGACAAAGCAAGCCTAGCGTCCCCAACGCGCTCCAAGAGCGCAACCCGAATGCGTCGTTATTCATCTCTATTAAGTATCTCGTTTATGTTTACATTTCGCACCGTGCCAACATGGCACGGGCGTCAGAATTGTTGCGATTCTTGGCAAGCACACGTCCAGCTTCCGCTTGGCAGGCTTGGCGGTCCGCCGCCAGCAGGTGCAATTCGGCCAACTTGAGCCGCGTATCTTCGTCCGCCGGATCCAGGTCTAGGGCTTGGTCCAGGTGCACACGAGCTGCCGCCGTCTGACCCAGGCGAGCCTCGGCGTAGCCCAGGTTCTTGAGCGCCCCACTGTGCTCTGGGGCGTTGGCCAGCGCCGCTTGGTACGCTGCTTTTGCAGCCTCCAGATCGCCAGCTGCGGCCTGAGCGACGCCTAGGTTGAACCAACCGGTCGCGTAGCGCGGGTGCGCCTTGAGCAGTCGACCGTAGGTGGCGATCGCTCGCTTGGGATCGCCCGACTTACGCTGACTGATCGCCAGCTTGAGCATCAGCGAGCGATCGTTCGGTCGCAACTCGACGGCACGCTCGTAGGCGCGGGTGGCATCCTCGTAGCGCCGCTGCTTGTAAAAGAGGAGCCCGAGATTGTGCCAAGCCAAGCCGTAGTTCGGTGAAACCTCGAGCGCTTTTTCGTAGGCCAGCTCGGCAGCGTCCGTCTCGCCGCGGTCGGCACGCAACCGGCCGATGTTGTTCCACGCAGCGGCGTAATCCTTGCGCTGGGCGATTGCCTTTTCATACGCCGCGATCGCCTCTTCCTGCTGCCCGGCGGAGCTGTACGCCTTTGCGCAGTTGAACCACGCCTCCGGATACTTCCCGCCTCGGAGCTGGGCGGCTTTCTGATAATGCGAAACGGCGCGCTCAGGACGCCCGCTTCGAGCCTCCACCAGGCCCAGCAAGAAGTGGTGTTCGGGCTCCGCAGGCTCGGACTCGATCAGCGCCTGCGCCTGCGCCTGCGCAGTTTTGAAATCGTCGAGTTCGAGGGAAAGGCGTACGACGCGTCGACGCGCCAAGCCGGACTGAGATTCGAAGGCCAGCGATTGTTTGTACGCGCTCCGGGCGTCGTCGAACGCCTCGCGCCGCTCGTGCACGCGGGCCAGCACGCGGTAAGCCACGGCAAGTTCAGGCGCCAGCTTCACGGCGCGCAAGGCGTGCTCCAGCGCACGTTCCACGTCCTCGTCGTCCGTCGAATCGAGAAACGCGTGGGTTGCTCGCACCCAGGTGTTGACCGAAGCCGGTGCCCGCTCGACGGCCTCCTTCAACAAGCGCCTAGCCTTCGGGTGTTCGCCAAGTGCCATGTAGCAACGCCCCAGCAACGTGAGCCCCCTGGCGCGCTCTTCGTTCGAACCGCTGGCGGCCGCGGGCGCCACAACCGAGACGGCTTCAGCATACTCACCCTGTTCACGCAGAAGTTCCGCGAGGGCCACGCGAGTTCGAGAATGATTCGGGCGAGCTTCAAGCGCCTGACGGAACTCCACCTCGGCATCATCGATCTGGCCGAGCTCCTGCAGCACGAAGCCAAGTTCCAACTGAATGCGCGGGTCCCCCGGCAACGCCTCCAGTGCTCGGGTCAGGTGCCGACGCGCGTCCTCGGCGCGACCGGTACGAAAGAGCCAATGCGCATACTCCGCTCGCAGCATCGCGACCTCGCCGTGCTCGGCGAGCAGCCGCTCGTAGAGTTCGATCGCATGCGGGAAGTCCCGACGCTTGGCCAACTGCCGCGCCAACTGGTGGCGCTCGTCCAACACGTCATCCGCATCGGCGCCAAGCTCCGTCGCATCTGCGTCGGACGACTCCGAGGCATTGTCGATGATGCGCACACGCAACACCTCGACCTCTCGGTGCCGCGCCGATATCTCCACGGCGACGGAACCCCCGATCAGAAGAACGAGCGCGGAAGCCACCGGCCACAACCCAGACGTCTTCATGCCGGCACCCGCGTGCGAGCCTCGGCGAGGCTGATTCCGTTGACGTTTTGGATCTCCAGCCCAGGCCGTGCATTGAGCTCCAAGACCATGGGCCCGCGCTCGGCGTCGAGCACGACGTCCACACCGAGGTAGCCGAGCGGAACGGTGCTAGCGGAACGCAGCGCAACCTGCACGACCTCTTGCCATCCCGGAAGTTGGATCCCGATGAGCGGCTTGCCCGTCTCCGGGTGATGCTCCATGGCGACGCCGCGCATACTGGCGCGGCGCGTGTGACCAGTCGAAACGTCGACGGCAACGCCGACCCCTCCTTGGTGGAGATTCGCCTTCCCTGCCGAGCGCCTAGTGGGAACCCTCAACATCGCCAACATCGGTTCCCCTTGGCAAACGATCACCCTCAGGTCACACACGCCGGAAGGCCAGAACTCTCGCAGGACAGGGTGCGGCTCCAACTTGCGCTCGATCAGCGCGCGGTCCGAGAGGTGGTAGCCAAACGCACCGAAGACGATGTTCGCCAGGTGTGTGCGCAGCTCCTCGAGCGTGTACGTGCCGCCGTCATGCCGCTCCCAGCCGACGCCGTGTGCGTGCTCGACGCGGCGCCCGAGAACGACGATGCCGTTGCCCCCGCTGCTGTTGGCTGGCTTGACGACGAAGTCCTGCTCGTTCGAAAGCACTTCGAGGGCACGTTCGACGTCGAACAACCCATCGCAGACCGCGAGGGTGTCAGCGACTGGAACTCCCGCCTGCTGTAGCAACGTCTTGCAGGTGACTTTGTCGTCGACCAACGGGTAGTCCCGCCGGCGATTGTACTGGTAGACGAACTCGATGTTGCGCCGGTTCATGCCGACGACCGCCTCGGTCGCTTCGCCGTGTTTCCCCAACAGCCTACCGAAATCACGAAGCCACTTCATGCGGTCACCCGTTGTCCGAGAAGGGACCGAAAGCGCCACAGCTCCAGCAAGCGCATCCCGATCCAGCGCCCCAAGTAGACGTTCGCAGCAACGACCAGCAGCAAGACTTCCGGGAAGCCCCCTACCAACGCCTGCAGAGCCAGGGAGTTCATGACCGCGTAGCACCCCAACACGACGAGCAGCGTGCCCATCATCTGCTTGAGCGCCGAGGTGGAACCTTGCTCGACCAGGGCGAGATAGAATCGCTCCGAGGCGATCGCCATCACAGCGATCGGGAAGTAGGAGACCCTGGCCAGCTCGGAGAGCCCGAGTTGCTCGGCAGCCAAGCTCATGCCGAGCATCGTCAAGACCACGACGGACAGCAAGATGGCCAGTGTCGGTGAGTGCAACAGGCGCAGGGCTTGGATCCCTTGTCGGGCAATGACGACTGCTGCCACCACGATGACGATGCTGACGACCCCCCAAAATAGGCCAGTTTCGCCAGCGGCTGCTGCAATCAACGCAGGCAGGAAGGTTCCGAAAGTCGGCATGCCGACGACGTTTCGAAAGAGCACCACGATCAACGCGCCTATCGGCAGCATCAGCACCGTACGGAGCAACGAAAACGGCAACCCGAGCCGCTCGAACAGGCTCCACACGTTGAATGCGCTGGCCCCCTCGACCACACGCGGCGCAGGTACCAATCGACTGGATATGGTGTACGAGTAGTCGAAGTTGACGTCAGACGAGTGCACGAACATGGCCTCGTCACCGCGATACAAGACGAGGTAGTTGGTGGGTAACTCAGCGAAGTGATCGTTGGTTGGATCGAAAGGCACCCAGTGGCCACCGACGTAGGACTCGACCCACTGGTGCGTGGTCCGCTTGGTCCCATCATCCAGGATCAAGCCCCCGACGAGCCGACTGGGTATCCCGGCGCCACGCGCGAGGGCCACGAATAGACGGCTCTTGCCGTTGCAGCTCGCTTCCCCCAGCCGCAAGGCGGTTACGGCGTCCGTCGTGCCCTTGAACGCTCGTCCGCGCAACCCGGAAGTGAAGTCGAAGATGCTTCGCAAGCGGGAGACGAGAGGCCCGGACGTTGCTCCGAGTTCACGGAGCTGGCTTTGCACCTCGGGGTCGTCCACCTGGACGTACTCGGTGGGTCGTAGATAGCGCGCGACGGACTCCGGGTAGGTATCCGGCACGGCAAGGGTGTCACTGATCGAGTACTCCGCGGCTCGGACCAAGACGGCGTAGTTCAAACTCATCGAAGCGGCATCAGGAACCGAAGTGCCATTCCAGCGCGCGGTACGATTCAGGCCTTCCGTTTCGGTGACGAAGCGGAAACTCGGATCCGATGCTTGCTCGTGCTCGGTCAGTTGTTGTCGTTCGTCCGAGAGCGGCAAGAACGTGCGGGCGGAGACTCGGCCGCGGTCCCCATCCAACTTCATCTTGACGGCGACTCGATGCTCCGTGCGCGGAAGCAGGTCGCCCAAGCGGTAGCCCAAGAATCCCACTTTGTAGCCGATCAAGGCGAGGGGAACGGCGACCAGCAGCGCAGTGACGACGACGTTCGTGTAGCTAAGCGGGGATTTCATGGGAACAAGCAAGAACTGGCCAAGAGATGTTCTGAAGTCACTAGGGCGGTGGCCGCAGAGGCCTGGTTCCGTGAACGGGGCGTTGCTTTTCTTTCCTCGAGACCGGGCCCCCACGCCGTTTTCTCGACAGCGGTTTGTAGACATCGCCCCGATGAGGACGTCTGCCCCCTATCGAGTAGACAAAGAAAAGCCCGCGAGCTGCACCGGGCCGGAGTTCCCAGTGTTGCTCGCGGGCCATCACCTCAGATGCAGGTATTACCGTTGTCGTTGCTGTTGCTGCCGTCGGGACAGGTCGTATTATCCCACGTGACGCCGGTAAACGTCGCACCCGTGATCGTCGCGTTCTGCAAGTCAGCGTCCGTCAGGTCAGCGCCCGTGAAGTCCACGTTCGACAAGTCGGCATTTTGCAGATCCGCCTGGGAGAGATCTGCGCCACTCAGGTCCGCACCGGTCAAATCCATCGAACTCAGGTCGCGCTGCGAGAGGTCCGCGTTGCTAGCGTCCGCACTCGGCCCCAGCAGCGTTCGCCCGATGCAATCCCAGTCCGGGGGTAGATCCGCCGGACAGTTATCCAGGTTCAAGGCACGCACAGTAGTCAGATCCGCAGAGCTCATGTCCACGCCCTGGAGATCGGCGCCACTCAAGTTGGCTCCGGTCAGATCGGCGCTCGTCAATTGAGCGTCAGTCAGATCGGCCCCGGTGAGGTCAGCGCCCGTCAAGATCGCCGTTGGACCAACGATGTTGCCTTGCACGCAATCCCAGTTGCTCGGCAAGCCGTCCGGGCACGATTGGAGGTCCATCGCGGTGATCGATGTGATGGTCGTGTCCTGCAGGTCGACGTTGTTGAGATCCGCACCCGTGAGGATGGCGTTCGTGAGGTCGGCACCGTCGAGGTCGGCACCGCTGAGGTTCTGCCCCGAAAGGTCAGCACCGGCCAGCGGCAAGCCGCTCAGATCCGCGCCTGGCCCGATGAAGGTATTGCCGGTACCCGAAAGACTGAGACAATCCCACGCGCTCGGCATCACGTCAGGACAAGCGACGAGGTCCGTCGCCCGGCTGCCCGAGAGCCGCGCACTGCTGAGATCGACGCCAGTGAAGTTGACGTTGTCGAGATCGGCGTCGCGCAAGTCCACGTCGGCACCGAAAGTGACGTTGGTCAGATTCGCTCCGTCGAGGTCGGCGTCGGAGAGGTCCGTCTGCGCGCCGAAGGTGGCGCCCGTCAGGTTCGCATCCCTGAAGTCGGCGTTGCTCAGATCCGTGTTGTCGGCAAACGTGGCGCCGGCCAATATCGAATCCGAGAAGTCGACGTTTCGGAGCTCCGTGATGGAGGTGAAGTCGGCTCCCGTCAAGTCGAGGCCACTCAAGTCAGCGCCAGGCCCGACCAGAGTGTTGCCCACCGGTAGTGACAGACAAACCCAGTTGTCAGGCAGCGCTGCGGGACACCCCGCGAGCCCTGTTGCTTGAACGCCCGCAAGCGGGGTGTTCGACAGGTCCGCCGCGCTCAGGTCGAGACCGCTCAGGTCAGCCCCGGGAGCCAGCAGCGTATTGCCCGCCGCGCCCAAGTCCCAGCAACTCCACCCTCCGGGCAATGCTTCGGGACAAGCAACGAGGTCGGAGCCAGTCGCACCCGACAACGTCGTGGTGCTCAGGTCGACCCCGCTCAGATCGGCCCCATCGAACACCGCGTCCGAGAAGTCCGCACCGTCGACCGTCGCGTTGCTCAGGTTCGCGTCCGCCAGCTGAGCACCAGACATGTCCGCGTTGGTCAACACAGTCCACGACAGATCCGCACCAGTCAAGTCGGCACCGCTCATGTCGATACCGGCAAGGTAGCTCCCTGCCATCGAACGGCCAGAGAGATCCGCGTCCGCCCACGCGAGCGTGGCTTCGCAGAGCGACTTCACGTCGCTCCACACGGCGGGGAACGTGCAAGCTGCCGCATCCCCGTTGATGCCGTTGCAGACGGCACTGCTGTCGTTGACCTCGTCGGCGTCCAGTACGCCGTCGCCATTCATGTCCTCGCCAACGGAGATCATGATGCCCCCTTGCGGGCACGCGGCATCGCCAACGTCGATGGTGCTTTGCTCCACGAGAGTGACCGAATCAGCGCCATTGCACACGTACTCCGTCGCCTCCACTTCGTCGCTCGAGAGCGCTCCATCAGCGTCGGCGTCCGACCCTTTGATGATGGCAACACCTCCCGAGGCACAGTTGGCATCCCCTTCGTCGAGCACCTCGGTGAGGACGAGCTGAGTGCTGTCAGCGCCATCAGCACCGTCAGCGCCATCAGCACCGTCGGCGCCATCAGCACCATCAGCGCCATCTGCGCCATCTGCGCCATCGGCACCATCGGCTCCGTCCTCTCCGTCTTCTCCGTTGCAGATCGCGGTTCGGCTGACCTCCTCCTCTTCACTCAACTCCCCGTCCCCATCAGCGTCCACACCCTCTACGAATGTGACACCTCCGGCTGGGCACTCATCTGCCGCGGCTTCCTCTTCCGTTTGGATCACCGCCAGGCCATCGTCGGCACTGCTCGACGAGGATTCTTCGCCGGAGGATCCCCCGCATGCAACCAGCAGCCATGCTGCCGCCACTCCTAGATATCTGATTCTCACGTAGTCCACTAAGTTCTCCTATCTGGGCTACCCGTCAGCACGCGCATTTGCCACACGACCCCGGGTGCATCTAGGAATGGCCAAACTCAGCGCCAACTGTGAACAGCAGGCAAATGTTTTGCCTCACCTGGATCCACACGCACCAATGCGAACCAGTTCGTCCATTCCAAACCATCCCGCCCCACCACGGATCAATTCGACAACGACGACCAACACGCACCTCGGCACCAACGACCCGCTCGACCACCGAACGATTCACCCACCACAAACAACGAGGCAAGCCAAGCGGCTCATGACAAAAACGACGAAGGCCCACCCATGGGTGGACCTTCTCAGGCTCTACGATGTTGCCGAACACAAGGTTCGGCTCATCTGAGCCGACATCGGAATCGAGTTCTCAGAGTTCGGCTGCGTCCTCCATCTCGGTTTCTTCTGCCTCGTCCGCCGCGGGCTCTTCCGCGTCCGCTGCTTCCTCTACCTCGTCGGCTTCGCTGTCTTCCGACTCCATCCCATCGTCGGCTTCGTCGTCGACTTCGTCCGCAGAGTCGTGCTCATCCGCGTCGTCGGCCTCGTCGCCCACCTCGTGGTCGTCGTCGTCCGCCTCGTCGTCGTCGTCCGCCTCGTCTTCATGGTCGTGCTCATCCCGTTCGAGGATGCCGTCGCCATCCTCGTCTTCGTCTCCGTCCTCAATCCCATCGTCGTCGCTGTCGCGGTCGAGAGGATCTGAGCCGGTATAGCGTTCACGTCCGTCACTGACGCCATCGTCGTCGCTGTCGGAATCCAGAGGGTCAGTCTCGTCGTCCACCTCATCGCCGTCGTTGACCCCGTCGTCGTCGGTATCGGGGTCATTCGGATCCGTCTTCAGCGCGGACTCCAAGCTGTCGACTAGGCCGTCACCGTCGGTGTCCACCTCCGCAGCCTCGCCCCCGCATGCCGTCGCGCCCAGAATCAAGATAGCCGTCGATACCAGTCCAAGAATAGTTCTCATGTGTGTCTCCATCGTCGTTTGTGGAAGAGTCTGGTTCGCCAGTTTCCTCCGCGATTCATCTAGGCAGTGGCCGATGAAAGGACGATCTGTGAAGGTCCCGCCGCGCCGCCGATGGGGCGGTTCCAAAAGGGGGCAGCACACACCCGCTCAGAACTGCCAAGCCCTCGGAATGGCTGCACTGTGGCGACTCACGTCACACCAGCCATCAGCACGCGGCTGATGCTGCCTGCAAGGCGACGCACTCGCACGGCACGATCCATAGATGGCTCCAGGTACACACAGCGGCCACCCACGGTGCGGCGCCCTCTCGAGCATCGGCACTCCCCCGCGCCACGCCGGGGCGATGTCGGGAAAACGGCCTACTCAGATACCGTCGGGCTCGATGTCGTCCGCAGCCAGGAGACCTGCATCCTCAGCCGCGGAGTCTTCCTCTTCTTCATCGTCGAGCCCTGAATCTGCCGCCTCTTCTTCTTCGGAGGACTCGCCCTCGAGCCCTTCGTCGACGCCAGCGTCCGAGTCGAGTTCCTCGACATCCTCGGTCTCGGTCCCGCTATCTGCCTCGGTGGAGTCGGTCGCAACCTGCGTCAGGTCATCAGTCTCGTCACCCGGCGCAGCTGCGTCATCCGATAGCGATTCATCGAGCTCGGCGGCTGGCGCTTCGACCATCTCTTCGCCCGCAGGGTCGCCGTTGGGCCCCAGCTCCGATTGTTCGGAGCCTGGTTCGGGCGTGACCGGATCCGCCGAACCCGATTCATCCTGCACAGCCGCGGGCTCCGGCTCGCCATTGCCAACCGCAGAGTCAGTTGGAGTAACATCGTGCTCGCCCAGGGTTACGTCCTGGGCACATCCCGGGGCCCAGGCGATCGACACGACGAGCAACGAACGGGCCATGCAATTCACTTCAAACACCTCGTGCTAATCGACTGGGCGAGGGGCGACTTGGGGTTCGCCTGAACGAAGGCTTCCGCCTGCGGGCGGACAGCCACACCGCCTGAGCTGCACTGTACGAGAATGCTCAATCCCCGCCGTTCATGGGCCAGAACACCTTTTGGAAACCGCTGGCGATGTTCCTCGAGAAGCCTGGCCGCGTCGGCGGATTGCCCACTGCGAAGCGACTGTGACGCGCCGCGAATCAGTCGCAGTTCGGCCATCAGAGTCGATGGCTGGGATACGTCCGGAACGGGCGGGGCAACCTTCTCTTCTGCTCTCACCGGCGCGCTGGCGCTTCGTGCTCGCTTTGGAAGCGCCGACGGCGTCGCCACTCGGGGCGCTTCGACCACCAACTCCACAGATGGCACTTCCGCACTCCGAGGAGCCGCGTCGCTCGCTGGCGCTTGCGCCGTCTCTGCGAGTGGACTCGCAGGCGGGGCCTCAGTGTGTTGAGCCACTACAGGAATGTCCGCGTGAGCGCCGGTTGTTGAAGCCTCCGGAAGCGTCGATGACTGCAGTGCCGTGACCGCCGCGATGGCCGCAACCGTGCCCGTTCCGACCAGAAGCGTGAACCACGCGACAGCCCCTCCCGCCGCCGTCTTGGCGGTCGTCGCCGCGCCTGCCGCCTGCCCGATGGTATTGGCGGAGACGGCGGTTCCACCGGTCGCCGTGCCTCCGACAACGGTGGTGGCGGTCGTGGCCGTTCCGGTCATGACCAGACTTGCGACCAGGGCGCTCCGAACCCGACTCTTGGCCTCGGCGTCTGGCTCATACTCCTCGCGCAACGCCCCGAGCACCGTGTCCAGTTCAATCATCTTTTCCTCGTTCCATCTCCGCACTGGCCCCCCCCAGCACATCGCCCAACTGCCGGCGCAGCACACGCACCCTGGAATAGGTGGTGTTAGCGTTCATGCCGAGCGCTTCGGCCGTTTCGGTAATCGAAAGGCCTTCGACTAGGGCAAGGAAGAACAGCGCGCGCCGCTCGTCATCCAACGACTCGGCGTAGGCCTTGACCCTGCCGAGCGCTTGCCGGCTTGCAATGCGCTCCTGCGGATCGTGACCGTATGCGCACTCGCGCTCGGCATCGAGTTCGAGGTGCTGACCCCTGCGAGCAGTGGAACGTTGGTGATCCCGGCACACGCGCCGCACGATGCCAAACAACCAGCTGCGCAATGCGGCGGCGCTCGAAAGGGAGTCGAGCTTGCGGTGCACGATCACGAACACGTCCTGAGCGACGTCGTCGACCGCCGCCTGTGGTATGCCGAGCCCACGCACGGAACGCCACACGAACTCGAAAGACTGCGCGTACACGCGCTCGAACTCCAACGGCTCGACGCTCGAGGGGTGTCCACTGAACGCCACCGCAGCTACAGACCTCGAGGGCCGAGCAGAGCCGGAAAGCGCCAGTGGAGAAGAGTTCATCAAACAAACTAGTGGCCGTGGACGGGCAGAACTGCGAAGCCCTGACGCTCGAGCCCCGAACTGGTGCTACTCCGTCCCGAACTGAACGCAGCGTGCATGGGGTGTGCATTAGCGATCTACGCAAGTCGCATATCGCGCAGACCGTCGAACACCTCACGACAAAGGGGGAGGTCCGCCCACACGTGATATGCTGGCGAGGGAGTCATCGAGAGTCATCCGAGGTAACGCCAAATGAAGAAGAGAATCGCCGTCGTCGGTGTCGGCTCTGCCGGGTTGTTGAACGTCATGCACCTGTGCGTCTGGCTCGACAACTCGTGGGAAATCGTTTCGGTTCACGATCCGAAGAAGAAGATCCTCGGGATTGGTGAAAGCACCAACGGCGGGTTCGTACACGCGTTGGAGCAGGCGACACGCTTCTCCATCGCCCACGACGAAGACATGACCGCGCTCGACGCCACCCTCAAGTATGGAAGCCGGTTCGTCGATTGGCGACGGCACCAATGGATCAACCCGCTGCTGAACGGCAACGTCGCGGTTCACTTCAACAGCCGCTGCCTCAAGGACTTCACCTACGACCGACTGAAACGGTATTGGCCGGGACAGTTCCGTACGTTGGAAGGCGACGTACGAGAGATCGTCGATCGAGGGGACAGAGTCAGCGTCACCATCGACGGCCACGAGCACGACTTCGACTACCTCATCGACTGCCGGGGGACACCAAGCAGTTTCGACGACTACGTCGTCAGCGACTGCACGTTGCTCGACCGTTGCCTCGTGCACCGTGTCGCGCCCTACGACTACGAACCCTACACCGACCACATCGCCACGGCACACGGCTGGATGTTCGGCGTACCCTTGCGAGGTTGGAAGACCTACGGCTACCTCTACAGCCAGCGGTTCACCAGCAGACAAGAAGCCGTCAGCGACATGAAGAACATTCTGAAAGTCGACGACCTCGAAGCTGCCGACTACGAGCAAGAGTACGAGCAAGAGTACGAGCTGACGTCCTACTACGCCAAACAGCTCGTTGCGGGACGGGTCTGCAAAAACGGCAACCGCGCGCTCTTCTTCGAACCGCTAGTCGCCAATTCCATCTTCCTCTACTTGCGCGCCAATCGTCTGATCTTCGACTACCTGACGCAGGCACTCTCCGCGGAAGAGGTGAACAGCCGATTCGTCACTTCCGTTCGCGAAATGGAGGACGTCATCAGCTACTACTACCAAGGGGGATCCATGCATGCGAGCGAGTTCTGGAGGGCCGCTGCCGGGTCCGCTCAGCAGCGTCTGACCCAGCGACCCGATTTTTTGCGCTATTTGGGGCGGCTGCGAGCCTTGAAACAGCAGGGCATTCTGCATACGGCGCCTGGCTACGCCTGGGCGCCGCATACCTGGCAAATCGTCGATGCTCAGCTCGGCTACGGGTACATCGAGCCAGGCGTGGAGGAGCTGCGATAGCGCCAGAAAACGAGAGCCGCTGAACGGCGAGCTCATCGGAACGGCTGGTTTTCCAGTACTCGGCTGGCTTTGCCCCGCGGCTTGGGGCAATCTAGAGGCCATGTTGGATCTTGCTTTTCTTGATGCTAGGAGTCGCCGATGAAGTTGAAGCGGCTCGGATACTTTGGCGCAGCTGTCCCCTTGATCCTGGTCAGTCCAGCGTGCGGCGGCGACGACGACGACTCGAGCAACGCCGGCGCGGCAAGTTCGGACACGGCGAATGGCGAGTCCACGGATGGTGCCAGCAGCGATGGTAGCAACAGCGATGCCGGCGCTGATGCAGGTGACACCTCATCGACGGATGAGCCCAGCGCCGACGCAAGCACGGCCCTCGACGCCGGGGGCAGCAACGACGCGGGTGGCCAAAGTGCGAGCAACGGCGGCTCAGCGACGGATGCTGGCTCGGACGGCGGCGACGACAGCCCGTTCGGCGGCGGCGACGGCTACGGCTACTGAGAGCGTTCGTTCGTGCGACACACCCTGGCCATCCGATAGACGCTCTGGGGAAACACTGCCGGGGCTCAGGCTCGTCGTGCGCACGGCGTTGTCGTCTCAGTATCGAATGTCAGGTAGGCGTTGCGCTCTGTAGATGGCTGCCGACGTGCCGTCGCCGACATCCAGCTGAAAGACTCGCTCTCCCGTTGGTGTGATCTCCAGCAACTGAGCGTTCCTGCCATCGCCAGCCTCCACGATCGCATTCGTGAGCAGAACGTTCCCACTTCGGGCCTGCCAATCGGCGTCTCCCATCGCAGAAGAATAGAAGCTGTCTTCGCCATCAGGCGAACCATGGCTCCAAACCTCACGCACCGTCATCGCATCCGCATCGACATCGTAGATGACCGCCCGGCTGTACTCCGGCTGTGTCACCACTTCGAAGGCTGCGGCTCGGTAGTTGCCGTTGTCGTAGAGGCCGAGTCCTCGAGGAGTGAGTTCGAGCGCGTGTTGGTGGAAAGGCCACGTCAGATCGCCCTCTGGAGCCAGCAGTAGCGCGGACCAGGGCTGCCGCCAATTGGCATGAGTGCCGAGGATCCACACGAGCTCCTCGGTCGACCGATCGATGCGAACGACGGCATCCTGGTGCCTGAGAGAGACGTAGTAGGAATCCGTCTCCTCCTCGTAGACCACCGCGTTGCCGTGACTCCAAGCACGCACGCCCTCGCCGAACGTCTCAGGCCACTTGTCTCTCAAGGAGCCACGAGCGATCCGCGTCGGATCTAGCAAGTCGAACAAGGAGATGCGTTTGACGATGTCCCCCTCCGGGGTGAACTCCACGACCACGGTCCCGATCACCCGTGCGCTCTCCGTCGGCGCAGCCGGATCTTCGTAGGAAGTCGGAAACGCTTCGACCGTTCGCTGCTCCGTGGACAACACCAGCAAGTTGCCGCTGTCGAGAATGGATATCTCGTGATGAAACGATTCGACGTCCACCGGGATGCTGTCACTCGGGATGTCGAGTTCAACAGGGTATCGAGCCGCATGCCACTGGGCCGCGACGTTGCCGAGGGGATCGACCTCGACTACCAGCCGATGGCCTTGCTCGAACAAGAAGTTGCCATTGGACAAGCGTCGGTGATCGGTTCGCACGGGACGGTCCCGGTCGTAGTAGTACCAGCGCACGATCCCGGCATGGTCGACGATCACCATGCTGCCAGTGGGAGCTCTGAGGTTGAATAGGGTCATCCCTGGTTCCATCCGCTCGGGCTCACTGAGGCTGGCGATGATGGGTGGAAACTGTTCGGGAAGCGGTGGCGTCGTCCACTGCACGGGCTCGGTGATGACGGATGCCGAAGCGCTTTCGAGCAACAGCGTGGCGGTGTAGGTAGTGTCCGGTCGCAGTCCGAAGATGGGCTTGACGTGAAGCGTGGCCGTCTCGTCGAAAGCAACCTCCCACTCTTCTCCAGCGCCTGAAATCGTCACTTTGCCGGAGGTCTCTGGCAGCGTGCTGACGGACACGACACCGACTTGGGGGACCGCGGGATTCGCATTCCCTTCGAACGTGGGCGCAGCGGTCAGCAGGCCCCTCGCGCTGAAACCTCCTTCCCAATGGCCCCCCTCCGTCGCCCGTCCGGCATCGAGTAATCCGTCAGCCGAGTCACTCGCGACGCTGCCGTCGCCCTCCCCCGCACCGCTCGACGTGGGGACGTCATTGCCTTCACTTCCCACCTTCGAGGCATGCGTCGAGTCGATGCAGGCAGGCGCGAGAAGGACACCGACAAGCAGCGACCGAACACCCACACCCACCGCCAGCCGAAGACCAACCATCGTGTTCACCCTAACCCCACTGTTACGAAGTGTCGATCACGCCCCCAGGTAGGTGCGGGGAAGCGCGGCGAAGTGAGCACAGCCCAGAAGGGAACGCGCGCGCAACGCCGTTACGTTGACACTGGGATACCTCGAGAGTCTCCCGCGGCGAACGTTCGACCGCGCGACACCCACAGCTCACCACGACATCACGAGAGCACGCACCCGCGACCGTACGCGCTCGGACGTGCTCGACAGGACCACCAGCAGTGTGGCAGCGGCGACAAGACACGAATTCGGCGGAACCTACCAGCGCGGAAAAGACGCACCCGACGATTCACCTGCACCACACACGCCCAGCTCATCACACTTCCTTCGAAGCGCCTACATCTCCCGCGCCGCGAGGCCGGCCGCCGTTCATCACCTCACGCGGTTATCGAACCTACGTTGCCGGCAACAGACGCTGATAATCACAGCCATCGCGGCCCACGTATCTCCGCTGAACGACAAAAATCGTGCCTCACTGAAGAACGGGCGAACTGCAACCGTTCAACAGCCCCTAGACGTCGACCGGAAAGTCTTGATGCGCAACCACCTACTAGTAACCGCTACGCACCTACTCACGCTGACCTTCCTCGTGGCGGGCTGCGGCGATACTCCCAGCACCAAAGCTCCAGGAGATGATCTGGATTCGGGCCTCGGCGGCCTGGACTCTGGACTGGTCGACAACGACGACCTCATCTTGGACGAGGACTTGGCTACCGATACCGGCGAGGAGGGCGTGGTGCGCTCCGCTTGTGGCAACGCCGTCATCGACGATGGCGAGGAGTGCGACGACGGCAACGACGATCCGGGCGACGGCTGCGACGACAATTGCGAAGTCGAAACGGGTTTCGACTGCACGGAAGAAGGCGTCGCGTGTGAAGAGTGCGGCAACGGCATCGTCGAAAGCCGCGAGGAGTGCGACGACGGAAATCGCGAGGACGGCGACGGCTGCAGCGCAGACTGCAAGGAGATCGCGACGGGCTTCGTCTGTGCGGTCGCTGGCGAGGCATGCGAGGAGTGTGGTAATGGCATCGTCGAAGAGTTCGAAGCGTGCGACGACGGTAACTTCGAGGATGGCGATGGCTGCAGCGCAGACTGCGGTGTGATCGAGGAGGACTACACCTGCTACGAGCCCGGGGAGGCGTGTGAGCTCTGTGGTGATGGGGTCAAAGACCCGAACGAGGCGTGCGATGACGGAAATACCCTGTCCAGTGACGGCTGCCTCTTCAATTGCACGGGCATCGAAGAGGGCTACATCTGCGACGAGCCGGGCAAAGCTTGTGTCGCCTGCGGCAACGGCATCATCGAAGACGGCGAAGCTTGTGACGACGCGAATACGGAAGATGGCGATGGCTGCAGCGCAGACTGCACGATGGTGGAGGCCGGCTACAGCTGCCCCGTCGCTGGCGTAGCCTGTGAAGGCTGCGGCAACGGGGTGGTGGAACCTTCGGAGGCCTGTGACGACGCCAACCAGGAAGACGGCGATGGCTGCAGCTCAGACTGTACGGAGCTCGCCGATGGCTATGTGTGTTGGGTTCCCGGTCAGTTGTGTGAGCTGTGCGGCGACGGAAACTGGGAGCCGAACGAGAGCTGCGATGACGGCAACACCGAAGATGGTGACGGCTGCAACGCCACGTGCACCTCGGTAGAACCGGGTTTCACCTGCGCCACCGCGGGCGAACCGTGTACCGAGTGTGGCGACGGCCAGCTCGATGACGGGGAAGCTTGCGACGACGGCAATCGCGAAAATGGCGACGGCTGTCGTTTCGATTGCCGCGTGATTGAGGCAGGTTTCGTATGCGGCACCCCCGGCGAACTGTGCGGCGTCTGCGGTGACGGCCGCGTCGGCAGCGACGAAGCTTGCGACGACCGCAACAACGACGACGGCGACGGCTGCAGTGCCGACTGCTCGGAAATCGAAGCCGGCTACACTTGCCCGATCCCGGGTGTTCAATGTGAACAGTGTGGCAACGGTATCAAAGAGAGCAGCGAAGAGTGCGATGACGGCAACACCACCGCCGGGGACGGCTGCACCGGTGGCTGCGCACTGGAAGAGAACTGGGTCTGCCCCGTGGGCGGCCTGCCCTGCTTCGAATGCGGCAACTCGCAACTGGCGACGTTGGAAACCTGCGACGATGGCAACACGGTCGATGGCGACGGTTGCAGCTCGGACTGTCAAACCATCGAGCCTGGGTTCACCTGCTACAACCCCGGCGAAGCCTGCATCGAGTGCGGCAACAACGTCGTCGAAATGGGTGAGGTTTGCGACGACGGCAATCGCGTCGGCGGAGATGGTTGTAGCTTCGACTGCAAGCGCATCGAAGAAGGCTATGTCTGCGACGAAAACGGCCAGAACTGTCAGAAGTGCGGCAACGGCCGCCAAGAAGGCACCGAAGCCTGCGACGACGGCAACGAAGTTTCCGAGGATGGTTGCAACGCGGACTGCACCCTGGTCGAGGACGGCTTCTCGTGCCCCGTTCCGGGCGCTCCTTGCGAACAGTGCGGCAACGGAGTCAAAGAGAGCTCGGAGGCCTGCGACGACGGCGACCGCGACTTCGGTGACGGCTGTGACGAGAACTGCGTGGTCGAAGACGGTTGGGTGTGTGCCATCCCGGGCCAGGAATGCTTCCAATGCGGTGACGGCGCGCTCGGCGTGGGCGAGGTCTGCGACGATGGCAATCAGCAGGACGGCGACGGCTGCTCGGCGACGTGCCAAGCCATCGAGCTCGGCTTCCGCTGTCCGATCCCGGGTGACGACTGCCTCGAGTGTGGCGACAACGTGCTCGACGTCGACGAAGCCTGCGATGACGGCAACAAGGTGAGCGGTGACGGCTGCAGTTTCGACTGCCAAGCCACCGAACCCGGTTGGGACTGCCCCGCGGTCGGCCAATGCCAGCGTTGCGGCAGCGGCATCATGGAAGGTGACGAAGCCTGCGACGACGGCAACACCGTGGGCGGCGACGGCTGCAGTGCGGACTGTCAGACAGTCGAGGCGGGCTACACCTGCACCATCGCCGGGGTGCCTTGCGAGAAGTGCGGCGACAGCATCATCAGCTCGCAAGAGACCTGCGACGACGGCAACTTCCAGGGCGGTGACGGTTGTTCCGCGACCTGCCAGCTCGAAGCAGGCTTCAAGTGCCCGATCGTTGGCGCGGCTTGCCAAGAATGTGGCGATGGCGAACTCGACAGCGCCGAACGCTGTGACGACGGAAATCGCGACGGCGCCGACGGCTGCAACGCGGTCTGCGAAGTCGAACCGGGCTGGGATTGCCGCGACCCGGGCACGCCTTGTGTCGCACTGCAATGCGGTGATGGCATTGCCGTCGACTCCGAAGAATGCGACGACGGCAACAAGGTCAGCGGTGACGGCTGCAGCATCAACTGCAGAATCGAGAACGACTTCACCTGCCCGGACAGCGGCGGTACCTGCCGCCCGGTCGTCTGTGGCGACGGTGCCATCGAAGGCGAAGAAGAGTGTGAAGACGACGACACGACTCCGACCTCCGGCGACGGCTGCAGCGCGGACTGCAAGCTCGAGCTCGGCTACAAGTGTCCCGACGTACAGCAAGCCTGCGTCGCGGCGACCTGCGGCGACGGCTACGTCGAAGGTGCAGAGCAGTGTGACGACAGCAACTCCGGCGGCGGCGATGGCTGCGACTCCGATTGCCAGCTGGAAGTGGACTTCGAGTGTGTCGTCGATTGGGAGCAGAGCCCGCCGACCGGTGGCAGCTGTTCGGCGAACCCTTGTGGCAACAGCGACGTCGGTGGTCTGGAAGAGTGCGACGACGGCGACACCGACGACGGCGACGGCTGCTCGTCAACCTGTCAGGTCGAACCCTTCTACGAGTGCGTGGGCGATCCCACCAGCACTTGCACCACGCAATTGAAGTGGGTGCAAATCCGAGAGTTCAACGTCAGCAACATCTCTCCTGATGCGCTCCACTACGACCCGCTGACGCGCTCGTTCATCGGCTACAAGCAGTCGGAATCCAAACCCCCGATCGAGTTGTGTCTGGACGGCACGTTGCTCAACCCGGACACCAACGAGCTGTGCGCGCCAGGACAAACCCCCGGCTCGAACTGCACCAAACCCAATCCACCGCTGGTGCCCCGCGACCGCTGGGACAGCGGCGGGATCGACGGCGCAACCTACGATCCATTCTCCAACACGTGGCTGTTCCTGGAGAACTCCGGTTCCAACTCGGTGATCACGCGCGTCAACCTCGACGGCACCAGTGCCGGCATGCCCTACACGAGCAGCACTCAGTACGACGGCCTCACGGTTGGCGAAGATGGTCAACTGTACGTGGTCAACGACGCAACGGAGGACATCCTGGTGTTCGCCCGGAGTCCAAGCACCGGCACCGGTTTCGACTTCACTGCGTCGATCCGCGACTGGCCCGTCGTCAGCGCGAACCCACTGGATGCCATCTTCACCGTGCCCGGCTTCGACGTCGTGGGAACGTTCAACAGCCCCACGACTGGCGCCCCCTTGTTCCGCTTCTTCGGCAGCGACGGCGATCTCTACGGAACTTCGACCCTACCCGGCAGCCTGATCAGTGCGACCGCGGCGGATGGCACTACCGTGGACGCCTACAGCAAGGAAGCTTCGTCGGCAGCGACCGCGATCGACGGCGGCGCGTTCATCATCTGCCCCCGCACGCCCTCGGAGGGCTGCCGCCTGTTCGGCACCTCCTGCGTGGACGACCAGGAGTGCGCCGCGCGCTCTCCCGGCACGATCTGCAACACGGAGGCTACGGTGCCCTACTGCTACGCTCCTGCCCTGGCCCGCGACGACCGCGCCCAGGTGCCCTCGGGGAGCTCTGGCAACGTGATCGACGTATTGGCGAACGACACCCGCAGCGAGGCGACGTGCTCGGATCCCACGGTGATGATCACGGACGTCACCGCAGGTGACAAGGGTGGAACCATCACCATCGCCGAAGACGGCCAAACGGTGGAGTACACTCCCAAGGCTGGGTTCTGCGGCGACTACGAGAGCTTCGACTACACCGCCGTCTTGGGTGGCAACGAGAGCGACTCGGCCACGGTCATCGTGCTCGTCCTGTGCGAGTGCGGCGATGGCGTCGTGCAGACCGGCGAACAGTGTGACGACGGCAACACGACTCCGAACGACGGCTGCGGTGCCACCTGCTTGGAGGAGGCAACCTGCGGCAACAACAAGCGCGAAGCTGGCGAGCAGTGTGACGACGGCAACACCACCTCGGGCGATGGTTGTACGAGCGTGTGCACGACCGAAGCCGTCTGCGGCAACGGCATCGTCGAGTTGGGTGAGCAGTGCGAGACGGGCGCCGATTGTCGCGCGGACTGCACTCGTGAGCTGTGCGGAGACGGCATCGTCGACAGCGCCGAGCAGTGCGATGACGGCAACACCGCGTCCGGCGACGGCTGCGCCTACAATTGCACGATCGAGAGCTTCTGCGGCAACGGCAGCCTGGACGGAACGGAGCAGTGCGACGACGGCAACAACGTTTCCGGCGATGGCTGCAGCTCGGTTTGCTTGACCGAAGTGTGTGGCAATGGACGCCGGGACGTCGGTGAGACCTGCGACGACGGCAACACCACCGCTGGCGACGGTTGCGGCGCGACCTGTCAAATCGAGACCAACTGCGGCAACAGCATCGTCGAAGTGGGCGAGCAGTGTGATGACGGCAACACCATCGGAAACGACGGCTGCAGCACGACGTGTCAGGTGGAGGCGATCTGCGGCAACAACCAGCGCGCGCCCACCGAGCAGTGTGACGACGGCAACCTCGTCAACGGCGACGGCTGCAGGGATAACTGCACCCTGGAGCTGTGTGGCGACGGCATCCTCGACGTGGACGAAGCCTGCGATGATGGCAACAACGTCTCCGGCGACGGCTGCACGTCGACGTGTGCTGGGGAGTCGATCTGCGGTGACGGCGTGATCAACGGCGCAGAGCAGTGCGATGACGGCAACACCGTCAATCTCGACGGCTGTGACTTCCTCTGTCGCAACGAGCCCGAGTGCGGCAACGGATCTCTCGAAGGGCTCGAAGAATGCGACGACGGCAACAACGTCTCCGGCGATGGCTGCCGCGCAAACTGTAGCCAGGAGCGTTGTGGTGACGGCACGACGGACGGCACCGAAGAATGCGACGACGGCAACACCACTTCGGGCGACGGCTGCAGCAACCAATGCAAGCTGGAAACCTTCTGTGGCAACGGCGTCAAAGAAGGCGTCGAGCAGTGCGACGACGGCAACAACGTCTCCGGCGATGGCTGCTCTTCCACCTGCCGCAGTGAGGCGATCTGTGGCAACGAAGTGATCGAAGGCGCAGAAACCTGCGACGACGGCAACACCGTGGGTGGCGACGGCTGCAGCTCGATCTGCCGCAGCGAAGGTGTCTGCGGTGACGGCATCATCGGTGGTGCGGAAACGTGTGACGACGGCAACACCAGCAACAACGATGGTTGCAGCAGCATCTGTCGCTTGGAAGTGTGCGGCGACGGAACCCGTCAGTCCGCGCTCGGTGAGGAGTGTGACGACGGCAACACCACCAGCGGCGACGGCTGTAGCCGAACCTGCAAACGGGAAGTCTTCTGCGGCAACGGCACCAAGGAAGGCACCGAGCAGTGCGACGACGGTAACAACGTCTCCGGCGACGGCTGCAGCAGCACCTGCGTTTCCGAGCCCATTTGCGGCGACGGCAAGGTGGAAGGCGCCGAGGAGTGTGACGACGGCAACAAGGTCAGCGGCGACGGCTGCAACTCGTCATGCCGCGTGGAGCACTACTGTGGCGACGGAGCGCTCGATGCTGGTGAGGACTGCGACGACGGCAACACGACCAGTGGCGACGGCTGCAGCTCGAGCTGCAAAGTCGAACTCGGTCCGGCACGCTGAGCCAGCCGCTTCGTTGAAGATCCGCCGCCCGGGGCTCGTTCGAGTTCCGGGCGGCGTTGCGTGAGGCGCTCGGAAGTGGCGGCAGTCGAGCACTCGAATCAGCCCTCCGACTGGCACGCGAGGGTTCAGAGCGCAGTCTTTGCGGCCAGGGCCGGTGCAGTCCAGCCCCATCCTGCTGTAATGTCCCCGGCGACACATGATCGAGTCCGCCACCATCGTCCTGCTGTTCGGTGTCCTACTCGGAGGAAACGCCGCGCTCGGTCTGGCCGGCGTTGCTGCCCATCACGGACTCGTCGCCATGCCCACGGTGTGGAGCGTCGGGTTGATCGCCATGGGCCTGCGGCGGGTACTGCTATGGCGCCTGCCCCATCGCGGCGACAGCCCCAAACCATCGTGGAAGACGGCGCTCACCCGCGCCACGCTGGGAAGCAGCAAGGCGGTGCTATTCGCCTTGCTGACGCCGGTTGCAGGCTACCTCTGGGCTGATGCCGTTCATACGATACCAGCTCCCGTTCGTTGGCTAGTCCCAGCACTGTTGCTCGGCTTCGCTGGTTGGCGTCTACATCGCCGCGGTCTGCGCTGGCCGCTGCAGCATCAACACCAAGAGCGCCTGCGCGCGGCCTTGGCGAGTCCTTGGCTAGGCCACGTTGCCTGGATCTTGCTCGGCTTGGTATGGACCGCACCCAAACACTCCATCGACGAGCTCATCGCCGAGGCGGCGGAGCGCTCGGGCATCCGGGCGGACGTGTCTTCCTTTCGCTGGATCGACGAGCCCTATCGGGGGATCCGCACGGCGTTCACCACGGCTCGAGGGGTCCTTCTGATCAGCCGCAGCGACGTTCCCAACGACGTCTTCGTCGTGCACGTTGCCTTGACTCACGACGGAGAACCGGCGCGACTGGTCGGCGCCTACAACCTGTCCAGCACCGCATCGGTCGAAGAAGCCGGGCTGACGACCTGGCGCAAGTGGGCCGCGTGGAAGATCGTCCACGAGGGCAAGCTCCGTAGCATCGAGCTCGCCGATCTCAGCGGCGAAGGCAACCGAGACAGCGGCAAGTGGCCTGCGCTCAGCCGAGCGCAACGCGCGCTGACCAATCGCCAAGTGACGGGTCAGTGGCGTGGTGTCGGGCGGAGCAGCGTGATCGTCAGCGACGAGCCGGCTACCGTGCCGGTGAGCCTACGGGACGGCAAGCTCATCGCCGGACTGTCGAAGCGCAAGCTGGAGCTGGACCTGGGGCGTACGCCGAGCGCGGAAGCACTCGGCAGCACCATCACCTTCCAAGCCAACCCTCCTCCTCGCCCGGGTGCACTGGTGCCGTGGGCCGTGGATCGGCTGCGCGCCGTCTCCTGGATCGGCAGCGAGCGCATGCAGTGGGTCAAGGGTTGGGTCTTTCGCGCAACGGAACAACTCGAGGAGTTGGAGAATCAGGTCGTCGGCATCGACCCCGACGAGACCGTCACGGAAGAGCTGGGGGACTTGCTGGTGAGTCTGCCCTTGGCGCAGCCCGGAGAGGTCCCAGGCTGGCCCCCCGCGCCCGTCGAGCCGCTGATGAAACCCGCCCTGACAGGAGAGGGTCGATGGGTGAGCCTGGCTCAGGATCTGCTCGCCGCTAGCCCCGGCCTACCTTCCCCCTTCGTGTTCACTTTCGTCCGTACCGACAGCGAACGGGCCTACATCCAAACGTCGATCACCTTGTGGGATCCGCGCCGCGTGCAGCTCCACATTCTTGCCGGCACGGAAGAGCCCAAGAGCATGACGGGAGAGGTGGGCACTGGAACGATACCGCGAGACCCAAAGGTCCTACGTCGCCTGGTCGGTGCATTCAACGGCGCGTTTCAGGCCGTTCATGGCGAGTTCGGCATGATGGAGTCTCGGCGCCTGCAGCTGCCGCCGAAGCCCTACGCGGCAACCGTCGCAACCTACCCAGACGGGACCGCTGGCTTCGGCACCTGGCCGCTATCAGCGGCCATCCCCAAAGAGATGGTGTCGATGCGCCAGAATCTCACGCCGCTGGTAGCCAACGGGAAGCTCAATCCCTATCGCCGCACTTGGTGGGGCGGTGTGCCCGAAGGCTGGACGGAGGAAACGCGTACCGTCCGTAGCGGCTTGTGTCTGACCGAAGAGGGCTTCCTCGCCTACTTCTACTCGCCAGGCATCACGCCGGAAGACCTCGGCAAGGCCATGCTGCAAACGCGCTGCACGTACGGCTTGCACCTGGACATGAACGCAGGTCACACCGGCTTCGAGTTCTACCGCGTCGCTCCCGAAGGGGAACTTCCCACACTCGACCGCCCATTGGATCGAATGTGGGAAGCCAAGGGACAAGTCACGGACGTCGAAGGCCTCTACTTCTTCAGTCGGCTGATGGTGCGCAAGATGCCGCTCATGAACTTTCCGCGCTACATCCACCCGACGTCGCGCGACTTCTTCTACCTCACTCAGCGGCCGCTCTTGCCGGGACCAGCCCTGGAGCCATTGCTGGAGGAGGCAGAGGATGACGGCCAGTGGCGTATCGCGGAACTCGGGGGGCCGGTCTTTCCGCCAGCGCTCGCCTTGACGCGGCTCCGTCTGCCAGCGCCCGGCGCCAAACAACCCAAAGCTTACGTGCTCACTCGCTTCGATCCGAAGGAGCTTTACCCCACCCCACCAAAGGGCGCCCAAGCAGTTCTCGAGGCGCCTGCACAAGACGAGCTCGGGTTGTGGCTCCAGGATAGCCACGCGAGCGTGAGCGCTGATGCGCCATCGCCCACTGCGGAACTGCTGGCGCGCGGAAGCGGCGAGCTCACGACGACGACGAATTCGGGGCTGTGCGTCGATCACGATGGCATGGTCCTGCTGCTGCGCCCCGAGCTCGACGCAGGGGCCGCCGAGAAGGGCGTGAAGCGATTGGCAGAACACGCTGGCTGCGCGCAAACCATCTACCTCGCGACGACTCCGAGCTTTCGCTTCGGAGAAACACTGGAGCAAGCACGCGAGCAAGAGAGCGCCGAAGGCGTGCGTCGCACTTGGTTCACGCGCAGAGCCTACACGGGCGTTCGTCACATTTTCGAAGACACCCCCATACTAGCGCCGGAGGAGTGGGCGTTGGTGCAGCGACGCCGCGTGCAATACGACGGCAGCCAAGAACGATGAAGCTCCGGTGGCAGCAGCGGCATTCGCGCTGATCGGTTGGGATGGTCCGCCTCGACTCACCGTTTCGCTGGAGGGACGTCCTTGCAGCAGCGAAAACCGAGGTGGTAGTTGCGGTGGCTGTAGGCGTGACCGATCCGCGTCGTGTGCCAGCTCTTGGCGCGCCAACGACAGTCGTCCGGATGAGTCTGCTTCGTGGCGAAGATGAACCAGCTACCTTTCATCTCCGTCCACCCCAGACCGCCACGACCCGTGAGCTCACTGGGGTCGAGCGGGAGATTCATGTGCTCTGCCACGTTGCCGTGCAAGTCGTAGACTCCAAAGGGACTGACACACTCGGGGAATGACCCCGCGGGATACGTATTGCTACCACAGGTCCCCCAATCGACGATGTCGCAACGAGCGTCCTTCTTTGCACCGGTGGCGCACTTGCCGAGGTCCTGCTCCTTGCCGTAGGCCCACCGGATCTCACGCGTACGGTTGTGCTCGTACTCGAGCCACAACCGTTGCTCCCGGCGCGACGCGGCGCGCACTCCTTTCGACATTCGCCCCCACGGGTACTCGTCTTCGACGGGCAACAACGCCCCCGCACACGCGCCCTCCCACTCGTGCGCATCGCACAAACGCTTGCCCACCGCTGCACAAAGACCCGCAGCTTCCGATGAACGAACCCACACCAGCGGGTACTCGCATTCGAGATTGGGAAACTCGTATTGGTCGATGCACACCCCCGCGGCGTCCGAACTCCCCGGCCCCACGACGCGCACCATGTTGGGCACACCGCAGCTCGGATCCGACGGCATGGTCTTGCTTGTCGTGCGGCGCTTCCAGCACTCTTCGCGGCTCATCGAGGCCTGACTGACCTTGGGGTTGCCGAAGCTCAGCCATTCCGACTTTTCCAGGATTGCTCGCACCTTCGACAGAGCAGCCGGCTCCACTTCCCCGCGCTCACCTAGAACCCGCAAAGTCGCTGCCTGTTGCTCCCGTACCGGCAGTAACCGGATACCTTCAGTATGACCGGCGAGCGCAGGCCGACTCGAAAGCCTGGGCTGAGAAACGGCTTCATGTCGCACCCCCGCGTCCCCTTCGCGTGCCACGACGACATCGCCGGGCGCATCCGGTACGGTGGGCTCGGAACTCGCGTGAGAGGTAGAACCAGAGCCGGGCTCGATTCGTCTCTCGATGGAATCACACGAGTAGACGGCAACAGCCAGCAAGCAACAAGCCAGAGCGCGCAAAGTCTTCCGGCAAACGCAAGACCAGCACGGTACGCGCTCATCACAAGACCTCTGAAGCATCGCCAATCTCTTGCAGTGCGGAGCAGTTCCGCCAGACTAGTAGGCTACATGCTTCGTCCCTTCGTAGCGACCCTAGCTGTCGCCGGAATCGCCGCCTGGGTCTTCAGCCCAGCAGCAACCGGTGCACCCGAACCCAAACCGACGGCGGTGGAAAGCGGTGACATGGTCGCTCCAACCCCTGCCGCCATCGACCCGACTGGCGTCGAGCGCCACGAGGTCGACGTCGGCGACTCCGCCAGCGACATCGAGGCACGACCCCCCTCGAGTACCCGCACCGAGTCCGAGACGGTGGGCGCAATCAGTGGGTCCACGGCGCCCGAAGCGAAGCGGCGACGCTATCCTCAAAGCAAAGAACCGCCCGCCTGGGTCCTGAGCGCCCCTGAGGCGTCGACGCAACGAGAACGGAGCAGCCGCCAGCGAGGCATCAACCCCTGCCTCAGTCCCGATCCGGGCTTCGGCAACTACCACCACTGGGATCGAAGTCCGTCCAGCGGCCAGATGATCGTGCCCAAGGATCTGAAGCTCGACGCCGACGACAGCTTCCCATTGATCATACACTTTCATGGACACGAGGCGGCCCGCAAAGAGTGGGTGCAAGCGGTGAACGATGCCGTATTGGTGGGTATCGATCTCGGCAACAACTCTGGGCCGTACTTGCGCAAGTTCGCTGATCCGGCGGAGTTCGACAGGCTGCTGAGCTCCATCGAAGCGGGTGTGGCCGCGCGCCTCGGGGTGCGACGCGCTCGGATCGGCAGACTGGGCATCTCTTCGTGGAGCGCGGGCTATGGGGCGGTCGAGCGCGCGTTGCGCAGTCACCTGCAAGCTCGGTTGGACGCCGTCATCCTACTCGATGGGCTCCACACTGGGCACGCGGACACGCCGCGGGCAGCCAAGACGTTGGCTCCCTTCGTCGAGCAAGCGCGCCGCGCAGCGGAGGGCAAGACCTTCATGTACGTGAGCCACTCGTCGATCTTGCCCCCGACTTACGCGTCCACGACCGAAACGGCCAGCTACCTGATGTGGCAACTGGGTGGAGAGCCCGCACCGGCCAGCACTCGCGACGGAGATCCGATGGGCCTCGAACTCGTGCGTGAGTACTCGGATGGTGACTTCCTGGTGCGTGGGTTTTCTGGCAACGGCAAACTCGACCATTGTGCCCATCTCGGGCTCTATCGTCGTGTACTGCGCGAGCAGCTCGCACCCCGTTGGGGTCTGCGACTCGTCGCCGACTGAACAGGCTCGCTGCGCCAGCCCCGCCACCTTGCCGTGTGCGAGGGCGTCGCACAGAGACCGCGGCGTCGAACGGCTCGACCGCCGTGCGCTGGCGCCGCTGCTCGTGCCGGGCCCTGCTGCCACGGCGACACGATCGCCAAAAACAGCTCAGTTTTCAGGCACTTTACACCTCGGCGGGATCCGACGACAGGTCGACGACCCAAGCGCTGGGCAGCTGCGCCTGGATGACGTCGCTCGCCAGGTTCACCCAAGCGCTACACGCATCGAGGATCTCCGAATCTGCCGTGGCAACCAAGCTGGAACAGGTGCGCAGGTGCTGGTCGGGATCCGGCACGAGCATGAGCTCGGTTTCGAAACGGTGAGCCCAATCCTCCAGCACGAGACGTCCCAACCTGGCACTGTTGGAGACCGGGGAGTCCAGCAGCAACACGACACGTTTGGGCGCCAGACCCTGCAAGTGGCGGCCCACGAGTGAGAGCGCTTCGCTGGTCTCTTCGACTCGTCGATAGGTTCCGTGAACGCTTGCGATATCTCTCGAGCAGTCGTCGCGGCAGCGGAATACCACGCCGCCTCCGAGCGCCACCTCGACGGTCAGCAGCACGTTGAAGCCGTCGATCCAGAGCTCGGCTCCCGGTTCCAAGCGCTGCCGGCACTGGCGACGTCGGGCGCGGGCTTCGTCCGAGCAGGCCGCACGCGTCACGGCCGCTCGCTGCCGCTGAGTGAGCGCGTGTCGATCGCCAACGAGTTTCAGCGCGGAAGGCAACGCGTAGCCCCGCGACAGAAGCCAGGATAGGTGCGCTGTCGCGAGGCGGAGCGCGGGCAGGTGTGCAGCGCCAAACAGTTCACGATCTCGTGGATGTGGCCCCCGATGACGGCGCGAGTCAGGCATGGCGGGAGTCGAGCACGACACGTTCATGCCAGCAAGCGGCGCTCGTATCCCAGTCGACACTCACGAAACATACGAGACGGATTCGAACCTGGTGGGACACTCGGCGCAGCCGGCCTTCATCATTCACCCTCCCCCAGCAGCCTCGGCATGCCCACCTGAACGCACGCTGGCGACTGGCCCCAAATGACAACGTGACGGTGCTGCACTTAGCTACTTGCCTCACAATGCCGTTTGAGGAGCTGGCGGAAGGGCGAAATGAGTTCAACGAGACCGACGGTAGTTGTAGTTGACGATGATCCGATCATCCTGGAGCAGGCACGCTCAGCGCTGGAGGGTGCTGGCTATCGTGTTCTGACTCGCAGTCGAGCCATCGGTTGCGTGGCGTTGACGCTGCAAGACGAGCCCGATGTGCTGCTCCTCGACGTTGGTATGCCGGGCGTCGAAGGCGACACCCTGGTCAAGTTGCTGATGGTCGCCTCTCCCCAACGTCGGACTACCGTGCTGTTGTACTCGAGCATGCGTGAGAGCGAGCTCAAGGCTCGTGTCGATGCTTGCGGTGCGGACGGCTACATCTGCAAGACCACCGATCCGAAGATACTCGTGCGACAAGTGCGGCAGTGGGTGTCGGCTCGGCTCGCACAGAATGTCAACAACCCGCCCAATGGGTCAGCGTCCCCGAGCATCTCCGCCGCGCCGTCGAGTCACCGTGCTGCTGCGGACCGCGCACACGTGCTGTTCGTCGATGACGACATGATGATGCTGTCTTCCTATCGCCGCATCGTGCAGCAGGAGGACATGGATGCCGAATTCGCCCTGTCCGGCACCCAGGCGCTGAAGTGGATACTCTCTGCCGAGCCGCCGGAAGTAGTGGTGTGCGATTTGATGATGCCCGAGCCCAACGGCGAGGCCGTCTATGCGACTGCGTTGCAGCAAAGTCCGACCTGGGCGAGCCGCTTCGTCTTCGTCACGGGCTTCAAGGAAGCTGAGCACCAGCTGCGTCGAACGTTCCACGGCCACGTGCTCCGCAAGCCGGTCGCTGCGAGTGACCTGATCCGTGTCGTGAGATCGGCCATCGGAATTGCACGGTCCGCGGAACTGGCGGCGGTGAACGACTGAGCACTCGCGCCCCTCCGAGCTCGGACGAGAAGTGAGCCCGCGGCGCCGCTTGCTGGTGGTGCTCCAGCCCACGACACCGCACTACCTGGCCCCCCAGGCAGAGGTGCGCACGCAGACGAAGACAGCGGTGAAACAAGCAAATTGAAAAAATGCAGGGGCTAGTGCCACTTACAGTTATCGAGGGTGCGGAGGGTCGAAGACTCGATCCGTGAACTGAAGGCAGCATCGGCTTCGCCCAAAGAAGGCGCTCCTACGCGCGACTACCCATGAACACCACACTTCACGTCGAAGCGACTCGCGCAGCAACCTACCCAAGGACAGCGCACGCCTCTCCCCCGCCGCCCGGCGTCGAGGCTGCGCCCGATGGCCCCCCACACACACCAGCACCGCTCCACCCAGAGAAACACCTGCCCCAATTTAACCACGGGCGCCCCGACACAATTCACCCAGACCCAATACAAGAACCATTCCCACTTTGAACCCAACCTCAGACAATAACCTCAAGCCCGCACGAAATTGAAGTGCTAAGAAGAAATTACATGCGCGTTCTGGTGATTGACGATGACGATGTGGCCCGTGAACTACTCGCGAGCACGCTGGAGGATGCCGGACACGAAGTTTTCGAGCTCCCTTCCGCCATCGGGGCAACCAGGGAGATATTTCATCGCTCGATCGACGCTGTAGTCGTTGATGTGATGATGCCCGACATCAACGGCGACAAGCTCGCCAAAGTGCTTCGTCAAAACTCGCGTGGAAAGCACCTCGCCATCGTGCTCGTTTCCAGTCGGCCTGCAGCTGAACTGGAGGCGCTCGCGTCCTCGGCGAGCGCCGACGCTGTACTACCAAAAAGTCGGGTACGAGCAGAACTCGGTAGCCTCTTAATGCGGACGTGCGAGAGTCGTACACGTAGAGCGGCGGCTGTCTGAGGTTTCGGGCAGCTAGCGACTCAGTCGAAGCAGCTTCCTCAATCACCAGATAGGTAGACGTGGCTCAACGCACAACGCTAAGAAGCAGACTCCTCAAACTCGTCATTGCCGTACTCTCGCTGGTAGCGCTCTCCATTCTGGGGCTGGTGCTGTGGCTCAACTTGGAGACGGAAAACCGGCGGCTGCAGGACATCGAACAGCAGGTACGAGCCAACATCGCGAGCAAGGCGAACGTGCTGGTGGACAACCAGGCACTGGCCTTGCGGGGGCTGGTTGCGGATAACGCCTTCACCGACGTTCGCAACATGGTGGAGACCGCCGTCACGGACGACCCGGACATCATCTACGGGGTGTTTGTCTCGAGCGACGGTGCTCCCTGGGCCTATGCGTCCCCGACCACCAGCGGAGTGAAAGCGGAAGAGGTGCTCAATCGCTGGCAAGAGCTGTCGCTCCCTCCAAATAGCTGGAAGAACAAAGAACCAAGCCAACGAGTAGCCAGGCAGTTCGGTCAAGAGGTCCTCGAAGTAGCCCGGCCGGTGATCGACGAAGGTGAAGTCCTCGGCATGGTGCGCTATGGCTTCAGCACGACCCCGCTGCAGAACGCACTGACCCGAGTCCGCGTCGAGTCTCAGCAGACGCTGAAGACGATGCTGCTGTGGCTGACCCTGGCGGTCATCTTCTGCACGTTGATCGGCGTCCTGCTGATGAGCCGTGCTTCGACTCGCATCGTTCGGCCACTGATCGCCCTCACGCAGGCGACGGATCGCATCGCAGCTGGTGAACAAGGGGTCCGGGTCAAGAGCGAGACGGATGACGAGCTGGGTGCCCTGGCGGAAGCCTTCAACCACATGCAAGGGGCCAACGAGGACGCGATGAAGCGCCTCAATGATGCCATGGAAGCAGCGTTGGAAGCCTCGCGACTCAAGAGCGAGTTCTTGGCCAACATGAGCCACGAGATCCGCACGCCGATGAACGGCGTGATCGGGATGATTCGTCTCATCCTCAAGATGCCGATGGAAGGCAAGATGCGCCGCTACGCGGAGACGGTGGACGCCTCCGCCAGCGCATTGATGACCATCATCAACGACGTCTTGGACTTTTCCAAGATGGAGGCGGGAAAGTACACACTGCAGAAGGTCCCCTTCGACCCCGCAGTGGTCCTGCAGGAGGTTGCCGAGCTCTTGTCTGGACGGGCCTACGACAAGCAGCTCGAACTCGTCTATCGCCGCGCGCCCGACGTTCCGGCGATCGTCACGGGAGATCCGGATCGCTATCGACAGATCCTCAACAACCTGGTCGGGAACGCCATCAAGTTCTCCGAGCAAGGTGAAGTCTACGTCGAACTGACGCTGGATGAGAAGATGGATGGAGCGTACCTGTTGCGCACCGTGGTTCAGGACAACGGCCTCGGCATCGCAAAAGAAGACCAAGACAAGCTCTTCGACGCGTTCTCTCAGGTCGACGGCTCGATGGTTCGCAGGCACGGCGGCACGGGCTTGGGCCTCGCGATCTCCAAGCGCTTGGCGGAAATGATGGACGGTGAAATCGGCGTCGTGAGCGAACGCGGCGTCGGTAGCAAGTTCTGGTTCACAGTCCGCGTCGGACACTCGGATGCGCCAGCGCGTCCCAGCCTGCAGTCGCTTCCCGGCGGGCGACGGGCGCTCGTGGTCGAGGCCAGCCGCCGATGGTGCCGGATCATCGAAGAGCACCTCGTCGCGTGGGGTCTGGAGTGCGACGTATTCCAAGACGGGAAGCCTGCTCTGCGCAAGCTACGAGAAGCGCACGCGCCCTACGACATCGCGGTCGTCGGGGCTCAGCTGCGAGACGTCACGATTGAGGACTTCGTTCACCAGTTGCGCGCCGAGAAGAGCGCCAAGAACTTGCCGCTCATCGCCCTGACGCAATTGGGTGCTAGCGCCACTCTCACGGAGGTCGAAGACGAACTCGCAGCCCAGATCGCAAAACCGCTGCGCCTGTCGGAGCTCTACGACTGCATCGTAGGCACCTTCGCCGGCACCGGCGTGCCTGCCCCCCAACCCCGAGCCCAGACTCGTGCGGTGCGCAATCGCGGCAAGACCATCCTCGTGGTGGACGACAACGACGTCAATCAGTTCGTCGCCACGGAGCAGTTGGGGGAGTCGGGCTTCGAAACCGACGTGGCCAGCAACGGCAAAGAGGCCGTCGACAAGGTCATGGCCAACGACTACGCCGCCGTGCTGATGGACTGCCAGATGCCAGTGATGGATGGCTACACCGCAGCGCGTACCATCCGAGAGTGGGAGGGCAATCAACGTCACATACCGATCATCGCCCTCACGGCACACGCGATGGCGGGTGAACGTGACAAGGTACTCGCAGCGGGAATGGACGACTACTTGTCGAAACCGCTTCGGGTGCACGCGCTCGAACGCATGCTCGAGCGCTACGTCGGGGACGGTGCGGAGCCCCTCGAGCATGCAGGGACTCCAGTGAGCACCCCCCCGGAGGATGCGCCGAAAGAGCTCGACATGACGATCAAGCGTTCGGCCAAACTCGTGGCGCTGTTCATAGCCCGCGTTCCGGAGAATCTCGAAGAACTCGACAACGCGATCTCCGACTTGGACGCGAAATTGCTACGTGAGAAGGCCCACAAGCTCAAGGGCAGCTGCTTGGCGGTGGGCGCAGAGATCATGGCCAAGGAAGCCGAGGCGCTGCAGCATGAAGCTGAGGAGGGCAGCCTCGCCCACGCCAAACAGCGCAGCGACCGATTGTGGACTCAATACGACCGGGTCACCGCCTTGCTGAGCGCCGAATCCAGCGCCAACACCAACTCCAAGAACTCGGAAGCCCTGGGCGCAGAGTAGGGCGAACCACCGGCACCGTCAAACGAGCCTCGCGTGCGACGAGACAAGCGCGAGGCCGGATGCTACTGAGCGTTCATGGCATCGTGGTTAGTCACCGGAGCTGGAGGCCAGCTCGGCAGCGTTCTACTGCGCCGGTTGCTGACCAAGGGCGAGGACGTCTGCGGAACCGTCTCGCCTGATGGCCCGAGACCTGACAGCGGCAAGACCGAAGTCGTGGATCTGTCGGATGCGGACGCCATCGCTGACATCGTACGGCGCTCGCGACCCCGACGGATCGTGCACGCCGCCGCGGTCTCGACGCCCGCCGCGGCGCGCTCAGCACCAGAGCGCGCCCAGCAAGTGAACGTACGCGCTACGGAGATCCTCGTCGAAGCGGCGAACTCCGTCGGGGCGCGAGTCGCATACATCTCGACCGACATGGTCTTCGATGGGGAACACGCGCCATACGACGAGGCCGCGGTGCCAAACGCGACGGGTATCTACGCCCGGAGCAAACTGCTCGGGGAGCAGCGCGTGCTGGCCGGCAGCGACACGATGGTGCTGAGGGTACCGTTGATGTACGGCCTGCCTGCCGTGGTGCGCCAGAGCACGTTCCAGTCACAAATCTCCAGTCTGCGCGCTGGGACGCAGCTATCGCTGTTCTCGGACGAGTTTCGCACACCGCTGTGGTTGGAGGATGCAGCGGCAGCGATCGAACGCGCACACGCGAGCGACTTTTGCGGAGTGTTGCACTTGGGTGGCCCGGAGCGCCTCTCGCGCCTGGAGATGGGACTTGCCATGGCGCGGGCCCTGAAGCTGCGGACACCCAACATCCGGGAGAGCAGTCGCCTGGACTTCGACAGCCCGGAGCCGCGCCCGAGGGATCTCAGTTTGGACTCGCACCGCTTCGAACGATTGTTCGGGGCACCGCCAGGACGCCCCATGGAGGAAGCCTTGGCCGCCATCTTTTCAGACTGAAGCCTCTCGACTGGGTTGCCATCGGGGGCACTTTGCCCGACCCGGGGCAGGGCCAGACCGCACGCTCGGCATCGAACCAGCTCGCACAGCCAAGAAGCCCAACTCAGCTCTGCATCGGCCAATGGATCCTGACGAGCGTCCTGGCCGGGCAGTTTTCGTAGACGACGACGACGCGACCGGGCTCGACGCAAGCGAGCTCGAGTGGACCACTCGCACCCGTGCCGAGATCGGTCTCGCTGGCGAAAGCCTCGCGCAGGTGGTCCGCCTGCTGCGCGCGAACCTCCAACACGAGCCGCCGGCTGAAGTATCGATTCATCACGCCGAGCCAGGAATACGGCGCCCAATGCTTGCCGAACAAGCGGTGAGCCTCCGTCACGTGGCGACACAACGCACCATCGATACGGTAGTGCGCCTCTCGCCCACGAAACAGCCGCATCTGGCAAGGCGGCGTGCGCTCGACGACGCCGCGTCGAGTGATCGAGTTCAAGGGCACCAACTCCGAATCCTCCAGAGCGTCCACCGTATCCTCGTAGCTCTCGGGCGCTTGCTCGGGACCGCCATCGTAGTGGCGCACGTAGTGAACATCCCAACGATGTTCGCGGACCGACGGCTGCAGCGTGCAAATCAGCGAATTGGTTTCGAGCTGCCGCTCCGGCGCTTCATCGGGTTGCTCCGCCACCGGCTGGGGACGCCAGTGCACGCCCCGTCGTTCGGCGGCCACCAAGGGCGCGACGCGCGTCTCCCCCAGGGCGTCGCCGCGGTAGGCGAAGGAGACCACGTCGGCTTTGACGCCACTTTCGCTGAGCTCGATCACGTTGAAGGACGGCCACAGTCGTGCCGCCTCTCGTGCGGTCGTCGGGAACCAACTTTGAGCGACTCCGGCGCTGCCGCCGCTGACGATCAGGACGTCACCTTGTCCCTGTCGGGTCGCTCCCAAGTGACGAGCATTGGGGTAGTGTTTGTGGCCGTGCAAGACGATCACCGGGCGACCCAAGGTGTGCAAGATGGACAGCGCCGTGCCCGCACCGAGGGCCGTCATGGTGAGCTCCTCGCGGTCCGCGTTCGAGACGATTCGGGGCAAGACACTGCTGATCAGCCAGCGCAACGCCTGGGGTAGTGCGTCCGTCTCGACGGGTCCGATGTCAGTCAACGGGGTCGGCACGAGATGATGGTGCAGAAGGAAGATGAGCGGCCAGTCTCGGCGCTTGCCCTCGATCTGCGCCGCAGCGTGAAGCAGATCCTCCTGGCGCAACGCTCCGCCGGCGCTGATGAATCCGAGCGGCAGGTAGGTGGAGTCGTAGGCGATGATCCAGGCGGGTATGTCGTGTCGGGTGTTGGGCACGACACCGGCGAGGAAGTGGCCGGCGTTTCCGTGCACCCAGACCTCATCATCGAAGTGAGAAGCGAGTCGCTCGAACAGCGCCGTGCGATGCGGCCCCACCAGGCCGTGAAACCTGCGGTCGTGATTGCCGGGCACCACGACCATCGGCACCTTGCGTCCCAGAGCGTCGATGATGCTAGTGCGAAGATCTGCGAAGGCGCGCATCGCCCGCGCGGGCTCCAGGCTCGCTGAGTCGAACACGTCTCCGGTCAGAGCCAGCAGGCCCACGGGCGAGCCGCGGCGCTGCTGTTCCCGTGCCAAGGCCCCGGGCAACTCGCGAAGAATCGCTCGACAGTGAGGCCCCCCCGAAAGCAAGTGCAGGTCAGATATCTGGACGATCAGGCCCACGATGAGCGTTGTACTGGGCTCCACCGGGTTGAGGGAAGCGATGAATCACAGCCTCGAAGGTCTTCACACTGCCCGCGACACACTCGGCTCGATGATGCAGACAGTCGCACCCCAGCGAGTTGACGGTGGCTCTGAAGGTACCGCTGCAGTGTCGCTGTCGCTCGCAACGAGTAGATCACCCTCGATATTCGCCACCAGCACAACAATCCGCGCGACGAGAAGCACTTTGACTAGCCGCTGCGCTGCGTCGACGAGCGTTGCTAAACCGGCACCTCTGTCGTCAAAGGTCGCCTGTCCATGAATGCTGCACCCACCCCGCCCCAATCCAACGAAGCACTTGCCGATGAGGACGTCTCGGACGCCGTGCCCGACAGCCGTATCAGGCTAACACCCCTTCCGCCAACGCACGCCCCCGACGAGCCCCCCGCTCGAGCGACGCGACTGGAGAGCTTCACGCGCCGACTGGGCCTTCCCTACGTCGGGCTCCGAGCCTTTCGCGAGAGCGACCGAGATGTGTTTTACGGCCGCGAACGGGAACTGACCGCGCTGGTGGACATCTTGGATACCCAGCACTTCGCGGCGGTCGTCGGACCGCGTCACAGCGGACGCACCTCGCTCGTCGAAGCCGGGGTCATCGGCGTTCTGAAGGAACGCGACGGCCGAGATGTGTGGCAAGTCGCTCGCCTGAACGCTACTGAAGCGAGCGAGCCCGGACAGGAATTGCGTCGAGCACTGATGGCGCTGTGCCAGACCACGGCACCTTCGACCGAGCGCCAGCGTGAAGCAGCCCACCTCGTGGCGGCGAGCTTGGACGGCGCAGCCGACGCGCTGCTCCGGGCGGCAGAGCACGCCTTGTCCGACGACGACCAGAAGCTGCTGCTCGTCGTCGAAGGCTTCGCGACCCTCACCGTGCGGCCTGGCCCTGCCGAACAGCTCTTCGTGCGGCAGCTGCTGCGGGCCACACGTGAGCGAAGCGCGAGTCGCGTGTTCGTCGTTTTGGTCCTGGGTGAGGACGCCCTCAGTGCCTGCGGTCAGTTTCCAGGGTTGGCAGGAGCTCTCGCTGGCGGCATGGTCGTGCTGGAGCACCCCAGTCGTGACCAGCTCCGTGCGATGATCACCGAACCGCTGAAAGCCGTGAATTGGCGGGTGACGCCGGCGCTTTGCGAGCAGCTGCTGCGCGACGTCGAGGCTGACGAAGAGCCGCTACCCCGCCTGCAACACGCCCTGTTGCGCATGGCTGACCATGCCAAGGCGACGGGCGTCATCGACCTGACCACCTACGTCGCCGCTGGCTGTCCCGACGCGCTGGACGCACACGGGCGGACCCTGCTCGAATCCCTGAGCGAACCCCAGCGATCGCTGGCACGTGCCGTGTTCTGTGCCCTGCTCACGACCTCGTCGGGTGAAGCGCTACCACGGAATTGCAGCATCGAGGAGCTCGCCGGAAGCATCGGGGTCGCGCCAAGCGATCCGAACCTCCGCAAGGTCGTGAGCACCTTCTCATCGAGCGAGTGCGGTTTCCTGCGCGGGGGAACGAAGGCGGCGCCAACGCTCGAGCTAGGGCACCCATCGCTGCTGACCGAATGGCGCGAGCTCGAGCAGTGGGCCGAAGACGAACTGCTGGATGGCCAGAAGTATCGCCAATTGCTGAGCCTTGCCCAAGGAGAGCATGGCGCATCCAGCGAGACCGGCAGCAGGAACAAGCTGTTGCGAGAGCCTGAGCTGACGGCCCAGGAAGCTTGGTGGAACCGACGACAGCCCACGGCACTGTGGGCCCTCCGCCACACTGGACTCGGCACGCAGGACAACGAGGCTGGCCTCGAACTGATCACAGAGTTCCTACGCCGCAGCCGCGAGTTCGAGCAGGCAGAAGAGTCCACCCGCCGCGAGACCGAGCGCACGACGAAGCTCGAAGCTGAGCGCCGCCGGCACAAGAGGAAGCTCGCCCTGAGTTTCGGAGCAGCCGCGATCGTACTCTCGGCGGCCGCCGTCGTAACTGTCGTCAATCAACGCGACAGCGCCCGAGGAGAGGCTCGGGCGGCTGAAGCTCGTTTCGAGACCGCCGCAGAAGATAACGTTCGTTTGCGACAGACGAAAGCGCGCCTCGCCGCCGAGCTCGATGAGAGCAAGCGCGAAGCGGAATCGCTCGAAGGTCAGTTGCAGCTTCTCGAATCGGAACGCGACTCCTTGATCGGCACTGGCGCGGCGCTTCAGGAAGCCCTGGACGCGCTGCAGAAGCGCCACGACCTCATCGTTCGGGCCCACGACGCAGCGCTGATCCGCGCACAAGAAACGCTAGCAGAGCTGAGGCGCGCGCAGAGTGAACTTGCGGCGGCCACCGCTCGTACGAATGCCGTTACGCGAGAACTCGAGGGCGCTCGCTCCGGCGGGCTCTAGCCCGCAAACCAGTATTGCCACGCTCCCATCAGCAGCACGCCGATCCCCACGGCGAACAGGAAGAACTTCCAGTCCACGGCGCGTTGCGCTGGGGGTTGGTGGTCGAACACACCTTCGTTCTTCAGGAACTCCCCTAGATTGCGAGCGTCCGTAAACGAACGTTCGAGCCGAAGCAGTCGCTGCACCAACTCGTGTCGCTGGGATAACGTCAACAGCAGCATGGGCAGCACTTCTTTGTACTCGCCCCTGAGCGGGGTACCCAACGCGCGACGCACCAAGATGCCGGAGAGGATCTCTCGCACCTCCTTGACCAGCTCGAGCGCGGGGCAGTAGGTCAGCACGATGCCTTCGACGATCGTGAGGTTGCGGATCACGATGAACAGCTCCGATTGCGCCCGCAACCGATAACGCGCTCCAAGCCGCAAACCGTCGACGAGCTGCGCCGTCAACACGTTGCGGTTCGCATTGGGTGCCTCTGCCTCGGCCAACACTTCGCGGAGCTCTTGCTCGAACCCATCCAAGTCCGAATCCGGTGATGGCGTGAATATCTGCAAGAAGGCCGTCACCGCGTCGTCGCGACGCCCCGACGACTGATAGAACAGCAATTCGAGCATCTTGTCGCAGAGCTGTCTCGACACGATGCCGTGGAGGCCGAAGTCGATCAGCCCCAGGTGACCGGCATCGAGCAGAATGATGTTGCCCGGGTGCGTGTCCCCATGCACGAAACCGTGCTCGTAGGACATGACCAACTGCAGGCGCAGCATCGCGGTCGCCAACGTGCGAGGAGAGATGCCTCGCTCGCGCAAACCGTCGGGTCCCGGGATCTGCTCCAGCTGCGGACCTTCGAACCACTCCATCACCAGCACGCGCTGGGTGCACAACGAGAGCTCGACCTTGGGCGCGCGAAACTCGGGCAAACTCGCCAGGACCTCCGCAAAACGCTCGATGGCGCGGGCCTCCGCGAGAAAGTCCATCTCTTGCCGAGCCTGTGAGGCGTATTCGGCAGCAACCTGATGCACCATGCTGCGGTGGTAGGCGGGCACCAGCCGGTCGATGACTTTCGAGACCTCCAGCAACATCGACAGATCGGAGGCGACCTTCTCCTGCAGTCCCGGGCGCTGCACCTTGACGGCGACCCACTCGCCCGTGCTTCCCAGCTGCGTCTTGTACACCTGGGCGATGGAGGCGGAGGCGACCGGCTCGTCGGGGAAGTCGACGAACACCTCTTCGATGGGCCGCGCGAGCTCTTGCTGGAGGATCTCGCGGGCCTCCGCCGCAGAAAACGGCGGGACGTGAGAACGCAACTTTCCGAGCTCGTCCAGGAAGGCGGGGCTGAACAGATCGACACGTGTGGCCAACAGCTGGCCAAACTTGACGAAGGTCGGCCCCAGCCGCTCCAAGGCGCGGCGCAAACGAGCTGCTCGCTGGCGGTCGACATCCGCCGGAGGCTCCCCGTCGGTTGCCGCCTCGGGCGCGCCTTCCCCCTCCGGATGACTCCAGCCCAGCCCCTCTTCGACGAAAACCCGGGATATTTCCGCGATTCGGCCCAGCTTCATGCCCGCATCATGTCAAGAAGCCGAGCCCCGAGGCGAGAAATCCCAGTGTCTACCTCTCGAGCCGGGTCGGCTGCTCTCAGCTGGGCTGGAAGTACATCGGGTACTGAGCGACGACGGCGGACTCTTGCTGCGGCAGCTTCACGTTGTAGAAGGCCTCGACGATGCAGTCGGCGATCGAAGAGGGCATGTCCGTCTCCACGACCATGGCCTGACCGATGGAGCCATCCGTGTTGATCAGAAAGCGCACCTCCACCAATCCCATGAGCTCGGGATTGCTCTCGCGCGCGGTCTCCAAACAGAGCTGAAATTGGCGGCTGTTGTCACGCACGGCGACCCCGATGAGCTCCGGGTCGACGTCATCGCTGGGTTCCCCCAAGTCCGCCTTCGGCCTCTCGGGCTCGGAGGGCGGAGTACCGGTGGAACAAGCCGATGAAAAAACGAGCAGTGCACTGATGCCTAGAACGCGTTTCACGCCATTCTGGTAGCGAGCTTTGCTGCGGATTGCCAGTTCGAGGCCGCGACTGGCCCGCGCTTTCCAGCACCTCCCAAGAACAGGTGAAATACACCACCGGATTGGGTGCGATCTTTCGAGTGATGCGCTGAAAAACGCATGCCTCGGCAAAAGAAATGACAGCAACGCCACGACGTGGTGCAGCAAATTTCGCCACTAGTGCCGCGGCGAACGAACACTGGGACTAGGCGTCCAGCACCGCATCGAACTCGGCGACGAAGCGCTGCATCTGCTCCAGCGTGCCGACGCTCAACCGAAAACAGCCGTCGAGCATGGGCTTGCCGTGCATGCTGCGGACGAGGATGCCACGAGCACGCAGCGCTGCTTCCACTTCTGCGACGTCCCTGCCCGGCCACACCAAGAAGTAGTTGCCACCGCCCGAGTAGTGACGCACCCCGCGGTCCTTCAGGTGCTCCAAAGTGAACGCCTTGGCGCGGGCGACCTCGTCCGCATAGCGCGTCATCGCCGCCCAATCGTCGAGCACAGCATTCGCCGCCACGACCCCGAACTGGTTGATGTCGTAGGGCCCCGTGACCCGCTTCATGCGTTCGACGATGCCCGCCGCCCCACACGCGAACCCGATACGAAGCGCCGCGATACCGCAAGACTTGGACAGCGAGTGCAGCGCCACCAAGTTTTCGAGCTCGGCTCCTTCGGGCAACACGGTCACCCCGGTGTAGCTGGCGTAGATTTCGTCGATCACGAAGAGCGTTTCGGGATGGTCCTGGACCAACTCGACAATGGGCTCGCGCTCGACCAACGTGCTGGTCGGGTTGTTCGGGTTGCAGATGATGCAGAGCCGCGTCGGTTTCGACAGCGCCTCACGGAACGCATCCCAAGGAAAGCCGAACTCGGACGTGTAGGGGACGCCGACGATGTCCATGCCAGCGATCTCGGCACAGGGGCGGTAGTACCCAAAGGTCGGTGACGTGGTGACGAAACGCTGCTGCGGCTCGCCGAAGGCCTCGAACACGGCTTTGATGGCAGCGTCCGAACCGTTGAACAACCCGACGCAACTCGCTTTGACGCCCACGTGCCGAGCGTAGCGAACGCTCAGCTCCTCATACTCGGGATACGTGGCGTACGCTTCCGGAGGCAGCGCACGGATGGCTTCGACGACTTTGGGACTGGGGCCGAGCGTGTTCTCGTTGAAGTCGAGTCGCAGCCGCCCGCGGCGCCCCTCCAGGGGAGCTACGTACGGTTTGAGTGCCTCGACGCTCGGCTTTGCCTTCATGCCCCCTCGATGTTCCGCCCCACAGCGGTTGTCAAGGAGATTGGCTGAGGCCTGCGGAACGTCGAGGCGACGGGGACCAGCTACGCCAGAATCACTTCGAGCGGACCCGGCATGGTTATGCCGGCGTCAGCGTCGTTGGTGTCGGCCACCCCGAACTCTTGAATATCCGCGCCGAGCCCCTGGCCCAAGGCCACGTACAACTGGTTGAGTGGGTGCCCGCCACTTCCGAAGCTGAAGCCGCCACCGCCGAAGCCGCCACCGCCGGCACTCTCGTCCGGTGGATCCGCATCGAATATCTCGCCCGTCTTGAGGAAGCCGCCCATGCTTCCGGCGTAGGTGATGGGCAAGTCGTCGTTGTTGTGCGCCTCGCCGTCTCCCAACTCCGGGAGCCACATCGTCGCCGTGTTGTCCAACAACGTGCCATCGCCTTCGGGGATGCTGTCGAGCAGCCTGACGAACTGCGCGTACTTGCGACCGTACCACTCGTCGATCAACTTGAGGAACGGCTCGTAGTACTCCGGGTCGTAGGTATCCCCGCCAACCGCGGCGCTGCCCGTTCGGTGGGAGATCCCGTGGTGGTCAGCAGGGGCGTCGATGCCGTCGAAGTCGAAAGTGACGAAGCTCTGGTTGTGCTGCAGAACCACCCGGTTCGCATCGCAAATCATGGTGATCGCCGCCAGCTTCTGCAGCACCTCCATGCCCAGGTTCATGCGCGTTGCCGTATCACCGCCGCCGAAACCACCACCACCAAAACCGCCACCACCGCCGCTGTCGCCCAGTGTGCCGCCGGCATCGGTGATGGCCGTTTCGTTGATGCCGAGGGCCTCGGCCACGTCGGTGTTGCACTCACCGGGGATGAGCACTTGCTCCGTCGAAAGCAGCAGCTCAGCCCAAGCCTCCAAACGAGCTTGATCGACGCTGCTCAGGTTCTTGCCCCGCAGCGCCATCAAGTCGTCCCGAGTGACGTCGAGGATGCTCTGGCCTTGCAACACACGCCAATCGCCCTCGGTCGTCGCCGTCGTGGTGTCGCCCCCCTGCTGGAACAGCCCGGTCAGCGAACTGTATATCTTGCCGGGGTTACCTTCTGGACTGAACGCCGTGCCATCTCCGGCAACCTTGTACGAGAGCACGGTCTTGACATCCTGGAAGCCCGCACCCGTCGGCGAAAAGACCAGCGGGGTCTTGTCCGCACCGGGATTGACCAACTCGGCGATGACGTGATCGAAGGACCGACCCACGGCCCACTTGTTGACTTCGTCGTTGGGGGCGGCCGTCAGTTTGGAACCCGTGCCTTGGTCGTGCGGGTCGAAGTAGACCGTCTCACCGCCGTACATCACACTCGTGCCGCGAGGGAACATGGCCAATCCGCGGATCTGCGCCATCTTGCTCTCCAGGCCCACCAAATCCGCAAAGGTGGAAAGCCCGGAGAAGTCGAGCGCACCGCTGCGCTCGCTCACGCGGTAGTTGTCCAACAGGCAACCGTTGTGCGTGAAGTACATCACGAGTCGCGCAGCGAAGGGATTATCCTGAGCGCGAACGGCCTTGGGTTGTAGCGACGGCAAGTAAGGGGCCGCCAGAGCGGCACCGCCTATTCCCTGCAAGAAGATCCTTCGTTTCACTGGGACACCTCCGTTTCGTGAGCTCGATAGCGGAACGACTCCACGGTTGCGAGATCGGTAATCAGACTGGTCAGGGCGTAACTCGGGTCCTGCGCCATGTTGTTGGCGATGGCGTCCACGGTGCAGGCGTCTTCTGGTGCCAGCACGCGGTTGTAGGCCACGGTGACCCAATTCTCGGCGTAGCAGCGTTTTGCATCGGGCGAGGTCGCGATGGCGTTCATCAGGTCCACGGGACCGGCAACGGGAACGACTCGAGAACCGACGATGACCTCGGCGCTGGTGTCGATGGGTTCACCGTTGTCCATGGTTTGAATACCGCCGACCGCATCGAACGCCTCGAGAGCGAAGCCTGGCGGATTGACGATGGTTTCGTGACACGCGATGCAGTCGGGCCCGATCGACGTTTGCGCCGCCGTCTTCTGGCGGTTCGTGACCAGCCCCGCGTCGTCCGGCAACGGCGTGCTCGCGGCATCGGGTGATGGGTTGCCCATGGGCGTGCAGAGCACGTCCTTCATGATGAAGGCACCGCGATGAATGGGTGAAGTTCGGTTGCCGTAGGCATTGGCCGCCAAGAAGCCAGCCCGCGTGAGCAAGCCTGGCCGCGCAGGCCCCAAGTCCACCTGCGTCAGATCGCTACCAAACTGCGCGGGGTCAAGCCCATACAACGGCGCGGTGTCGGCATTGACGAAACCGACGGTCGTCGTCATGAGTTGCTCGAAGGACCCGCCCGAGAACACGACGGCGTTCGCGACAGCCAGTGTTTCCTGAGCTACCGCGTCGATCTGCGTTTCCCTGTAGTGGGGGTACTTCGCGCCGTCGCGCGCGTAGCCGACCCAGCGCGTGTTTGGCCCCATGCGCATGTAGTTCATGTGCAGGCGCTCCACGAGGCCCTTCGCACGGTCGTCGCCAAGCATGCGCTGTGCCTGCTCCGCGAGACCCGTGCCTTGGGTCAACGTTCCCGCCGCCGCGGCGGCCATCAGCTCCGCGTCGGGCATGGTGTCCCACAAGAGGTACGACAGACGAGACGCGATTTCGTAGTCGTTGAGCGCGAATCGCTCCCCCACACCGCCGACGTCAGCCTCAGGCTCTCCCGACGTCTCCGCCAAGGTGAGGAAGTAAGGGGACTGGAACATGGCCTGCAGCGCAACCTGGAGCTGCTCGTCGAAGGTGCCCCCTTCGGTCAGCGTGGAATCGCCGTAGAGCGCGAGGTAGCGCGACACTTCGTCCGCTTCCAGCGGGCGCCGAAACACCTTGGCGCCGAACCCAGTGATGACTTCTTCGGCGCAAGCGGCATCCGCCGTCGAGCAGGTGATGACGCTGGCTCGCGCGGTCGCATCGCCGAGGATGGTCGCAGCGACGGTTGCGGCCGCATCCTGATAGGATCCCCAGGTGCGGGCGTCCATGTTCCCTTTGCTGTCCGCCTGCAGCGTCGTTGCCGACAACTGCAGGTCCACACCGAGCAGGTCACGAATGGTGTTGTCGTATTGACGGTTCGTCAGGCGCGGCACCGCCGTCGTCTCCGGAGTTCCCACGGCGCAGTTCGAGTCGACCGCGGTCGACGGCTGGTCACCCGCCGCCCCAGGTGGCGCGGTCGTCGCCACCACCTCTCCGTTTTCGTCGACGGTGACCACAGTACCGTCCGCGAGTGTTTGTGTCGTCGTGCCGTCGCCGTTGTCGACCGCGGACACGACCGCACCGCCCTGCTCACCCTGCCCCGTCACGCCAGAGCCCGCCTGGCCGGACCCAGGCGCCACTGCTCCCCCAGAACCATCCCCCGCCTGAGGGTCGACTTTGGGAGGGCCGCCAACTTCCCCTGAGCAACCCGCGAGCAACGCTGCCGCCAAGGCCATTTCGCCGATCCGTTGATGCATGAAAAACTCCTTATGGGCTGTTCGTGACCATGCACGTAACGCACATGCTCCTACCTCGACAACCAGAGCCACCGTCGCACGAGTCGATGAAAACGACGCACTCGCTGACCCGATCGACATTTGACACTCCTGCCCCCAACAGCGCAACGCCATGCACACCCGCGCCACGCACAATCATTCAAACCGTTTCAACGCACGGTGACGATTCCACCACAGACCAAATAGTGCGTAATTTGTCCCTGCAACTCGCTCATTCCTGCGAAGTCCGGACCTGCCCTGGCCGGTAAATTCAGCCACCGCGGTAGTCTGGCGCAGTGCATCGAAGACCCTCACGCGCACTGCCGAAAGTTACCAGCTCAAATGAGAACAAATGGCGCAAACTTCAGTGACCCGTTTCGCAGGAACTGCGGCCTGGAACAAGCGGCAATCCTGGAACAATCTGCGCAGCCGTCACCTCGAATCGAGTCTCTGCATCGACGACGCACAACACACGCCGGACTTCGCCCAGACTCGAGGTCGTCGTCACCCCCTGGGCCCGACACGACGCCGAAGCGTCTGAGAATCGCTTCTTCGCATCCGACGAACCCCCGCCACCGCAAGCAGTGCTACGAGTAACCACTTGCCGTGAGGCCCCCCGGTTCGTCCCAAGCTGCAGCCACTGGACGGGGAAGGAGCGGAGGCACCAGGCATTGCGGATGTGCTTGGAGACGCGACTGTCCCGGCCCCGGCCGGCATGCCTCCTGGCGTCGGCTCTGACGTCGGTGGTGGCGCCGTTGGTGCAGGGTCCGAAGAAGCGAGCCCTGCGGACGCTCCGCCTGCGGGAACCGTGTCGGAAGCATCCGCGCTGGTTGACCCCATCGGCGCGGGCGCGGTTGCTTCGGACCCAACGAAGCCTTCGGGCTGAACCGATGGATCGTTGGGATCTCCTTGGCCCATGATCTCTTCGGCATCGATGGCGCCGTCCCCGTCCGAATCCGCTTGCCCCAAGGCGTTCAGCGTATCGACCAGGAGTTGTACGTCGTCCCCACCCGTCAACCCGAGGGACACCATCGTCAGCCCAAACGGCTGCATCACCGTGCCCTCTCCTCCGGTGGCGCTCGTGTGGCAGCCGGTGCACCCCGGTCTGAACTGGTAGTACTGGATCAAGAAATAGCCATAGGACGGCGAAGCGTCGGCAACCGCGGGCGCAAGACAGATGAACGGCAGGCACAGCGCCCAACGCAGCGCCGTCAGCCAACGCAGCGCCGCGAACGGCACCCGAACCACTCTCGGACCTCGACCACCGCTAGCGAAACTCGACACTTTCATGGCTGCTTCCCTGCACGTCGTCGATGACCGGAGGCCCGCCTTCGAGTCTGCGCCCCATCATGTTGACGGGCCAAGCACTGCGCTTCAAGTCCGCACCGACAGTTGGCGAATTCGCACTCCTGCAGGCTGAATTATCGCCGTTCGAAGTACGACAAGATTCGAGAAGACAAACCCGACTCGAGTGTTGCCAGCGCGACGGGCGTCGAGCCAACGCTTCGACCAGGCCTCACCATGCACCACGGCCATGCCCCGCAAGCGCGTACTCGTGGCGGCGGGTTGTCGGCGTCAGGATGACGAAGCGCGGATGAAGAGCGCATCCCGTTCGTCCTGAGGGACATGCGTCCCGGAACGACCCACAGCCCGAAGCGCCTCGTGCAAACGCACCGCGTCCAACTCGTAGAATGTCGCCAGGGTCTTGAGATCCAGCTCGACCTTCGCCGCATCCCGCCGTGCGCGTGGCTTGTTGAGCAAACGTCGCGCCAAGCGACTCGGCAGCGCCGGGTCCTCGCCAGCGAAAAACGCAGGAAGCGCCTCGATGATGTCCGCCGGCAACTGTCGCAACCCCACCAGGCGTGAACCCTTGATGCGTGGGTGGTCCGGTAGACGAACGACCCTCTCCAGATGAGCCACCAGCGACAGCAGGTCTACGAGCGCGGTGAAAGCAGCCTTTGCGCGAGGCCGGGAGCGAAAACAACCGTACCAATTCAGGTCGAGTTGCTGGAAGCGGTCCGGATGCGTCGAAAAGCAAAGCAGCGCGCACTTGTTCCAGCGACCGAAGCCGAAGGACGGATAGAGAAACGCGTAGGCCCCGTCGACGTTGTACGGCGGCCTCAGCTGACGGATGAGCTCACCCTCACGCAGGAGCGCCGCCTGCTCCGACTCGCAGACTTCGTACACGAGGGAATGAGCCTCCCGCACCAAGGTCCGCATCTTGCGGTGCACTTTCTTCCTCGTCGCGTTGCGGTAGTTCGACAAGCGGCGGCGAAGATTCTTCGCTTTCCCTACGTAGAGCACGGACTCGTCGCCATCCAAGTAGCGGTAAACACCCGGGCCCGATGGCGCGGCGGCGATCAACTGCTGGCCAAACTTCTCGTCGAAAATCGCTGCCGACACGCCAGGACTCTAGCGCCAAGCGAAAGCAGGCTCCAAGTCCTTGCAGCACCAGCGACAGCCAGGCCGTCGCGGACGGGTGCCAGTCGGGCGTTCAGCGGAGTGCCGCGAGGCGTCGTTGGCCGCAGCTTGGTGACGGCTTCGAGCAGCCAGAGCGGTTTCTTCGCGCGGCGTCGAAGCCGGTAAGCGAGAGCTGCAAAATCGGTAGTCGGCGGGCATGAAGTGGGCAAGGTTGACGATCATGGTCGCGCTAAATGAACGTGCTGTCCTTCGTCTCGTGGTTCTTGGACTCTGCGGCAGTACCGTCGCCGGCTGCGGTGAAGACGCGAGTTCGAGCACCGGCGACGGAGCCTCATCCGTGGCGCCCGCCGGCGCGGACTCGAACACCCCGACGGTCATCATCCCCGTGCCGAGCACGGAAGGCAGCTCTGCGATGTCCCCCACGCCGGGCCCGACGGCTGCAGGCACGAACACGTCTCCGGTGGCAGCGCCAGGAGCGACCACCACCGGCGACGGCCCGAGCATGTCCATGACCATGGACCCGAGCATGATGGACGATGCCTCCATGCCCGAGGCAACGCCTCCGGCCGACGGCGAGTCCACTGGCGACGTCATGATGGAGGCCCCACAAGAGCCCGCGCCCGACGAGGAGATGACGCCTCCCACGGGCGAGCCAGGAACCCCAGTCGGTGACTCGAGCAACGTGGGAGACTGCCCCCCGGCGCCCGCGGATGCGCCCCCGGAAGCAGTCGAAGCCCTGCGCATCGTCACGGAAGCCCGTCTGGCTGCGGGCGCCGGATGCATCACGATGATCAGCGAGCTCAATCTCGCGGCCAAGGCTCACTGTGACTACTACGCCGCCAACAGCGGCAACTGCACCGCCGATCCGCACTCGGAGGTCGAAGGCTGCGATGGATTCAGCGGCTCCGATCCGGGTGCCCGTGCGCAAGCCGCAGGTTACGATGGCCGCTTCTCGTTCGAGGTCATGGCGTTCGCCAACGACCCACAACGATCCATCGACATGTGGATCAATTCGGTGTGGCACCGCATCCCGATACTCGACCCCTGGGTCACGGAGATGGGCTACGGCGCTGCCGATGGTTGTGACACCATCGATTTCGGGCGCGGCACACCCGCTCCAGACGACGTGGTCGTGGTCTACCCCTACGTCGATCAGATCGATGTGCCCACGACGTTCCATGGTGATCGCGAGGGTCCTGAGCCCCCGATGCCTCCGACGGGCTGGCCCAGCGGATTGCCGGTCAACATCTACGCGCAAGACCTGCAGATCAGCGAACACGTCTTGACCATCGACGGAGACGAGACGCCCATCGAGCACATGTGGCTCACGCCGGAAGACGAGAGCCTGCTTCGCGACGAGGTATTCCTCTACTCCCATACTCCGTTGGAGGCGATGACGACGTACCGCGTGCGCCTCGTTGGCACCTACGTGGGCGGCGATCTGAACCTCGACTGGACGTTCACCACGGGCGAGGCAGAACCCGTGCGTGGTGGCTTCGGCGGGAACTGACGGCCGTCGACGAAACCGGGTGCGTACACACGTCACCCGCAGGATGTCGGGCAAGCGGCTAGCGGTGTCCCTGCAGAACGGCCAACACCGCGTCGACGTCCTCGGCACGGTTCGTCGCGCCGAAGCTCACCCGAATCGTGCCCCGCGGCGCGCCGATCGCCTCCAGCGCTCGAGGTGCGCAGTGCTGCCCCGAGCGTACGGTGATCCCATGCTCCGCAAACGCGGCCTGCGCCGTGTGCAGCGACAGCCGTTCTGCGAGCAGGGAAACCGCAGCCGTCTGAGGCGCCCCCTGATGTCCGAACACGGTCACCCCTGGGAGCTCTCGAGCACGGTTCGCCAAGTCAGCCGCCATTCGACGAGCAGCGTTCATCCGTACCGCCCGTTGCGCGCCGAAGGCCGTCAATCCCGCGGCCAAGCCGGACAGGGCCTCCATGGCGACGCTACCCACGTCACAGAAGCCCGGCATCGGCGCCTCGCAACTCGGAGCACCTTCTTGCCGTACTTCACAGCTCGCAGCTCCTCCTTGGAAGGCCACTTCCGGCGCCACCCAGAAACCGCCGATGCCGCGGGGCCCCAGTGGGTTCTTGTGTCCGGCGAACGTCAGCAGGTCGCAGCCCAAAGACGACACCGTATCCTCACTCGAGCCGAAGGTCTGCGCCGCATCAGCCAAGCACCAAGCACCATGTTCGTGCGCCAGCTGTGCCAGCGCGCGCACGGGTAGCATCTCGCCAGTGACGTTGCTCGCAGTGCAAACCGCCACGAGCTTCACTCGCCCTTGCTGCAACCTCGAGCGCACGAAGTCGAGATCGATCGGCGCTCCGGGCCGATAGGGCGCACGCACGTGCCTCACTCCCCGCAGACGCGCCAGATTCTGGATCGGCCGTATCATGGCCTGGTGCTCCAGCTGGCTCGTGACGATCTCGTCCCCGTGCTCCCAGTCCAAGTCGGAGATGACGACATCGAGGGCATGCGTGCAGCTGCCCGTGAGGCGTATGCGCTCCGGAGCGGCACCCAAAGCCGCAGCGACGACGTTCACATCCCGCTCGTAGCGTTCACTTTGTTCGCTTGGATCGGACGCCAAGACTTCGGCCAACGCGGCGTGCACGGCGGCTGGTTTGGGGAAGCTCGTGCCAGCATGGTTGAGGTAAATCCGTGGGTTCGTGTCGCGCTCGTTCGACATTGCGCTGAGTCTCTCACAGCGCCCGCCGATCCACGGCAGTTCTTGCACTGCCCCGAAAGCCCGCGAACCATGGGTCGCGCGGTCACCGGTGCCCGCGCGCAGAACACCGAAGAGGCAGTAATGCGCCTATGTTGCAGCGTGCCCATCGTTGCAGCGGCCTTGGGAGTGATCACGCGAGTTCATCACCCGATCTGAGACGTGGTGACGGTGAGACAGTTGACGCAGCGGCCGCGACGCTGGCCGGCAGGTCGCCGCTGGTCTAATCTCGGTGCCATGAAACAGCTTCGGGAACTGAGTGGATGCTGCATCAGCCTGCTGCTGGCTGCCTGCGGAGCGCGTGACCTGGGGCTAGCACCGGAAGACGACGTGCCAGTCCTGGCCCTGGCCGAAGACGGCGGCGCGCCGCCGGGGGACAGCGACACAGACCAGGAGACGACCGGGATCAACTCGCCGGGCACACCCGGGAACGCGGCGCCAACGGAGCTCGGTTCGGTACCGGGTACCGCCCCCGGCGCGACTCCGGAAGAACCCGCCGTCACTCCACCACCACCCATGGGCGTCGGCGTGGTGGGCGAAGGATCACCGCTACCCTCGGACACGATGGATCCCGCCATGGATCCTGCCGTCGTTACCCCAATCCCGGTAACGACGGACGTACCCGCGATGATGCCGCTTCCTGCCGACCCCGGGATGGAGGCAGTGACGCCTCCAGCGCCCACGATGGAGGCTCCTCCGCCGGTAGCGACGACACCGCTACCGACGACACCGCTACCGACGACACCGCCATCGACGGACCCCACGATGATGCCGACCGCGCCCGTGCCGACGGAGCCGGAAGTCCCGCCAACACCCGTCGAAGAGCCCGAACCCATCATCAGTCTGCCGGGACCCCCTCTGTGGGCAGCGGTTCCCATCACAAACTCCACCCCAGAAGTCGTCATCGACGTGCGTAACCCGGAACGTTGGGTCCAATTGCAGGTTGCCCGGGACGGCGTTCGCAATCAGCCGATCGCATCGCCCGATGGCACGGTCGTCGCCCACGACACCCCTGGGGGCCTCGAGTTGTACCGCCTGCCCACCAGCGACACCGACATCGGACAACGCTTGACCCCCTTCGACGGGCTCGGACAGGCCCAGGCCTTGACGCCCTACGGCCAAGGTTTGCTCGCTCGGGTCGGCAACGACCTGTATCGACTCGACGACTCCGACGCGGATCCGGTGGCTATCAGCGCTGCACTGCCGGACGCCGACTTGTACTCGGCCACGGTATCTCCAGCGGCGGAGGTCTTTTTCTTCGCCTGGTACGACGGCGAGGCGTTTGGGATGTCTTGGTTGCCGCTACCAGGAGGCACGGACTTCATCTCAGCCGTTCTACGCGACGCTTCTTCGCCAGCTCTCTCGCCGGTGTGGTCTCCTGATGGCCAGTGGCTCGCCTTCGGCGCCAGCCCCAACGGCGTTTTCCTGTGGGACTCACGGGGCAGCGCCGACCCAATCGCGGTCAACGCGAACTATTCGCCGTACTACAGCTTCTCTCCGGACGGGACGCGACTTCTGATTCACACCGGGGCGGGTCTCATCGTGCGTGCCCTCAGCAGCCCGGCGGTTGCACAGGTCGTCGGTGCCTCGAACCCGTCCCCTGGAGAGTGGTCAGTCGACGGCAGCTACGTCACCTACACCGAAGGCAGCACGGGCTACGTGACCCCCGTCGACGTGGCGGGCAACCCGGGCGATCCGATCGAGGTGCCCGGATTGGGTTTCGGCTGTGTCGTGGGCTGGCCGTCACCCTCCGAACTGCTCTACCAAGACTGCACGAACGGCACCCGGGGCCCGCTCTTGTATGCAGAGGTCGTGGGTGATGCCGTCGAAACGACGGAATTCGCGGAGGGCTTGCCGAACGTCACCGTCTCGCCATCTCGACAGTGCTTCGCAAACTGGGGAGGCACGGACCTTGGCGTCGCCTCGATGGCGGGCGTCGGCGTTGCCGCGGCCGCTACCGCGGCCGCCACCATCAACTACGTGCTGTGGGCGCCTGACGACTCGGGCATCCTGTGGTCGTCGGGGCAAGGTGCGTCGACTGCGCTGTTCTTCATGAACACCAGCGACTGCCTGCCCACATCCGAGCCGCTCAACATCTCTGCATCGATCGGTCGAGAGCCCCAGTACCCGGCGTTCCTGGCTCGTCCCTGAGGGGATCAGGTTCGAGCGGTTCGCCAGTATGGGGCTCTCGAGACGGGGTTGCCGCCCACTTGAGCGTTGACGCAGAAGCCGGGCTCAACCTGCGCATCGAAGGCGTTGGCGGTCCACGGCGACACCGTTCGAGAGACGTCACTCTGGCAGGGCAAAACAGTAGAACCCGCCGTAGCCCCCACCCCCACCGACGGTCGACGAGTCGCCGCCACCATTCTGGATGAAGTTGGTACCGGCAGCGCATTGGTGCCCGGCGTGTGACGTCTGCCAATTCTCGCCGCTGCGAGCTGGCCACGAGTGCCCCATCTGGATGCCGCCACCACCGCCGCCGCCCATGCCACCACCTCCGCCACCTGACGTCGCCGTCGTGCTGGTCCAGTCTTCACAGCTGAAGCCAGCGTAGGTACCGTCGGACTGCGTTGCGGTCATGGTATCGTGGTCATCATCCGACTGCCCGTCGCTATTCACGTCCGTCGAGCCATCGTGAAACGTACCGAGTTCGTCGTACGTTCCCTCGTCACAGCAACCGCCTGCTGGTCGATCGCCGGACGTCAGACCACTCGTGTCTTCTGCCACCAAAGATCCCGCGAAGTCGTACCAAGGTCCCTCGCCGATGCGGTCGATGGCATTGACCGTGCTCGTGCTGAGGTAGGCGCGCCAAGTTCGATGCCCGAAGCCGACACGACGAGCCGTCTCTTGGCAGATGGCGTCAGCACCTTCGAGACCAGTCGCCGCGCCGTTGTAGCGCAGGTCCCCGCCGAAACCATCCTCGCTGCCAGAGAGTTCGACGATGTGGTAGTAGCTCATCACGAAGAAGCTGAAGTTCTCAGCGGCCCCAGTATCGATGACGTCTGCGTCGGAAACTGGGTCAGCTGGCTCTGCTGCCGGCTCTTCCGTCACTGGCTCTTCAACGACCGGCGCTTCAGGTTCGACAGGCGTCTCCTCGCTTCCATCGACTGGAGTCTCCGCAGTCGGGCTTGGAGCGGTCGTTTCGGCGTCAGGCTCCGCGGGCTGAGCTCCAACATCTTGCGCAGGCGTCTCGGGCAGAGTGGCCTCCGTACCCGTCATATCGGGCGACGCTTCCGTGTCCGGGCTTTCAGGAGCTCCTGTCGTAACCGGTGTTTGAGCGGTCGTGTTCGACGTGTTCGTAGCCCCGCCTCCAGAGGCTCCAGCTGCGGGGTCAGTTGCGCCCGGCATTGTCCCGGCACCAGCAGCGGTGCCACCCGTCGGCGCACCCTGTCCCGTACCAGCGGACTCCGAACCGGTCATGTCGGAGGACGATGCCTCTTCGCCACAGGCGACCAAAAGGGTAAGACAGAACGTTGCAACCAGGGAACTCTTAGTACTCGACATCAGACTTTCTCACTCGCAGGCCAGCTCAGTGAAGCTGGACGCGTCATCAGGGCAGTCGTCTTTCATGAGGCACGAAGTCAGGCCATGTACGGCCAGCTCGAGCGTCACTTCCGACGAGACAGTCAACTCGACGCAGGCAGCCTGCACCTCGGTGGTATGTGAGGCCCCCCCGCCGTCCACCGCGTGCGGCAAGCGGCACGAAAGCGGGCACCACGATGCGAACAGGGGGGTAACATGTTGGAGCGGTCTCGAGACATTGCGCGGTGCCGTCACACGGTCCGCGCAGCGATGTGGAAGGATTGTCAAAGGACAGTGACATCCGCAGGCACCCCAAATTTCCTTAAGCAGGCGGTGGATAATTTCACCGAGCGGAATCCCCGCTGGCGCCGCTGCGATCTCGACTGACGTCGCCAGTCCCAGATCACGTCAGCCTCAGGGCAGACTCCGCGCCATCCGCAACGGGCAGCAAACCAGTCCGAAGAGGTCGGCCCGACGCTCGCGGAACCGAGCCCCCATGAGCAGGAAGACCGCCGCGGTAACGATCGCCCCAGCACTTCGAAACTATCCGCAAGGCGCTGACGTCCCGCGCCGCAGTGCGCACAAAAACCCAGCACCCGACTCACCGCACAGGATTAACCTGAGACCAGGCAGTCAGACGACTTCGCTACTGACCTCACTGCGGAGGTCGAGACTTCAACGCTCGCCCCGTCACGCTCAGCAGCAACGACGCTGAACGCCGCTGCTGGGCTCGGCAGAAGTATCCCTCCACAAGAAGCGTGTCGTGGCGGTATCGAGCGGAGTCAGCGCTGCACGCTTCCTTGCTCTGAGCCAATTGAGATAGGAATTGCGAGCGATCGTCCGGGCGTAAGCCAAGACGGCACCCTCGGCCCGGCTACTGCGGAAACGATTCGTCACACCCCCGCGAAGCGCGTAGCATGAGCTCCTCGGCGCTCGCCTCTGCGAACAGCGGCAAACGCCCACGGGGTTCATCCACCGGGAAGCTCTCTCACCCGCGAAATGGGCAACGTCGTGTACGTGGCGTGCATCAAACCCGATGGCATCGCTAGAAGAGCAGGACGTCACCCTCACCGGTGCGCACCGACACCTGTTCGACTGCAAAGGCGAAGTCCGCGGCAGTCTCGACCTCGGCCCAAACCATGACGTCGCCAACGCCCGACGCGAATACCGCCGGTTCCAGGCTCCCCCTCGGCAACGGCTCAAGATGAACACCCGAGATGACGATCGGCGTCGTCAACGATACCTCCACCCCGCGTTCCAGCAGTCGAGTCTTGATGCGACCTGCCAGCTGATTCGCCAGCTCTCCCACCCAGTCGCCCAAGCGTCCGCCGGGCGGGCACGAAGCCGTCAAGGGCCGCTCTTCACCAGCCACCAGGCAACTCCCGCGCACTCCTCGACCAACAAAGCCAACGGTGCCGCACAGCAGCCTCTCACCATTGTCAGTCCACGAACGGGTCGCAGGCTCTAGGTGTACGTCGTATGCATCAAACAGATCGAGACAGGCCGATGCGGCCAGACTCGCGATCCGCGCGTTTATCTCTTCATTGTACTCCATCGACAACTCAGGACGTCAGTTTGTTGGCGGCACTCAAGAGGTGCTCGGGCTTGACGGGCTTGATGATCCAGCCACTGGCTCCGGCATCACGGGCCCTCTGAATCAGCGCGCTGTGGACCTCCGTCGTCAACATGAGGACCGGCACCCGCGCCGTGTCGGGGTTTGCCTTGATGCGGTCCAACATGTCGAGTCCATTGAGGACCGGCATGTTGACGTCGAGAATGACCAACGACACGTTGCTACCCGCCAGACGCTCCAGTCCCTCGACCCCATCGCCTGCCTCGATCACGTTGAACCCCGCGGAGCCCAGCGCACCCGACACCTGATTTCTGATCGTCTCAGAATCATCCACAACCAATACGTTCTTCAATTCGGACACCTTACCTTGTCTTGCGAACCCTTCGGGCAAACGCCCGTCAATTGAACCATTGCCGCCGCGCGCGCGAGTCTCGCAGCGACCTCCCACTTCGCACCCTACTCAAAAGAGAATGACCTCACCTTCGCTTCCGTGATCAGCCCGACCAGCGTACTTGACCTGACTCGAGTCGAGCTTGCCATCCAGGCTGACGATGACGTCGCCCCGCAGAAGCCTGAAGCTGTGCCAGCGCAGCCCCGGGCACTCCTTGGCCCGTTGCAAGAGGCGTTGACTCTCGATGAGTGTCGGCAACGTGGCTTCGAGTACGATGCTGAGCTGGATCATGCGACTCTTGAGCCGCCCCATGATTTGATTGGTGAGCTCTCGCACCAAGTCGAGTCTTCTGTGACTCAACTGCATGTCCTCTCCGAGGAGTTGGAACAGCTCCGGAGGAACCGAGAGCGACAACCACCCGGTCAACGCTGGGCTACGAAAAGTCGTGATCGCCGATGTTTCCATGGAAGCAAAACTAGCCGGCACGGTCGCGCTAGCGGCCAACGGGGCCACGGCAATGTCGTAGCATTGGAACAGCTCGACCACCGCAGCCTGAAAGATGACGTCCAGCGACTTATTTCCAGACATACCGATATTCCAAAACCCGCACTGCCCCCAAGCCCGGCTCCAGCGTCACAGGCATGTTCGTCTCTGCTTCCTGAGCCAACTCGATTCTAGCGTCTTCGATAATGTTCCCATCACCCCAGCAACCTGGCAAGCCATGACGCCATTTGCCTGGAGACCCCATTCCGGTATCGCTGTGGAGAATGGCTTGCACGGTGACCCAAATTCACGCGCCATCGGCCTGCTCTCGGTTGGTACCATTTGGCAATGAGCGCTCCAGTTCGACAGCGGAGCGTGCCGACTTCGAGCGGCTCGCGGGGTTAGTGTGAAGAACCGCGATGACTTTCTCACTCGCCCCACGATTTTCACCCGTTACCCCCACACACTGTAGGCACGGCAGCACACCGCTCCGGCTTTCGCCTGCGTTGCTCTGCCCCCGGACATGCGTCAGCGGGCATCGACGACGGCTTTCGGGAAGGCGACCGTCCAACAAGTCCCCCGACCGACCTCGCTGTCGACCTGGATGTCGCCGCCGAGCTCCTGGACGATCGTCATCACCGCCCCGAGTCCCACGCCCCGACCCGAGGTCTCGGTGGCTTTCTGTCGTGTGGAGAGCCCGGACGTCAACAGCCCGTTGACCAGGTCGCCACGGGTCGCTGTGGAGAGCCCGCGCTGCTCGAGCAGCGAACTCAAGCGATCCCAGTCGATGCCGCGACCATCGTCCGCCAACTCGATGCGGTAGCCTCGCTGGTCCCGCCGTGCCCCGAGACGAATCCTTCCCGTTGGGAACTTGCCGGAAGCGACTCGCTCGTGTGAACTCTCGATGCCATGGTCGACAGCGTTGCGAACCATGTGGACCAGCACCGACCACAATGGTGCCCAACGCTCGGGATCGAGCCGAATGTCCTCTGCATCGACTTCGATATGCAACGGTCCCTTGTCCAAGCGCTCCGCCAGAGCTCGCGCGTGTCGAGCGAGGCGACCGAGGGGATGGGAGACGGCCTCCCAGCGAAGGCGGTTGAGCTCCTGCACGATGACATCCGCCGACGCCCCCCGCCGCGCCTTGTCGGCGACGCGCGCGAGCTCTTTTTCCGACACTTGGATCTGGCCGAGTGAATCCGTCGGAAGCACGGTCTGCAATCGGCGCGACACCTCCGTCCACAGCGAATGCAGGCGTGCCAACGTCTCTTGCTGCAGCGAGTTGTCGATGTCGAGCTGGGTTTCCGCCTCGTGGCAGAGTTCAGCCAGAGTCCGCAGCTCGAAGGCCATCGCGTTGCCTTTGAGCGTGTGCAAGAGGCGCTTCTGCAGGGCTTTGTCGTCCGCCGCTCCATTGAGCTGTCTCAAGATTCGCTCCGATTCCGAGAGAAAGATGAGCAGGCCGTTGCGGTCGCCCATCAGTGCCCGAAACGCTGCCAAGAGCTCCCGCTGTTGGGCTTCCTCTTTGGCCTTCGCCAGCTTATCCGTGACGTCGTCGATGACCAACAGCAGCCCGACGAGCTTGCCGTCCTCGTCAAGCGGCAAGAACCGACTTGCAAACGTACGCTCGCCACAGACGAGGTGATTCGGCAGTTGGGCGAGGATGACTTCCCGCGGCATGATATCATCGGCAAATGACTGCAGGCCCAGAGTGAACAGATCCACGAACTTCTGGTCGGCCGAAACGTGCTCGGCGAACTTGGTTCGTCCCGTGTAGGAGCCAAACCAACGGTCGACCATCGCGGAGCGCTCCGGAGCCATGTAGCCGTCGAGGTCGATGGTCACCAACGCTTGGTCGACATTGTCGAGCACGAGCCGCAGCTCCCGATTCTTGTTGCCGAGCTCTCGCGTCCGATCGATTACCCGTTCCTCCAGCGTCTCGTTGGCGGCGCGGAGGTGCTCCGCCGCCTCACGCAGCTCCTGGTCGCGTTGCTCCAGGGTGCTGTTTGCGCGTTGAAGCTTATCGGTTTCAGCTTCCAGCTCGGCAACCAAGAAGTAGTTGGCGAGCAGCGACTCCAACAGCCGCGTCGCACTACCGAAGTAGCTCGAATCGACGTCATCGAACGGGGTCCTGAATTGGGCCTTGGCCGCGTCGAACCCCGCACCGACGAGGATCAACTCGCCGTTGGGCTTCGGCACGACGCTCCACATGAAGCGGTGCAACCCCAACGCCTGCCCCAGAGCACGTCGTGCGGGTTCTTCTGCTTCTCGGTCGACGTCGTTGCAGAAACCACAAGGTTGCTGACGCAGGAACAGCTCGATGTTTTTGGGTTTTTCCCGCCGATCACCTTTTGGAGTGAGCGGTGAGAGGTATTCCGCTTCGACGTCGAAAACGAGCACTCGCTGCAAACGCAGCTTGGTGATGAGCGTCTTGCGGATGCGGTCCCAAATCCGCTCGTAGGTGTCCGAGCGATCCAGGAAGAGACCTGGCAGTATTTGCCCGACTTTGAGCCACAGCGCGAGCCGATCGAGCTTGCAACGCAGGTCCAAATGTTCGCGCTCCCGTTGTAACAACAGGCGCGCTTTCTCTTTTAGATGCTCTTCATCGTCCACGGTGCCAGCCTTCTCTGTGGGTCTGGCCTTCCCGCTACGAACTCTTTCAGTCGGTCAGGACGAGCAACGGAAAGGTGTAGTTGTGGAAGGCATTCTTGCCCGCGCATGGCCCCACCTCACCCCAAGCCATCATCCCCAACCATGGCGACTCCGGCGCCACGGCAGCCCTCAACTGCTCGTGCTCGGCGCGTGTATTCGACTCGCCCAAAAAGGGGAACGTCCGCGCCGCACACTCGTAGCCCACGACGGCCCATGGCTTGCGTCCGGCGAGACGTTCTGCCAGCTGCTTGCCCATGGTCTCCGTACCACTGAGCACCTTCTCCACGGTGCGGTGGTGCAGTGTCACCTTCGTTCCTTCGGCGACGGGCGCCTGAAGGATGAGCGCACCCGACTCTGGGTCGAAACCGAAGGCACCACGGATGCTCTGCTCTGATTGGCCACCTGGACCGGTGATTTCGACGGCGACGGCCCAGGCCGCGAGATGACTCTGCTCGACCAAATCCTCTTTGCGGCAACCGGTCGTCTCTCGCCAAACGTCGACCGCCGAGCGGCCGTCGATTTCCAACACTCGGTTGCCGTCCGCCTTCGTGACGACACTGGTGATCCCCGTCGGGGCAGTGCCGTGGCAGATGCCGAGCTCGAAGTTGAAGTCACCTGCCAACGCCAAAGCGACTACGCCGTGCGAGAGAACTTCTTCGTTGTAGTACTGAAAAGTCTCTCGAGGGGGTCCCCAGGGTTGGCCCGCTGCACCGCCAATGACTGGACAATCCAGTTCCTCCGCCATACCCGCCAGCATCGTCTCCACGTCGAGACCACACAACGGGTCGTAGGATAGCAACACCACTCGCGGCGGTTGACTCAGCCCCTGCTTCAACGTCTGCGCCAGTCGGCGCCCTTTCTCGCCGGGGTTCTCGTTCACGTCGTGCTCGCAGGCACTCGAGCAACTCAAGGCCTCCCCGCCGAAGCCCATCGCAGCGACCGCGTACCCATCCTCCGTCAGGTCATCGTTGGACACGACCCCCTGGACGGAACAGCCGAGTAGCAAGACGTGCTCACCAAGCTGATTGCGCACTTCCGAAACCAGCTCGTGTTGCTCGTGGTTCATGGTCGCGTACAAGAGCACGGCTTTGGGGCCAGTCTCTCCAAACTGCTTAGACAGCGCCTGAACGACCTCACGCGCAGCGTCCGTCGTATCGGGGTCTTCGGAGTACACACTCCAAGCGGCCTTGGGTAAGTTCACTGAATCTCCTGAGTTGATATTCGGTCCGAGCTCGAGACCTACGAACACTTCGTGGGAGCTCGCGACCCAAACTAGCACGAAGATACGCGACGTCTTGCGGTCGCCATGTTTATCCCGTGTGAGAACTCGAGAGCTCGAGGCTATCACTACAGTGTACCTGTCAACCGTTTCGTTCTAGGTCCCCCGGCACCGTCTCGAGTAGCCACTTCCAGCTGGTAGGCGACAGTGCACCTGTGCCCACGTCCATTTTGGTGGCTGTGTACCTGTAGGCAGCCGCAGCAAGTCTCCCGACAGCGCCACCCAGCCCATGTTCTCCGACCGACACCGGCGCGCAACACATCTGACCACACCTACCGGGAGGGTAGAACGCTCACTTGCCAGGGCCAGCTGGTGCAGGCACGGCTCCCGAAGGTGATGCCTCGATGGCAGTGGGCGCAGGCTGCGCTTCAGGAGCTGACGCACTGGTCGACGGAGTGGCCACGGCGGGCGCTACCGCACGCGGCTTGCCAAGATCTCGCAGCGCGATGCGCTCGCCGCTGGGCATCAAGATGTGCTCGCAATTCATGACAGGAGAAGACGTGGAGGACGTCTCCAGCGCCGGCAGGCGCTCCGCATCCAAGTCCCAGACGCGTCCCTGCGCGATGTGCCGCAACGACCACCCCGCCGCCTCCTTGCTCAGCAGCCGCCCGCAGCCGTAAGCGACTGGCTTCGGTCCCGCGGCTCCGGGCGCGGGCTTTGCCTTCAGCTCCGGGAGGTCCCAGCGCGGCTGTGTGGTGTACAACACGTCAGAAGAGGACCAGACGACGTTCACCCCGTCCGTCATCACCCACTGCAAGTTGTCGAGGAGCACACGTGGGCCGTTCTTGACGTCCCACGCCATTCCCTTCGAGGTCGCGGGGTCGCTGTAGATGAGATGTGAACCGAACAAGGTGAACGTATCGGTGCCTGGGCCTGCGAAGCTGCACTCTTCGACCCCGAGCTTCCAGAAAAGCCCGGTGCACTGCTTCGCACCGCGAACGTGCACCAGTTGGCTCGACGCGGTGTGAGGTCTGTAGTCCTGCTTGTTGCGCGCGACTTCGATCTTCTGACTGCCGTAGTCGCGTCTCGTGAGCAGATATCCTCGTTTCACGTAGCCGTCTTTGGCCTTCTCCGACAGGTGCTTGCCGAAACCGCCGATCAAGACCCGATCACCTCCCAGCACGGCATCCTCGAACACGAATCCCTCGCCACGCATCGTCACCACAGGCTTTCCGTCGAACGAGACGACCCGAAGCATTTGCTCACCGTCCGCACACTCCTCTCGAAAGGCCATACGAAGCTCGTTACCCAGCACACCAACCCCAAGCACGCTCACTTCCGGCGCGAGCTTGGGTCGCTCACAACCGGCGATCCCTTCGCACGCTTGCCATTCGAGCTCGGGGGGCTTCGCTGACGGCTTGGGTGTCAGGAGGGTGCCAGTCTGAAGCGCTGCGAGCGACACGGCTTCCCACTGCGCCGAGTTCGTGCACGACAGGGTCTCTTCGCCGCTGGGCTCGACTGCGACGTTCGGGGCGACCTCGCCACCGGGCTGGGCCTTCGCCGCCGCGCCTTGGTCAGCTCGCGTGTTCGCTTCACCCCGGTCCTCGTCCTTCGCCGCCGCAGGAGGAGACTCCTCCTTCAGCGGCGCCCGAGCAAATTCGGACTCGGGTGCTGACTCCTCAACCGCCTGAGGTTTCGAACAATTGACGGCGCACAGCGTGAGTGCCGCTCCCGTCAGCCAGTGCAAGATGAGCAAGTTTCGCATTCGGACCTCTTCCTCCCGGTTCCCCACGGGGGTTGTCCTTCAAACGCGCATCGAGCGCCAGGTCTTCCCTGCTCATCTCGTCGGCGGGCCGGCTCCGCTGCGATGCGTCTCACATATCGCAAGCGCCGCCCGAGGTCGGCCAGTTGTCGGCGAGAGCGTCGAGCCACTTGGTGGCCATCTTCTGCTCGCCCCCTTCGTTGGGATGAATTCCGTCGAAGGTATCGGGCCCCGCGTTGAAGCCGGAAGCCTGGTCGACGACCACGACCGGCGACGCATCCGTCGACAGCTCACTCGCGAGCCCGTCGATGTTGGCGTTGATCTGATCGAGCTGCGCCTGGTTCATCGTGGACGGGATCAACTTTGCCATGAGCACGACGACGTTCGGATTGCTCGAGCGCAGCTGCCCGACGATCTGCGACAACTCGTCCATGGTCGAATCCGTGGGATTGTTCTGGAACGCGTCGTTGGTCCCGAGATGCATCAGCACGACGTCGGGCGTGTAGGCATTGAGCCAGCCGGGTAACTGCGCGATGATTTCGTCCGCACGCCAGCCCCAGTGTCCTTCATGATCGCGATCGAAGTCGGGATTGGGGTAGTTGGGCGTGCCCGAGAAGTGACCGTTGAGGGACCCCACGAAGTCGAACTCGTAGCCGGCGTCGACCAAGTCTTCCCACAGCCAGTAGCGATAGCTGAGGTGGTCGGCATTCGACTGGGTGATCGAATCACCAAGGGGCAGGATGCACAAGCGCGGTGGATCCGCTTCGACAGGCGCCACTCCCCCCGTGTTCTCGTCGCCCGCACCCCCGGCACCGACCATACCTCCGCCGCCGACCATACCTCCGGTACCGACCATGCCCCCAACACCGCCAGCGCCACCGCTGCCACCCACTGCCGGAAGCCCAGTGCTGCCTCCGGCGGCAGAAGCACCGCCCGCGGTGTCGAGCTGCGTGGAACCGCCGCCGCCATCACTCGAGAGCTCGCCCCCAGCACCAGCAGCGTCATCCTCGATCGGAATTTGACCGCCGAGATCACCGGAGCCTCCGGCGCCGCCACCGCCATCCATGACCTGGGGATCACCTGCGACGGGATTGCTCGTCGGCTGAGCAAGCCCACCAGTGCCCCCCGGTGGTGACGAACTGGAGCCTGCTGCCGCAGGCATTGGGCTCATCGGTGTCCCGCCTACCGTCCCGGGAGTCCCCGTCCCGCTGCTGCTGGGCACCGAGACGCCCGTGGCCTGTTCGGAGGTATCGTCTCCCCCGCACCCCACCAAGCTGGCGCATGCGAGAACGACGCAGGAAATACGGTCCACTCTTGTCGGCATCGGCGCATTGTAACCGCCAAACGAGATTGCTGCTGGAATACGAAACCAGCTCCCCAAAATCCCGTCCGGACCAGAAATGAAGTCCTGGTGACCCACTCGAGCCTGCGCGAACAACCCTGAGCCGTCGCCTTGGCCCGAGGGTACGTTCAAGACATGCGACGTCTTTTGGGATGCAGCCTAGCGCTGCTGCTCGGTTCGACCCCAGCGTGTACCGGTACCGGCGAAGTGGCCAATGCCGACACCGACGCGGAGGCGTCGCCTCCAGAACGCGAAGCCGAGGCGAACCCGACGGAGCTCAGCGACACGACGGACCCCAGCGACACGGACGCCCCCGACAGCGACACGCGATCGGGCACAGCGACTGATGGCGACACTGATCCAGAGCCCACGCCTGCCTCATCCGATGCAGAGGACTCGCCCAGTCCACCATCCAGCGCCGTGCCAGACCCCACGTCGTCGGACTCGCCTGCCCCGACGCCCGCCGACACACGAGCGATGAACGACCCCAGCGACGTGACGGTCCCAAGCTCTGATGCGGGAGCGCCGTCGGACTCGGGCGACGGCTTTTTCGGGGACAGCCGCTGTTCGACGGACTTCCTGCTGTGCGAGGACTTCGAGTCCGGCGAAATCGACCCCGCTCGCTGGAGTATCCGCGGCAGCGTCAGTGTTGGAGACGAACACGCGGCGCGGGGCGCTCGCGCAGCGCTGTTTCACACCGAGGGCAACGGCCTGGCCATGCTCACGAACGAAAGCGTCTTCCCCGTCGCGGGCAACAGCTACTACGCCCGCGCGTTCGTACGCTTCAGCGAGCTCCCGACGGCACCGATGTGGGCGCATTGGACGATCTCCGGAGCGGAAGGTTCGCAAACCGACGCAGAGATCCGCGTCGGCGGACAGTGGGACGGACAAACGAATCGTTTTGGCGTGGGCACGGACCACGGTCCAACTGGGGACTGGACCCATCTGGATAACGACCCCGCTGGTGCACCACTGCCCGTTCCTGCCTTCGAGTGGGTGTGCTTGGAGTGGCACAACGACGGCACGACGCACGAGAGCTACTTCTGGTGGAACGAGCAAGAGCACCCCTCACTGCACACGTCCAGCAGCGAGCACGGCGGCAGCGATGATGAATACCTGCTGCCGCAATTCGAGTCCATTTGGTTTGGTTGGTGGCTCTACCAGGCAGATCCTCAGCCCGACGCCTATGACGTGTGGATCGACGAGATCGTGATCGACGACGAACCCATCGGCTGTACGCGCTGAGAATCACCGCCGAGCATGCGCACGTCGCGCTGGCCTCTCCCGCGGTGGGTGAGTATCTCACCATTGTTCGAACGCCGCGTGCCTCGCGACCATCCCAGTCGGGGCGCATTCCACGACCGGTTCTGGGTCACCGCCACGTGTGTGCGCGAACGGTACGTTGACACGGTCCGGGCGTTGGGGTTTTCTCGTCGTTTGGAGAAGCTTGAAGTGATGAAGTGGATGTTCTTGGGAGTGAGTCTGTGTCTCATCGCTTGCGGTGATGACAGCCAGCAAGAGATCGGAGACGCGGGTACTGGAAGTGGTGCGACGGACGAGGCAACGGATCCGTCGTCCTCCGCTGAGAGCGACGACCCATCCACGGACGACTTGGCTACGGACGACCAGGCCACGACCGAGCAAGACACGGACTCGACCGACCCAGGCCCTGACCCAGCGGACGACACGACAACCGACGGCACCGAGCCGACGGACGGCGCGGCAAGCGACGCAGAAGAAGCCCCCACAGACCAGGCCGACGCCGGCACGCCCGAAATGGCTGACGCAGGCGGCGACACGCCGAACGGCGACGCCGGAGCGGAGCAGACCGACACTCCACCCGACGAACCAGAGCCCATCGAGCCGATCAGCGTGGAGGAGTTCTGCGACGGGCTGCGCGCAGCCTGGCTCGAACGATGTGCGCTCGCCGAGCGCGACGACTGCGCCGCAGTCGACGCGATGCCTGGCGCACTGTCCTGTGCACTTGCCCCCAGCGCGGTGGGCGACGGCATGCTCGCTTTCGATGGTAGCGCCGCCGCGGAGTGCCTGATGGACGAGAACCTGGACGTGCTGGGCGCATGGGAGGGCTCGTATTTGTCGGGCACAGCCACGTGTTGGAACGTCTTCCAAGCGGCCGCGGCGTTGGGTGAGCCTTGCGCCCTGAACGACTCGTTCGCGAGCACGTGCATCGAAGGCTACTGCCCCTACTCTGGCGCGTTCGAAGGCGTGTGCGTCGAGTACGCCGCGGAAGGCGAATCCTGCGCGGATGTCTTCTGCGGCTCGGGAGATCTGTACTGCAGTGGCGAGCAGGTATGTGCTGCCATTCTCGAGGACGGAGCCGCGTGTGACGATCCCAGTCAATGTCGTTCCAGAAGCTGCTACGAGGGCAGCTGCGTCGTGCCGGCGGCACTCGGGGAAGACTGTAGCGCGACGGTGTGCACGTATCCTTACGCCTGCAAGGCGGACGTCTGCGTGGAGAAAGTCGAAGAGGGCGACGTCTGCACCTTGCAGCAGCAATGCCCAGATACACTGAGCTGCATCTACGCAAGCCCTGGCGCGGCAGAGCAGAGCTGCGCCCAACTCCCGGAAGATGGCGACCCGTGCGATCCTCGCAGTGGTTGCGCCGGTGACGAGGTCTACTGCGAGGAAACCGCCGAACCGGGCGTGGGTGTCTGCGACGCGTTCTACTCGGAAGAAGGCGAGCCCTGCGGCAACGGTATCGGCGACTGCCGGCCCGAGCTCTACTGCGTGCAGAACGAGGGCAGCACGACTGAGGGAACCTGCGCGCCCGACCATGCTCTCGAAGAGGCGTGCGGCGACATCGTCTGGCAGTCCCTCGGCAACAACCCATGCGTCGATGGTCTGCTCTGCATGTTCGCCTCCACGGACACGTGCCTTCCCCCTGGAGAGCTCGGTGATCCCTGCTTCTACAACAGCGAGGCTACTTGCGCCGACGAAGGCACTTACTGCAGCTATCAAACCCGTCTGTGCGAGCTGCCCGTTGGGCTCGGCGAACGCTGCAACTTGGCGTTCCCCGAACGCAGCTGTGAAGAGGGTCTGTGTCTGCTCGTGCCTGCCGCGGATTGCAGCATGGCGCCGCTCGGAGACTGTCAGGACTCCCTGTGCGTCGAGCCGTTCGACAACGGCACCGAGTGCACCTACTCCGGTCAGTGTGCTAGCGGGTTTTGCGACGTGTCGCTGGACGTCCCAGTGTGTGCAGCGGAATGAGCGTGGACGCGCCTACAGCGCAGAAGGTAGCTCTGGCGTTCGGTTCCACTTGCCCCAAAACTCGACGACGGCGTGGAGCATGTCCTCCAACGCTTTGAAGTCCGTCGGTTTGACGGTGTAGCCATTCGCGTGATGATGGTACGCGAGGAAACGATCGCGCGGAGACGCCGAAGTCGTCATCATGACGATCGGAGTGCGCTTGCCTATCTCGGTTGCCTTTGCCCGCTCCAGAACCTCGATACCGCTGACGCGCGGCATGTTGATGTCGAGCAGCACCAGGTCGAAACTGCGCTTCTCCTCCAACAATCGCCGGAGAGCCTGCTCGCCGTCCTCCGCTCGCTCCACGCTCGAAACCCGTGATTCGAGAGCAAAGGTGACGAGTTCTGCGTGCTCGTCGTTGTCTTCTACCAACAGCACGTTCATGAAGACGAGTACGGCGCACCAGAGTCGCGCTTAATAGGATGCTGCGGAAAGGCCACCCAGAACTGGGCACCCTCGCCATTCCCTTTTGACTCAACCCACACTCGACCACCGTGAGTCTTCATGATCTTGTCGACGATGGCGAGCCCCACCCCCGTGCCCGGCGTGTCCGCAGCCAGGCGTTGAAAAAGGCCGAATACCTTGTCGTGAAACTCGGGAGGGATCCCCGGGCCCTCGTCCCTCACACAGTAGCGGATCTCGCCGTCCACTTCCTGACCGCCGACGGTGATCTCACCAACGCCGTCCGTTGGGCGCCCGTACTTGATCGCATTGGTCAGCAGGTTGTCGAAGACCTGCATCAACCGTGATCGATTCGCCTCGACTGCGGGCAACTCGTCGATGACGACATCGAGTTCAGCTTCTTGCAGACGTAGCTGATTGCTTCGTTTCCACTCTTCGAGGAGCTGCTTGGGGTCGAGCCTGGACGTCTCTTGGTCGATCCGTCCGATACGACTGAGGTCGAGCAGGTCATCGATGAGCTGTGCCATTCGACGGTTCGCGGCCTCGAGCGTATCCAACTTCTCCAGGGCTCTGTCGACCTCACCTCGCTCGGCGAGCCTGCGGATCATGCCCAAGAAGCCAGCACTGGTCACGACCGGCGACTTCAGATCGTGCGAGACGGTGTACACGAACTGCTCGAGTTCGCTGTTCGACTTCTCGAGCTGGTCCTTGTGTCGCTCGAGTTCTTCCGCCAAGTGCTGCGCTCGTTCCAACAGAGCCTTGGTTTCGAGGTTCTTGCGTTTGAAGACGTCGGCAGCCTTCGCCATCTGCCCAATCTCGTCATGCCGCTCGGTGCCTGGTACGACCGCCTCGCGGTCATTGGCCAGATCGGTCAACGTCTTCGAGATGGCCGCGATCGGTCGCGACAAGCTTCGCGTCAGCATCGAGGCGACGAACAGCGCCACCACGATGGCCCCCAAACAGACCAGGACCATGCGATGCCGCGTCTGCTCCACCGAGCGTGCGAAATCTTCGGACATGGGATGTACTTGGCTCAAGATGGTATCCCTGAGTTGCTTCGTCACGTAGCCGAATTCCAACGCCTCGCCGGCCATCACCACGCCGGTCAGGTGCAGGTAGCCTCGGGTGGCCTGCACGACACGTGTGAACACACCGATGTAACGCCGCGCGTGATTGACGGCGAGCGGAGCCTCCTGTTCCGGAAACTCGCGCCTGAACCCAGCACTGGCGTCGGCCACGCGCCTCTCGCTGTCGGTCAGCAACGTGAACTTCGGCCGATGCAGGTATTCGTAGAGTGCGGTCTCGGCGGCACGCATCGCGTCGGTCAGCTCCTTCTGTGCAGCGTGCTGGCTCGCCGTGAGCTCTTGCTCCGATCGCAACGCTCCAAAGAACGCCGACATCGCCTCGCGCGCCCCGTCCGACACGAGTTGACGCCGCAATTCGCGCTCCTCGACGGCTTGCTCGAAGGTATGTTCGTATTCCGTCAAGTGACGCTTCAGGCGTTCGACCAGTTCAGTCTCCTGGGGTGTTTGACTCAGCGCCAGTACGCGTTGCAGCTCACTCTTGACTCGCTGCCCCCGCGCCTTGACCGCATCGGCGATGCTCTGATGACCGGTGAACGTGTAGTGCTCCACGTCGCGCTGCAAGGCGACCACGGAACGATCCACATCTTGAACGGTCGTCGCACGCTCATTTGCGAGACGCACCCCCTCGAAGCGCTCGGCCTGCTTCCGGGCCCCAGCATAGCCAACGACGCTGACGGCAACGACGAGCAGCACCATCACCAGCAGCGCCGTCAGTATCTTGCCTGCGATGGTCAGCTTGGTGGATGTCTCAGAGAAGAGTTTACCCATGACTCTTGCCTCGACTTCAGACTCCCCCACTCAGGCGGCGAGAAACTCAGCCCACCTCTGAAGAGAGTACTCGTACGTCGGCATCACCGTGTTCCAGACGGCGATGTTGCTGAAGCGTTGCAAGTAGGAGCCACCGTTCCTCTTGCTGCCAGCAAGCACCGCGACCTCTCCCGCCGTGTTCTTCAAATCTTGCGCGGCGTTCTTCCCTTCGTACCAGTAGTCCCACTCCTCCTCGGACAGATAGGGACGCGACAGCTGGGACGTCGAGATGTAGTACCCCTGACGGGCAATGAACGCGCCGGGCCAACCCGAAAGCCACCAATTCATGTACGCGTAGGCGGCGTCTCGCGCCCGCCCGTCGGTTCGGGACGACAGACACATCACACCTTGCCAGGCTCGATAGCCTTCTTTGGGCGCAGCGTAGACACACGGCACCCCTTGACCGTTGAGAGCAGCGGCGGCGGGCGAGAACATGCTCTCCACCGCAACCTCCCCGCGACGCATCATCTCGACGGAGTCCGGCACGGAACGCCAAACGCCCCGAAAGTGCCCCTGCTTCTTCAGCTCGATCAAGAGTCGAAACAAGGCGTCCAACTCCGTTTCCGACAGATCGCCGATGTTGCGAAACTTCAGCAGTCCCGCCGCATCGGCAGCAAGAGCGGCATCGAACAGTCCGATGGTTGGCTGATTGACGAGCGCAACCTTGCCGCGGTAGCGATCATCGAGGAGCCACGCCCAACTCTCCGTTTCGTAAGCGACGCCGCGGGCAACGACTCGAGTATCGTAGCCGAACGAGTCGGCATTGTGGACGTAGGGCAGGTAGCTGATTTGCTGCGTCGGACTACCCGCCAACGTGCCGTTGCGCTGGACGAAGAGGATGCGCTCTGGCGAGTCGCCGGCTCCGTAGCGCGCTCGTGCCGTCAAACGCCCTGTCTTGGCCAAAGGACTGACGTCATCCCAGTAGGTCAGGCGCGAAACCTCGAGCGGTTGAATGGCTTGTGCCTGCCACAGCACGTTGATGCTATCCGACCACTGCTCGTAGAGGTCGAAGCTCGCGGGTCGTGTGGATGCCTGGTGAAGCACGGCGGCGCTTCCCCCGGGGTGAAATTCGAGCTCGATGCCCAAGTCCTGCTCCGCCTGGCGTCGAATCGCTTCCTGCAACGTGACGTGGGTACCCAAGACCCGCAGGTGAAAGGTCTGCTTGGCAAATACCGTCGGCACCGGTCGCGCCGCCATCAGCCCCAAGGCGCCCAGGCCGCCGCGCAACACGCCGCGACGGTCCAGAGCCCCACTACTCGAGGGACGTGCCGCGCTGCGGGCCCGATGCCGTCTGGAGCGGGTCACGCTGCGACCTCAGAACTGCGAACGACGGGCAGGCTGATCGCAAACGTCGTGCCCGTCTTGCCTGTCTCGGCCACCCAGATGTCCCCGCCGTGCACTTGGACCACACGCTTCGCGATCGCCAACCCCATGCCGGTGCCACGGGACCCGCTCGAGTCCGACGTGTAGAAGGGATCGAAGATACGTTCCAAACGATCGCCGTCGATGCCCGCACCATTGTCGGAAACCGAGAGCAGCCAACGTCTGTCTTCCTGTGCGCAGGAGACCCGCACCACAGGCGGTGCAGCCGAACGGAACTTCAAAGCATTGGACAGCAGATTCTGCAACAGCTGACGCAACAGCGGCCGATGTCCCACGATGTTCGGCAGCTCCTCACCGGCAATCACCGCTTGCTCTCGATTGACGACGGCGCCCAGGTCCAACCGCACCTCGTCGAGCAACTCGGTGAGATCGACTTGACCCGGCTTCGTCGTCCCGCGCGTCTTCCAAAATGCCAGCAGCGAGTCGATCATGCTCCTGCCTCGCCTAGCGCCATCGGCAGCGAACTCGAGGTACTGACGCGCCTCCCCTTCCACTCGCGCACCGTACTCTGCCATGAACAGGCGGATGAATGAGTCCACCGTGCGCAGGGGCTCCTGCAGGTCGTGGGAGAGCGACGAAACGATGTGCTCGAGCTCGCTGCACTTGTCAGCCAGCTGCTCCCGGGCAAGGCGCAGCTCGTGGACACTTCGACGCAACTCGAGTTGCGCTTCCACTTGTCGCGCAAGGCGTCGGAGTACGTCCACTTGTTGCGGCTTCAGCTTGCGCGGCACGTGATCGATGACACACAACGTACCGAGACGATGTTGCCCGCTGCGCAGCGGAAACCCAGCATAGGAGATGACATGGGGCGGACCAGTCACGAGCGGGTTATCCTGAAACCGCTCGTCCTGTCGCGCATCAGGGACGATGAGCGGCTCGTCACGCAGGATCGCATGCGCACAGAACGCGACGTCTCGGGGAGTCTGCTGCGGCTCGAGCCCAACCCGCGCCTTGAACCACTGCCGGTCCGAATCCACCAACGACACCAGGGCAATGGGCGTCGCGGCAACTTGGCTGGCCAGAACCACCACGTCGTCGAAACCGGGCTCTGGTTCAGTGTCGAGCACCTGACATGCTCTGAGCTCCGACATCCGCTCCCTCTCATCGGGCAGAGTCGGAGCTTTACTCGTCGAGATCGTTGAAACCACCACCGCAGAACGGCGTTTTTCGAACGAGGTTTAGCCTGCTGTACCCATTTGGCATGGGTTCAATGCAGCGTGTGATCACTGTCCGTACTGGTGCAGCACGCGCCTTCTGGCTTCAGTAATTCCGTGAATGGTCGTTCTGGCGAGCAACCGTTCATGGCTGACGTTTCCATCGTTCGACAGCGACGCAGCGCCGACGATTCCCACACCTTGGGGTCAAGTCGTCGCGATCGCATCTTGTTCGTCGATGATGACCCGCTGATGGGCACGGCATTCAAGCGCTGCGTCGCCAAGGCCGGCTACGATGTCGTCTTGTGTACGAGTCCGCTGGAAGCCCTCTCTTGCGCTTCGAAGAACAGATTCGGTGTCGTCGTCACCGATCTGCGCATGCCGGGTATGGACGGGCTGACGTTGCTCGAAGAGCTGCGCGAGTTGGACCGCGAAATGGTCTCGATACTCATCACGGGGATCCCGGAGGTCGACCTGCCACGCAGCCCCACGACGGATGGATCATTGCTGGCGGTGTTCGGCAAGCCGTGGGACGAAACGCTCCTACTCGACGCGATTGCCAGAGCGTTTTCGTTGTGCGAGCGGCGCGCCAGCGTCAACGAGCTCCGCGCCGTATCGCTGCGGGCACTGTTGGTCGAAGACAACGAAGCCGACGCATTCTTGACCCGTCGCGCATTGGAGAAGGGCTGCACCGCGCACGTCGAACTGGTTACGACCCTCCGGGATGCGGAACTGATGCTCGATTCCTGCGAGTTCGACGTCGTGATCTCCGACCTGTCCTTGCCTGACGGCCGTGGCATCGACTGCGTTCGACGTCTGCGCGAGGTCGCAGGCGACGCGCCCCTCATCGTCCTGACGGGACTCCACGACGACGCGGTTGCCGGTCAAGCGTTGGAGAGTGGCGCGCAAGAGTTCTTGGCCAAGGGCGATCTGAGTCCGGAGGAGCTACAACGGGTGATCTCGTTCGCCCGACACCGCGGTCGATTCGTCTCTCAACTCTCCCGCCTGGCATCTTTCGACGCCCTCACCGGCCTGGCCAACCGCCGCACGCTCCGTGCCAAACTCGCCCACGCCCAAGCAGTTGCCCACGCCGAAGGAACGCACGTGGCGTTGTTGTGCATCGACCTCGACCGCTTCAAGACCATCAACGACACGTTGGGACACGACGCTGGCGACGCGCTCCTGCAAGTCGTCGCCGAGCGACTCCAGGAGGTGACGTGTGAGCACGACACGGTGGCGCGTCTGAGCGGGGATGAGTTTGCCGTGGTGCTGGCACGCCTCTCGAGCCCAGACGAGGCAGCACGAGTCGTCGAGCAATTGCACGAAGCGATGGCACGACCGGTGGACTTGTCACAAGCATCCGTGACCGTATCGATGAGCATCGGCACCGTGCTGAGCACGACGCCGCGAGACACGCTGGACGACCTGCTGCGAGCCGCCGACGAAGCCATGTACGTCTCCAAACGCGGCGGACGGAGTCGCCGCTCCGCCATGCCCGAACAGGGCTTGGAGCGGCTCAGTCTGGAAGTGGAGCTACGTGAGGCAGCAAGAGTCAAAGCGTTCGACATTCACTACCAACCTCAATTCCGACTCTACGACGGCGCCCTCGTTGGTTTCGAGGCACTGCTGCGTTGGCAGCGCCACGACAAGGGTACGGTCTCTCCCGGCACCTTCATTCCATTGCTGGAGGATCTCGGCTTGATCGCCGACGTCGGCGCTTGGGTGGCGCGAGAGGCGTGCTCCGCTCTGGCAACTTGGCGACGCGTGACGGGCGACTCCGGCGTGCGTATGTCGGTGAACGTTTCAGGGCAACAGTTCGATCACGCCGGGCTGGAGGACGTCGTTCGGGATGCGCTGAGCCGCGCCTCGCTCGAGCCCGACGACCTGGAGCTGGAAATCACCGAAAACCTACTCATGCGCGACACCTCCCACAGTAGGGCCACGTTGATGGCATTGAAGAAGCTCGGAGTGCGGATCGCCATCGATGACTTCGGAACGGGGTACTCGTCGCTCGCCTACCTCAAGCGCTTCAGGGTCAACACACTGAAGATCGATCGCTCGTTCGTGTCAGACATCGAACACGAAACGTCGGCCTGCATTGCCAGCGCTATCATCACGCTCGGGCAACAACTGGGCATGGGCGTCGTCGCCGAAGGGGTGGAGACGCAACGCCAAGCCGAGTACCTGGCACGGGCCCACGGCCTCATCGTACAGGGCTACCTGTACGGGAACCCTGGACCAAGACTGCTGGACCTTCCCAGGGGCATCGCTGCTCACGGCAAGCCGGTACGATGCCTGGCCTGAATCAGGCGCCGAAACCCAGACGGGAATCATCCACGCCGCCGCTTCGTGAAGGCGGCGAGAGTGCCCTTGCCCGCAAACAGTTCGAGCACCGCCCATATTTCACCATTCTGTGAGAGGCCAAGGACCGTTGCTTTTCGGCGGGCGTGTCGCACCGTATTTCCCATGGTAGCGAGTAAGGAGGGTCCCACGGGTGCGATCGTCATCGACGATCGTTACGCGCCGCTCATCGTCTCTTCGTTCATTGGTGACGTGGACCTCAGCGTCGGCGTTTGGTACGAAAAAGCCGTCCAGCGCATCATCCAACAGCAAACCCTCGATGGTCGGCGCGTGGTGAACGTGCACGATGCCAGTCGCTCCACCCGTACCAGCCCGGAGATGCGGAAGTTCTGGGCGGACATGAGCGCACGCAATGCAGCAACGATCGAGGCACGGACACTGGCCAACGTGGTAGTGGTCACCAACCCCCTGATCCGCGGCGTGCTCACGGCAGTGAGCTGGATGAACCCTCGGGTGGCCAGCATGAAGATCTTTTCGACGTTGGACGAGGCCGTCAGCGAGGCTACCGCAATGCTCGACGAGGCAGGAACTCCCGTCGTGCTTCCTCCGCAAGGTTATCAGCCCCCTGATACCTCGCTCAGGATGTCTCTGACGCTCTGAAAGTGCGGCGGTCGACGGAGGAGACCGTGTTCAGTCACCCGATCGTCGAGTGAGTGCGGACAGCTCAGGCGTTCCCGGAGCGTGGGCGGATCTCGTCAAGGCAGCCGCGCGTAGCCGCTCTTCGCTCTCGGGCAAAGCCTCGAGCTCGCTCATCAGTCGCGCGAGCTGCTGACGAGCGAGGCGCAATCGCGAGTAAGCCGTGTTGAGCTTCATGTGAAGGCGTGCAGCGATCTCGGGACCCGACAACTCTCCAAATTCGGACAAGACGAACACGGCTCGGCGATCGGCGTCGAGCGTATCGAGAAACTGCTCCACTCGACGCATGACTTCGACGCACAGTACGGCCTTGTAGGGGTCGAGCGTGGGAGCGTGCAGGTCTGCCGCGTGGTCCAAAGCGACGTGGCGCCCTTTGCGTGCCGCGCGACGGCGATAGTCGCTGGCGACGCGCGCTGCGACCGCAAATAGCCACGTCTTGTAAGAGGCGTCGGGTACGAAGTCCGCTAGCCGCCGGTGCACGACGATGAATACGTCTTGCACCGCATCCTCGACGAGATCGGGGGGAACCCCGAGACCGCGCAGGACTCGCCAAACATAGTCGAAACGCGCGACGTACAGGTCCGAAAACTCGGCTTGCTGTGAATGGACCTCGACAGTGACTCGCTCCTTCGTAGGAGAGCCGGGAGCCTTCACGTCGAGATCCGTCACGATATTGCTAGGTGGTCGTTACCCCCTGTTTCCGTGTCGGAAGATCACCACTCGTCCGGTCCACCGCGAACTTTCTCCGATTCTGTCATCAGCGACGGCAAAGCGTTGAAGACTGCGCTCATATCAATCACTGACGTCAGCGCTCGCCGTACTTGGTTACCAGTTCGATACCGAATCCTTTGAGCAGGTCGCCTGGCGGGGTACCTCCCAGCTGTGCGATGACGGCATCGTTGGGGATTTGGGTCTCCGCATCCTGATGCCTCAACGCGACGTGATCGGCAGCGATGCTCATGACCTCACTGGGCAGCAACGCCGAGACGGAACCCGCTGCGATGGCGGCATCGATGCGCTCCCGATTCTCCGGGCGACAGCGGGCGAACTGATTGCGGCGATAACTGATCGACACGGAAGCGCACCCGCCGAAGTCGGCCAACGACAGAGCACTCTCCACGGCACTGTTGCCTCCGCCGACGACGAGCACGTGTTTGCCTTCGAACTCTTTCGGCTCGAGCAGGCGGTAGGCTACTTTGCCCAGATCTTCACCGGGCACACCGAGTTTTCGCGGAGAGCCGCGGATCCCCAGTGCCAACACGACGTTCGCTCCCCGAAAACTCTGGGTTGCCCCCTTCACCTCCCACATGCCGTCAGGACACGCGTGCAGCTCACGCACGAGCTGCCCCTTGACGAAGGGCAAGGCACAGCGCGCTTGGATTTGGTCCCACAGTTCGACCAGCGCTTCTTTGGACATCGTGCGCCGCTTGACGCGACCGAACAGCGGCAGGTTGAGATCGCCCGTCATCACGACCTTCGCACGCGGGTAGTGGGTAACGGTACCGCCCAGCGCTTCGGCGTCCAACAGGACGACGTCGAGCCCCGCCTCCATCAAGCGCAAGGTGGCGCTGATACCTGCGGGCCCTGCCCCAACGACCACCGCGTCGAGCGCGCCACCGACCCCGCGACGCAACGGCGCGTCCGGCGATCCATTGACGATGTGCTCCGCGGCCTGCGCGCCCTGATTGACGGCGTTTCGGATCAGCCCCATGCCGCCCAACTCACCCGCAATGTAGACACCGGGCTGATTGGTCTGGAAGTTCGGATCGATGCGGGGCAACTCCAAGCCACGCTTCTTCGTTCCGTAGACCAGTGATATCGCGCCGGCAGGACAGGCCGCTTCACAGGCGCCGTGCCCAATGCAGCCCAACGGGTTGACCAGACTCGCACGACCTTGGACCAACCCGAGTGGTGAGTGCTCCGGGCAACTCCGAACACAAGCGCCGGAACCAATGCACTTCCAGGGATCGATCACCGGATGCAAGGTTTGCGGAACGGCATCACCCAGCGCGGCGATCTCTTCCGCTTGAGCGGTCGCCTTGCGCTCGGCGCGGCTGTCCAGGTGGCTCCACGCCCAGTAGATGAGTCCAGCCGCCACCGAGGCGAGCGCTACGAGAAACCAAGTATTCGTCAATCGCCCTCTTCGCGACCGCTGGGGTGACAATCCAGACAGAAATTCGGTGGTGCGTCAGGTCCAGGATAGTTGCGCACCTCGTTGTGCTCGCCATCGATGCGCGCCCGGGAGTGCACCCCTTCATGGCAGCCAACACAGTCGGCATTGCCGCGTCCGTTCGGACCCAGGCTCGGATTGTGGCAGTCGTTGCACGGGTAGTTATGGCGTCCGGTGATCGGGAAACGATTCTCCGGATGGGCGCCGCCCGACGCCGGTCGCCACGCATCGGTGGAGTGACAATCTTGACACGTCGTGGGGAACGTCTCGTGGCCGGGGTACGGACTCGAGTCGTAATCCGCGCGATGGCAACCCACGCACTCTTGCGGCGTGCCTTGATACACCGGCGGATTGCCCACGTGACAGCTCGCGCACTCCGTCATCGCATGCGCTCCCACGAGCGGCCACGGGTGCTCAGGCAACGTCGCGGGCTTCCACGCCGCCGTCGTGTGGCAGTCCTGGCACGTCGTCGGATACGTCTCGTGCCCAGGCAACGGGCTCGAGTCGTAGTCCGCGCGATGGCAACCGACGCACTCTTGCGGCGTGCCCTCGTACACCGGCGGATTGCCGACGTGACAGCTCGCGCACTCCGTCATCGCGTGCGCTCCCACGAGCGGCCACGAGTGCTCAGGCAACGTCGCAGGTTTCCAACCCGTCGTGGTGTGGCAATCCTGGCATGTCGTCGGGAAGTTTTCGTGCCCGGGCAAGGTGCTCGTGCCACGGTCGGTTTCGTGGCAGCCCACGCACTCTCGCGGCGTGCCTTCGTAGATCGGCGGGTCGCCTACGTGACAGCTCGCACACTCCGCAATCGCGTGCGCTCCCACGAGCGGCCAGGTGTGCTCCGGCAACGTTGCCGGCTTCCACTCCGTCGTCGTGTGGCAGTCTTGGCACGTCGTTGGGAACGTATCGTGGCCAGGCAACGGGCTCGTGTCGTAATCCGCTTGGTGACAGCCGACGCACTCCTGCGGTGTGCCCTCATAGATCGGAGGATCGCCGACGTGACAGCTCGCGCACTCCGCCGTCGCATGGGCTCCCAACAAAGGCCACTTGTGCTCCGGCAACGTTGCCGGCTTCCACGCTGTCGTCGTGTGGCAATCTTGGCAGGTCGTCGGGTACTCTTGATGGCCCGGAAACGGACTCGCCTCGTAGTCGGCCTGGTGGCAACCGACGCAGTCTTGCGGCGTGCCCTGGTACACCGGCGGGTCACCCGT
>JBNKHV010000146.1:0-72053 GCA_050290545.1 Polyangiaceae bacterium | reverse complement strand
CTGAGCGCGTCGCCGCGCTCAGCACCACACGACAAGACGACCAACGGTGTCGATAGCCCCAAGGCGACCGTTGCGCGCGTGACTCTCACGAGTTCACCTCGTCGGGCGAGATGGAAAGTGTGCCTGTCATGGTCCCTCTGTTGCCGAGCAAGATACCAGGGCTTTGGCGTCGGGTCTCTTGGAAAGCGTTCTCCGTCGCGCTCGTCGGGCTCTGAGACTATGCAATCGCGGGCTGAAGTGGTAACCCGAGCCGCCATGCAAGGTCAGCGCTGCGTTCGAAGGCTGGTGGTTTTGGGGCTTTGCCTCACGGCAGCTCCGCGTGCACACGCTGGAAACACGGACGAGGTGTTGGTGGGGGACGATGCGGCCCTCGCTGGCGGCGCGGTCACGGCCAGGGTCGGCAGCGGAAGCTCGATCTATTACAACCCGGCGGGGCTCGCCAACGTCGAGCGGCACGAGCTCAACTTGAGCGCCACGGCCGTCAACTACGCGGTGAGCAACATCAGCGGCGCGGTACGAGGTCCCAACGGACTCAGTGAGGATGCCAGCATCAGCGAGTTTCTGATCATTCCTTCCAACGTCAGCTTCTTGCTGCAACTGGCTGAGGGCCTGACGGCGGGCTTCGGGATCTTCGCCGTGGAAGCGACCGGCGAACAACTCAGAGTCGACGCCACCATCGCTGGAGACACGGACACCGAATGGCGACTTGCCACGCAGGAGCACGGCTTCTCCTACCGCTTGGGCCCCGGCATCGGGTGGTCCCCCAGCGCGGGCTTCAACATCGGCGCATCGTTGCTCTTCGTGCAGGACTCCTTCAGCAGCGTGGACCACTTCTCCGGTACGGAGCGACTCGCTGACGGCACGGATCTCTTCCTCACCGAATCGACGCAGGAATCGTTCTTCGGGCTCGGTGCGCAACTGGCGTTGGGTATGCAGTGGACGCCGACCCCCGCGCTCACCTTGGGCGTCGCCGTGCAGAGTCCCGCCTTCGACATCGCCACCACAGAAGAGGTGGACATCTTGGACGCGGCGGCGCTCGAAGACGAGGAGACGGCTGAAGTGATCAGCTTCTCCGACTCATTTTCCGATCAGGCTACCGAGAGCTTCAGCGGCGCTTTCATCCCTTGGCGCGCTCGTGTGGGCATTTCCGTCAACACCGAGCGGGGCTGGGTCAGTCTGGATGGTGACTACCAGACGCCGCTCAGCGACATGGACCGCAAAGGACAGTGGAACGCACGTTTGGGCACCGTGCAGCATCTCGACGGCTTGTGGTGGCTCGGCGCTGGACTCTTCAGCGACAGAAACATCTACGAGGAAGTGGATGGCATTGGCGGCATCGACTTCTACGGCGCCACCGCAGGGGTACGCTTCGGCAAGGTGCGGCGTCTGCACCCCGACGAGGAGTACGAAGGCATGACCACGACCACGACCGTCGCTCTGCGCTACGCCTACGGCTCAGGCCAAACCGCGGGGCTTGCCGTCGACGAGTTTGGCGGTGGGCAGGCTCTTGACGCGATCGGCCTCGTACCTGCCGACGTGACGGTGCACGAAGTGGGCGTCAACATCGGGTCGAGTTTCTCGTTTTAGAACGCCCCTCAGGGTGAGTCGCTGCCGTCGTCTGGTTTGACGGTGGTGTCCTTCAAGTCGAAGTCGGGTTTGCGTTCGGGGTCACAGGCTGGCGGTGGGCCGAAGCCGTCCGCGGCGAAGTTGTATTCGAGCGCGCCCTCGCCGGTCTCTTTGACCTTGGCCACGATGCGCACCTGGTGTTCACCTTTGCGTGCGGGGGTGCAGTACGACAGCAAGTAAAAGCGTTTCATGTGCGCCTCGATGCGTTGGGCGATCTTGTCGAAGGCGTCTTGGACTTTGGCCTGGTCCGAAGCCAACTCGGTGCCATCGCGCCCGACCTCGCCGAGATTGGCTTCTTCCATTTCTGCGCCGAGGCCGACGGCGAACATGTCGAAGTGCTCGTATTCTTCTTTGTCCATTTCTTCGAGCATCTCGTCGCGAGAGACGCGGGCAGCCCGATCCGTCCCGTCGGAGAATACCACCAGCGTGCCGAACTTGAGGGGGCGCGAGTCTTTCGCGAGCTCTTCCTCCAGCTTCTGTAAACCCGCGACGACTGCGCCGTGGAGGTTCGTGCTCGGATCCTTCGGCACGTAGCTTCGCAACCCGTCCAAACCACCCTGGACGCTGCCCTTGGCCTCGGTGAACGGCACGACGGAGTGCAGCTTCTCTTCACCGTCGAAGGCATACACGCCCACCTTCTGCGACTTGCCGACCCGCTCCGTGAACGACTGCGCAGCATCGACCAAGGCGTCGCTCTGCCCGGACTCCGTGACCGAGCCCGACACGTCGAGCAGCAGCATGGTGTACATGACCGCTGCAACCTCGGGGTTCTGGATCACCTGCTTGCTCTCGAACTCCGACACGAGCTGGCCGTCTTCGTAGATCTCGAAGTCGCCTGCCGACAGTCCTCCGATCGGCTCGTCACCTTTTTCCACCGTGAAGAAGACCCAAACGTTGTTCGGCTTGCGCTCTGCGGAGTTGATGCGGCTGACTTGCAGCGATGGCGCGCAGCCCACGGCAACCAGCAAGACCATACCCACCCACATCAACCGACTGAACGACATCATGACATCTGATCATAGCGGGCAATGCGAAGAGATCCTTAGCTGTCGTGTTCAGAAGCTCAGGCTCTCGGCGAGAGCGTCGCGGGATCGCGCTGTCACGCGAACGAACGTGTGGCCGATAGACGTGCACCTATTGAAGTGAGCTACGGGAATTGCGCGGTGAGTTTTGGGCTCCCCGCGAACGTGAGCGTCTATCGGGACGTGCGCTCGGTCAGGCTGAACCAATTGCCCGAATCGTCCTTGAACATCGCTTCGACGCCGTAGAACTTCTCCTGTGGTGGAGAGACGAACTCGACCCCGCGTTGTCGCAGCTCTTCGTAGGTCTTGCGGCAGTCGCTGGTGAAGAACACCCCTGCTCCCATCTTGCCCTTTTCGATCAGGGTGCGCATGGCCGCGAGTGATTCGGCGTCGCCCATGAACGCTTCGGTCGGTTGCATCAGAACCAACTCGAAGTCCTTCTGACCGGGCGGGGCGACGGTGAGCCAGCGGAAGCCGTGCTCCATCTTGTGGTCCATACGCACCTCGAAGCCGAGCTTGTCACGGTAGAAACTCGAGGCTCGCTCTTGGTCGAGGACGTAGATGGTGGCGTGAGAAAGACGTTCGATCATGGCGCTGCCCGCTCCATGCGGCGCCGCGTGAGGTAGCTGTGGGGCGGCTCGCCGTAGAGCCGACGAAAGCAACGTGCGAAGTGATAACGCGAGAGGCAGGCCGCGGCAGAGAGCGCGTCGAGATCCTGCGAGTCCCCATAGTGCTCGTGCATCAAACGTCGGGCACGTTCGAGGCGCTGCACCAACTGTTCTTGGTGGCGCACATCGTGATGGATGGCGGAATTGAGCTGGACCAACAAGTCGGACCACTCGAGCGACGACTCCGGTTGCGGCACAGGCTCGACGAGCATCACCTGAGCAGAGTGCCGTCCGTTCACCGAGTTGGCAATCCGCCGCAGGGTCGCCGGTTTCGAACCCTCCTCGGGGGGACTACGCGGTGTCCAGTGTGCGTCAGTGCGGCGTTGGGGTTCGAATCCCTCCAGTGCCGAGAGATGAACGGCAGCTGCCGGAAAGAGACGTTTCTGTTTTCTTGCGGAGAGGGAGGGATTCTTCTCGGGAGCGACTGGCGTCCGCCCTGCGCGTCGCTAGGCGTCGAGGTCGCGGTTTCGGGTGTCGAAGGACCTTGCTGCCGGCGCGGAACGTCCTTGCAGCTCGTGGCTCAACGAGCCGCGACGCAGGGTCGCCGGTTTCGAACCCTCCCCGAGGGGACGACGCGGTGTCCAGTGTGCGTCAGTGCGGCTCTGGGGTTCGAATCCCTCCAGTGCCGAGAGATGAACGGCAGCTGCCGGAAAGAGACGTTTCTGTTTTCTTGCGGAGAGGGAGGGATTCGAACCCTCGGTAGGTTGCCCTACACCTGATTTCGAATCAGGCACCTTCGACCACTCGGACACCTCTCCGGGCCCCCGGAAGCGATTGGCCTCAGGGGGCGGGGACTCTGACAGCCGGGGCGCGGGCTGTCAACGCTGCACTCACACCCGGTAGTTCGGCGCTTCTTCCGTGATGTACACGTCGTGGACGTGGCTCTCTTTGAGGCCAGCGGACGTGATGCGGCAGAAGCGGGCGTTGGCGCGCATCTCCTCGATGGTGCGGCTGCCGGTGTAGCCCATGCCGGAACACAAGCCACCCACCATCTGGTGAATGATGTTCGCCAGTGGACCGCGGTGCGGAACGCGGCCCTCGATGCCCTCGGGCACGAGCTTCTCGTCCGCCGTGCCGCTCTGGCCGTAGCGGTCCTTGCTGCCCTTCTTCATCGCGCCGATCGAACCCATGCCCCGATAGACCTTGTAGCTGCGGCCTTGGAAGAGCACGAGCTCGCCCGGGGCCTCGTCGGTCCCAGCCAGGGCTGAGCCGAGCATCACGCTGGATGCGCCCGCCGCGATGGCCTTGGAGACCTCGCCGCTGTATTTGATGCCGCCGTCGGCAATCACGGGCACGCCATACTCGTCGGCGACCGCGGCGCAGTCGGCGACGGCGCTGATCTGCGGCACCCCGACGCCAGCGACCATGCGCGTCGTGCAGATGCTGCCCGGCCCGATCCCGACCTTGATCGCGTCGGCGCCCGCCTCGATCAGCGCCTTGGCGGCCTCCGCCGTGGCGATGTTGCCGGCGATGATGTCGATGTGGGGATGGCGTTGACGGGTGTTCTTCACCGCTTCGATGACGCCGCGAGAGTGGCCGTGGGCCGTGTCGACCACGATGGCATCGGCACCCGCATCGACCAAAGCGTCGGCACGGTCTTGACCGTCAGGGCCGGGCCCGATCGCGGCGCACACCACGAGGCGTCCCATCGCGTCCTTGATGGCGCGTGGGTTGAGCTCGGCCTGCATCAAGTCCTTGATGGTGACGAGCCCCACGAGCTTGCCGCCGTCGACCACGAGCAGCTTCTCGATGCGATGTTTGTGCAGGAGCTGCTTCGCCTCTGCGGCGCTGACTCCGGGCTTGACCGTGATGAGCTCGGTCGTCATCAGCGCGCTCACCGGTTGGTCGAGGTTCTCTTCGAAACGAACGTCTCTCGCCGTCAGGATACCCACCGCGGTGGACCCTTCCGCCACGGGCAGCCCGCTGATGCTGTGCTGCCGCATCAGATCCAGAGCTTCGCGCAGTACGGTGTCCGGGGTGATGGTGATCGGGTTGACGATCATGCCGGTTTCCGCGCGTTTGACGCGTTCGACCTCTTGGGCCTGCTCGCTGGGGGGCAGGTTCTTGTGGATCACGCCGACGCCGCCTTCGCGGGCCATGGTGATGGCGGTGCGGGACTCGGTGACGGAGTCCATCGCAGCGCTGACCAGAGGTATGTTCAGGTGGATGTTGCGCGTCAGCTTCGTCCGTGTCTCCACCTCCGACGGCACGACCTCACTGTACGCAGGGACGAGCATGACATCATCGAATGTCAGGCACTCGCGCGGCTTCTGCTCAAACATGGCCGAGTCTATCCAGGAAGCGGCAGCGCGCAAGCCCGCCGGAGACCCCGGCTCGGTCCTCGCGGCCGAATCGCCCCTCGTGTACCGCAGAAAACCCCCGCCAGGCGTGATACGCTCCCTACCAATGGCCAATACACTGGAGGACTTGGAGACGCTGCTGCATCGCCTCGATCGGCGATTCGAACGGCTGGACGATGGCACCATTCTCGTGCGACTCGCCGCGAGACAGGCTCCGGTGGCTTTGCTGCTGAGCGATCCGGTCTTGGTGTTCCAGGTCGAGATTGGCCCCATCCCCAAGGACGAGACGCTTCACGCGCCGTTGTTCCGCAAGCTGTTGGAGCTCAACGCTTCCGATCTGGTGCACGCTGCGTACGGCATTGCCGATTCGGGCATCGTGCTGATTGCGTCGCTGGAGTTGAGCAACCTCGATCCCAACGAGCTCGAGGCCACCCTCGCCGACTTCGACCTGGCGCTCGCGGAGCAGGTGGGTACCCTGCATGAATTGACCGAGGGCAAGTGAGGCGGCGATTGCCGCTGCGACACGACTACCAAGCTATCCGATAGAGGCTTTTCGATGGGAATTTTCGCTCGACTCGCTCGCCTGATCCAATCCAACATCAACGCGCTCATCAGTTCCTCCGAAGATCCGGAGAAGATGCTCAATCAGCTGATACGCGACATGGGTGAACAGCTCAACGTCGCCAAACGGCAGGTTGCGGGAGCCATCGCGGACGAGAAGCGTCTCGCGCGGCAGGCCGAGGGTGAGCAAGCCAAAGCCAGCGAATGGGAAAAGAAGGCCATGCTCGCGGTGCGCGCTGGCAACGACAACCTGGCCAAAGAGGCGCTCGCCCGGCGTAGCGAACACGATTCGCTCGCCACCCAATATCGGGAGCAGTGGCAGAAGCAGAAGACGGCCGTCGACCAGCTCAAGCTCGCCCTGCGAGCATTGAACAACAAGATCGAAGAGGCCAAGCGCAAGAAGGGCATTCTCATCGCCCGCAAGAAGCGCGCGGAGGCGCAGAAGGCCATTCACGAGACGATGAGCGGTCTCAAGAACGCCAGCGCCTTCGAGGCCTTCGATGAAATGGCGGGCCGCATCGAGCAGATAGAAGCCGAAGCGGAGGCCAGCGCGGAGATCGCGGAGGAGTACCAGGGCGATGTCCTGGCCCACAAATTCCGAGAGCTGGAGACGACGGCGGGTGCCGATGAGGATCTGCTCGAGCTCAAGCGCAAGATGGGGCTGGCGCCGCCTGCCCCCGAACCCGTGCCGGTGCGGGCACCGGAGGCCGAAGCGCCTTCGCGGGTGGAGGACGAATTCGAAGCCTTGGACGAGGCGGAACAAGAAGAACTGGCACGCGCTCTGGCAGAGCTGGAGGCCGAAGAAAATCAGCTGCAAGCAAAAACGTGAAAAGCCTCAGACTACTGATCACGAGCGGCCTGGTCGTGTTGGGCCTGACCGCCACCGTCCACGCCAAAGAGCAAATCCTCGATGCAGCACCCTTCGAGGGCAAGAAGGTGCGCGTCGATGGGCTCGCCAAAGAGTGGCCACGACTGGTTTCGCTCTCGGAGAACGTGTCCGGCAAGGGGGGCAAGGACCCGAGCGCCAAAGGGCTCGTCGGTTACGACGAGGACAACCTCTACGTCACGATGCGCATCGAGGATGCGAACCTGACCCGCACCGCCAGCTTCGGCAAGAACGAGGACCACGGCAGCCTACAGCTCGCCTTTCCCAATCGCGCGGGTGGGTATAAAACCTACTACGTGGGGCTCTACCCCGGCGTGCCCGGCAAGAGCGTGGGCGCCGTCACCCTGCCGGGACTCGGCAAGGTGTCCGGAGCGAAGATCGTCGAGGCTCCCATCGATGGAGGCATCTCCTTCGAGGCGTCGATTCCCTGGAAGGTCTTTCCCGAAGCGCAGTACGTGCGCAGCGGCTTGCGCGGCGCGTTGCTCTATCACGACTCCGACGGGGGCAGCGTCAAGACGGTGATCGGCACCTCCAACAAGAATGGAGGGGCCCTACCGATGCTCACCATCGAGGCCGAGTATGGTTTGAACGAGGCCTTGGTGTTCGCCAAAGGGTTGAATCCGAGGCCGAACCACGAGCTGTTCGGCAACTTGGTGGGTAGTGCGATGCGTGAACGCGTCGCCGTCTACGAGCGCTACCTCACCGTCAGTGGTTGGTCTTACAAAGGCGGCAAGGAGTTCTTCTACCAGGACCTGAACCTGATGAGTCCCGGCGATCTGAAGCAGATCGTCGTTGCCGACTTCGATGGTGATGGCAAAGACGAGCTGTTTACTCAGCGCCGTGTAGGGAGTGCCGGTAAGGCGCGCTACTACGCTGAAGTTTGGAAGTTCGAATCCGAAACGTCAGCCCCGAAGCCCATCTTCCAACACGAAGTGGGTATCGTCGAAGGCGAGGCGACCATCGTGAACGAAGTGCGCGTGTTCACCAAAGGCAAGCGGCCGGCCATCACCGTGTTGCAGGGCAGCTACGACGAGGTGGAGCCGGACGAGTGGGACGCGCCGACGGCGGCCGAAGGGACCTACCCGACGCTGATGCCGTGGCAGGCGGTCGCTTCCCGACGTTACGAATGGAAGGGCGACAGCTTCGAGATGACGAAGGAGAAGGCCGGCAAAGCCAAGCTGAAGCCTCCCAAGCGCGGCACGCGGCTGTTCTCCGGCACGTCTCCCGGCGGTGACCCAGTGGCTTCGGGCGGTGAGGCGCCGCCGCCGCCACCCAGGCCGCCGTCACCCGAGGAGATGATGGACAAGGTCTACGGCTTGTACCGCTCCGAGCGCGGAGTCAAAGGCGGTGGCAAACCTCGCTTCGACTTCGTCACCAACGTCGCCGGGGACGAAACGAACGAGCGGGTGCTCGTCCACGGCAAAGATCTGGTCGTCTTCGGCAAGCGCTTCAAAGAAGGCAACAGCTACGTCTACACGACCATCGGCGTCAAAGACGCCAAAGACATCCTCAGTGTGACTGCCCAGGACGTCACCGGAGACGGTCACGCCAACGTCATCGTGCGCGCTGTCCTGCACGCTCAAGCCAGCAAGGCGATGGGCGGCAAGGTAGTGACTCGCCACGCATTGTTCATCTACAAGATACAGCAACACGGCATCAGTCGCATTTTCGCGGCCGAGACCGGGCGCTCGCTCGAGGGCAACATGATCCTGGGCCACGTCCGTTTCACTCCCGTCGGGCGCGCGGTGTGGATCGATCTGCTGCCGGGAAGAGCCGTCGGTTGGACGCAGAGGACATATCCCTTCCCCGAGGACCGCACGCCTTACGGCGGTTTGGAGCCACTGTTGCTGCCGTGGTCGGAGACCGAGGCGCGCCGCTACAGCTACCAAGGTACGGAATTCAAGGAGCGCTGAGAGCGCGACCCCGAGTACGGCGCGACGGTCGCCCGTCAGAGCAGCAAGAACACCACGGTGCCGAGCAGCGCGATGAGCGCGAGGCCGCCACCGAGGATCTTGAACGCCGGGTCGACGCCGCTCTCTTCGTTCAACGCGGCCTGGGGTTGCGTCTGCGCCAAGCCCGGGCCGGGGCGGGAGGCCAAGAGGCGCTGCACGTCCTCAGGCGCGAGGGCGAATGTCTTCTGCATGTCGCGCGAGCGTCCACCGGTACGACTGAGACTCGCCGGGCCTTCGTGCTGCATGCCGGGCTGTAGCGCCTGCGAGCTGAACTTCAGGCTGAACTTGCCGATCTGGATGACGTCTCCGTCGGTGAGTTCAGCCGCAGCGACCCTGCGGCCATTGACGAAGATACCGTTGGAGCTGTTTTCGTCTTTCAGCTGGGTCGTGCTGCCGTCGAAGCTCAAGGTCGCGTGATGTCGGGACACACCGACGTTGTCGATGAAAACCTCGAGATCGGGGTCGCGTCCGACGCGCGTGTACACCTCGACGGGATAACGCCCGATCTCACGGTCTTTGAGTGAAACGATCAGATGAGGCATCTCGGTAGGGAGTTTACACCGTCTGAATCCGGATGCACTCGAAGGCTGCGAATCGGTGGCCAACGACCCCGTGCCTACATGTTTGTCGCTGTCAGTGCCTGTGAGGTGAGCGGGGCGGATGCGGTAACCAGCCCCAGCTGCTCTCACCTCGCGTTCTTGGCCTGATTTCAGGCCGCTGTGCGGGGCTGCTCGCCCGTCAGCTGCCCAGCGCTTCGTCGATGGCCCGCGCTACGTCGTCGAAGTCCGTGGGGTTCGAAACGCGCTTGCCGTTGACGAACATCGTGGGCGTGCCCTGGACAGCCACCTGACTGCCCAGCTCCAGGTCGCTCTTGACGCGCGCAGCGTGGTGCTCCGCGTCGAGCTCCTGCTTGAACTGGTTCATGTTCAAGCCGAGTCCTGACGCGTAGCCTTCGAGGGAACTGCGATCCAAGGCGCTTTGGTTCTCGAACATCTTGTCGTGAAACTCCCAGAACTTGCCTTGCGCATGGGCGGCCAACGCCGCCTCTGCCGCTCCCTGCGCATTCTGGTGAAAAGATAACGGGAACTGTCGAAATACGAAGCGGATCTTTTCGCCGTATTTGGCTTTGACCTGGGTCGTGACTTGGGCGGCGCGTGAGCAGTAGGGACATTGGAAGTCCGAGAACTCCACGACCGTGACCTTCGCATCTGCCGGACCGAAGGAGGGGGCGTCCTTGCCGGCGATCAGAGCCTGTTGCTCCGGGTTGAGCGGCATGCTCGCGATGCGTTCAGCTTCTGCCTGCTGATTCAGATCGGCGACGATCTCGTCCACGTGCGCGAGCATGGATACGCAGCGCTCGGCGGGAAACAAGCGCGTCTGTTCGGTGACCATCTTGCAGGTCTCGGTTTCCTTGCCCAGCTTGGAGCACAGCGCTTCGATCAATTCTTCGCATTTGCCCGAGCGAGCCTTGAGCTTTTCTTTCGTCGTGGCGAACTCAGTGAGACCGGTGCGACACGCTTCGTCTGCCAACAGAGGGAAGGTCGATTGTCCTGCCGCACAGGTGCTCGACTCTTCACCGGCTTCCGCGCACAACTTCTTGGAGAGCTCTTCACACGGCGCGCTGTCCGTGCTGGGCGTGCCTTCCTCGCTCTTCTCCTTCGCCTCCGCCGCGGCCTCTTCGCCCTTCTTCTGCAATGAATTGCAGCCCGGACCGCCCAGGGCGAGGACGATGGCCAATAGACGCGTGCCGTGGTGAATCATCGCGGGTGCTTTCATCGCACGGAGGAGTAGTGAGCAACCGAGGAGTTCGCAACTGCCGAAGCGCTCCAGTCTTTGAGGCCGGCCGGCGAGCGCCAGCGGGAGAAGGCTCAGCACTGCGGTGGTACGCTTGCCCTAGGGAGAAACATACACCCCTGTTTGACAGGCGTGCGTGTGCGCGCTTCACTTCTGCCATGCCCTTCATCGGCGCTGGCCGCAGCTCACTTGCTTTTGGTTTCGTAGCTTTAGGCACCCTGTTGGGTGCTTGTCCCGGGTGTGACGACGACGTGGGCGCGTTTCCCGTCGACGGTACGGACACCGATCCGAGCAGCCCGTCGTCGGACGCCAGTACAGCCCCGTCAGAGGCTGGCCCCCCCGCCGATGCCCCATGGGAGATGGTGTTCGAAGACCGGGAGTCGGCGCTCTTCTCCGTCTGGGGCACGACCGGGGACGACGTCTGGGTGGTCGGCTCGGATGCTGGGGACGGACCGCTCGTGCTGCACTACGACGGCGAAAGCTGGGAAGCGAAGGACACGGGCGCGAGCGGTGACCTGTGGTGGGTTTCCGGTCACGGCAACGACGTGTGGATGTCCGGCTCCGATGGACTCGTCCTGCGTTACTCCGTCGAGGACGAGCAATTCGAAGAGTTCGAAATGGAAAAGCCGATCACCGTCTACGGCATCTTTCCCGTTGCGGCCGACGACGTGTGGGCCGTCGGCGGTGGCTTCGGAGCCGAGGTGAGCACCGCCATCTACCGCTACGATGGGCAACAATGGAGCGAAGTCGACGTGCCCGGCGATGCTGAGCAGCCGTATTTCAAGGTATGGGGACGGTCGAGCGAAGACCTGTGGGTCGTGGGCTTCGGTACTGAAGCTCTGCACCGCGTGGGCGAAGATTGGGAGGTCGTGCCGGTCCCGACCGAGCAACGACTGTTCACGGTGCACGGCAATGACGACTACGTGGCGGCAGTGGGCGGCAACATCGCGGGCTTGCTCTTGGAAGAAGACGACGGCGAGTGGCGAAACGTGACGCCCGAGAATATGCCCCAAATGAACGGCATTTGGGTGCCGGCCGATGGCGACGCCATCGCAGCGGGCTCGGGCGGCTTCATCTACGAGCGCAAAGACGGCGAGTGGAGGGACATCGAGGACGTTCCTCTGACGGCGTGGGATTATCATGCCGTCTTCATCGACGACGATGGCGGGCAGTGGGCTGTTGGTGGTTTGGTGGCCGCGCCACCGTTCACGGCCGGCATGCTCGCTCATCGAGGCGTCGAGGTGAGCGACGAGGGTGTGCCCGACTGACGGCGTTGCGCTGGCTTTCGGACGGCGACGTTCTGCGCGCCGGGCACATCGTCCGGGGGGTGCCCAGACGGTCGGCTTCCGCACCGAGGGCGGCGGGCGGGTTGCGCGGTCGAGCTGAGCGCAGCTCCAGGCATCGGGGACGCACTGGTTGCGCGGCTGGGCTGAGCTCAGTTTGCGCTGGAAGGATTGAGCCGTTCTTTGACGCCGGTGCGTCGTGCTTCCCATAATGGGCGCCATGCGTACGACCTCACGATCCGGTAACTCTTCAATCTTCTTGCTCGCCATCGGTGGGGTGGCATGTTTTGCGGCAGCCTGCGCCGGGGGCAGCGAGCAGCCCGCCGTATTTGGCGGGGAAGGCGCCTCCTTCGAGACCAAGCAGACACCGCTCACGGAGGCACCAGAAGAGCAACCCAGTGGGCCCTGCGCCAAGCCGGCGCCAGCGTCCGAAACGGTTCTGATCGAGGACTTCGAAGACACGAACAATCAGCTGTTCAAAGCCTTCGAGCGCGAGGGCTGGTGGTACGTTGCGGTCGACGAGACGCAAGGAACCGTCTTTCCCGAGGTTGGCGACTTCAAAGCCACCGCCCTACCCGCGGAAGAAGCGACGATGGAAAATCGCTTTGCCCTGCACGGCAAGGCCGATGGCTTTCGCGATTGGGGCGTCGTGTGGGGAACCACGACGCGTTGGGTGAACGCAGGTGTCAAGTGCCCCTTCAACGGCTCGAACTTCGAAGGCATGACCTTTCGCGCCAAAGGCAAAGGGGCACTTCATCTCAAGATCGGAAACCCCAAGACCGTGCCCTCGGAGTACGAGGGGTCGTGCAAAGAGAAGTGTTGGGACAGTCACGGCTACCGCTTTCCTCTGTCGGAGGATTGGCAGCAGATCGTCGTCCGCTGGGACCGCGTGCAACAGGGTGGCTGGGGCGCTCAGGCCGAGTTCGACCCGGAGCGTCTCTTGTCCTTCAACTTCTCGGTCGATGGCAAGGAGTTGCCCATCGAGTTCTGGCTCGACGACTTGATGTTCCTGGAGCCGGGCAAGCCGGTGCCGGATCTCGTACCCCCGAAGGCGGCGCCCGCAACGGGTGAGGCCGTCGCCGGCGCTTCGGTGCTGACGACTGGGTCGAGTGCCCCTGCACCGTCCCCCGCGCCCGCGCAGCCACCGGCTCCCAAAGCGGCTGCACCCACGCAATGAACGCTGGCGTTTCCGCTGCCTGCTCCGTGTGGACGTTCGCTCTGCTGATGGCGGCGAGCGGGATCTCGGGGGTGGTTTGCGGATGCGCCCCACGTCAAAGTACGCTCGACGCCTACGCTGCGCCCAAAGAAGGCAGGCTCTTGCCCGCTCGGGTCCGGCGCTTGAGCAACATCGAACTCCAGCGCTCCGTTCACGACTTGCTTGGGCTGGAGACTTCGCTTGCGGAGCGGCTGCCGCCCGACGTGCGCCAGGAGGGGTATACCCCCAACGCTGAGCAATCCATGCCTGCGACGACCGCGGTGCGTTGGGCAAGCCTGGCTGACGAACTCGCGGCGGAGGCAGTGCAGCAGGGACTCGAACGTTTCGTCGGCTGTGACGGCGCGGCTTGTCGTGATGCGTTCATCTCCCGCGTGGGCCGTCGCGCCTGGCGTCGACCTCTCGTCCCCGGAGAGGCGAGTGCCTTGAGCGAACTCTTCGAGTTGGGCAAGGCTGACGGCGGGCTGCGCCAGGGCGTCGAGTTGACCCTCTCTGCGCTGCTTCAGTCCCCTAACTTCCTGTACCTGAGCGAGCTGGGTCGCGGCACAGCTGCCCCCAGCAGCGTTCGCAAGCTCGGCCCCTACGAGATCTCAGCGCACCTGGCGTACACGCTGAGCGGTGCTCCTCCAGACGAGGAACTACTGGCGTTGGCGGAAGCAGGGGAGCTCGACGCCCCCGAGGTTCGGCGTGAGCAGGCCTGGCGCATTCTCGGTCGCAGCTCGACGCGCCATCACTTCCGTCGTTTTGCGCTCGAGTGGTTGGAGGTCGACGAACTGGACAGCACTGCCAAAGACTCCGAAGCGCATCCGCGCTACGAGCAACTCAAGCCCCACATGCTCGAAGAAACTCGCGCCTTCGTGGACGAGGTGATGGTGCACCATGGCGCGTCCGTGGGGGCGCTCTTGGCGTCGGGGTTCGCGTCCGTCGATCCGTCGATGGCCCGCTACTACGGCCTCGACGCATTTGGTCCGGCCGTCCCCCTGCGGGGCACCGATCGAGTAGGCGTGTTGCAGCATGCGAGCTTCCTCTCGGCGCACTCGTTACCCAACCGCACGAGCCCCGTGCTGCGTGGCGATTTCATTCTTCGTCGGGTGCTGTGCCGGAAGATGCCACGTCCCGCGGAGCTCGGCATCGAAGTCGTCATGCCAGCGCCCAAGCCGGGGACTTCGACCCGTGAACTCTTCGTCCAGCACACGGCCGACCCAGAATGTCGCTCCTGTCATCAGGTGATCGACCCCCTCGGCTACGCGCTCGAAGGGTTCGATGCTGCAGGCAAAGCGAGAAACGAGGACTCGGGTCGCCCGGTGAACACGCATGCGGAGTTGCCGCTGCAGGGTGAGCGCCTGACATTCGATGGTGCCGCTCAGTTGTCGATTTGGTTGGCAAACAACCCCAAGACTTCCGACTGCTTCGCGCGCCAGGCCTTCCGCTACTTCAGCGCCCAGCACGACCCGGAGGTGGAGGCGGCGTTCGTGCAGGTCGTGCGGGAGCTCCCAGCCGACAAGCGTGGTAGCCTGATCGAGATCCTCGTTGCCTATGCAGCGAGCGATCTGTTCGTCTATCGAGACGCTGACGAGTACCGGAGTGAGGCACGATGAAGGACGACCGCAGACACTTCTTGATGGCTCTCGGTGCTGGCGCGCTCGCGACGCGCCTCAGCGCTACGAAAGCCTGGGCCGATGAGATTGCGCCAGTCGCGAGCCAACCGGAGCGGCCCCTGCGCTTCATCGGCGTGTACGCTCCGCACGGCTGCGCCTACGAGCTTTGGAAGCCAGGTCCGGGTTTCGACATTCGCTACGACGAGTGCTCGCTCGCACCTTTCGATTCGCCAGATCGTTTTGGGCGGAGCTTCAGGGAGCAGCTGCTCGTCATCGACGGACTCGACTTGGCGGCGGGCATCGAGATGGGTACCGTCGGTCACGACGCGTCGCGGGTGATCCTCACGGGCAGCGGTGTGACTGGCAAGAACGCGTCCATCGACCAGTTTCTCGCCGTCGACAAGATGCTCGGCAGAACCACACCCCACACCAGCGTCACCCTCGCCGTCGGCAACGACAAGACGGAGCTGGGCGCGAACATCAGCTACTCGCAAGGTGGCATCCCCGTGCCCAAGTGGATCAATCCGGTGCAAGTCTTCGATGAGTTGTTCGGTGCGCCGCTGACGAAAAAAGGACGGCAAGAGCTGGCCGCGCGACGTCGCCGTCGGCAGAGCGTGCTCGACTTGGTTCGCAAAGACCTTTCGACGTTGGCGTCTCGGGTTCCCGCCACCGAGCGCAGTAAGATGGAACAACACGCCACGGCATTGCGCGAGATCGAGAAGCGCATCTCGCCGACGAGTCGAAAGTGCGCGGCGCCTGCCCGCCCCGACACCGCTCAGTTTCCCAGGCTCGAGTCTTACGGAGCCGGTGAACCCTATTTCGAGACCATCACCAACCTACTCGTCGACTTGCTGGCTAGAGCGATGGCCTGCGACCTGACGCGTTTTGCGAGCTTGATGCTGGCGGATCTGACGCGCACGGATCTGTACGTGGGTTATCCGGACGACGTGCACCAAGGCGTCGCGCATCGTTACGTTGCGCGCAACGCCAGAGGCCCCGACCGGCGCGAAACCTGGAGTGCCCTGGCTCTGCAAAACCGCCACAGCTACGCCCAGGTCGCCCGCTTGCTCCAGCGCTTGGATGAAGGTGGCATCATCGACGAGTGCTTCGTGCTGGTTCAGAGCGACATGGGCGACCCGGCGCGCCACAGCTCACGCAACATCCCGACGGTATTGGCGGGCGGCTGCGGCGGCATCTTCCCCATGGGGCGAAGCATCGATCTCCGCGCGCAGAAGGGCAGCCAGTACTATCCCAACAATCGCCTGCTGGTGTCACTGTGTCAGGCATTCGGTGTGCCCGTCCAGCGTTTCGGGCATTCATCGAACGCCAAGACGCTCACTGGGGAGCTGCCCGAGCTGACCTCCGTGTGAACTTTTTGAACGCAGTGTTTCGGTTCGGACCCGTCAACGGGCGGGGTAGGCCGACCGACGAACGCGCGTTCAGAGCACGTCTTGCTTCAAGAGGTGAGTGTGAACCACTTGCCGGCCTGGTGCGGCGATGTCCACCAGATCGCCGTCCACACCCAAAACGGTCATCTTGATCATGGGCACGGGTACCTTGACGCTGTCGCCGCCGCTCGACGCGGGATCGAGCACCTCCACCATTTCTATCTTCACCTCGGGGGTGAGGATCTTGACCTGGGTGGATTCGTCGTCTCCAGACGACTCGATGGGGATGCCCAGCACGGTGACGTTCGCTCCTGGGGCTCGGCCGCTGGGGAGCTGCACCTTCGATTCCACCTCGAAGATCATGCGCGTCGGACGCCCGAGCTGGTGCGAAAGACGTTTGCCCAGCAAGGCGGTCAGCGCTTGCTCTGCGACCTTGCGCCAGCTGTCGAAGCCCCTGTTAGCCTCCACAACGTCGATTGCCGTGACGTTTCCCTGGGCGTCGGCGTACACGCTCAGGCGCGCCTTGGCACGTGGAGGCGCTAGCCCCGTGGCGACCTGATTGATGGTCTGGGTGAGCAGCGCGTGAGAACCGAGCCCGATGGCGCGGTCCTCGTCGAGGGTCGCCTGTGCCATGCTGCGCTCGAGATTGTTCTCGGCAAACGATAACCTATCAGGCGCAGCGGGGGCGAGCGCGTAGGGCGTCGGCTTGCCGAATCCCATGTCGGCCAAGCTCAGCGACTTGCGCTCGCCTTGGGCAGAGTCGCCGGGGGAGGGGGACTGAATTGGGGGCGACTGGGTTGGGGTAGTTGCAGTGGCGGCGGTGTTGGCCGCGCCGGCGGGCTCGGGGGAGCCGCTCGGCGTGCCATCGGAGTAGAGGCTGTGCGAACTGGCGCTGGCGGGTGCGCCTTCGTTTCGAGCGGCAGTTGGCGAACCCACTGGCCGCGCACTGGGGGGCTGGCTGACGTGAGCGCCGGGCGCCGGTTCACTGCCGGAGGTGTTCGTGGCCTTCGAACCTGTTGCCGTGCCAACGCTCGAGCGCGGCGCCCCGGGGTCCGATGTGCTGCCGTTCGTCGCTGGCGCACCCGCCAGTTTCAGCTCCACCACGTCGACCTCCACGTGATGGACGAAGGTTTCGTCCGAAGGTGTGGGCGTCGACGTAACCCCCACGCGTGTGCCAGGGGCCAGAAGTAGGCCCAGCGCCAAGACCGCTGCGTGCAGCGCCGCGGCGGCAACGATGAAACGATTCAGTCGCGGCGCACGCATGGCCGAAGAGTATCACGCGGGCCAGGGGCGAGTCCCGTATCAATCAGGGCGACGGTGGGCCCGCGTCCTGCGGAGGTGCCATCAGGTCGGGTTCGGGCTCGGGCGCCGCGGGTGGGAGCTGCATTTGCACCTCCAGCGTGATCCGCTGCCCTGGTGAGACGTCCAGCACGCGCTGTTCCACCGGTGCGTTCGGGTGCTCCAGCTTGACGTAGTGCGTACCGGGCCGAAGGGGGATGGGGGTGGCAAACGGCGTGGTTGCGACGCGCTGGCCATCGACGATGATATGTGCCCAAGGGTTAACGAGGCAGGAGAGGTAGCCCGCGTCTGCCGGAGCCAGCTCGAGCACGCCTCGTTCCGTCGGTTCGACGCTCTCGCGACGCTCGGAGAGCCCCTGGATGAGTGCCCCCCCGGCAGCCAGCAACGCGAAACATGCCGAGTACACGCCCGTTGCTCGCAGCAAGGTGCTGCCCTGTTCTTTCGCGACCGGTCGCGCTTGGCGCACGACGGTGGTTCTCGTGATGAGCTCACGCGCGCTGAGCTCATCGAGGATCATCTCGCGTGCGTCCGGGTTGCCGTACTGTGCCCAGGCAGCCTCGAGCATCACGAGCATTTCAGCTGCGTCTTGAAACCTGTCCGCCGGTAGTTTCTGCAGTGCGCGCAGTATCACTCGTTCCACGCTCGGTGGTGTGTCGGGGGCGAACTGGCTGATGTTGGGCGGCGGCTCGTGCCGAATGCGTTGCGTGGTCGTGCGCGTGTCCGAGGCGTCGAAGGGCCGGTGCCCCGTGATCATTTCGTACAGAATCACGCCAACGGAGAAGAGGTCACTGCGCGGATCGGGGGCTTCGCTGAGCAACTGCTCGGGCGACATGTAGGAAGGGGACTCGAAACCGCTGTCTGCTTCCAGGAGTTCGGGTGGAGAGGGCGTGGAATGCTCCGCGGCGAGGAAGAAGTTGCTCAACTTCACCTCGCCCTCCCGCGAGACCCAGATGTTCTTCGGGTGCACGTCGCGATGGACGACGCCTCGCGAGTGAACGTATCCCAACGTCGCGACGAGCTGCATGGTGATCGCGAGTGCGGCAGGCACCGCCAGGCGCGGGGAAGCCTCGAGCAACTCTTCGAGCGAGGCCCCATCGACGTGCTCGAGCACCAACCACATGCTCTTGGGTCGCTGGGCAAACTCGTACAGCTGTACGATGTTCTTGTGCTGCAACTGCGCCAGCAGCTTCGCCTCACGGGCTAGCGGGCCCGCGAACGGCGACTCGGGCAGTACGTTGGGGCTGAGCGCCTTGATCACGACCGCTCTGCCCAGCGAGCGTTGCTTGCCGAGGTACCAGTCGGTTGCTGGTCCCGACCGCAGTTTTCTGACGATCTCGCAGCCGTCGAAATGGGGCTCACTGGCCATGCGTGCGCCCGACCCGTCCCACAGCGCCGCCGAGTTGGCAACACTTACGCCGCGTGATGCCCTCGAAAAGGTTCATTTTCCAGGCTTTTTGCTGGGTGGCGAACGTTGCATCCTGGCCCACCGCTCGGGTTATAACCGGCCTCAGATGGCTGACCGCGATTCCGACCCGAGCGCTTCGCCCGTGCCCCGCGACTCCACCAGCGGGGCGGTTGGAGGAACCGACGAGGCCGCGCCGACCCACGACGAGCAAGGCCCGCTCGACAGGGGCGCGGCGTCTGAGGAGTCCGACAGCAGCGACGCATCGGGTACGTCCGAGGTGGACGCATCGGGAACGTCCGAAGTGAAGGAAGCCCCAGAACGCTCGGAGGCTGAAGAGGGGGCGGGACGTCGCGCGCCCGTGCCCGTCGCTTCTCCAACGTGGACGGAGCGAGTGACGCGGGCTCGCATCGTGGTGTGGGATGCCCTGGTCGCCTACGTTCGACAACCGTTGAGTTTCGGCGTGGTGTTCCCCGCCCTGACCGTCATCACGGTGCTCATCTACACGCGCAGCTTCTACACCAACTTCATCTTCGACGAGCAAGAGGCGCTGCTGGCCAACCCCTACGTCAACGGCGACGAGCTCCCTTTTTGGGACGTCTTCCGTCGAGATTTCTGGGGCTTGCCGCCGGAGCGCACGATCGGCAGCTACCGTCCGTTGCCGAACGTCATCTGGCGTCTCGTCTGGCACCTCAAGCACCACGCTTGGGTGCCGCACTTCGTCAACGTGCTCATCCACGGCATCAATGCCGCGCTGCTTGCAGTGGTCGCTGCTCGTTGGCTACGCTCTCGCAAAGCAGGCTGGTTTGCCGGATTGGCGCTGGTGTGTGCGGCCATCGTGACAGAGGCGATCTCCGGGGTGGTGGGCCTGGCCGACGTTCTTGGCGGCATGTTCATCCTGCTGTGTCTGTGGGCGATCAATCTGCCGTGGCATGTGGCCGCGCTGTCCACGACGGGCTTTCTGTTCTTGGGCCTGCTGTGTAAAGAGAGCACCCTGAGCGTCACGCCGATCGTCGGATGGGCCGCGCTCGTAGCATCGCCGCTCGTTCATCCGCAGCGTCCACGGCGTTGGTTGCGCTTCGCGACCGTGGCGTTGGGTGCGGCCACTGCGGTCATCGGATACGCCTACTTCCGGCGCTACTACTTCCCGGTCAAGCTGCCGGACGACTTGCAGAAACCTCTGCCCGATAGTGCGCCCTGGCTCAAGTGGGCGCTGCACGAGTTCCTGCGTTGGTTTCAGCAGCCCAAGTTCGCGACGGACCCGATCAACAACCCCCTGGCGCCCGCGGAGCCTCTGTACCGGGTTGCCGGCGCGCTGCGCGTGTATTTTCGCAGCCTGATTCAGATCGTCTTCCCGTGGCAGCTCAGCGGGGACTACTCCTTTCCGCAAGAGCCGGTCCCCAAGAAGCTATGGTCGTTCGAGATCGTGCTCGGCGCGCTGTTGCTGGTGATTCCGCCGCTGTTGGCCGTAGCTGTCTGGGCGCGTGGTGTGTGGCTGGAGTTTCGGAGGCGCTACCAGCTGCGCACTTGGTCCACCGAGGCCCTAGCCCGCGAGGGGAGCTTCGTGGAGGCACCGGATCCGTCGAGGTTCACTTGGCTGTCGCCTAGGCTCAGGGGCCTCGCGGTGTTGGCCGTCGGCGTGATGTGGATCCCTCTGACCTATTTCCCGCAATCGAACATCCTGCTGGCGTTGCCGACAGTGCGGGCGGAGCGACTCTGGTACGTGCCAGTTCTCGGGAGTTCCTTGTTGCTCGGCTGGGCCTTCACCGGGTTGTGGAACCGCTGGGGTAACCAAGCACGGGGGCGGCATCTTGCGTTGGCAGTGACGGTGCTCTTCTTTGGCTTTCAAGCGATCCGGGGCCGCATGCACGCTCTGGATTATCAGAACGACTTGAAGTTCTGGGAGGCGACCGTCAAGGCCGTGCCCAACAGCGCCAAAGCGCACCTGAACTACGGCGTGATGTTGGGCGCGCGCGGCCATTTGCCTGAGCGCTTGGCTGAGAACAAGAGGGCGCTCGAACTCGCGCCGGACTGGCCGATGGGCAACATCTACTACGGCGATACTCTGTGCCGCATGGAGCGCGTCGATGAGGCGTGGCCCCACTACGAAAATGGCTTCAAGCTGGGCCCAAACCAGCAGTTCATGATCGCCTTGGCGCTGCAGTGCATCTGGGACCAGAAGGCCTTCGAGCGATACAAAGAGCGACTGCAAGCTCTGGCGAAGGAACACCCGGGTTCCTGGCTAGCTTACCTGGTCAACGACATGGTCAAGAACGGTAAGAAGCACGAAGGTGTGGATCCGCAATACCGGCCGCGTGGGTACAACCAGGGACCACGCGAGAAGAAGACGGAAGAGAAGAAAGAGTCGGAGTCAGCCGCCGAGCAATCCACGACGCAGTCGACGGCGTCGACTCAGCCTAAAGACGTAGCTACGGCGTCGGCTGATGCTGGCCCCGATGCATCAGCACCCGCCGCCGCGGGTGCAGCGAACTGACGGTGAGTTTCCAAGCACCGCGCCGAAGAGCCAGTGTGGGCACGACACTAGCTTCGCATCAACCAGAGGATGCCCGCGATACTGACACCGATGACCGCTACGGCGACCAGCGCGATCAGTAGGTCGACGGTGTTCCACGAACTCTTCGAGACGTCCCTCTGCTTCGCGGCGGAAGGTCCCTTGGGTTTTTCGACGATGGGAGCCGCTTTGCCCCCCGTTGCGACGACGAGTTCGTCCTCGGCCTCCTGATCGAGGTCGTCGGGTGGGTCGTGGGCTTCATCCACGACTTCGTCGGGTACGGCGTCGATCTCCGAGAGGGTCAGGGCGAGGGGATCTTCGAGTTCGAGCGAGGTCTGGCCGAAGCCCAGGATCTGACCTGGCTTCCAGCGAGTGCGTCGGGTCAGCGCCTCCGTGTCCATCAGGCTGCCGTTCTTGGAGCCTAAGTCCTCGACCATTACGTCGGCGCCGATGCGCTGAAACTGCAGGTGCCGCCGCGACGCGTCTGGATCGGTCACTGGCAAGTCGCACGAGGGGCTTCGACCCAAGACGTAGGCCTGTTGAAATTCCCGCAGTACCAGTTCGGCGCCCGCATCGGGCCCGGACGTGATCTTGATCGTCGGAGCGCACGGCTGTCCCTCCGCGTCGAGAGCCCCCGCGACCAGTCGAAGCGCCAGCTCTTTCGTCAGTTGCCCATCACTTGCCGGCAGAGTGGGGTCGATGGTGACCTCCAACCAGATCCGACCCACTCGGATCCTATCTCCCGATTGCAGGATGCGTGGGGTGCCCCGCGACAAGCGTACGGGACCGACGAAAGTGCCATTGGTGGAGCCTTCGTCGAGCACGATGTAATCCTTGCCCCGTTGGCGGATCGAGGCGTGGCGTTGGCTCACGCTGGGATCGGGCAAACGTACCTCACTGCCGGCACTGCGCCCGATCACGATGCGGGGCAGGTCGAGAGTGATGGAAGGGGTGCTGGCGTCGGCGGAACGGACGCTGATGGATAGCGCCATCTGGCCTCAATATACGGAGTCCGCTGGCGAATACGACCTTCCTGACGATTGTGTAGGCCCGTTCCGCGAAAAGTTGGCCCAGCTGGGGCTGTCGGCCTAGTCCCGATCACACCCTTCGGCTCAACAGTCGAAGGCGGAGCAGCCTATGCAGACGGAAAACCAAGACCGCCGGGCGCCTCACGTGCGCCGAATTGGACTCGAGACCCGGGTCGAGATCTGTGGCAAAGAGGGAGACCTGCCCCCGTTCGAGGCCGAATCGATTGAGGTCAGCGGACGCGGAATGCAGGTGCGCACCCGCTATTTGCCGGAGGTCGGTACCCCCTTGGTGCTGCGCTTCGAAAGCGACGGCAAAGAGGTGCTGGTCGAGGGGGCCGTTGCCTGGCGCCAGGGTGACGATGCCGGTGGGCAGTTTGGCATCAAGTTCACCGCTCTCGACAGCAAGAGCGTGACGGCGCTCAAGGCACTGTGCACCGCAGGTCCCAAGGCTCCTGGCAAGCCGGCAGCGCGCAACGACGACGCCCGGGAAGTCGACGAGCCCGAAACGCTCGATGAGCCGTATCTGAGCGAGAAGGGCGCGCCGGTGAAGTTGCACATCGAGGGCCTCGGAGCGCCGATGAAGGCGCGGGTTTGTCGCGGAACACCGCGCAAGCTGGAGGTCGGCTCTCAGTTGGAGTTCCTCAAGCTGGGTCGCAGTCTGCAGCTCGAAGACGTTTCGGCGGGGGGCAAACGAGCGGCACACATCCACTCGGTCGATGTTGCCATCGAGCCCGAAACGCAGATCCCCCAACTCGTCGTCTCTCTTCGCTACGAAGGCGTGGAGGACGAGACCCCGGAGCCGACCGTGGTCGATCATGTTGGCGACGACGAATACGACGACGAATACGACGACGATTTCGAAGAAGACGAAGTCTCCGAAGACCTGTTCAAGGGCAAAGTTGGAACCATCGCCGCGAGCGCGGGTCACGCCATGAAGGAGACGAGCGCTCAGGTGGCCAAGTGGGGCACCGAAGCGGTCGGCGGCCTCGGTGCGCTGATGCGATCGGCCAAGGCCACCAAGAAGACGAAGACCAAGCCGCTGCGACGTACGAGTCGCGTTCCGCATGCTCCAGCAGCGGCCAGCGCCAAGCGTCGTTCGTCACGTCTCGAACCTGGCTCGCGCGCTGGCAACTCCTCGCGTGGACGCAGCAAAGCGCCGCCGCCTCCGCCGCCTCTATGGCAGCGTCCGAAGATGTGGTTGTACGGTGGTGCCATTGCGCTGTCAGCTTCTGGGGTTTACGCGCTGGTCGGCGCTGGTAACTCGGAGCAGCTCGAGGAACCGTCGGCGGCATTTGCCGAAGCCATCGAAACGCCGGCAGTAGTACCGGCAGCGGCCGGCGCTCCGATACCGCAAGCGCCCGCCGCGGGTGCCGTCGTTCAGCCCGGTGTTGCGGCTCAGGCTGAACAGCCCGCGTTGGCGGCACAGCCACTACCCCCCACCACGCCCAGCGGTTTTCCGGTGCGGGCTACCCTCAGCGTGCAAGAGCAGCGCAAGCCCAACGAGGACGGTATCGTCGCCCAGGTGCCGCTGTTCGGCCCCAAGCAGATGGCCACGACCGAGCCTGCGCCACTGAACCCTGCCCCCATGGCTCAGGTGGACGAGTACAGCTTGGCCAAGGACCAGGCGTTCACCGACGAAGTCGTTTCATCCCCGTCGGCAGACGCGGAGCCGGATAGCGCCGAGGGGGAGTCGGCCCAGAGCTTCCAGGTGGGTCGTATGGTACTGCCCATCAAGCATCGCCTGCGCCTCGACGGGCCGGGAACTGCGCTTCAGGGGACGAAAACGCCTTCCGGGTTCACGGTGCTCGTTCCCGGTCGCAAGGTGATGGAGAATGGGTCCGGCATCAGTAGCCGTGATGACCGAATCGTCGACGTGCGTGTCAGCAACACGCCCGCTGGCGGCAAGGTCACGTTCCGGTTCCGCAAGGACATTCCGGGCTACAAGGCGCGCCTGCGCAACGATTTCATCGAGTTCTTCATCAATTCGCCCAAGAAGGACTGAGTGCTCTCGAGCCGCGGGTTCGGCAGCGGCTCGTCCTATGCCAGTCTCGGCTCGCGCTACTGCGCGTCGGGATGGGTGAGGTCTTCGAATATCAGCAGGCCACGCTCGGTGTCCGCCACGTAGAGGTAGGCTCCGCTGACGGCAAGGCCGCTCGCTCCCTCGAGGAACGTCGCCGCGGGGCCGTCCCAGGTGTGAACTCGCCGGCTGAGCACGGGTGCCTCTGGGTCGTTCAGGTCGAGTTGCAGCAAGCCTTGCTGATGGTGGGTGAGCCAGCACGTCCGCTCCGAGCAAGAGGGTTCGTGGGGCGAAGCGCTGACTCCCGTCGAAAACCGGGCCAGCGTTTCCAACGTGCTGCTGCTCGCGTCAAACCGAACGACGTCGACGGATGCAGCGTAGTGTTCTGACGTGGTCAGCCAAGTTTCGGTCGCTATCCGGCGCGCGGAGTGCGCCTGTTCACTTGCGACACCTGCGACCCACTCGGGGGCGGTGCTCCCTTCCCGTCGATAGAGCTGAAAGCCTTCTTCGAGGCAGCTGAGGAGCAACCAGCGCTCGCTCGCCTCCACTTCGTGTACCTGGCGGCATTCAGCAAACTTGTATGTCTGAACCGAGGTCCACTCCGGCAGTGACGACAGGTCCAGCACGGTGACGCCGCCTTCCCCACCGGTTTGAGCCAGGTACGCCGTCGATCCGACCAGCTGCAGGCTGTGTCCGCCGCGCATCGGAAAGGGTGCGGGCAGTTGAGTCGGAGCGGCATTGTCCGACGTGTCGTAGATGCGAACACCCCGGCTGGAAGAAGCGAGCAGCAGCCAGCGGTCGTAGACTTCGGCGTCATTCCAGAATTCGCTGGAGTCTGCGGGCTGCAGGTGGGTCAACTCGTCGGGTCGGATCGGGTCGACGACATCGAACACGCGGGCGCCATCGTTGCCGTAGACGACGACCGCACGATGGGCGCTGGTCGTGACCGCGAGGGCCGGGTCCGTCTGCTGGGCGGGGCGCGTTTCGGACAGAAGCCGTAGGCTGGGCGAGCTAGCGTCATGAAGGCGCAGCGGTCGGGCCTCCACCGTGGCTTCGTCGCAGTTCCCATCCCGACAGCGGCCCAGGTTGCCCTCCGCGACGGCGCCATGGGCGGTCAGATCGACGGAGTACGCTCCGAGTGGTGTCACGAAGTCGAATACGTAGCGGGAGTCGCCATAGCGTGCTCTGTCGGCCACCACGCCGTCCACGCGGGGTTTGCTCGTGTCCGAGCTCCAATCGACGGCGTGGGGTCGCTCGTCGAGGGAAGATTCCAGGGCGAAGTAGTCGAAGGGGGCAACCGTGCTCTCGGCCGGGCCACAAGCGAGCAACAGAGAAGCCGACACCCAAGCTGGCGTTGGGATGCCGCGTCTCGACCTTCGACGAGGCTGCGCCGAAACCCCGAAGTCGTCGTCAGCGCATGCCGGGCCGCTCATGGGGCGCACGATAGCGCATCCGAGTGAACTCGGCCCGCGGCGCGTCAGGTGGTCTTGCGGGCGTGCTTCGAACTCGTGCGGGGCGTTCGCGGATGCAGGCGTCGGCCCTTGCCCTTCTTGGTGACCCGGGGCAGTGCGGTGCGCGGGCTGATCTCCAGCAGATCGCGGTCGTCGTGACCCGAGGCCAGCCGTTGTGCGCCGGCATAGGCGATCATGGCAGCGTTGTCCGTGCAGCTGCGAAACGGCGGCACCACGACGCGAATGCCGAGCGCTTCGCCCCTGGCGACGGAGCTGCGTCGCAGCTCGCTGTTCGCCGCCACACCACCGCCCAGCACGACCGTCTGGATGCCCTGAATGCGGGCCGCCCGCAGACTCTTGTCGACGAGCGTATCGACCACCCGGCGCTGAAACGCAGCGCACAGGTCGCGCAGCGTCGTGTCATTGCCTGGGCGTCCATGTGTCTCCACCCAGCGCGCCACGTTCGTTTTGAGCCCCGAGAAGGAGAACTCCAACGACGTCTTGCTCGCCATGGGTTTGCTCAGCTCCACCCCGTCGGGGTTACCTTCTGCTGCCAGCTTGTCGATGATCGGCCCGCCCGGGTAGCCGAGGCCGAGCAGCTTGGCGACCTTGTCGTACGCTTCCCCAGCGGCGTCATCGCGCGTCGCACCCAGTTCGCTGATCTGATCCGTCGCTGGTCCGCGCACCTCGTAGATTGCGGTGTGGCCCCCGGAGGCCAGCATTGCGACGAAAGGGTAGCTCGGTGGAGGGTCGATGGGCGGCAGGCCCGGGTGCTTCAAGAACACGGCCAGCAGGTGACCCACGAGATGATCGACCCCCACGAGCGGTTTGTCGAGCGCCCAGGCAAGGCCTCGAGCCATCTGCACGCCGACCAGCAAAGCGCCGGATAGCCCCGGTCGGCACGTGACGGCGATGCCATCGACCTCGCTCAGGGCCATGCCCGCCTTTTCGATCGCAGCCAGCACCACTGGACGAATGTTGCGCATGTGGTCCCTCGACGCGAGCTCGGGCACCACTCCGCCGTAGGGCGCGTGCACCTCGACTTGGCTGTGCACCACGTCGCTGACGACCTCTCCGTCGGCGGTGACGATAGCGGCCGCCGTTTCGTCACAAGAAGTCTCGATACCGAGCACGCGCATTGAACGTGGGTTGCTCATCACCCCGTTGCCGGAGTCGTCCGGCACACGTGGAGCTCGTCGTTCGCTTCGCTCGCGGGAGCTCGCTTCGGTTGGAGGTAAATTAACGGTCTCAGGATGGTTCACGTGTCTCGTTCTGGGTTGCTTGTACAAAATTACCACTTGCGGTGGCTTGGGCGTGTGGGTTTCCGACCCAAGCTGCCATACCGCGCCGTGGTGCTGCTCCTGCCGCAAATATTGAGGCATTTCAAGGACTATCGGACTCACCTGACGTGCCCATTCCAGCACCCGGTTCGTATCATAATCTCGCGTGACGGAGCTGATGGCGCGCGAACACACCCGTCGTACTCCGCACCACCCAGAGGCAGACGAGCTCACTTCGCCGCTGGCGTACGAGCCTAAATCAGGGTTCCTGCATTAGAATCCGACCACTGCCGGTCGTAGGGTACGAGCAGTGGTTGACGACCAAGACCCAAAGCAGGCCTTGCCCACGAGTGACGTTGCCGATGAGCCGGGGTCAGCATCAGAAGGTGTTGATCGGCAGCTGGACCGCCGGCTGCTCCTGGCACTCTCTGCCGGCGCCGCGACCCTCGTCGGGTCGGGTGGAGTGGCATTGGCCGAGACGGGTCTGCGCCTTGCCGCCTACTTGAAGGTCGGTATCAAGGTGTCGGTCTTCGAATCCGAGATGCGCAAGGAGCTGCCGGGTGTCAAACCGACTTTCTTGGGGCGTTTGCGTGACTTCCGGGAGGCAGCTACCGATCGTGGGACGCAGATCGTCCTCGCGCCGGGCCCGGTGCTCGAAGAAGTTGGCCTCAAGCCCTCTCTGCAGGGAATGAGGGACGGGGCAACCGTGGAAGGCTATGCGCTGGTGTCCGTGGGTCAGGCCATGGATCCGAGCGACGCGCCGCAGCGCACGATCGGCATGGTGGAGCTCGTAGGACGTCGCAAGGCGTCGGAATTGGTGGAGAAGATGTTAGGGGGGCATTCACCCAAGAAAGTGAAGAGTGTGACGAAGGAGGCCGACCTACTCGGCTTGCTTCAGTTCGCGGTCGCCGATGCGATCATCGTCCGGGAGGCGTCTCTCGAACGGCTTCGCAACGGCAGTCAGATGAAGCTCGTCACCACGGCGCTGCCCAAGGGACGTCTGGGGCTTCCCGCGTTCTGGTTTTCTGACGCTGCTGTGAAGGCGAAGGTGGAGCCCCGCGTGAAGGAGTTCAGCTCGAACCTGTCGAAAATGCTGGGGGTTGATGGATGGCGTTGAATCGTCGCTCGATACTTGCTGGGTTCTTGGTCGGGGTCTTGTTCGGGTGCGCTAGTCACCAGGTCGAGCATACGTCGGTCGTTCACCCCTTGACGGTGAAGGATCCCCCGAGACGCCCGGGCACCGACCTGGTCATGATGGTGATGCCCATCGGGACTGAGACTCAGGAACTCCGCAAGGCGCTGCTGGATGAAGTCAGTGAAGACCTGGACTTGGTGACGATCGATTCCGCCAACCTGACCGTCGATGGCTTGGCACGACACCTTGCTCAACACGCGCCGCAGGCGCTGGTGCTGGTCGACAATCGGAACGTGAAGCTGTACCGGCGCTATCAACGCAATGCCCCAGCAGGAACGCACTTCCCGCCAGCGCTCGTGCTCATGACCTCCTTTGCCGCCGAATCCATCTCAGGACTCCAGAACGTCTCCGCGATTGGCTACGAGCCAGCGGCGCTCACCGGCATGGTGGCCATGCGCAAGGCATTGGACAAGCCGCTGAAGCGAATGGGTGTGCTCTACCGACGGCCACTCGTCGACTTCGTCAACAAGCAGGAGCACCTCGCTTGGGTCGAGAACATCGAGTTCGAACGCATCGAGCTGGGAGCGGCGCCCACTCGGGATGAAGTCGAGTGGGCGGTGGACCTGTTGGTGGAAGAGCGCGACATCGACGTGCTCTGGGTGCTCAACGACAACGTGCTGCTGTCACGGGAATATCTCAAAGAGGTGTGGTTGCCCACGCTGCGTCACAACCACGTTCCAGTGCTCGTCGGGGTCGAGGCGTTGGTGAGGCCGCAGCTCGACTTTGGTTCGTTGGCGGTGATTCCAAATCTGGAGCTGCTCGGAGTTCAGGCGGCAAACGTCCTATTGGATATGGCGGATGAGGACTGGCAGGCTTCTTCGGAAGTCCTGCAGCCGCTGTCGGTCAAGACCGTCATGAACGGTCCCCAAGTGCGGAAGTTCTTTGGGCTCACTGTGGAAGGCACACGTCAAATCGATCGGGTCTTGGAGTGATCGCACGCTTGTTGATGAAGAACCACGCACCGCTCCTCGTTTTCGTCCTTTGCGCGCTGCCCAGCGCCGCGCAGGCACAAACGAGTGACGCGACGATGGAGTCCGACGAGCTCGGGGAGTTGTCGCTCGTCGACTTGATGAAGATTGACGCCAAGGTGACGACGGCAACTCGTTCGGTTGCAGTTGCTCTCGAAGAGGCGCCATCGACCGTCACGCTCATCACCCGCGCCGATATCGACCGCTACGGGTATCGGAGCATGGGCGAGGCGCTCAATTCCGTGCCAGGCCTGTTCGTAGTGGACGATTTGGTGACGGCGAATCTAGCCGTTCGCGGCATTCACGCAGGACCGGATTCGTGGAGTCGGACGGTCAAGTTCATGATCGACGGCAAGCCGGTTCAGTTTCAGTCGACGGGTGGGGCGCTCCTCGGTCCCGAGTTCATTCCGATGGACGTCGTTGAGTCGATTGAGGTGATCCGAGGGCCTGGTTCGGCGCTCTACGGCGCGAACGCGTTTCTCGGGGTCGTGAACGTCATCACCCGCAAGCCGGACGCCGACGGAGTGGCTGGAACTGCCAGTGTCGAAGGGGGCTTCATCCGCGACAATCCCGGCGTTGGGGCAGGCGGCTACGTCAGCTACCGAGGAGGTGGAGACAGGCCGTTCTGGTTGAGTTTGGGTGCTTCCGCCGCGCGGATGGACCGCTCAGGGTTGACAGCTCCTGATTCTTCCCCCGACGCGAGTGACTTCGAGGGAGTGGAGTCCCAGGGCGATCTCAATCGGCCTTTGAGTACGTTGGGGCGTGCCGGCTGGGACTTGCGCGAATATGGCGCCATCGAGTTCGAAAGCATCTACCAACGGCTCGATAGCGGTGCAGTGGTCTCCGAGCTCGGTGCGTTCGAGTCAGACACGCGTCTCGTTCAGTCGAACTTCGTCAACCGGGTCGACTATCGCCTTCCCGTGCTGAAGTCTTGGGTTTTGGGTCCCGGCTGGAAGCAGACCGCCGGTGTTCACACCTGGTTCGGTACGAACCGAGGGCAGACTCTCGACGACGAGGTCCTGGCGGCGCCCTCTGGTGAGTTTCATCGTCGGCGATTCAGCAGTACGCTGGAAGGAGGCGCCGAGTTCAATTACTCGTTGGGGCGCAACTCCGCGTTGGTTGGCATCGACTATCAGCAGCTCGATGATGAGGGCGAGACCATCTACGACATCGACGAGAGCACTGGGGCACGCTCCCGCCGCAACGATCCGGACCCGTTCGCCACCACGAATGTGGGCGTGCTCGGTCAGGTCATGGTCTATCCCGTTCACAGTCTTGGGCTCACGGGCAGCTTCCGTCTCGACGAGAACACCAAGTGGGGTACCAACGCGACCTACCGGGTTGCAGGTGTGCAGAAGCTCTTCGAACAACTTCACCTCAAGGCCCTCGTGGGCACGTCGTTCGTTCCGCCCGCGCCCAGTCAGTTGGGCGCGGTGCCCCTCGTCATCAATGGCGGCGTGGTCGGCAACCCGGACCTGGAAAGCCAACGCGCCCGAACGCTGGAGGGGGCGGCTTTGTTGCGCCTCGTCGACATGTTGAAGGTGGACGTCACTCTCTTTCGCACCGAAATCGAGCGTCGCGTCGAGAACCAGCCTGCGGGGGAGCTGCTAACAGCTCGGAATCTCACCGACAGTGAGAGCGTCGGGCTTGAGGTTTCGGCCGAATTGACGTACCGCCCAGTGACCATCAAGGGAGATGTCGCGCTTCAGCGGACCGAACTCGAAGAGCCCGAGGTCGTGAACTTCCAGTGGACCACGGCGTACGGCCAGGACGTGCCCGGAGGCAACAGCCCTCCGAACTATCCGGAGATGCTCGGTCACCTCAGTCTGGCTTTGGACTTACCCGAGGTCCACGCCGCGGGGGCTTTGACGGCTACGTACGTAGGTGAACGCAAGTCGTCGGTCGCCAACATCCGAGTCAACGGCGAATCCTACCTGTTGGATCCGTACATGTTGTTGGGCCTGCACCTTCGAACGCTCGACGTGCATCTACTTCCGGAGCGGTTGACGGAGGTCTCCGTTCACGTTGACAACATGCTGAACACCCAGTACGCGCACGGTGGGGCACGCGGTGTCGACATCCCCGCGCTGGGGCGCTCGGCGTTCCTGAGGCTGAAGCAGGAATTCTGAGGCTTCCTTTCGCCCGGTGCGAGTGCTGTCTCTCTTCGTGTTCACGGCAACGATTGTACGCTCGGTTCGTACATGGGGAGCTGTTGCGGGCGTCTGTGCCGGGGGGATACAGCGTGCGACATATGGTCGGTTCATGGGTGTTAGGCGCGCGGCAATCGTTCCGAGAGGGTCTGGTTGCGGATTACCACGCGGACGACGCCGTGCACCACTGAGAGAGTATGCGTATCGACGAGTTCGTTGGGTGGTTCGAACTGTGCTTCGAATGTTGCGATTCGGAGCTGCCGTTCCGCTGGCGCCGCACGCCCACATGTCTGTGTGCGAAATTGGTGAGGTAAACCTTTGGCGAGCAAGGCGGGTCGTCGTTCATGGTGTTTGTTGTTCATTGTAAAAGTGCAGCGGGTCGGTAAGAACTGGCTGCTCATTCAAGCGTAATGCTGGGGACAAGAGGTCTGATGAAACTAGGTCGTTCGGTTGTGTTGGCGAGCATGTTGGGTGCTCTCGTTTCGTGTGGCGGCGGGGGTAGCGGAGCGAGCGGCGAAGGTACCGAAGAGCTGCGGGTCGGGCTCGCGAACCCCTTCAGTGGCCCTCTCGGCGCTCAAGGGGCTCACTTCGAGACGGCGATTCGCCTGGCGCAGAAGCAGATCAACGACAACGGTGGTATCCACGGCAGACGCCTGGAACTCGTGGTCAAAGACACGGAGACCAACGGAGAGACGGCAGCCAAGATCGCGCAGGAAATGATGGACGACGGCATCACCGCCGTCGTGTCGGGAGCTGGTAGCGGCTCGGTGTTCGCCATGTTGGACGTCCTGGTACCGGCAGAAGCCGTCCTAGTGGTCGGCACCGCCATGACCGTCTCGCTCGCTCGCGAAAGCAACGATGGGCTCTTCTTCCGAGCCGGATCCACGGCTTTGGACGAGGGAGGGACGCTAGCGCAGGAAGCGCTCCGCGATGGGTACAGCAAGATCGCGATCATCAAGAACACGCACCCCTACACTACTGACGTATCGTTGGAGTTCGGCAACGCGTTCAAAGCGGGCGATTGCGCTGGTGCCAATTGCGAGATCGTAGCGGAGCTGGAGTATCCCGTCAGTGTCGACTCCGAGACCTTCGACTTCGAACCTCTGGTGGTGGAGGCACTCGACAGTGGTGCGGAGGCCATTCTGTTTGCCTCCTACCCGCCGGACGCCAACGCGCTCTTCGATGCGGCAGCGGCCGCTGGCTACGATGGGCCGCTCTACACCACGGCTGCGGCCGGAAACGAGAACTTGACGCCGTTCCTGACGGATGACGAAGCGCGCAGGGTCAAGTGGGCGTCGCTGGACGACGTGGACGGACCGAGCGCCAAGTTCGTAAGGGAACTGTGGGTCGATTCAGGCAACTCTGAGAAGGACTTCCTGGGTCCCGTCCACAGCAACTTCGACGCCATGTTCGTCCTCGGTCTGGCGTTGGCCCACGCGGAGTCGACGGACGGCAAAGCCATCGCGGAGTCGATGCGCGAGGTCGCGAATCCTCCTGGCACGAAGGTTTACGCCGGTGAATGGGCCAAGGCGCTCGAGGCGCTCGAGGCAGGTGAGGACATCGACTACATCGGTGTTGCCAGTGACGTCGACTTCGATGCCCTCGGCAACGTCGAAGTCGACGTAGTCGTCAAGGGCTACGAAGGCGACGACGCCGTCGTTCTCGACTGAGCGACGACGGCGACCAAACGGCGTCGTTGCCCGAGACGCTCGACGAGCCGACCTGGGCCCACTCGGAGCCCAGCAACGACTCGGCCTTGCCACCGCCTGCGCTCAAGGTACCCTTCGAGAGTGGCGAGGCGCACGATGGCTTGGAGGCGGATGGGGCGGCTCTGCGTGACGGTGCATACGGAACACCCGCCGACTGACGAAGAGTGGGCGGCGTACGTGGAGCAGGCCGGTGATTACCGGCCGCTGCAGGACCAGCGTGTGCTCGTCGTTTCAGCCGGTGGGGCGCCGGATGGGAAACAGCGCAAGCTCATGGTCGATGTGTTGCAAGGCGCCCGAGTCCCGGTGGCCATCCTCACCAACAGTCTGGTGATGCGGGCCGCCGGGGTGGCCGTCAGTTGGTTCAACCCCATGCTCAAGGTGTTTGGACCGGATGCACTGGACAGTGCAATGGAGTACCTGGACCTGACCGCTTGGGAGCGCCGCGAGAGCGAGAGCGCGCTCGAGGAGCTTCAGCGCGGGCTGAGTGGGGACGGGGATGGCCTGAGCAGCTCGGCCGGAGGCTGAGGCGGCTGTTTTGGGCATCCCGAGATGAGCTGCCGTGCTTGCATCGCCACAGGGGTTGCTGTTTGATTGGGGGCGTCGGCCAGAGGCCAATGAACTTCATCGAAATACCGGACGCCATCCCCAAGCTCTATCAGGACCAGCTCGAAAACGAGCTCGGCTCCGATCGTTTCACTTGGTGTTTCCACGACGAGGCGGCGGATTCCACATCGCGCTTCAAGCAGAGCTTCGGCGGCTTCAGTCACACAGCTTTTCTGGCGGAGGTAAACGGTACGCCGCCGATCCAATCGCCGATCTGCCCCATGCTGCTGCCCCTCCTGTTCACTTTCCTCGAGAGATCAGGGCTCGAGTACAATGCGCTGCTGCGCATCCGTGTGGGGCTGTTTCCTCGTAACGCGATCCAAGCAAAGCATCACAACCCCCACGTCGATTTTCGTCAGCCCCACCAGACCGCCGTCTACTACGTCAACGATGCTGATGGCGACACGGTGGTCTTCAAGGAAACGGTGGATGATGTCCCTGCGACCCGCGCTGCTCGCTTCGCAAACGACGGCAAGTTCCGAATTGCCGAGCGCGTTACGCCAATCAAAGGCAGGATGATCGCCTTCGACGGTCGGCACTACCACGCCAGCATGCACCCGACCAAAGCCAGCAAGCGCATCGCCATCACGTTCAACTTCGCGTAGGCGCCGCACCTGTCAGTCTGTCGCGCGCGGATCGCTCAGCACACCGACTCGGCCAGAAACGTCGTTGGCGAACATCGGTATGACCTCGACGTCGTGAGTCGACAACATCTGTCGCTTCCATGCTTGCGCCATGCACAGCGTATGGTGCGCCGAGAGCAGTTCGGGGGCGTCTGCACGGGAGTTGCCCTCGGCGCCGATGAGGTGTCGGCGACTGCGTTCGACAGTTCTGGAAATGACACCCAGGTCGTGCGCGATCGAGCGACAGTGCTCGATGATTGGGCAGCAGGAGTGCCCCAACACGATGATGAGTCGAATGCCGTGCGTCGCGACGGCGTAGCTGACGCCGGCCACGGTGGCCTCGCCGCCGATGCAGGCGGCCGTCTGGAATACCATCGCCTGTTCATCTTCCAGGCCTAACAGATGCGTCGGAGACTGTCGTAGGTCGCCGCAGGTGATGATGGCTAGGGATGGTCCTGAGTTATCGGTCGAGTGGGAGGCGGTTTGATGGGTGGCTCGTGCGGAGAGTTTCAGGTATTGTGCAAGTTCGGACTTGCCGTCGAGCAGATGAGAGATACGGGGGGAGTTCAGGAGCATCATCGCTCGGACCCATCCGGTTCGGAGTCGTCGAGGAGGGCGAGTGCGTCGAATGCGACGCCGCCTGCTTGGATGTAGTGTGCATCGGGAGACTGTCGTTCATCTGTGGAAACGCGCTCGGGCCACGGCCAGAACGAACGACTGGCGGGGTGTCTCAAAAAGAGTGCCGCGGCCCACTTCCATGGAACCAATGCAGGGTTTGCACCAATGGACGGGCCGTTCGCTTTTGGTTCAGGGCCCAGGAGCGGGAGGCGGGCGTTTCGAACTGGGGAACCGACGGGTTTCCAGAGTCGTCTCTTCTCTAGCTCGTGTTGACAGCCACTCTCGAATACGTCACATCGGCGTCGATGACGCCGCCGCGGACTGCCTCGGATCTCCCGTTACGGCATGTCGTGCGTTCGGCGACCATCGATGAGGACGAAGCCGCGGCCGACTGGACTCGGGAGGAGTTCCAGGATGCCGTGCGACCGTTGGTGCCGCGACTGTATCGCCTGTGTCTTGCCTTGAGCGACGACCCTGCTCAGGCTGAGGATCTGCTTCAGGCAAGTCTCATCCGCGGTTATCAGCGTCGCGCGAAGTTCTCCGGGACGGGTACGCTTTTGGGGTGGTTGTGTCAGATCGTGCGGAACGAACACGTCGACCATCGCCGCAAAGAAGCGCGCCGACGCGGTCTCTTCGATACCGCTCGAGACTGCGCAGACCTCGTCGTTCAGGCTGTCACGCGCTCGACGACAGAGCCCGAGGAGTGGATTTGCGATACCGACGCGGCATCCTTCCTACTGGACTGCCTACGCGAAGTGCCTGAGGTCTACCGTGTCGTGCTAGTCTTGTGTGATGTGGAGGAGATGAGCCACGCTGAAGCAGCAGATGTGTTGGGTGTACCCACCGGTACAATCAAGAGTCGGCAGATGCGTGGGCGGCGCTTGTTGCGCAAGGCCTACCAGAAGCAAAATGGGGAGGGGGCCACATGAACGACAAGTCCGAGCAAGAGAAGCTACCGGCAGGACTGCTTCGCGCTACAAGTGAGCTCCGTCGGATGGAACCCAGCGAGGGGTTCGACGACCGACTGCGTGAGGCCCTGCGTCGTGCCGACCAAACGTCGTTGGAGGACGAGGTATTGGGTGGTGGTAGTCAACCCCCAGTCTGGGGTGGACTGCTCGAATGGGCCCTGCTGGTCCGCGCAGCCGGGTTGGCTGCGGCCGGAGCCACCGTCCTGGCGGCTTTGTTCTGGATTCGCGCTGCTGACGATGATGACGTCTTGCACCGCATGGAAGAGTTGGAGTTCGTGCTGGAGGAAGACGGGCACAGCTGGTTGCCGTTGACTCTGGACACTGACCATCACGATGGCGAGCATGCGGACGTCTACGTCGAGGCGCCCAAGCAGTTGATGGTGCGGGCGTCGCGCTTTGCTCAGGGTGGGGAGGAACCTTCCTGCGGTCCCCAAAAGTGCGTACATCGGTTCGCACACCCGACCAACGACGGCGCGCAACCACACCTCGCGATCGGCGTCAGTGAGCCGGGAGAGTACCGGATCACGGTCGAGCACGCATCGCCACGCCAGCGCGTGCGCGAAGTCTTTCTCGTTGCCGTCCGCTGAGCATTGGCGTGCGAAGTTGCGTGCTGTGAGGGGCTTCGCCGCTCCCGCAGTGGCGAGATTTCGTTGAACGGTACGAGCTGGCTTCGGGCGGAGGCCGTTCCACTTTGTCGACCGAGTCAGCGTGGCGCGGGGACGGCACTCACTTTGACGGGAACCAGACCTTCGTCCATCTCGTCTCTTTGGCGACTGGTTGCGGAACGCCGACGGTGGATGCCGGCGATTGTGTCCGCAGAAGGAGAACTGCTTAAATGGAGCAACCCATCGACCAAACTCAACCTACCGACGATGTCCCGGTGGGCGATTTGGGCGGCCTCAAGCGCCAATGGCAGAAAGACCTGCTCTCTGGCTTCTTGGTGTTCCTCATTGCGCTGCCCCTGTGTCTGGGCATCGCGCTGGCTTGCGGCTACCCACCCATCGCTGGCATTTTCACCGCGATCATCGGCGGTGTCTTGGCACCGTTCATCAGCAATTCCGAGCTGACAATCAAAGGCCCCGCCGCTGGCTTGATCGTGATCGCAATCGGCTGTGTCAACGACTTTGGTGGCACCGGCTTCATCGACGGGCAGTGGTCGGACGCGGACCAACACGCCTACCAGATCGCACTCGGCGTCGGTGTGGCAGCTGCGGCAGTGCAGATCATCTTCGGGTTGGCTCGCGGGGGTATTCTGGGTGAGTTCTTCCCCACGTCGGCCGTTCACGGCATGCTCGCCGCCATTGGCGTGATCATCATGGCGAAGCAGATCCCCGTCGCTCTGGGGGTTTCGTCCAAGGGCTCGCCGCTCGAGCTGCTTGCCAGCATCCCCAGCGAGATCATGCACATGAACCCGGCCATCGGTTGCATCGGGATTCTCAGTCTGGCGATCATGTTCCTCTGGCCCTTGGTCAAGCAGCCGCATTTGAAACGTGTGCCGGCTCCGATGATCGTCGTGTTGTCGTCCGTGCCGCTGGCGATGTACTTCGGCCTGAATTCTCCTGAGCCCCACACCTACGTGTTCGGCGGTCAAGAGTACGAGCTGAGCAACAAGTTCTTGGTCAACGTTCCCGACAACATGTTCACGGCACTCACCGGGCCGGACTTCTCGGGTCTCTCCGAGACCAAGGGTTGGTACTGGGTCATGATGTTCGCGGTCATCGGTACCCTCGAGTCGCTGTTGAGCGCCAAAGCGGTCGATCTCATCGACCCGTGGAGGCGCAAGACCAATCTCGACCGCGACAACACTGCCGTGGGTATCGGCAACCTCGCGGCCGCGTGGGTTGGTGGCTTGCCGATGATCTCGGAGATCGTTCGTAGCCGAGCCAACATCGACAACGGTGCCCGCACCCGATTCGCGAACATGTTCCACGGCCTGCTGCTACTGCTTTTCGTGGCCAGTGTGCCGAGACTCATCTCGCTGATCCCGCTTTCTGCTCTCGGCGCCATGCTCGTCTACACCGGGTTCCGCCTGGCTCACCCAAAGGAATTCATCCACGTCTACAAGATCGGTCCGGAGCAGCTCGTGGTCTACTGCTCGACCATCGTCGGCGTCTTGGCAACGGACTTGCTGAAGGGCATCGGCATCGGAATCGGCGTCAAGCTGGCTCTACACCTGCTCAATGGGGTGCCTTTCCGTTCTTTCTTTCGGCCGCACTTGGAAGTGGAAGCCGGCGACGACGGCGCCGTGGTGTTGCGCGTCAAGCACTCCGCCGTATTCAGCAGTTGGATTGCGCTCAAGAAGCGAATCGAGAAGACGAGCGAAGCCAAGGAAGTCATTCTCGACTTCTCTGATGCTCGGCTGGTCGATCACACCGTGATGGAGAAGCTCGACGATCTCAAGGCGGACTTCTCTCGACGGGACTGTTCGCTCGTGATCCGAGGGCTCGACAAGCACAAGGCGCTGTCCGCTCATCCGCACGCAGCACGCAAGCTCGTCGCGTAGCAGCTCACCTCTCAATCAACCGCCATGCAACAAGACACAACGGCAGCCGTTCGCGGCCGCACGCCGGTGTCCGTGGATCACCACGAGCATCTGCATCACTTGATCGATGAAGCGGCGCACCTCCTGCCGTCGCAAGCGCCGATCCGCATCTTCGTGCACCACAACACGTTGCACTCGCTCGAACACCTGCCGTTCGACGAGGCGGTGCTCGAAGGTTCGCGGATCTACGGCACGCAGCCTTACCAATCAGCAGGCGCGTTTGCCGAGCACTTGCGCACCGGCCGCATACTGCCGTCGGACATCGATGCTGCCCTCGAAGCGTACCGGGAGCTCGACGACGAGCTGGTCATCGCCGATGGTCCAACTCACACAGAGCTTCGTCGCACGTGTCTGTTGCATCCGTTCGACGTCCCACGGGGCCCCGCGCTGGAGTGGCTCATCGCCGAGTCGGATCTGCTGATCCGCGTCGAAGAGAGGGTTGGCGAGCCGGCGCGGTCGAAATTGCAGGATTCATTTCGTGCCGTGGCTCCGTCGGCGGCGGGTCCCGAACTCGAGCGGCTGGGCCTGAAGCGCATGTGGGCGTTGCTGGATGAACACGTCGAGCCTGCCCAGGCAGACGTCGCGCCGCGTCGGCCGCGGGACCTCCTACTGAGTCTGACCGGCACCGATACCGACGATCTCGTCAACCCATTGCTGATTCGTCTGTGCGCGTCCTTCATCGACCAAGGCATCGCTTATTGGCGCATGCCTGATAAGCACCTCGGTCTGTTGGGGGCGTTTCGGTCGTTGTACGGCCGTAGCATGGGCCCGCCCGATCGCTGGTTGCGGGGGCTCCAGCAACGGCTGCAACGCCAGACCGACGAGGGCTGGACCGCGGAGCGTACGATCGTCGAGATGCTGGACGTGATGCGCGTCCCCAAGGAGCGCTGGCTCGACTTCCTGCAGGCGACGTTGCTGTCGCTGCGGGGTTGGGCGGGCATGATGCATCAGCTCGAGGAACGCCCTGACCGGGCTCCCGTCGAAGCGCCACCTGCCAAGCTGATCGATTTTCTTGCGGTGCGCCTGATTCTCGATGCCGCAGCGGCAGAGCACGTCGCGAAAGAGCACTTTGGTGCGAACACGACGTTGGACTCTTTGCGACAGTCAGCCGAGTGCCCTCAACAGCCCGATCGGACGGCAGTTTACGAAGCTTTCGTCGTGGCTCAGCTGGCAGGGGTTGGCCCTCGAGAGCTGCAGTCCGGCGATGCGGCCGCCATCTGGCTGAAGGCGGTCGCTGGGCTCGGTTCGAACTGGAAGCGGCGCCTGCTGCACGAGGCGTACGAGCGTCGCCATCGTATCGACGTGCTCGACGCGATGCTCAACCATGCACGCCTGAGCGCGGCGGATGGCGAGGTTGAGGGCTCAGTCAAGCCAGCGCCGCGCTTTCAGGCAGTGTTCTGCATCGACGACCGCGAGGAGTCCTTGCGGCGTCACTTGGAGGAGGTCTTCCCCGCGGTGGAGACCTACGGCTATGCGGGCTTCTATGGCGTTGCCATGGCGTATCAGGGCTTGGAGGACGTTCGTTCCCGAGACCTGTGTCCAGTGAACATTCGCCCGAAACACTGGATCGTCGAAGTGCCGGTGGACGCGTCGCACGGCGAGGCCGTTGCCGCTAGAAGACGGTCGCTTGGAACCTTCACGCATGCGACCAGTGTCGGCAGTCAGACGCTGTTGCGCGGCAGCGTCGTTTCCAGCGCCATGGGTTGGGCGAGCGTGATCCCCTTGATTGGTCGCACGCTGTTTCCCCGTGTCGCCGAGCGCTTGTCTCACGAGCTGCATCACGGCGTCGTTGGGCGGCCCCGGACCCGCCTGCGCATCGAGCGAGACCCGTCCGAAGGACCGGCGGCCAACGGCTTGTTGCCGGGCTACACGGTGGACGAGATGATCGCCGTTGTGGAGGGTGCTCTCCGCACAATCGCGCTGACCGACGACTTCGCGCCCCTGGTATTTGCCGTCGGGCACGGCTCGTCGAGTCTGAACAATCCTCACGAGTCGGCTCACGATTGCGGGGCCACCGGTGGAGGTCGCGGTGGCTCGAATGCGCGCGCGTTTGCTGCGATGGCCAACCACCCGAAGGTGCGCGCCGGGCTGGCGGAGCGCGGCATCGTCATTCCTGACGGTACTTGGTTCGTCGGTTCCTACCACAACACCTGCGACGATGGGATGACCTACTACGACGAGGACTTGATCCCCGAGCCTCTCCGGGCAGAGTACGACGTCGCGTTGAAGGCGTTCGACGACGCACGTCGGCTCGACGCCCACGAGCGCTGTCGGCGCTTCGAGTCCAGTCCGACGAAGTTGAACGTGGAACGCGCATTGGCCCACGCCGAGGCTCACGCCGTCGATCTGGGGCAACCGCGCCCGGAGTACGGGCATGCCACGAACGCCATCTGCTTCGTTGGGCGTAGGCAGCGGACGCGAGGGCTGTTCATGGACCGGCGTGCGTTCCTCGTCTCGTATGACCCGACGACGGACGATGATGGCGAGACTCTGGCTCGCCTGCTGCAGGCGGTCGGGCCAGTAGGTGCAGGCATCAGTCTCGAGTACTACTTCAGCTACGTCGACCCAACCGGCTACGGCTGCGGAACCAAGTTGCCGCACAACATCGTCGGTTTGGTGGGCGTCATGGACGGCCACGCTTCCGACTTGCGAACGGGGCTGCCGTGGCAGATGGTCGAAATACACGAGCCGGTGCGTCTACTGACGATCATCGAGGCCGAGCCCGAGACGCTGCTGCAAATAGCTGGTGCCCACGAGGTCGTAGGTCGTCTGGTCGTCAATCGCTGGATTCAGATCGTTGCCTGGAGCCCGAGTACGGGCAAGATGAGTGTGTTCACCGGTGAAGGTTTCGTTCCCTACGAACCCGAGAGCCTGGAGATCCCCGTCGCCCGTACCTCGGTTGAATATTATGCCGGCCGCCGGGAGCACCTACCCTGCGCCCGTATCGTGGCCGGCACCAACTTTGCGCACCGCGATAGTGGAGCTACGACATGACTTGGCTGCAAACACTGACGGTCCTACCGTTCGTTCTTCCACTCGTCGCTGGTCTGCTGATTGCGGCGGCAACGTGGCTTTCACGTCCGCCCAGCGAACGCGTGACCATCGCCATCGTCGGGGGCGCATTCTCTGCAGCGTTCGCGGCGGCTCTGGCCGCTGTGGTGATGATGGCTCAGCGCGGGTTGACGGAAGTGCGCACGCCGGTTGGGGAGTGGTTTGCCGTGCCCTTCTACGCCTTTCACTGGCAGCTGGTCTTCGACCGCCTATCCGCGCCGTTTTCGTTGATAGCCGTGGCGCTGGTGGGGCTCGTTGCCGCGTTCTCGCGGAGGTATCTGCACCGCGAGCGGGGCTTCGTGCGCTTCTACCTGCTCTTGGCCCTGTTTGGGGCGGGGGTCGAGTTGGTCGTGCTCGCCGCGTCGCTGGACCTCATCTTCATCGGGTGGGAGATCGTCGGCTTGTCTTCGGCGCTCCTCATCGCGTTCTTTCACGAGCGCCCGTCGCCGGTACGCCACGGCTTGCGAGCGTTCATTACCTACCGCTTGTGCGACATCGGGCTGCTCGGGGCTACGGTGTGGCTGCATCACGTGGCCGGCAGCTCTGGCGTTACGGCGGCGGCCGAGCCGTGGAACGGCCTCATCACACCCCCGAGCCCGATGGATGTGGTGATCGTCGGGTTGTTGCTCGTCTTTGCGACGATGGGCAAGTCAGCGCTCGTGCCCGTCGGTGGCTGGTTACCTCGGGCAATGGAAGGACCGACGCCTTCCAGTGCGATATTCTATGGTGCGCTGTCCGTACACCTGGGGCCCTATCTACTGCTTCGCTCGGCGACGGTGCTCGACGCTTCGCCGATCGTTTCTGGCGTGGTGGTGGCAGTGGGTGCGTTGACCGCGCTGCACGCGACGTTCGTTGGACGCGTTCAGTCCGACATCAAGAGCACGCTGGCGTACGCAACGATGGCCCAAGTAGGCCTCATCTTCGTCGAGATCGGCTTGGGGCTCCGCTTCCTAGCGTTGGCGCACATCGTCGGGCACGCCTGTATTCGTACGTTGCAGATTCTTCGTTCGCCGAGCCTGCTTCACGATCACCATCACCTCGAGCAAGCGATTGGTGAGCAGCTGCCACGCACGGGTGGCCACCTGGAGACACTGGTGCCCAAGGCGCTTCAGCCGTGGTTGTATCGGCACGCGCTGGAGCGGGGCTACTTCGACGCGTTCTTGAGGGACTATGTCGTGCATGGGTTCACGCGACTCATGCGTGCGTTCGACTACGTGGAAGAACACTGGATCGCGCTCGTTTCGGGAGTGCCCGTCGCTTCGCCCACGGAGCCGACGGAGGTCCACACCGACCCGGAGGCAGCTCAATGACGTGGATTGTCGCTGCGTTGGTCATCGGACCGCTGCTGCTCGCGGCGGCGATGGCCCATCGTGCGGAAGAGAGCCGCCCGGCCCGGGCAACGGCCATGTGGGGTGCTGGTGTCGGTCTCGCCTTCGCTTGTGCTTTTGCGCTGGTTGGCCGAGATTGGGTCGAAGGTGGCACTCGTGGAAGCATCCTGACGGTCTTCGTCAGCCTCATCGGGCTGATTGCCGTCAGCATGAGCCCCGCGCGCGAGGGCAATCAGAAGACGGCCGCCCGCACCCTTCTGCTGGCAGCCGCATCCGTGGCGATCGTGATGCTGCGTGACCCAATCGCGATCGCTTTTCTGTGGGCCGTCAGCGCCTACTTGCCCTGGCTCGAGCTCAGGTCCAGGTTCGAAACCCGGGATGCGGCGCGTGTGTTCGCCGCATACATGTTACCCAGCTGCACGCTGGTCGCTATTGGGGCCTGGCTGTTGCATCGGGGGATGGTTGCTAGCGCGGTGTGGCCCCTGGCGGTGGGTATTGCACTTCGCGAGGCCGTCTTTCCGCTGCACAGCTGGGTCCCTCTTTTTTTCGAGCGCGCTCCGATCGGGCTCGCTGTCGCCTTCGTCGCTCCTCAGGTCGGTGTCTATGCGCACCTGACGTTGTTGGGTGACCACCTGCCTTCTGCCATTGCGTCGTTGGGGGCGACACTCGGCGCGGTAACTGCCGTCTACGCGGCAGCGATGGGCGTCGTGCAGACTCGGACACGACGGGCGTTGGGCTATCTCATCATGAGCCAGAGTGGGCTTGTGGTGTTTGCCTTGGATGCACATGCGGACGCAGCGCGGGTGGGAGCTCTCGTTGCCTGGATGGTGATCGGGGTATCCGTTGCGGGTTTCGCGATGGCGTTGGCCGCCCTGGAAGCTCGTCGTGGCACCCTCTCCTTGGAGCGACCCAATGGTTCGTTCGAACGCGTGCCTCGTCTCGCTGCTGCGTTCTTGGTGATGGGGTTGGCCAGTGTCGGTCTGCCTGGAACGTTGGGTTTCATCGCCGAGGACTTGTTGGTTCAGGGCTCGGTGGATGAATTTCCCGTCTACGCATTCGCGTTGATCATCGCGACGGCCTTCAATGGCTTGACCGTCGTGCGTAACTTCTTCCTGCTCTTTACTGGGACTTCGCGTCACTTCGGTGAGCGCGATTTGACTCGGCGTGAGGGGTATGTGTTAACTATGGTGGTCGCGCTACTCGTCTTTCTCGGGGTCAGCCCGGGCCAGTTCGTTGCAGCATTGGGGGGCACTGCGACGCATCCAACTTCAGTCGATGACTCTTCCAATGCGCTTCATTCTTCCCCTGCCCGTCCTGCTTCTATCCACCCTCGCTCAGGCGGATCCTGAGGTAGCACCAGCGCCTTCTTCCCCTGCGGCGTCCGAAACACCGGTGGTCGAAGGCGCCGCCGTTCCCGGCGCTGCAGTGAACGCGGCTGCCGAGGCGGAGCCGGGTAGTCCGAGCGCGGCATCCGCCAGTCCGACTGCGGACTCGGCGGGTCCCAGCGCTGAAACGGCGGTGCCATCATCGGCGCCGGAGCCGGCGACGTCTGGTGTTGCCACGGGCGCAGCGGCGCAGACTGCCGCTGCCGCTGACTCGATTTCCTCAGTCGCTGCAGCTGACGCATCAGGCGCGGCCGCAGGCTCCGAGGCAGAGGAGGCTACGGGGCCGCACGTGCACGCGGATCTGCGGCAAGGCTTCGAGCTCGAAAGTGAAGACGGAACGCAGTCGCTCAGGATCGGCGGCCTGTTCTCCGGTCGCATTGGAGTCGACATCCCCGCGGATGGTGACGCCAGCATCGGTGCTGCCATGCGCCTGGCGCGCGTCATGTTGCGTGGACGTCTACTCGGGTCCAAGCTCACGTATTTCTTCCAGAGTGAGTTCGCCGGCGATCCGCGACTGCTCGATCTGGAGCTGGACTACGCGCTTGCGGATTCCTGGCTGCTGCGATTCGGTCGCATCCGGGTGCCGTTCGGTCGACAGTGGATCGATGGACTGAACGTCTTGATGCTTCCGGACCGCTCTATCGTCAGCGACACCTTTCGCCCGGGGCGCGATACCGGAGTCACGTTGGAGGGGAGATTCCTCGACGGTGTGCTCGAAGCTCGGGCGGGTGCTTACGCCGAAGGGCGAGACCAATGGCCTTTGGTACTCGCGCGCCTCGGCCTGGCTCCTTTGGGCGCGCTCGACTATTCGGAGGACGGTCACCGAGTGGACGGACCGGCGCGTTTTGCCATCGGACTCAACGGCTCCTACGACAAGCGCGCCACGGAAACGACCGTTGCCGATCCGATGTCGGGCGCTTTGGTGACGCAACCCGGTCCGAACGAAGCTCGCTTGGCGGGCGGGGTCGACGTCGGCGTGCGTGCGGGACGATTGGGAGCCTTTGCCGAAGCCTACCTCGATCGGATCGAGCCCGACGGTGGAGACGCCGTGGTGCGAGCTGGCGCGTTCGCCCAACTCGGCTACTTCATCGTGCCCGGTACGCTGCAGGCCGCGGGACGCTTCAGTCTATTGGCTGCGGACACGGACGCGACGGGCGCCGATGGGTTGCGCCGATACGAGTTGGCTCTCTCGCACTACCTGCTCGAGGGTGCGCTGAAGCTTCAAGCACGCTACGGCTACGACCAACTCGTCGCTGATGATCCGTTACCCTGGACCGAGGGGCACACCGTGGATGCCCAGTTCGTTTTGTCCTTGTGAGTGCCGGCGATCACTGATCGTAGTTGACGGTGTAGACGAAACCAGCGTGGCATGCGCCGCAGCCGACGCGGATGCCTTCGCCGTACACCGGTGGCGTATTCTCCACACCACACCGCTCGAGAGGCCCCGTGCAGTAGTAGGCTGCGTTGAAGTTGGAGCCGGGCAGCTTCATCAGTGCTGCCTTGCCGAGCACTTCACCGTCTTCGTAGAACTCTTTGACCGCGATACTTCCGGGGTCGTGCACGGGGGCCTGGATGCTGAACTCCAGCCCACCGTCTGCGGGGCGCACACCGTTGCCTTTGGCGATTGACCTCAGCAACACGTCGTTGGCGAAGACTCGGACATCCCCATGGGGAGAGACGATGCTGGTCGGGCCACGCGGATCACGGGTTTCCGCCACCCAAGGGGCTTGTCGGTATTCTTCGGAGTCGAGGATCGCTGCCAAAAGTTCGGCGACGTCTCCGGTCGGAACTTCGGGCGGGCCCGCATCCGGCGGGCCCGCGTCGGGCTCTTCCGGGATGGGTGCGAAGTCGTCGGGGTCGTCCGCGAAGTGCAGCACACCCATCATTCCGGATTCGGCGTGGTCCAGAATGTGGCAGTGGAACATCCATTTGCCAAGTCGCTCTTCCTCGAAACGCGGCACGAGTCGCAGCCGTTCTCGTGGGGGCACGTTGATGGTGTCTTTGTAGCTCAGCGGCGAGCTGAAGGTGTCGTCGTCTTCGAGTACCTGGAATTGGAAGCCGTGCATGTGGAAGGGATGCGCGTGCGCCGTTTCGTTGGTGACGACCCAAATCTGTGGTTGCCCCGCCAAGACGCGCACGGGGAGGCCGTCGGCGGAATAGGGCACGCCGTTTACTCCCATCACCAACTCGCCGTCGACGGTGTCCGTCGTCAGTGCGATGGGAACCTCCTCCGCGTCTTCGAAGTCGAAGAGGTCCAAGTCTCGCTCCAGGTCGTCCAGCGGCGGTAGCTCGGGTGCTTCGCCCTCGACGAACTCGATGCGCAGAAGGAGCTCCGGGCCGATCGATGTGGTTGCGTCTGGGCCGCGATTGACGGGGAGCGTGACCAAGTTGAGGTGCCTGCCCACTTTGCCTCGCGGCTCGACGATGATGTCGACGCGTTCACCTGGTGCGATTGAAGTCGTGTCCTCTACGATCGGGTATTCGATGCGGCCGCCGTCACTGCCGATGCGGGTGATCTCGTGCCCTTCGAGTTTCAGCTCGAGGTAGCGCGAGCGTGCCATGTTCAGGACGTGCCAGCGCAGACGCGTGCCGCTGACCACACGCATGACCTGGTCAGGATGACCATTGAGTAACAGTGTCGCCCCTTCGCGACCGAAGAGCGTGGTCTCGTCCGTTTCTGGATGGTGCTGAATGGACCCATCCTCGAACAGACTGATGTCGGAGATGGCCATCACCGTCCGCTCGCCGAGGAAGTCCTCTTCGTCAGGATCTTCGACGAGTACCGCGCCGTACAGGCCGGCGCCGACTTGTTCGAGGGTCTGGAAATGTGGATGGTACCAGAAGGTCGACGCATCCAGCAGCGGGTACTCGTACGTGAAGTCGTCACCTGCCTCGACCACCTCTTGGGTGACACCGGGTACACCGTCCATACCGTTGGGTAAACGCATGCCGTGCCAATGGATCGTCGTGCCCGTCGACATTTCATTCCGGAAGTTCACTTGAAGTACATCGCCGAGCTTGGCCCGAATCAGCGGGCCGGGAATCATGCCGTCGTACGTCTGCTGCATGTGGGGTCGTCCGTCGATCACTTCGACGGCTGCTTCCATGGCGGTGAGGGAAACCTCGACGCGATCCGGATCCGGGTCTTCATCGGCAAGTTCCTGCAGCCGGATGAAGCCGTCGTCCGGCACGGCAGCATCGCGGGAGCTAGCGTCTGCGGGGTCACCATCCGTTGCGGAAACCCCGGCTTCTCGCTCCTGGGCAGGCATGTCGTCGTTCGAGTCACAGGCCCCGAGCCCCAGCGTCGCTATCAGCAATGCGGGCACGGTGAGCTGTGCCGTGCGGAACCTGCTCGGCGTTGCATTCAGTGATTCATGACTCATCCACCACAGTCAATCACCCCGGTTCTGCTCGGCGAAGCGAACAATTTACCGCTATCCTGCGTCGCGGCGGACAGTTTGCGCGTCTGAAGCTGTGTCTCAGTGTGGTGCGCGGCGCTTCGTCGCGATTCTTCCGCACGTGTTGCGTTGTTCTGGAGGTGGGGTAACGAATGTCTGCGCCGCAGGGGCGCGAGTGAGGGACTTGACTTGGCTTGCGCTGAGGCAGATGGCGCACGGTTTGGCGATATGGAGGCGCGGAGTGTGCGCCGTCGTTGTCAGTCGTCCAGACGTGACCGCCCCGGTTTTCGGTGCTCGATCACTGCCCGCGAAAAGCTCGGGCCAGTCGTGGCTGGTGACGAACTCGCCGGAAGAACACACGCGCTGGGCGTTCCTCGCGGAATGCTGCGCCCGACGTCGTCCCCGTTCGCGTCGACGGTCACTCCCCCAGGGAAGGGACGCTCCAGTCGCCGACACCGCGCGCTGTCAGCAGGTGCGGCGGCGCCGAGCCACGAGGCCGAGCAGAAGGCTGGCGAGCAGCCACGAGAACCCTCGACCTTCGCCGTTGGATCGACCCGGCAACGTGCATTGGCAAGCGTCGGGTAGGCCTAGGTTGAGGTCGACCTTGGCGCCACCATCTGCAGTCAAGTCTTCGAGGAGTTGCTGCAGCAGCCGTTGATTCAGCTCTTCCGCCGTGAGTCCTGAGTCGGCGAGCAATGCCTCCAAGTCGTCTCGGCTCAACGTACCGCCATCAGGCAGTATGAACACGCCGCCATCACCAACTGCAACTAGTGGCGGTCTCGGTGCGCCGGCGTCGCCAGGCTCGTCCACGTCGCCCGGCGGACAGCCGTCGTTGGAAGCGAGCCCCGGTTCGCCCGGGCACAGGTCGTCGCAGTTGGCAACTTCATCGTGGTCCATGTCGGAATCGGGGATGCCGCAGCCACAGGTGCCAGGATCGAGCTTGGAGGGGTCGTCGGGACAGTCATCGAGGCAGTCCGCAGAGCCATCCCCGTCCGTGTCGACGTCGGGGACGCCGCAGCCACAGACACCGGGATTCCGCTTTTGTCTGTCTTCGGGGCAGGCCTCTTGGCAGTCGAGGGCTCCGTCACCGTCGGAGTCCTCGTCGCGCACGTTGCAACCGCACGCCCCCGGATCGGTCTTGTTGCGGTCGTTGGGGCAGACGTCTTCGCAGTCGGCAGTGCCGTCACCGTCCCCGTCGGTGTCGGCCATTCCACAGCCACAGATCCCCGGTGCAGCTTTGCTGGGATCGAGCGGGCACTGATCGTTGCAGTCCATGCGACCGTCGCCGTCCGTATCTTCGTCCACGACCCGACAGCCGCACGCCCCTGGCGAGGTCTTGAACGGTGCGTCTGGGCATTGGTCGAGGCAGTCGGGCGTGCCATCTGCGTCGCGGTCGGTATCCGACACTCCACAGCCGCACTCTCCGGGGGTGAGCTTGCTGGCGTCGAAAGGACAGGCGTCGTTGCAGTCAGGTGTCGAGTCGCCGTCCCGGTCGATGTCGGTGACGCCACAACCGCACACCAATGGAGCGACCTTCAAACGGTCGCTGGGGCAGGCGTCGATGCAGTCGGGGGTACCATCATCGTCGCTGTCCAGGTCGCTGGTGCCGCAGCCGCAGGTGCCCGGTTCGACTTTGAACGCGTCCAAGGCGCACGCATCGACACAGTCAGCCGTTCCGTCGCCGTCGCTGTCCGTGTCCGTTACTCCACAGCCGCATACGCCCGGTTTGGTCTTGTTTGGGTCCTCGTCGCAGTCGTCGAGGCAATCCGCGGTGCCGTCGTCGTCCGTATCTTCGTCAGTGAGTCCACACCCGCAGATGCCGAGCTGCGTCTTGTTGGCGTCGCGTGGACACTGGTCGATGCAATCGGGCGACCCATCGCCGTCGGTGTCCGTGTCGGGAACGCCGCAACCACACACGCCCTCCGTCGTCTTGTTCCGATCTGCCGGACACGATTCGGCGCAGTCCTTGGCGCCATCGCCATCGCTGTCGTCATCAGGAACCCCGCACCCGCACACTCCAGGGTCAGTCTTGCGAGGATCGTTGGGACATTCGTCGAGGACGAACCACTTGCAGTTGGACGTGCAACCCTGCGGTCCGTCGACAGCGATGCCGTTTTGGGCACCCAGATCGCATTCCTCGCCATCTTCGACGATGCCATTGCCACACTCGGGGTCGCGCCAGCCGATGTCCTCGAGGAACTCGAGAGCCAGATCGATGTCGTCGTTCAGGACGTCGAGGCCGCTGCTGGTGAAGGGTTCCATCAAGAGATCAGGGCTGGTGCTCTCTTCGAAGTGAGACACGGAGCTGCCGTCCGAGAACGTCGCGGGGGTGTACATGTAAACATGTCCGTCGGCGTCCAACGGAGCCGTCACCAAACCCGCTGCGGCTGCGGTCGTCTTTGGTCCCGCCCACACGAGTAGGCCGTTGGTTGACGAGGTTGCACGTTCCTCGGCGGTCATCTCCCACCAATACTTCTGGGTGGCCCCGTCGAAGGCGTAAGCGAAGTAGGGGCTGATGTCGTCTGGGACCAGGTCGGAAATCACCCCGTTTTCGTCAGCGAGGGACGTGAATCCGAGTCCGTGGGTCAGCTCGTGCATCACCGTATCGACGAAAGGTACGGTGCCTTCTGGCGCGGCGTTATCCAGACCCAGGTACCATTCCGCGCCGACCATGCAATCGCTCTGACCCAGGTTCGGGTTGAAGACGGCGGAGATGTCTTCGTCGAACGTCTTCGTGCCGGTCAGGCGATGTAGCAGAGCGGAAGGGTACCACGTGGGCATGTCCGGGTGGTCGGCGACCTTCTTGTCGGTGCGCAGCAACCACGCGGGGCCCGCTGCGGCGAGCGTGGCCGTGTTGGTATCGCAGAACAGGGTGCCATCGTGGGATACGTCGATCGTGATGGGGACGGAGCTGTAGAGGAGCTGCCCGAGGCGCTGTGCAGCCCACTGGACGACGAACAGCTTCTGCTCACCGACCGTGGTCCCGTCGTTGCCCGGTGCCGCGAGCGTCGGCGTCGTAGGGTCGTTGAAGCCGATGCCCGCCGGGTCGCTGTTGACGACTTGCACGCTTGCGGCGTGTGCGTAACCACTCGAGAGCAGCGCTGCGGCGAGCATGGCGCCGTTGAGCGCGCGCCACAGAAGCGAGGGAGCGTGGACCTTCACTGTTCTGGCCTCACACGTAGAAGGGCGTTCAGCTGTCGCTCGTTTTCCAGACACTCCGTGCGGAGGTTGCCCTCGGCGTCGCGCACCTGAACTACGACGTGCTGAAAACGATTGCGGGTGCTCACGGCCTCTCCCAGGGTGCCGACCTGGTAGCGCTCTAGACCGTCCGTAGAGCGGCGCAGTCGTGGCGCGACTGACCCTCGAAACGCCCGGCGTGCCTCGGGGGTTAGGGCGGGCCTGATGGACATCTGGTGAACGCGACCCTGGGCTCCGGCTGTCGGCGCGCGTGCCTCGTCGTCATAGCTGTTGAGTCCTGAGGCTAGGACGGCTTGCGCTCCGCCGTGCGTCGAGCTCTCGCTCGCGTTTGAGGAGTTGCTGCCGCTCGGAGTTGCCGAGTCGCCGTCGCTACTTGGCTTCGCGGAGTCACTCCCGGGAGAGAGCTTCGCGTCGCTGCGGCTCGGGGGCTCGGGTGGAGCTTCTGAGACGCAGCCGGCGAGTAGGACAGTTAGGCACAAAGCCACCAGCGCCGCCGTCGACGACGCCAAAGTTCTCCTGCAATCCACTCATGGTATGAACGGCCCCGAACCACACGTCTCAAGCGTCGTTGCGAGGTGAAACAGGGGGCGTTGCGCTGAGGTTGGAGCCGACATGGCCGGTGTTGACGCCCGGTGTAGGAGGCCCACGGCCGAGCGAGCACCCGCCGGTCCTCCGCGCGGCACCAGCGTGGAGGCTGCGAAGCTTCCGCTTTCCTTCGGCATAACGCGCGGATGTGCCGGCACGACCCAGAATCAGAATTCGTCGACCAGGGCCTCGGCCTGCTTCAGTCGCCCCTGCTGTTCTTTCAGCGCAGCAACTTGTTCTCTGGCTTCGGCCACCACGTCGGGTGGGGCGTTTTCGGCAAACTTCGGGTTGCCCAGCCGCTTTTCAAGACCGGCCAGGTCCTTGTCCAGCTTCTTCAGGTTGCGCTCGATGCGCTGCTTCTCTTTGGCAGGATCAATCAAGCCCTTGAGGCCAACGAGCACCTCGACGTCGCCCGCCACGGACAGTACGAAGCCTTTGGGACGCTCGGCGCCGGTGGTCTCGACGGCGACGTCGCCGTCGGTCTTGACCAAAGTCGTGATGGCGACCATCTGCTCCGCGAGTAGCGCGCGTGAGGTCTCCGAGTCCGAACGCATGATGACCGGCACCTGAGCGCCAGGGTGCACGGCATACTCACTGCGAATCGTTCGCGCCGCGCTGATGGCCTTCATCAGACTTTCCATTTTCGTCTCTGCGTCGTCGTCGGGTCGACCATCAGCGGCCGTTGGGTACTTCGCCAGGGCCAGAGACAACGGATGCCCATCGGGTTTGGGCACTCGTTGCCACAGCTCCTCGGTCACGAAGGGGATGTAGGGATGCAGGGCGCGCAGAGACGTTTCGATCACGTGGGCGAGTACCTCGCGGGTTTCGGCCTTGGCGGTTTCGTCGTTGCCGTTGAACACGGGCTTGCTCACCTCCAGAAACCAATCACACATGCTCCAGAAGTAGTGATAGAGCGCGCTCGAGCCGTCATCGAGGCGGAAGCTCTCGATGCCGACGGTGCTCAGTTCCACCACTTTCGAGAGCCGACTCAAGATCCATCGGTTGACGAGCAGGGTGGGCTCTGGCGGCTTTCCGGTCAGCGACTGCCCTTCGATGTACGTCATCGAATAGCGAACCGCGTTGTACACTTTGTTGCAGAAGTTGCGGTAGCCTTCGATGCGCTTGGGGCTGAGCGCGATACGTTTGGCTTGGGGGGAATAACTGCACAAGGTAAACCGCAGCGCGTCGGTGCCGTAGGCAGGGAAGCCCTCGCCGAACTGTGCCACGGAGGGGTACGCCTTCTTGAACTTGGCGAAGGCTTCGTCGAAGGGGGCTCCGGGCAAGGCCTTACCGACGACGTCGTGGAAGTCGGAGCCGTGAATCAAGTCGAGTGGGTCGATGGTGTTGGCCTTGACCTTGCTCATCTTGTCGCCCGTCTCGTCGACGACCATGCCGTGGAGCAAGATGCGTTCGAACGGGGGCTTGCCCATGAAGTGGATGCCCATCATCATCATGCGCGCCACCCAGAAGAACAGGATGTCGTAGCCCGTCTCCATGTCGTGGGAGGGATAGAAGCGCTTCAGCGCCGTCGTCTGCTCCGGCCAGCCGAGGGTCGAAAAGGGCCACAGACCACTGGAGAACCAGGTGTCGAGCACGTCGGGATCCTGCTCTACCTCGCTTGCGCCGCATTTTTCGCAAGTCGAGACGTCTTCACGACTGACACTGATGTGTTCGCACTTCTTGCAATGCCACGCCGGGATGCGGTGCCCCCACCAGAGCTGCCGCGAGATGCACCAATCCTGGATGTTCGTCAGCCAGTGATCGTAGGTCTTGCGCCATTCTTCGGGCAAGATGACCGTCTCGCCGTTGGCGACTGCGGCAAGCGCCTTGTCTGCCAGGGGTTTGGTGTTGAGGAACCACTGCGTCGAGATCATCGGTTCGACGACGACCCCACTGCGCTGCGACTTGGGCAGCTGCAGCTTGTGCGGCTTGCTACCTCGTTCCAGACCCTTGTCGGCGAGTGCCTTCTTGACGGCCTTGCGCGCCTCCTTCACCGTCATACCCGCGAACTCGCCGCCTAGGTCGTTGATGCGCCCATCCAACGTCAGGATGTTGATCTCTTCGAGGTTGTGACGCTTTCCCGTGGCGAAGTCGTTGAAGTCGTGTGCAGGCGTGACCTTCACCGCGCCGGTGCCGAACTCCATGTCGACCAAGATGTCGTCGGTGATGATGGGGATCTCTCGCTCGACGAAGGGGTGCTTGAGTCGCTTCCCATGCAGGTGCTTGTAGCGTGGATCGTCAGGGTGAACGGCCACCGCCGTGTCACCGAGCATGGTTTCCGGTCGTGTGGTGGCGACCACGAGTTCGGTGGCACCCTCCGTGACGTCACCGGCGACCGCATAGGCGAACTCGTACAGCTCGCCGTTGGCCTCTTCGTTTTCGACCTCGAGATCGCTGAGGGCCGTCTGACTCTCCCAATCCCAGTTGATGAGGCGGGTGTCTCGATAGATGAGACCTTCCTCGAACAGGCGAACGAACGCTTCCCGCACCGCGCGCGTCATGTCCGCGTCCATCGTGAACTTCAGGCGCGACCAATCGGCAGAGCAGCCCAAGACACGCATCTGCTCCAAAATGCGCCCACCACTCTGTTCTTTCCACGCCCACACGCGTTCCAAGAATTTCTCACGCCCGAGGTCGTGGCGGGTCAGGCCTTCGCGCTTGAGTTGGCGTTCGACGACCGTCTGCGTTGCGATTCCAGCGTGGTCCATGCCGGGCTGCCACAAAGCGTTGTAACCCTGCATGCGCTTGTGCCGGATGAGCACGTCTTGGATCGTGCCGAAAAGCGCGTGACCCATGTGCAGTGAACCCGTCACATTGGGTGGCGGCATCGAGATGGTATACGTGGGGCGCTCGTCGCCTTCTGCCGTGCTTGCAGTGAAGACGCCGTTTTCCTCCCAGAATGCGTACCATTTGCGTTCCGCGGACTCGGGGTCGTACGCTTTGGGCATCTCGATTGCGCTGTCGGTCATGGCGGGAAGCTAAATCAGCGAGCCCGAATCTGGAACGCTTTTCCCTGCGGCTCGTGACCCCGCCCGGCAGGGCCATCGACAGTGGTCCGGCTGGTCTGTTACTGTGCGGTGCTTTGCCGCTCGGGAGGTTCCCACCGTGAAGAAACCGCTCATCCGACCCCTCAACGTCCCCGTCACCTGCCTGCTTCTAGCCACTTGGCTTCCGGGCTGTCTTTCGACGGGAGGTGGCGGGAACGGGAACACGATGGAAACGGGAACCGGCGATTCCGATTCCAGTGAAGAGACGACCAATGGTGGAATCACCGACGAGTCGTCGGACGCACCTTCCGCCGGCGATGGGTCCTCTGGGGACGGAGCAGAGCCGAGCTCCGCTGACCCTGCCGCCGAAGAGGTTTCCGTCTGCACCGGGGACGTCGGAGATGAGGGCTGCGAGTGCTACGGCAACGAAACCTGCAACGGCACCTTGGTCTGTCTTTCCGAGCGCTGCGTGGATGCCAGCGCGGTGTCGGAGGGCGGCGATGATGGCTCAGGAGCGGCTGTCGACGAGGGCACCAGCGGCGAAGGTTCAGCGGACGGCAGTGGAGAAACGCCTGCCAGCGCAGAGGAGCCGGCTGCAGAGGAGTCCGGCGGGATCGGGGATGCGCTCGGTGAGGCCCTAGGAGCTGATGACGGGACCGTGAGCTCCGAAGACTTGGGCATGACTCCGGCGAGCGTCGGTCAGGCATGTGAGTCGGATGACGATTGCGGAGACGGCGTCGTGTGTCTGATCGAAGACGAACTTCTTCAGCCCGGACAAATCGTGGACGGGATGTGCACGCTGCGTTGCGAACAGGACCCGTACGTTTGCGGAGGTACCGCGATTTGTTTGGGCGTCGGCCAAGACACGGAGGACGTCGCGGACGACGTGGGGTACTGCTACGAGCTGTGTCTGTTCACGGAGCCAGTGGCCAAGTGTCAGGGGTCTGTCAACCGCGTGTGTTCGTTGCTCGATGCTGAGACCGGCTTGGGCGTGTGCGATCCCAAGTGTTTCAGTGACGGGGAGTGTTCCGACGGTTCGAGTTGTGCGCCCAGGTACCCGTGGACGTGCGTGGACGAGTTGCCGGAAGGGTTGTTGGCGGACGGCGAGACTTGCACGGAAAACGAAGAGTGCGAGGGTGGGGGCTGCATATTCATCGACGAAGCTTCGACAGACGGGATCTGTATCAGCGACTGCTCGCTTCAGAGCGAAACCTACGCTTGTGGCCGAGACTTGGGGGATACGGCACCGGTGGATTCTGCATGCTTTCCGTTGCTGGGGCTGCTCGCGCAGGGGGCCACAGCCGCCGAAAACGACTTGGGCCAATGCTTGCCGACCTGTGACCCCGCAGAGGGCTGTGGTCACCCGGAGTGGGATTGCCTGGACTTCGAAGACGACGGCTACACGGCGGATGTCGGCGTGAGCGGTGCGTGTCTTCCAGTGGTCCTGCTCGAACCAGCCGAGGCAGCCGACGCAGGAGCGCCGTAGCGCCCGCGGAGTGGATCGCGAGCCTGGCTCGGGTTACAAGTCGACGCGAGGAGAGGAGACGCCATGAAACCCGTGCTCGTTGCTTACGCTACCCGTGAAGGGCAGACCCAACAGGTTGCAGAACACGTTGCCGAGGCGCTACGCCGGACCGGGTTGTCCACCGAGCTCGTCCATTTGGGGAGCAACACGGGGCTGGAGCTCGCGAAGTACTCCGGTGCCATCTTGGCTGCATCCATCCACGCCGGCGAACACGAGAGTGAGATGATTCGCTTCGCCCACGAGCACCGCGGCGAGCTCGACCTTCTACCCAACGCCTTCCTGTCGATCAGCTTGACCGAGGCGCAGGTCGAGGATTGGGGGCGCGAAGAGGAAGACCGCGCCGCCGCGGCTAAAGAGGTCCGTCACTTCATCGAGCGCTTCGTCGAAGAGACCCAGTGGCACCCGGAGCACGTGCGGGCCGTCGCAGGTGCGTTGCGCTTCTCGAAGTACAACTTCGTCGTGCGCTACATCATGAAGAAGGCGGCGCAGGACGCGGGCCTGCCGAGTGACCCCACACAGGACCACGTGATGACGAACTTCCACGACGTGGATGAGCTGGTCGCAGAGTTTGCGCGCGAGCTGGGGGCCCAGCCGGCCTCCTGACGTTCTCGTCGGGGCAGCCCGTTGCTCAGGTCGCCGCGGGCCCCATACTTCAGGAATGGAGCAAGCCTCCAAGCTGCCCCCAGATCAAGTCGCTCGTTCTCTCATCAAGTCCGTCATTGGGCGTCCGTTCGGGATGGCGGAGCTGGCTGACCTGTCCGTCGAACTCGCGAAGGTGATGCTTTCGCTTTGCGAGCGGAACACCACCGCGCGCGAGCGCGAACAGGCAGAGGTACTGGGGCGGATGATGGGCGATCGGCGTGGCCAGGTCTTCACGACGCTCTTGACCGACCGCGCCTACCGTTCTCGCTCGCTCAAGCGAGCCGTGGAGCAGGCGCGCTACCTGTTGGAGAAGATAGGCCCGCCGGAATACCTGGGGCCCGTCGAGCGCTTCAGCTTGAAGGCCTTGCGGAGTGTGGGCAGCTGGGTGCCCACCTTGAGTGGCACGGCGATGCTCAACCGCATCGAGGCCGAGACGAGCGCTTTCGTACTGCCCGCGGGCAGACAGCTGGATGCGTATCTGAGCGCACGAGCCGCAGAAGGAACGTCCGTCAACGTCAACCACCTGGGGGAGGAAGTGCTCGGCGAAGGAGAGGCACGGGCGCGCTTGGAGGGTTACCTCGAACTGTTGCAGCGGCCTGGGGTGGAGACCTTGAGCGTCAAGGTTTCGTCCATCGACAGCCAACTGTCGGCCTTCGCTTTCGATGCGGGCGTACGGCGGGTCTCCGCGCGGCTGCAGCAGATATACGCCGCCGCGATGAAGCACCGGCGCCGGGACGGTCGCCCCAAGATGGTAACCCTAGACATGGAGTCTTATCGGGATGCTCGCATCACCTTGGCGGCGTTTCAGGATGCCCTCGGGCAGCCTGATTTTCTGGAGCTTTCAGCGGGTATTGCGCTTCAGGCCTATCTGCCCGACAGTGTGACTTGGCATCGAGAACTGCTGGAGTGGAGTCGTCAACGGCGGCAGCGAGGGGGGGCGCCGATCCGCACTCGCCTGGTGAAGGGAGCGAACCTTGCCGTCGAGCGAGTGGAGTCGAACCTTCGCGGCTGGCCCAACCCGATCTACCCCAGCAAGCTCGACGTCGACGCCAACTACAAGCGCATGCTACGTACGGCCTGTGCGCCCGAGAACGTGGATGTCGCGCACGTCGGTGTTGGTAGCCACAACCTGTTCGATGTCTGTTTCGCGCTGCTGCTGCGCGCACAGAACGACGTCACCGATGGCGTCTCTTTCGAGTTGCTCGAAGGCATGGCCGAGCCACTTCGGCGTTCTCTGCAGCAAGTCGGAGCGCCCACGCTGATCTATGCTCCGGTCGTCGACGAACACGAATTTCCGAGTGCTATCGCGTATTTGGTTCGACGACTCGACGAGAATACCGCTCCTGAGAACTACCTCGCGCACAGTTTCTCCATCCGTGTCGATAGCCCTGCTTGGATTGAGCAGGAGCAACGATTCGTAGAGGCGTGTGAACGCTTTGCGGACGTCAGCGTCGAACCGCGTCGGACCCAAGACCGGGCTCACCCCGGTGAGGGCCTGGCGCTGTCGGCGGACTTCGAGAACGAGCCGGACACGGACTTCTCGTTGCCTCACAACCGACGCGAGTTCGAACGGTGGCTTTCGAGCACGAAAGACGCTCATTTCGAAGTTCGTTCGGTCATCGGCGGGAAGCTCCTCGCCGGGCCAGCTGAGGTCCCGGGATTTGACCCGTCTCGGCCCGGGCACGTCCCGTACGCGCTTCACCTCGCATCCAGCGGCGACATCGAGCGAGCCCTGGACTGCGCGGTGAGAGTCCTCGAATCGGGGCTGCCCGCTCTCACAGCGAGGGAGCGCTGGCTTGCCGATGGGGCGATGGCACTGCGGCGTGCGCGAGCGGAGCTCGTGTCGTTGATGGTGCTGGATGCAGGCAAGCGCGTGGAGGAAGCGGACGTCGAGGTCAGTGAGGCGATCGATTTTGCCGAGTACTACTTGCGTTGTCAGCGAGTGCTCGAACGCGAGTCGGGGCTCGCGACGCGGCCCAAAGGGCCAGTCGTGGTCACACCGCCATGGAACTTCCCGCTCGCGATTCCTCTGGGGGGCGTCTTCGCCGCTCTGGTTGCCGGCAATCCGGTGATCATCAAACCGGCGTTGGAGACGCCACTGGTCGTACAGCGTGCTTGCGAACTCCTGTGGCAGTCGGGGGTGCCGCGTGAGGCCCTACAACTGGTCGTCTGTGAAGACCGCACGGCGTCCAAGCTGATTCGAGACGAGCGCACTCAGGTCGTCGTGCTGACGGGTGCCACGAGCACGGCAGAGCTCTTCCTGGACATGCGCTCGAGTCTGCAGCTGTTCGCCGAAACCGGCGGAAAAAACGCATTGTACGTGTCGGCGATGGCGGACCACGAACAGGCCATCGGCGACATCGTCGCTTCGGCGTTTGGGCACGCTGGCCAGAAGTGCAGTGCGCTGAGTCAGCTCATCGTCGACCGAGAGCTGTACGAGGACGAGGCGTTTCTGAACACGCTCGCCGACGCAACTCGTAGCCTGAAAGTCGGGTCCGCGTGGGAAGCCGATACCTTCGTGACGCCTCTGATCCAGCCGCCCAATGAGCTCCAGCTGCGGGCCCTGACCCGCCTCGAAGAGGGCGAAACGTGGCTCGTCGAACCTCGCCAGGACCCGGACAACCCGCGCTTGGTCAGTCCCGGAATCAAGCTCGGAGTGAAGCCGGGCTCGTTCACTCATCGCACGGAGTTCTTCTGTCCCGTGTTGGGGGTGCTGAAGGCCAGCGACGTACGTGATGCGCTCAGTATCGCCAACCGCACCACGTACGGATTGACGGCAGGCATTCACAGCCTGGATGAGCGCGAGCACGAGGTCTTCATCGACGGTATTCAGGCCGGCAACGTGTACGTCAATCGTCGCATCACGGGGGCGGTCGTGCGGCGGCAGCCCTTCGGCGGCTGGAAGCGTTCGTCGTTTGGGCCCGGCGCCAAAGCAGGCGGTCCGAACTACGTTGCACAGTTCAACGCACTTTCCAACAATGCGCAAAATCAGGAGTGGGGCGACGCTGGGTCCGGCGCCGATTCTGGCGGCAGCCTGCCCGAGCGCGTGGTCCGCGTCTTGACGACCGTCTCGTCCAAGGTTTCGGCGAATCAGGCTCAGGACCTGCGCCGGGTTGCGCAGCGTTTCACCCGTGCGCATACCCAGCACTTTGCCAGCGGTTTCGACGCCAGCCAGTTGCTCGGTGAGGACAACGTTCTGCGGTACCGTCCACTGAAAGAGCTGCTGATGATCGTCACGCCGGCGACGTCGGCGCAGGATCTGGCTCTGACGGCGTTGGCGGCCGCCGTGGCGGAGTGTCCGCTGAGGTTACTAGCCGTATCTGGTCAGGTGGAGCCCGGCTCGCCGGTAGAGGCAATGGCCCGCGCCTTGGGGGCGGAGTTCGCGGACGACCAGGCTGACTTCCTGCATCGCATCGAACACAGCGATGCTGAGCGAATTCGATATCTCGGGTCCCCTCCAGAGGCTGTGCGCCGCATCGCCAACGTACGCGACATGCACATCTCGACCAGCCCGCCGTTGAACGCACCGCGTTGGGAATTGCCGCGCTATCTTCGTGAGCAGGCCGTGAGCGTGCTCTTCCACCGCTACGGACACCTCGGTTTGAGGGGGGCGAAGTAGACGTTCGCCCCATGCCGCAAATCCGTGCATGTATGTCGGGAGGAGGTTACCGACATGTCGTTGCTCGCGTGGGAGCAAAAACGTCCGTTTTCTGTGTGCTTTTTCCGGCTGCGGTGTGTGTTTGGCGACCCGAATCTTGCCATCGTGGTCCTGGAACCGTTGCTGCGTACTGGAACTTTCTCGCGGGGGGGTAGAGAGCCAAAAAAGCTTCAGACTTACGTTTAGGCGAGCGTGGTTGGAGGCATTCTTTGGGTGGTGTTGATCATGAAACGCACGCGACTATTTGGGATGGCGCCGCTCCTCTTCGGAGTGCTCGCTTGTTCCGGGGACCTTGGCGAGCCAGTGGGACCCGATATCTCTGACCCTAGCGCCCCAGGTGGGACCGCAGGGGGCAGCTCCGCGGGCCAGCCCGGCCCCGGGGGAACTGCGGCGGGTATGCCCGGCGCTGGCACCGCTACCCCAGGTACGGCGACCCCAACCGGTACGGCGACGCCCGGCGTGACGGCCGAAGTCACCGCGGGCGACCCGCCAGGTACGGGGCCGGCAATCCCTGATGCGGTCGACGGAGCGGTTCCGCTCGAAATCGTATTGGATGGGGTGCCTCTGTACTCGCGGATGATGCGCCTCACCCACCCCCAGTGGGAGCAATCTGCGCGTTTCATCCTGAACGTGGACGACACGCAGCAGCAGCAGAATCTCGCGGAAGACGTATCCGCCGTCTACACCTTCTCGAACCACGAGGAGTTGCTGTTCATGAACGCCAATCTCTACCGCGACTACCAGTTGGCGGCAGAAGAGCTGGCTGCATCGATTGGCGCCGACGACGCGGCCATCCAGGCGATCTATCCTGGGCAGGATGCGCAGGGCTTCATCGAGACGGTGGGTCGCCGCGCCTATCGCCGACCGCTGACGGCTGAAGAGGTGCAGAAGCTGCAGGCGGTCTACGACGAGGGCGCAGGGCTCACGGAAAACGGCAACACGCCTCACGCGCGAGGTGCCGCGCTGGTTCTGCAGACCTTGATGCAGTCACCTCACTTCCTCTACCGCACGGAGTTCAGCGAGCCCGGCAGTCGCCTGACTGGTTACGAAATCGCAGCCAGGCTATCGCTCCTGCTGCGCGGGGTCACACCCGACGACGCGCTGCTGGATGCAGCCGGCAACGGCGAGCTGGACACGGACGACGGCGTGCGCCGCATCGCGGAGCAGATGCTCAACGAGTCAGCGGCTGCCGACGTGATGATGAACTTCCACGGCGAGCTGTTCAAGGTGGAGAACTACCTCAACATCGTCAAGGACGAAGCCACCGTCCCCGAGTACTCCCCCGAGCTGAATGAGGAGTTGGCAGAGGCTGCCTACTTGTTCTTCGACCGCATCTACGAGGAGTCGCTGGGTCTGACGGAAATCCTGACCAGTACGGTCGGCTTCGTCGGTCCCACCATGGCACCGCTCTATGGTGTGGAGGCCCCCGCGTTCGGCATGGAGGAGAGGGACCTCGGCCCGGAGCGTCCCGGCTTCTTCACCCACTTGCCCTTCCTGGTGTACAACTCGCAGAACGAGGTCTCCGACCCCATCCATCGCGGCCTCACTCTGAACAAGGACGTGCTGTGCGGGATTCTGCCTCGTCCCGCTCCAGGAACGGACATCAGCATTCCTGCTTGCCCGGGGTGTACGACGCGTGAGCGCATTTCCAACGGGTCGGGCCCCGACAGCTGTGGCGCGCCCTGTCATGCGCCGTACATCAATCCACTGGGCTTCGCCTTCGAGAACTTCGACGGGCTGGGGCGCATCCGGGCGATGGAAAGCGAAAAGGAGATCAGTACTCGGGCGCAGTACCCCTTCACGGAGGGGACCCGAATCTTCGATGGCGCGCCAGAGCTGATGGAGATCCTCTCGCAGAGCTCGCAGGCTCACACCTGCTACGCGAAGCACCTGGCCAACTTTGCGCTGCAGCGCGAACTGACGGAAGCCGACCAAGGGCTTTTGGACACGTTGGCGGCTCAGAGCCTGAGTGGGGCTTCGGTAAGAGACTTGGTACTAGCGCTCGTCACGAACCCCACGTTCACGACGCGCGCCGTTGGAGGTGCACAATGAAAGTTGGATTCGGTCGCGGTAAGCGCTCTATCGTCAATCGCCGGGCTTTCCTGCGCGGCGGCGGCACCCTAGCCATTGGTCTCCCCTTCTTGGAGAGTCTGCCTTTGCGTTCCGCATGGGCGCAGTCGGACGAGCCGATCTTCAGCTTCTTCATGTGCCACTCCTGCGGCGTCGTCGGCAACGACTTCTGGCCTGGTGCTGGCAGCACAGCTGACATGGGCAACACGGCGGTCGCTCAGCTCGCGCCCTACGCGGACAGGCTGTTGATCGTCAGGGGCATCAACTTCCCGGGTGGTGGTGGTGGCTGTGGTCATGCTGACGGCTTGTGCAAAGCGCTGACCGGCGTTTCGCCCACGGGCAGCAGCAACACGGCCATGGGCGGAGGTCCCTCGGTGGATACCGACATTGCCAATGCGCTCAACCCCGCCGGTACGCCGCCGTTGTGCCTGTACGCAGGCATGGAAGGCGGATACATCGACGAACGTCTGTCCTTCGTCTCGTCTGGCCAGGTGCGGGCTGCTGAGAGCAACCCCTATCAGGTCTATCGCGACCTGGTCGGGCTCGCCCCAAACGCGACGAGTGGCGGCGCTGGCACGGTGGAGCAGACGCCACCCGATCAGGGCACGATGGATGCCGATACCCAGGCGATCGTGGATGAGCTCGCCGTACGTCGCAACAGCGTCAACGACTATGTTCGTGAAGAACTGAACAACATCAAAGCTCAGTCGGTCCTCAGCCAGCTCGACCGGGATCGCCTCGATCTGCACCTCGAGTTGATTCGTGACATCGAGACCACGATGGACGAGATGGGCATGGTCGGCAGCACGGGCAGTACTACCGGTGTTTCCCTTGCTGGTTGCACGACGGACGGCTTGGTCGCGGCTGACTTCGAAAAGTACAGCGACGGCCGCTCGCACAACGCCAATGGCACTCAAGAAGAGGTGTCGTTGCTTCAGATGTCGCTCACGGCATTTGCGTTCGCCTGCAACCTGAATCGCACGTCCACCCTCCAGATCGGCGATGGCACTGACGGTACGGTGTACGACGTGCCGAACAATGCCCGTGGTTGGCGTTTCCACCACATCAGCCACCGCATTCAGTCGGATGGCTCGGTGGGTAACGACCAAATGGCGGCCGAGGCTCACAAGGAGATCGACGTGCTTCGCATGCAGACCCTCAAGGCCGGCATCGACAAGTTCGCGGAGTACACGACGGCGTCCGGTAACCTGCTGGACAACTCGTTCATCCTCTGGACGAACCACGTCGCCGACGGGCCGTCTCACTCGACGAACAACGTGCCACACGTCATCATCGGAAGTGGTGGTGGGTTCTTCAAGCAGGGCGAGATCGTCCAGCTTGGCGGCGGCGGCGGTGGCTTTGGTGGCGGTGGCACGGAGAACGGTCAGCTGCTGAACACGTTCAAGGCGGCGGTGGGCGCACCCAGCAATGGCACCATCGCGGAATTGTTGGCCTGAGTCAGAGACCACCCGCGCAAGACGCAAAAAGCCCCGACGTAACCGTCGGGGCTTTTTGCGTCTTGGCGTTGGGGTGTGCGGCTCAATCAACGAAGAAGCCCGAGGGGCTTGCAACTGACGTTCAGCCGCGCGTCATCGTTTCGACAGCGGCGCATATCGGGTCGTGTCAGCTAGTCTTTCGGCGTCCGCCTCGTCGTTCGGCGCAACGCTGACAGCGACCGCTTGGGGGTCGGGTCGGCGGCGTGCGTTTCGGTGCACGACCACCGAACGTAGGGATATCTCACGCCGTCAGGACAACGAGTGCGACCTCGAAAACGGGGCGCGGCTCACTTCGTCAGGCGAGCGATTTCTTCTTTGATCAGTGCCTCGGCGAGTGTGGGAACGACTTCCCAAACCGCCTGCTCGACGACCTCTTTGGAGAGAGCTAGTACACCCTGGATCTGTTCCGGCGTCAGACCCAACTCGCCGAGGCGGGTCTCCATGGCGTGCCCGTTGCGGCCTGAAGCGGCGAGGGGTGCAGGGGAAGAAGCGACGGCCGGCATCGCGGGCGCGGAAGGCACGACGGCCGCAGGTGGGGCGGAATCTTGGGCGGGTGGCTCGATGGTGACGGCTTCGAGCTCCTCTGGCTCCACCATCATGGGTGCTTCGGGTTCGAGCACTGGCGGCTCCGAAGGAGCAGGCGTCGGCGGCGGGCCTGCACTGATCCCACGCGACGATGGAGCAGCTGGCTGAATCGGTGCGGGGGCGGGCTGAATCGGTGGTGCCGCTTGGGCAGGCGCCGCAGCGGTTGCGCTGGCTAGCTCCCGTACCTTGTCGATCATCGACTGGGTGTCGAATGGCTTGTCGATGTGGTCGTCGGCTCCGACGGCCGCTGCTCGAGCTGCATCGAACGGGTTGTGCTTGCTGGAGACCAACAGCACACGCGTCTGAGGTAACTCACCTTTGATGCGCTGGCACAGCTCGTAGCCGTCGTCGTTGCCGATGGCCACGTCGACCAAAGCGACGTTGGGTGAGGCTTGGTAGAGACGCTCCATCGCCTCATTGGCTGAGCTGGCGAGCACGGTTTCGAAGTCTTCGCCAGCGAAGGTGATTTCAATCACCTTTCGCATCGTTGTGCTGTCATCTACGGCCAGGAGAGTGGTCAAAAGGGCCTCCGCAATCTTCCTCAGGCGAGCAGTGGATCATCCAAGCTCGCCCCAGTGTGTCAATGTTGGACCCATTTTCCAGTACTTGCAGCGATCTCGGCCAGTTTTTGACGATCGAGGTGGTTATGTAACCTACGTTGGGGACAGGATCGAGGCGGAACACCCCACGTTTTACCCACACAGCCCGACTTGACCCACCCTCGGTTGACGGCTAAGCCGCCCCCATGCGTCCCGCTATTGCACGTGTATTTCACGCCGGTCTTGCTTCCGCAGCCATCGCCTTCGGCACTCCGGCACTGACCGCCGACATGGCTTCTCAAATCGCGGTGGTCGATACGGAGCGGGCCGTGATGGAAACCGAAGACGGCCTGCGCATGCGAGCGACGCTGAAGAAGCTGTTCGACGAGCGACAGCTGCTTCTCGACGAGAAGCAGAACGAGCTGCAGAAGGAGCGCGAAGAGCTCGAGAAGCAGCGCGGGGTGCTGAGTCGCGACGTTCTCGCTCAGCGTGCAGAGAAGTGGCAAATCGAGGCCGCTCAAGTGCAGCAGATGTTCGTGGAGTACAATCAGGAGCTGCAGAAGAAGCAGAACGAGCTGATGCAGCCGATTCTGAATCAAGCGCTCAAGATCGTGCAGACACTCGCTGCCCGCGACGGCTACGTCATGGTGGTGGACAAGCAGGCAGTGCGCTACTTCCGCCCCGAGCTCGACCTGACGGACAAAGTAATCAAGGCGTACAACGGCGGCGAGTCCGCAGTGCCGGCCGAAGCCGCTGCGCCGAAAGCAAAGCCAAACGCAGCCAAGGCAGCGAAAGCCCAGTAAGCGTCCGGGAAGACCCTGCGGTTTTCCAGCGAGCCTCACGGACCGTTAGCTACGGGCTGCCGAGCGTGTGGCTCGTGCGTTCTGTTGTGGCGTGTGGTGAACAACGAGCAGGGCGCGCTTCCTTGGAGCGGTGGTGGAACCTGAGCAAGCCCATGCGCGGGGAAGCTAGGGCTCTTGACGGTGGTCAGGGGTGTGTTCCCTGCTTCGACCCACACCCGTTCGCAAAAGCGTCGTCTGCTGGGTCCGTGTGGCGACGGCTGTCGAGTCGTTCTCCACGCGCGGCCTGCTAGCCCGTCGAGTGGCGAATCGAGGGGCGCGTTTTGACCACCGCAACCGACACCGGGGCGCGGTTCGACAGGAGCGGCGCTTAAGTCGTCGTGGTATCGTGACGATCCGGGAAGTGGTAACGACATCGAACTTCCCGCATGCTGTCTGCCATCTCGACTCCCGGTGTTGCCTGAGCCAGGTAATCCTGCGGAAAGGCATGCAGCGGGATGGGATGTGTGCCTGGGTGTCGAGTCGCCGGGCACGATCAATCCCTGGACACGTTATCAACCTGTGAACACAATCTTGATCGCTGGGGAGCGCGGCTGACGTTTGCCCCGAGGAGCGACAATCACTGATGCACCATCACTCTCCTGGAAACTGCCTAGTCGACAACGGAACTCAGAGAGGGGCTTTGGTGAGGCGATACGCCGCGCTGACGGCGATTGTAGGGGCGTGCTTCGGGGTCGCTTGCGACGACTCACCTTCGACCCGCATCCCAGCTGAAGCGGGAGCGGAAACGGACGGGCCCGGAGCCGGCAGGCAGGACGAAGAGGCGTTTGTCGATACGGAGCGGCCGGAATGTGAGGCACTGACCTGCGAGGACCTCGACGCCGACTGTGGACCCGTGTCGGACGGCTGCGGTGACGTGTTGATGTGTGGTGAATGCGCCTCCGACGAGGTGTGTGGTTTGGTGGAGCGAAACCGATGTGGCAACTCCTCGGACCTGTGCGAGCCCTTGCCCAAGAGTGAGGCGTGCGCCGGGCATGAGTGCGGTACGGCCGGCAACGGCTGTGGCGACAGCTACGACTGCGGAAGCTGTGCGGAGGGTGAACACTGCGGCATCATAGAAGCCTTTCGCTGCGCGACCATAGAAGAAGCTCAGGAAGAGTGTCCCGCGCGTATGGAGACGTGCGAAGAGCAAGGCTACGAGTGCGGCCTGGCCGGTGACGGTTGTGGTGGTCTCTTGGATTGCGACGCGGAGACCGGAGGTTGCGGCGAAGGCGAGTTGTGCGGGGCTGGCGGGGTGGGGCGTTGTGGTCCCGCCGATGGCTGTGAACCCATGGTGCGCCAAGAAGCCTGCGCTGGAAAGCAATGCGGGTTGGTGAGCGACGGCTGCCACGGGAGCCTTGACTGCGGCGGCTGCGGTGATGGCGCGTTCTGCGGCGCCGAAGAACCGTTCGAGTGTGCCGAGCTGACCGCGCAGTGCATCCCTCAGACGCCGCAACAGGCCTGTGCGGGCAAGGATTGTGGCATCGTCTACGACGGTTGCGGTGATGGCGTCGACAACATGATCGACTGCAGCGACGTGAATGGGGGATGTGGCTCCAACGAATTCTGCGGTCTAGACGCCCCATTTCGTTGTGGTGCGTTCCCCGACGTTCCCTGCACCCCCGCGGAAAGCTGTGCTGAACTCGGATGGGAATGCGGCACCGCAGTCGATGACTGCGGTAATACCTTCGATTGCGCTGATGAGCTCCGAACCTGCGATCCCGTTCGCGAAACGTGCACCGGTGGACTCGAAGGACCGGCGCTGTGCCTCAGCGGTGTCGATGTCGAGGAAATGGGCGGCGCCTGCGGCCTCTGTGACGCCGTCGTCAGTTGTGTGGGGCGCGGCAGCTCGACCGAAGTCGTCGGGCGGGTCATCACGGCAGGGCGCGCTGACGACGACACTGCCAATCAAGTCGGCGTCCCAAACGCGTTCGTGTACATCTTGCGCAACAACGACGAAACGGAGCTGCCCCCGATCGAGTCTGGCGTTCCTTTGGGTGGTTTTGCCTGCGACCGATGTGAAGAACAGGACTTGGGTCCGGTGCTCGCCAGCTCACGGACCAATCCACTGGGGGAATTTCGCCTGAAGGGCGACATCCCAGTGGGCGAAGAGTTCGTGTTGGTAACGAAGCTCGGTAAGTGGCGGCGCGCGCAGAAGTACACGCTGCCCGAGACGGCGGCCTGTGCCACGACCCAGATCCCGAGTACCGCCACACGCCTGCCGAGAGACATGAACGACGGCCTAGGGGTGAACATTCCGCGTATTGCCGTCACTACAGGTCAGATCGACGCGATGGAGTGCGTGTTCGAAAAGATGGGCGTCTCGACCGCGGAATTTGCGGAGCCTGGTGCCGACGGGAGCGCCGCGCCGCGGATCCACCTCTACGGCGAGGATGGTGCGGAACTACCCACGGGGTTCACGCCCAAGACGGATTTGCACACGTCGCTCGAGCGAGTGATGAGCTACGACCTGATCGTGTTCGACTGCGAAGGTACCGGGTCGACGGACAACGATGCGTACGACCCGATCATTCGCGAGTACGTCAACCGCGGCGGTCGCATGTTCGCGAGTCACCTCGAGTACAAGTGGATCAACGACAACGGCAACACTGCGTATGACCCGGATACGGCGACGGACACGGGTCTGCAACCGGCTGCAACCTGGAATCCTGATACCCCCGCGAATCTCGACGAGGGGGTTGGTCTGGTGTCCATCGGTCGACCCGGCGCAAACCCCGGCAAGATCCAAGACTTCGCTGATTGGCTTCTCAACGAAGGAGCGGCGACCGTCGACTACGAGATCGACATCATCGAACCGCGGGATGTCGCGACGGGGGTGGGGACGGCGTCGGAAGAGTACTTGTATCGGTACACGACCGTCAGCACTACGTCGGTGCAGCAGTTTGCGTTCAACACACCGTACGGGGCGCCTTCCGAGGCGATTTGCGGCAGAGTCGCCTACAGTGGGTTCCACGTTTCTTCCGGTGGCGATCCGGCGGCCTTTGCCGATGTCGTCTTTCCGGACCACTGTGATGGCACGACCGGGCTGAGTGAGGACTTGACCGATCAGGAGAAGGTCTTGCTCTACATGTTGTTCGACGTCGGCGCTTGTGTCGGCACTGGCGAACCCGCACCTCCAGAGTGCACGCCCGTGGATGATTGCACCGGGCGCTGCGGTGAGCTCGCGGACGGCTGCGGTGGCGTGCTGGATTGCACCTGTGATGAGGGTGAGGTGTGCGCGCCAGGTGGTCTGTGCGCCGTTCCGGGTTGCGTCGCGACGACGTGCGAGGCACAAAACGCCGCTTGCGGTGCCGTGTCAGATGGTTGCGGAGGCACCATCGATTGCGGTGAATGTGAGCTGCCCGAGGTTTGCGGTGGCGGCGGCGTACCGAATCAATGTGGCCTTCCGGGTTGCCCAGAGTCGTGCGATGGCTTGGATGCAGAGTGCGGCTGGGTCGAGAACGGCTGCAGCAACGGTATCGACTGCGGGCCCTGCCCCGATGGCCAGTTCTGCCAAGACCATCGTTGCATCGCCTGTGAGCCCGTCACCTGCGCGCAAGAGGAGGCCGAGTGCGGTCCGATCGCAAACGGCTGTGGCGATGTCGTCGATTGCGGCGATTGCGATGATGGAGAGGTCTGCGGAGCGACCCAGGCCAACCGCTGTGGTCCTTGCCAGAAGCTGACTTGCGCCGAGCTGGATGCCGAGTGCGGCGATGCGGGCGATGGTTGCGGCGGCACCCTGGATTGTGGTGTGTGCCCAGGCGACGAGGTTTGCGGTTTGGACGAACCGTTCAAGTGTGGAAAACCGCCTGTGTGTCAGCCGCTGACCTGCGCAGAAGTGGGTGCCGAGTGCGGCGAGATTGGTGACGGGTGTTCTGAGGTGGTCAATTGCGGCGAGTGTCCAGCGGGCGAATTCTGTGGGATCCTGGAGCCGAACAAGTGCACGGGCACAGCGCGCGCCCGCTGAGCGGTCCCTTTCCGGATTGTCCTCGTCGCGAGGCCGCCCGTGGGCGTTTCGTGACGGGGCGTGGCTGTCCCAAAGCGGCTTCAAACCGTGTTTCCGCGGAGGGGTAGCGAGAGCCGGCCGGAGAGAAGCGACTCGCAAGGGAACGACGCGGGCAGCCCACGGCTTCGGGACTCACGGGAGAAAGGTTTACGCAGGTCGTAGGTTCACGACCGAAACGCTGTTGCTTGGCTGCAACCATAAGTGTGCGAGATGACACGTCGCAGAGTTGGCACGCGGCTCGCATAGTACTGGGGCAGCGGCAGTCGTCGTGGCGTTCATCTCGCCCGGCCTGCTGCGGACCCTACTGCGCGGCGGCGTGATGCTCCCTATGTCCCCACACCTCCCCTCCTCCCCAAGCGTTGCGTCGCCGTCGCACCTATTCCCCCGCTGACTTGAACGCGGGACCTGTCGAACGCCCACCACGCCATCTCCGTGGTGGGCGTTCCTGTTTTTCGCAGCGCTCGAGGTAGTCCACCGGGACGCACACTTTGCGCCCCGATTCAGCGCGCGGCCGCTCCCTGGCCCTCGTCAGCGAGGGCTTGATTGGGCATGATTCTGCCGTGACCGTCGCTAGTCATCGCATCGTCGTCGTGTCCCATGAGCACGCGGACTTCGACGCCCTGGCCTCGCTCGTCGCGGCGTGCAAGCTGCACCCAGGTTCGGTGTTCGTGCAACCGTCCAGTGTGGGGCGTGAGGTGCATCCGTACCTGGCGTTGCACAAGGACCGTTTTCAAGGCGTGCCGATTGGCACGGTGCGTTGGGATGAAGTGCGCGAGTTGGTGATCGTCGACGTCCGGAGTCGCTCTCGACTGGGCCATGTTGCTGCACTGCTAGAGCGCCGGCAGCGAGCCCCTGAGTCACTGTTGGTGCGCGTTTTCGACCATCATGCCTCGCGGTTTGACGATGTCGAAGCTGACGAAGAAGTGGTGGCACCGGTGGGCTCGGCGCTGACGCTGCTGGTCGAACGGCTGCAAGAGCAGGCCATCGACATCGACCCGATCGAAGCGACGCTATTCGCTTTGGGCATCCACTCGGATACCGGTAGCCTGGCGTTCGCCAACACGACGGCACGGGATGCGCGGGCTTTGGCTTGTCTCCTGGAAAGGGGGGCGGATGTCCGATTGGTGGCGCGGTATCTACACGCGCCCTTCGGCCGCCAGCAGCGGGAGGCACTGGCGCACGTGTTGGCGGGCACCGAAGTGGTCGTGCACGGAGGCCTAGGTATCGGGTTCTCCGCCGTGGAGCTGAACACGAAGGCTAGCGGCCTGGATGAAGTGACCAGCCGCGCGATCGACATTCTGGGGGTCGCCGCGCTGTTCGTCGTGTTTGGGCTGCGCCCCGGAAAGATGCACGTCGTGGCCCGCTCTGCCTCCGAACGGGTAGACGTGTCCCAGGTGCTCAGTGGTTTCGGAGGTGGTGGCCACCGATCGGCGGCTGCCTGTGGAGTTCACGACGCGGCGGTCGGCGACGTCTTGCGTCGACTGCGAACCGCCGTGGAAAGCCTGGACATCGCGGCGTGCACCGCCAGGGACGTCATGTCCAGTCCCGCCTACACGGTCGCGCCCGAAATGACTCTGGAGGAACTATCCCGCGTTCTGGGTCAGTGGCGGAGCACCGGGGCCTGCGTCGTGCGCGATGGTGTTCTACTCGGCGTCATCTCGCGGCGAGATGTCGAGCGCGCCGCTCATGCTGGCCGGTTGCAATTGCCAGTGAGCGGCTACATGTCGAGCCGGGTGCACACCGTTGCACCTGATACGCCGATAGACGAAGTCCTGCGTCGAATGGAGGAACACGACGTGGGGCGTCTGCCGGTCGTCGATCGCCAACGGCTCGTTGGTCTGGTGACGCGGGATGATGCGCTGCGCGTGTTATACGAACATCCCGATGGAAAAGGTGAACGCTAGTCGACGCGTGTTCTCGCTGGCCTCACCAGTCGGTAGTGGCCTAAATGAGCGGGCGCGCATGCGAGTCGCTCATTTTTAGATGGGATGGGGTGGCTCGCGACTGGAAAGCACGGATACCCAAGCTGTCAGGTGCGTTCTTGTTCGCAGCGCTGGCATGTGTGTCCGACTGGTCTAGCGGACAAGCACTGGAAAAGATGGCTG
>JBNKHV010000145.1:0-6299 GCA_050290545.1 Polyangiaceae bacterium | reverse complement strand
GTCGGTGTAGCCGTAGGGGACTGGGAGGTCCTGGGCGGGATCGCCGAACAGGCCGTAGGAAACTTCAGACGTGATGGCGCCGTCAGAGTCGGTTGCAGCGACCAGACTGCCCAGTCGATCGTGGTGGAGGTACGTGATCGTGTCCTCGAATCCGGAGGATTCTCGGGGCCGTAGGCGCTTCACCTGCATGATGCGCTCTTGGCCAGCAAAAACGTAGTAGTCGTGCTCCTCGGCAGTCTCGCCGTTGGCTTCGGTCAGCTGTTTTTGATACAGGTCGCCTAAGTGCCACTGCTTCTGACTCGATGATGGCCTCGAGGTGAAGACCCGACCGCCACCTGGACCGTAGCGGAAGGAGGTCACTACCGCGTCGGAGTCACTGCCCGTCGTGATGCTGCGAGGCAAGTTCAAGTCGTTGAAGACGATGGTCTGTTCGCCCCCAGCGATGTCCGGCCCCGCGCGGAAGGCCTGGTTGCCCCGTGGATCGTAGGAAAACTCGTTGTCACCGATGTTTTCTGGCCGATTCGATGACACGCCAGCACCCGCCACCTCGTAGCTGAACGTGCCCAGCGGCGTTTCGTCCCGACGCCCGACTTGGAGAAGCCGCTGACTGTCATCGTACGCCAGATCGAACAGCAGTTCAGTGACGCCCAAGTCGACCACGCTCTCCAACACACCCGAGTCGGCGTAGTTGTACTGGCGGGAGTAGTTCTGTGTTTCGTCCGCGCCGGTTCTCGTCTCGACCATGAGACGCCCCCCCGGCTCGTAGGCATATTCGAATGCCAACCCAGCTCCACCAACCGCCGCAAAAGCCAGACTCTCGAGGTTGTAGTTCTTGTCGTTGAGCCCCAAGTTGACATCCACTCCGTTGCCAAGCGCGAACTTGTCCGGCGCGATGCCATCGACAGTACTTGCGCGCTCCCAATAGACATCTTGCCGTGCCGACACCGTGTCGCACTCGACGCCCGCGGCGTCACGAAGGACTGCCTTCAGCGAACCCGTGTCGTCGTAGCAGTAGCGAACGCCGAAGTTACCCGCCTCGCTATTTGGATACCGCAGCAGCGAGAGCGACGTGGTGTTCGGGATGTAGTAGTGCTGCGTTTCGAAGCTCTGATCCTCCTCACCGTCTACTTCCACGGTGAGGCTGGTACGTTCAACCACCCCGCGGTTGCTCAAGGGATTCGGCTGTTTGGCCTCGTAGAAGAGTGCCTGGGTGACGACGCTATCCGCTGTCGTTCGCGTCGCCCGAACGAGTCGACCCGCCGTCATGAGCGTTTCTGGCTCTTCGGAATCCGGATCGACGTCGTACAGGAAGCTCTCTTCGCTGTCGGGGTGCATGATGGCCTCAACTCGGTCGAGGTTGTCGTACACGAAGGAGTCATACGATCCATCGGCATAGGATACCGACTCCACGCGATCAAACGCATCGTGCGTATACAGAACCTCGGAGAGATCGGGGTCCATGACACTGATGACCCTTCCGTAGTCGTCCACGACGATGGTTTCGATCCCACTCGGACCTCGATGCTCCACGATGTTGCCGAACTGGTCGTACGAGAGCTTGTTGAACGTGTTTCCACGAGTCGAGCCGATCACTCGCCCCAGATGGTCAGCGAAGGACCTACTTGAGATACCGTCGAGATCGGTCTCCTGTGCAACGCTGGTGAAAGGACCGATATTGGAGTCGACGAGCCCTGATGCCGTGTACGCCGTGCCGTACGCGTAAGAGACAGTCCCCTTCGCGCCAGCCGCGTCAGGGGCGGTTATCGACACGACACTGCCGAGTGCATCGTACTTGTAACACGTAGCCCCGATCGCGTCGGAGTTCTTACACCCGCTCGCCCCAGCCGCACCCACTGGATGCGGTGTTTCCACCTCGTCCAACAGCCCGCGACAGCCGTAGGTAAACGCTTGCTCCAAGGTCACACCGTCGAGCCCAGAAAGCTGCCGCAAGACGGGGCGCCCCACGGAGTCGTATTGCGTCGTCCCACTCGACACGAAATCCCCTTCCGTTCGTGTCGTGGCCACTTGGATGACCGCGCCCACCTCACCGTCTGGGACGGCCGCTACGCTGGATTGAATCGTACCGGTGGACGACTCGACGCGCACCTGTCTGCCGAACGCGTCGTAGCCGAACCTGGTCACCACGCCGTTGGGGTCGATGCTCGTCATCAATCTTCCCGTGGCAGCATCGACATCCAGCTCAGTCTCGAGATCTGTTGGGCCCGTCACCCTCACCGGCCTGAGTGAATTCGCGTCATAGGTAACCGACGTCGACCGCGACAGGTCATCGGTATCGTAGGCCATGGCTTCGATCACGTTGCCGAAAGCGTCGTAGACGAGCTGAGAGGTCGTCTCCAAGGTGACTCCGCCTCCCGGAGCGCGCGTTTGCTTTTCCAAGCGACCAAAGGCGTCGTAATCGAAAGCCACCGCGCGTTGGGCCTCTTCACCCGTCGCATCCAAACTGACGGACACCTGCTCGCTTTCCACGAGTGCAACTTCCCATTCTCCCGGACCAACCAGGGGCGAGTTGAACTCCCGGGACACATTGATGGAGTGCGTGCGCACATCGTCGTGGTCGTAGATCCGCGTCCACTCGGCCCAGTGATTGCCGTAGGGATCCGGAAGCCAATCGAACGAGAAGTCCTTGAGGCGTCGACTCAACTGCTCGTACTCTCCGTCGACGGACTGGGCCTCCTGTGTTTCTACTTCCCACACGTAAGTGAATGGCCTCATTGCGTCGGACTCGCGCTGAGCGTACCGCGTCTCCGTCCGCGTTCGGAAACTGGTCTGCACAGCCGAGTCGGCGGGTATGCCGTTGTCGACAGCGATCGTCCTCTGCACATCCTTCAGTACTTGCCTGGCATAGGGGTAGTCGCGGTACTTGGTCGAGAACGAGCTGGCACGCGTATTCGTGTACTCTGCGTAGTCGGGTGTTCGGGTCAGAGTCCGCCCATTGTCGAACCAGGTGATCTGCGTGCGTACGGGGTCGGCCTGCACCTCGCACGCGTCCGGTGAAGCACCGTCGGACTCGTAGTGGCGGATAGTTCGCTTCCCAAACCCAAGCCAACCTCGGCCGTATCGACCCACGCGAGCATCCTCGTACTCGTAGGTAGTGACCCGTTCGACCCCCCGACTGCTAGAGAACGTTACCTCCTCCACGACTGGCCCCACGGTGGCCAGACACACGCTATCGTACGTGCACTCGCCCCGGGTGTACGCCGATCGGTCATCGTCGTAGCGGATGTCGGTGCTGTTGCCCAAGCCGTCTGTAACGTTCGTCAAGCGGTAGCGAGCTGGCTCTTTGCCCATTCGCATCTCTCGCCGTGGTGGGTAACGTTGCTCGGAAGTCGGATCCCCCGCGTCGTCGACCGCGCCTTGGTGAAGGAGTACGTCCAACGCGCCGTCGCCGTCAAAGTCTGCGATGGTGGGCGCGACGGAACTTTCGCTGAAGTACTTCGCGTCAAACGGCGGGTCTGTGCTGACACGCATACGCAACGAGGCACGACCTTTCACCGCCTCGTCGTGGATCGCGCCCAGCACCCACTGACCGTCCTGCTCGATGATGCCGAGCAGGTCTTGCTTGGCGTCATTTCCAACATTCGCGCCAAAAACCCGGCTGAATATGTCGTCAGTGAATTCGACGGTCTCTTCACCGAAACGAAGCTCCTGAATGATGTAGGGCTCCCACCCTTCATACGGTGCCTGCCTCCAGAGGTGATGGATCATCGGTCCGGCAAAGATGGCACCTATGGGACTCGTCGAAATCGTCGCACTCTCCACAATGTCGATCAGCCCATTGCCATTGGGATCCCAAACGCGGTGCGGACCATAGTTGGCGCGTGGCTGCTGCCTTCCCAGCATGGCCTGCGGCAGGATGGCGACGGTCTGAAGGCCGACGGAGACCCACTCGAGCTCCGGCCCTTCCAAGGCGTACACATCCCCTACCACATTTCTGACCACCAGCTCTTGTACACCGTCACCATCTATGTCCGCGATGAGGGGCGCTGGTTCCGGTGTTCCCGACGGTTGCCAGTCGCATCCCGCGGAGGAGGGAAGCGACACGGTCGTGACTTCGGCTTCTCCCTCGCCAAAGCTCCGCGGAGTCCACTGCCAAACGGTAAGCGTTTCAGATGTACACCCGGCCAGCTCTTGAAAACCATCCCCGTTGACGTCGATGACGAACATTTTCATCGACTTGCTCACGTCCGATGCGATCACATCGTCGTTGAACTTCGGACCCGCACCACGCCACAGGTGCACCTGTCCGTCACCATCGACGCAGCCGTCCACTAGATCCGTCCGGCCGTCGCCGTCGACGTCAGCCATGCCGGCGGGTCCGACACAGCCAGCCCGCAGGACAATCGTTCCAGCTGCTTCGGACTCGACACTGATCCCTGACGACATTGCAGGCTCGAAGCCAAAGTTGCCACTGGAGTCGACCTCGCCGCGCGCCAACTCCCACTCACGCGTCATATACGGGATGGCCTTCCGTGGGGTGTCACAGGTGGGGGGGATTCCACCGCCGGGGACGGACTCACAATTCCCGCCAACGATCTCATACGACCAATGGTCGTATGCGTAGAGCAAGTCGAGCAGACCGTCACCATTGGCGTCGACGAGAACCTCGTGGCCCCTGGCGCTGTTGGGACAGCTTGAGAAGTCAATGGAGCGAGACGGACCAATGCCGAAGGAACCAGGCCCGGCACAATCCTGGTCCACGTAGCAGGGCTCCTGATATGTGAAACTCTCGCAGTAGGTGTAGGCGCCCACGTTCCCGACGTCCACGGGCCCCCAAAACTGCTCTGGGATGGCCACTGACGAGTCGACGACGATAGCGCTCCCTTCGTAGTCGAACTCCGTCGCGGGCTCGCAGAGCATTTCCTCCGAGCCATCGACCTGCACGCATTCCTGGACGCTCTTCAGGAAGTCGGAACGCCCGGCAACATCGGCGTACGCCAGGCGATACTCGCGGACACGATCGAAGCCAAAGTCGAACTTGACCTTGGTGATCCTTTTTGGCGGAAGTTCCGCACCGACTGTTGGGTCCACATACGGCTCCGCTTCGAAGCGGACGGTGTGGGGACCTTGGTTCGTCCCCATACCACCGTAGTTGAGGGAAGTGAGAAACGGGCGAACATCGGTGCATCGTCTCGGATTGAGAGGCATACCGGGACTGTAGGCGCTCGATAGCTGCGCCACGTCGAGCTCGGCTTCGCAGTCGTCCCCGAGAGTGTCCGTGTACTGGTAGCGCGTCCGCACGTCCGAGCGATTGTACCGCTCGGTGATGACCCACTCCTTCGTGACCTCGAAGTCGGTGTTCGGCACCAGGCTTGCGCGTCCATAGTAGGATCGCCCGCCCTGCTTGTGATACACGACCCAGTAGTCGTGACCGAACAACCCCGTATCCCGTCTGTGGTACACGATCTTGTTGAAGGTGTCGCGCTCCGTGCGGTACTCCGCCCCATCAATGCCAGCCTCACCGTCGACCAGCACGATTCTCGCACCATCCAGGCAGTAGGCGTCGTCAGGCGCTCCCGTTGGCGGCGAGGGCCAGCCGTCGAACGCAGCCGTCTTGGGACACCGAGTGATCCGAGACGACCCAGCAACATTCCAACCGACACCCGCATTTCCGCCCCTCAGGTCCCCGCCGTATGTCAGTGCGACGTCGGGCCTAGTGCCACCGCGCCCGATCGGGACATCCAGCGGAATGCTGAAGCTAGCGCTACCTCGACTGGTAACTTCGAAGTGACCCCCGAGCGCCCCGACGGGTGCAGTCTCTGCGTCCACCGGAAGGCGGTCCGGCAAGTCGCGCTCCACTTCGATGTTCAGGCATGCTCCCCCTTGGCACTCTTGGCCAGTACCGCACGGGGCCAGCTCGGTATTGCACTCAGGATCGTTTCCGCATTCCTGCGCCGTCAGATCCGGAACGCAGTCAGTGCCACACGAGTCGCCGCACTCCTCCGGATCACATAGGTCGCGATCGAAGCAACTTGGAGCGGCACAGGTGCCCGCATAGCACCTCTGCGTCCCGGGACACTCGATATCCGAACTACAAAGACCTTCACCTCCACCCGACGTGCACGCACCTGTGCAGAAGCTACCGCAACCGTTGCTGGTAGTGTCGCCACATGTAGCGGATGAACAGTCGGGCGAGCAAACGCACAAGCCACACTTCGTCCCCATGCTTCCACACAGCTCGTCACTCGGGCAAAGCGCGGTGTCTACGCAGTATTTCTGACGGTACCCACCGCCGTAGTACAGCCCAGCCTCGATACACGCGCGACCCAACGGGCAGTCAG
>JBNKHV010000144.1:0-21725 GCA_050290545.1 Polyangiaceae bacterium | reverse complement strand
GAGATCGTCTTTGCCAGGCCCTTGTCTGCCTGCACCTTCAGCATGGCTGCCGTCGTCGTCGTCTTGCCGTGGTCGATGTGACCAATCGTGCCGACGTTCACGTGGGGTTTGTTGCGTACGAATTTCTCTTTAGCCATGGGTAGATTCCTCAGTAAGAAGCTTATTCTTCGGGTGTTGATTCAAGGTCTGTCGATTCGAAGCAGTGGCTGTTTCCAGCAACGAGTTACTCACCCCTCACTCTGGCAACCACTGCATCTTGGACGTTCTTCGGAACTTGTTCGTAGTGGGAGAACTGCATCGAGTACGTCGCACGGCCTTGCGTCTTGCTGCGCAAGTCCGTGGAGTACCCAAACATCGTGGCCAACGGGACCTCGGCTTCGACCGCCTGGTTGGTGCCCCGTGGGTTGACGCCCAGCACTTTGCCCCGACGTGAGTTGATGTCGCCGATGACGTCGCCCATGTTCAGTTCGGGCGTGACGACTTCGACCTGCATCATCGGCTCGAGCAGGTGAAGCCCTGCCCTCTTCGCGCCGTCTTGGAAAGCCATCGAGGCGGCAACCTCGAACGCTGGCCCCGACGAATCGACTTCGTGGAAGCTGCCATCGAAGAGACGTGCCTTGCAGTCCACCATCGGGTAGCCCGCGAGCACACCCCGGAACATCGCGTCTCGGATTCCTTTTTCGACAGAAGGAATGAATTCGCGAGGGATGACACCGCCGACGACTCCGTTCTCGAACGTGAAGCCGCTGCCCTTCTCACCAGGCTCGAGGTCGAACACCACGTGACCGTACTGGCCGTGGCCGCCTGACTGACGCACGAAGCGATGCTCGCAGACGACCTTCTTGGAGATCGCCTCTCGATAGGCCACTTCGGGCTTACCCACGTTGCACTCGACTTTGAACTCGCGCTTGAGGCGATCGACGATGATCTCCAGGTGGAGCTCGCCCATGCCAGCAATGATGGTCTGGCCCGTCTCTTCGTTGGTGTAGGTGCGAAACGACGGGTCTTCGTACGCCAACTTGCCGAGGCTGATCCCGAGCTTGTCGACGTCCCCCTGCGTCTTCGGCTCGATGGCGACGGAGATCACTGGGTCGGGAAACTCCATTCGCTCCAGCACGATGGGGTGCTTGTCGTCGCACAGGGTGTCACCCGTGCGCGTGTCGCGCAGTCCGACCGCCGCATAGATGTTGCCCGAGTAACACTCCTTGAGCTCTTCTCGCTTGTTGGAGTGCATGCGCAGGATGCGCCCCAAGCGCTCCTTCTTCCCGCGGACGGAGTTGAGAACGGCACTGCCGGCGGAGACCGTGCCCGAGTAGACCCGGAAGAACGTGAGATTGCCGACGAAGGGGTCGTTGGCGATCTTGAACGCCAGGGCCGCAAACGGGGCGTCGTCGGCAGCGGGTCGCGTCTCTTTCTTCTCCGTCTTTGGGTGAATGCCTTCGACCGGCGGGATGTCGAGAGGCGACGGCAAGAAGTTCACGATCGCGTCCAACAGGGGCTGCACACCCTTGTTCTTGAAAGCCGAGCCGCAGGTGACGGGAACGAATGCGAAGTTGACGGTGGCCTTGCGCACCGCTCGATAGATTTCTTCGCTGGAGATGGCTTCGGAGCCACCCTCCATCCACTTCTCCATCAGGTCGTCGTCGACCTCAGCGCAGTGCTCGATGAGCTGCTCGCGGAGCTCCGCACACTTGTCCTTCAGGTCGTCCGGGATCGGTGTCCACTCGTACTTCGCGCCCAGGCTTTCGTCGTCGTAGATGGCTGCCTGCATCCGGATCAGGTCGACGATGCCGCGTAGCTCCGACTCCTGCCCCACCGGCCAATGCACGGGCACTGGCACGCAGCCGAGACGCTCCTTCATCGAATCCAGGTTCATCTGGAAATCGGCACCGGTCTTGTCCAACTTGTTGACGAAGGCGATGCGCGGAACTTTGTAGCGATCCGCCTGACGCCAAACGGTCTCGCTCTGCGGCTCGACGCCGTTGCCGCCGTCGAACACGGCCACAGCACCGTCGAGAACCCGCAACGAGCGCTCGACTTCGATCGTGAAGTCGACGTGACCAGGAGTGTCGATGATGTTGATGCGGTGCTCGATGCCCTCCAGAGGACCTGCACTCGGCGTCCAGAAGCAGTTCGTTGCCGCACTCGTGATCGTGATGCCGCGCTCTTGCTCCTGCTCCATCCAATCCATGGTGGCAGCCCCGTCGTGCACCTCGCCAATCTTGTGAGAGATGCCCGTATAAAACAGCACGCGCTCGGTCGTCGTCGTCTTACCGGCATCGATGTGGGCCATGATGCCGATGTTGCGCGTGCGCTCGAGTGAGATTTCGCGGGCCATGGTTAACGGGAGGGGGTGGGGGTCTCAGAATGCAAAAAATCCCCCCCGGGCCTCGAGCTCTCGACCTTGTGAGAGCTGCTTGTGATTCCGGAAGGGGATTCGGGGTACGAAAGGCGCCGTCGGAGCGGACTTTCGGGGTGGAAGGCGACGTCGTCGCGCTCCATGTCTCCTGCGTAACCCGAGCTTATGTTGCTTTCTGCATGCCTGTCGGAAGACTCCTGAGCAAAAACGAGGAAAGCGACGCCCCACCAGGGGCATCGCTCGATTGAATCACCAGCGGTAGTGCGCGAACGCCTTGTTGGCGTCAGCCATACGGTGAGTGTCGTCCTTCTTCTTCACCGCGCCACCACGGTTCTGCGAGGCGTCCACGAACTCTGCCGCGAGACGCTCACGCATCGTTTTCTCGCCGCGGCCGCGGGAGTACTGGACCAGCCAGCGCATGGCCAGGGCAACGCGGCGCTCAGGTCGAACCTCGACGGGGACCTGGTAGTTGGCACCACCGACGCGACGGCTCTTGACCTCGAGCTTGGGCTTGACGTTGTCGAGTGCGCGCCGAAAGACCTCCACTGGGTCTTCCTTGAAGCGCTGGTTGATGATCTCGAAGGCTCCGTAGAGGATGCCTTCGGCAGTGCTCTTCTTGCCGTGCAGCATGAGAGCGTTCATGAACTTGGCGACCAGCTTGTCTCGGTAGACGGGGTCGGGAGTGATCTTGCGCTTGGGTACTTCGCGACGACGGGGCATCTTACTTCCTCAGTCTGATCAGGCCTTGGGACGCTTCACGCCGTACTTGGAGCGCTTGCGGTTACGGTTTGCCTTGTTGGTGGAGGACGGCCCGATGGCGCCCGAGGCGTCCAACGTGCCACGCACCACGTGGTAGCGCACACCCGGCAAGTCCTTCACACGACCACCACGAATCAGAACCACGCTGTGCTCTTGAAGGTTGTGACCCTCACCGCCGATGTAGCTCGTCACTTCCATCTGGTTCGTGAGGCGAACACGGCAGACCTTGCGGAGTGCGGAGTTCGGCTTCTTGGGGGTGGTGGTGTACACGCGAGTGCACACGCCGCGCTTCGCGGGGCAGGCTTTGAGGGCCGGCGAAGCGGTCTTTTCGATGATGGCCTTGCGACCCTTACGGATAAGTTGCTGGATGGTGGGCATATTCGTGTCCCAGAAATTCGGGGAGGTGGAAGTTACCGATCGGCCGGGCGCTGTCAAGGAACTGTCGAACCCGAGAGGACAAAACCTCCCCCGAGCACGCGTGCGGCCGGAATCCGCCGGCCTGGTGGGTGGCTGTGTGTTCAGGTTTGTGGCGAAGGCAGCTCAGATTGCTCATTTGGTCGTGGTCGGGCCGGTTGGCTGCGCCGCGCCGCAGGTCTAGCAGTGCACGGCAGGCGAGTCATCACCGGTTCCCACTTCCGCCGCCCTGACGCCGGTCGAACGCCCCAGCTGCGCCGGCAGGCGCTCGCTCGGGGCAGGGTCGAACAAGGCGAGCGGCGAACGCCGTCCCAGCCGCGTTCGGGCTGCAACACGGAGGAATCCCGAGCATTGATTTGGTAACGCACCCAAGACCGCAGACGTACTGGCAGCGTGCCCCAGGCGAACGCACTGCCGTCGTTGACGTTCTCCTGTGAGAACGATTTCTGCCCCCGGCGAGATGACAATCAGCTGTCGTTACTGGCACGCTAAGTAGCGATGACTGAACGTCCGTCACCGCAAGACTACGTCGACTATCGAGAGTACCTGCGGGACTTGGTCGCCCACCTCAAGACCGCGACCAGATCGTTCAGCTACCGTGCGTTCGCCCGGCGCAGCGGCTTCTCTTCGTCGAGCTTCTTGAAGCACGTCATCGAAGGGCAGCGCAACCTCGCCCTCAAGTCGGTGCGCAAAGTAGCCCAGGGATTGAGCCTATCGGAGCAAGAGACCCGCGCCTTCGAGCTTCTCGCGCACTTGGACCGAGCCTCGACGGACGAGGAGAAGACGGACATCTTGCGGCGCCTGAGAGCCTCCAAACTTCGCAAGCGGCTCAAGGAAGACGAATTCGAGCTGTACTCGAACTGGTGGGTGATTCCGATTCGCGAACTGCTCACGATGAAGCGGGCGCCCCAAACCGCCAAAGCGATCGCAAACCGCTTGTGGCCTCGCATCAAGCCAGCTGAGGCCGGACGCGCTTTGGCTCTGCTGGAGCGCCTGGGACTGCTGCAGCGAGAGCAGGAAAGCGCCGATCTGAAGTCCCCTGAAGGCACACTCGAGACCCCGCCACAGGTGAAGTCGCTAGCGGTGCGAAACTACCATCGTGCCGTACTCGCTTTGGCCGCCGATGCCCTCACGCGCCTTCCCCAGGAAGAACGCAACGTCACGTCGATCGCGCTGCGCTTGACCCGACGTGACTACCAATGGGTGTGTGAACGGATCAGTGAGTTCCAGGACGAGATCCTCACGACGCTCGGGGGCAAGGAGCCGACCGCGGACAACGCAGAGGTCCACAACGTTTGCTTCGCCGTCATGCCGGTAACCCGCAAGGAGACGCCGTGAAACGCCGACAGACCGGCAAACTGTCGAGTCGGCGCTGCGCGCTGTGGCTCTGTTGTCTGGCGTCGTCGGCGTGCGTCGACCCGAACGAGGAGGACGGCGCCATGCCTCAGTCTGGCACCAAGACCGGCAACGGCATCACCTTGGAGTTCGTCTCTTCGGAACAAGCGTTGCGCTTCAGCAACGACGCGGGCGCCAATCCCGATGCGGACCACTCCTTCGGCGGCAGTCCGGGGAGCTTTCCCCCAGGTGACTGGGAGGTCCGCATCGACGTCGCCACGATGCGTGTCTCCCAGATCGACGTGGTACCGGCAACGGAAGTCGACTGCGATGCCGTACTCTTCAAGAACGTCGAATGCTTGGACGACCGCTACCGCATTTCCGAAAGCATCGAGCTCGATCTGCTGACTGGCATGTCCGAGCCGAACCTCGAGGAATACCGCTTTCCGCCGGGTGAATATGACAGTGTGGAAGTCTCGCTCGCCGTTCCGAGTGGAGATGACAGCGAGGGCGCGGCCCTGCGCTTCAGCGGTGTCGTGGAGTTCGGAGGAGAGCCAATGCCTTTCGAGTTCGAGGTCAGCGAAGCTCGCGGGCTGACGTTCACCTCCTTGGACGGCACGAGCCTCGACATCGGCACCGGTTCGACCCTCCAGGCCACCCTCGATCTTGGGCGCTTGTTCGAACTCAATCCCCCCAATTGTGTCGTCTTCGGCTCCCCCCTGGGCCCGACATCGCCGGCAGATGTCTGTCAGCCCTCCGGCGACGACTTGCTCTCTGATTTGCAGGGCTCGACGGAACTCAGTCGCGGACGCAACTGAGAACCCGTGAGCCCTGCGGAGCAGAGGGTCTGCGAATCAGTTCCCGGCGCCGAAGTCGCCAGGGGCGAAGTTGGCGGCGCCGCCAAGTCCAAAGTCACTGGGGTCGAAGCCTCCGCCGCCACCGGCGCCCGCAAGTCCGCCGAGGTCGAAGCACTGCCACTCTCCCCCGACACAGGCACACACACCCTCGTCGTACGCGCAGGCAGTCGCTTCGCCATCACAAGCCCCTGCCGGGAAGGACTCGGGACAGCCGTCCGGGTTCGTCACCGTGCCGTCCTCACCGAGCATGGGGACGGAGTCTTCGTCAACCCCGGGGGGAAGCTCCACATTGCCGCCGTCGTTGGGCGCCGGCTCGTCGTCGGCGGCATTTGGCTCCGCGGTGTCACTGGCTGCCGCGCCATCGCCGGCTGCGCTGACGTCCGCACTCTGCGCCGAGCCGGTATCACCTTCGGCCTCGGTGGTTGTGCTGCCCGACGCGTCCTCGTCCAGTGATGGGGTGTCAGCCGACGCCCCGTCACTCGACGCTTCGCCGTCTTCGTCCGAAGCAGGGTCCATCGCTCCGGTGGAGGAACCTTCGTCTTCGGCGTCGGCCGAAGACTGTTCGGATTGTTCTGCGTTCGAGTCCTCGCCTTTCGAGTCCCCGCCGCAGGCGCTGAGAGCAACCAGCGCGAGGGCCACGCTAGCTGCTGAGGTCCAGAATGTTTTCATCATTCGCTGCCTTTCCGTGAAGTGTTTTGCGTGTGTGGGCCGGACTCAGCTTGCGCCAGCGATGGGCCCAATGTCCACCTGCGGCCCACACAAACCGTTCTCAAAAGAGAACACCGAGCCCCTCACTCGCAAACCAGCTGCGCGCAGTCGATTTCGTCCGACCCATCCAGACAGTCATGCTCTTGATCGCACACGTAGCGTTCGGGCAGCACCACTCCCGTCGTCTCGCAAGTAAACGGATTGCAATCGGCCTCGTCCGAGCCATCGCCGCAGTCGTCAAAAGTGTCACACTCCCAGAAGTCCGGGATCTCGACGCCATTGTCACAGGTGAAGCGTCCGGGACAGCCTTCCTCGTCGGAACCGTCTTCGCAATCGGCCTCGAAATCGCAGACGTAGGCCAGCGGAACCACGTCACCCGACTCGCACTCGAAGTCTTCGCAGTCGGCCTCGTCCGTGCCGTCGAAACAGTCGGTTTCCCCGTCACATCGCCAGTTCTCGGGCAAGTACTCGCCCGATCCGCAGGCGAAACTCTCGTATGCCCGGGCACATTCCTCGAAGCAACCTGCAAGTGGCTGTGGGGTAACACCATCGCAATTGAAGTCACGCAATATTTGGCAACTCGCGACAGCAACACATACGAAAGAGCACTCTTCCCCCGTCGAGCTGGGCTCCACGCAGGAGAACTCCCCTTCTGTCAGTAGACCGCAGTCGCTGAGCTTGTCGCGATAGCCTTGGCAGCCGATGCCATAGTCCCCAGCCCAGTCTGGGTCGGGGGGCATTGGCGGCGAGGTTTCGAATGCTGTCGACCCGATCGGCAAGTCGACCAGCGAGCTGGAATCGTCCTGCTCCGTGCCCGTTCCATCCGTCACGGAAACGCCATCACCGGTATCAGCACGGTCCGTCGTCGCCGCGCCATCTGAACTCGCCTCGCCCTCTCGTTCCGAAGCTCCCGTCTCTACACGTTCGTCGCCGCCGGCGCAGCCGCTACTGAAGCTGCCAAGCACCGAAACGCACAGCGGCCCCAACACACACCGCCATGCCAACGCTGAGAACGACCACCACCTCGAAGTCAAACAGGACACCCATTCGTCGTAGCATCGATATGGGGAGAGGGCTAACGAGCCGCAAAGCCGAGTAGGCCCACGTAGGGGCCGGCGGATCTTCGGTGCTCCTAGCGCTCGGGCCGCAGCGCCCCTTCCGCGTCTCGGAGTTCGTCCTCGCGTTTGGCGATGTAGTTCCGAGTCGTGGGTAGCGTCTTCAAATGACGCGTCAGTTGCATCTGAAAGACGAACAGACGGTCGATGCGGAACCCAGCCTCCGCCGAGCACAGGTAGAACTCCCACATACGGAGGAATCTCTCGTCGAACAGCTCCAACACCTGCTCACGCTTGTTCAAGAAGCGGCGGCGCCAGTGTCGGAGCGTCTGAGCGTAGTGCAGACGCAATATCTCGACGTCCGCGACCAGAAAGCCAGCCCGCTCCACTGCCGGCAGCACTTCCGCAAGCGAGGGGATGTAGCTCCCCGGGAAGATGTACTTCTCCATCCACGGGTTCGGCGCTGGGCGCGGCTTGGTGCGACCGATGCTGTGCAACACGAACACCCCCTCTTTTTCCATCAAGCGAGCTGCGGTTCGAAAGAAGTTGTCGAACTCCTTCAGCCCGATCGCTTCGAACATGCCCACGCTGATCAAACGATCGAAGCGACCCATGACTTTTCGGTAGTCGTTACAGATGAACTTCGCGCGCTCCGATAACCCGCGTTCCTGTGCACGACGCACCGAAACGTCGAACTGCGGCCGGCTCAACGTGACCCCAGTCGGGAGTGCACCTGCTACCTCTGCCATGTACAGACACAACCCGCCCCAACCCGAGCCGATGTCGAGCACCCGCTGTCCCGGACTCAAGTCGAGCTTCGCCACCAGGTGCCGCTTCTTCGCGAGTTGCGCCTGGAAGAGCGTCTGCTTTTCGTGCTCGAAGTAGGCACAGGTGTACTGCATGTCCTCGTCGAGGAAGAGGCGATAGAAGCGTTCGTCCAGGTCGTAGTGGTGGGCGATGTTGCGCCGCGCGCGACTGAAGTTCTGGCGCTGCGCGGCGAACGCCGTTGCGTAGCGCGCCGCGTGCAGGGCCACCCCTGGAACGGTCATGATGGCTCTCGCGTTGCGCTTGACGGTCGCCACGAGATCGTAGCAGTTGCCCTGCTCGAGGAGCAGTCGACCGTCCATGTAGAGCTCACCCAGACGCAACCCGGGATCGAGAGCGATTGCCGTTTCGCCTGCAGAATCCGCGAAACGAACCGCTACCTCCTTGTGCTCGGGGTTGCCGTAGGAGCGCGTCGTGCCGTCCGCGTAGGTGACGCGTAGATTGCCCTTGGTCACGCCTCGTTGGAGGGCCTTGTCCAGTAGCTTGTTCATCCTGATCGCCTCACTCAGGAGCAACCTACCGCGTCCTCTCGGTGCCCGAGCCAAAAAATGTCGCAGACCCCAGACACGCCCCGCGCGTCAGATACGCCCCGCGGGCCCCAGTCGACGATACCTACGCCTGCGCGCAGCGCGCTGTGCACCGCGGGCCCGGTTGACGGACACTTACGCCTTTTCGCGCGACGCGTTCCGTCCCGCGGGCCCCATCGACGATGACTTCGCCGCGCGCTTCCTCGCCAGCGAACACCAAATGAACGACGCCCCCGCGCATTTGCGCGAGGGCGTCATGTTTCGACAGATGGCGCGCTACTCAGTCTTCGCCAGCAACGGAGGACAAGTCGACTCCGCCGAGGATCCCCGGCTGATGACCGTAGACAGTCGAGGGACGCAACTCCTGCGTGTCCTCGACCACCAACTCCAGCCGCTTGTACGCCGGCAAGCCAGTACCTGCGGGGATCAAGCGACCCATGATGACGTTCTCCTTGATGCCGCGCAGATCGTCCGTCTTGCCGCAGATGGACGCCTCAGTGAGCACCTTGGTCGTCTCCTGGAACGAGGACGCGCTGATGAACGACTCCGTGGAGAGGGACGCCTTGGTGATACCGAGCAACATCGGCTCCGCCACCGCGGGCTCACCACCGCGAGCGATCACCTTGGCATTCTCTCGTTCGAACAGGTGCTTTTCGATCTGCTCGTCCGCCAAGAACTGGGTGTCACCCACAGTCTTGATCTTCACGCGGCGCAACATCTGACGCACGATCGTCTCGATGTGCTTGTCGTTGATGGTCACACCCTGCAAGCGGTAAACCTGCTGGATTTCGTTGACCAACCATGCGGCGAGTTCCTTCTCACCCTTGACGCGCAAGATGTCGTGCGGGTTCGCCGGACCGTCTTGAAGCGGATCGCCTGCCCTCACCTGGTCACCCGTCTGCACCTGAACGTGCTTGCCCTTGGGGATCAGGTACTCACGCGACTGATCGGAGAGCTGGCTGCCGTCCAGATCCAACGGAGTGATGAGGATCTTGCGCTTACCCTTGGTGTCCTTGCCGAAGCTGACGATGCCGTCGATCTCGCTGATGATGGCGTGATCCTTCGGCTTGCGTGCCTCGAATAGCTCGGCCACACGCGGCAGACCGCCGGTGATGTCCTGAACCTTCGTCGTATCGCGCGGGATCTTGGCGAGGGCTTCACCGGGGTGAATCGTCTCACCGTCCTGCACGACGATGTTGGAACCCACCGGCAGCAGGTAGCGAGCCTCGAGGTCTGTGTTGCCCAGCCGCATCGGCTCGCCCGTCTCCGGGTCGAGAATGCTGATGCGTGGGCGGAGGTCCGCAGCGCGCGACTCGATGACGATCTTTCGAGAAAGACCCGTCACTTCGTCCACGCGTTCGCTGACCGTAACACCCTCGACCAGGTCGCCAAACTGCACCAGACCGCCGACCTCCGTGAGGATCGGAACGGCGAATGGGTCCCACTCCGCCGCGGTCGTCCCGCCCGCGATGCGAGCGCCATCCTTGACCTTGAGCTCAGCGCCGTACAGCAGGCGGTGGTGCTCGCGTTCGCGACCGGTATCATCCATGATCACGAGCTCGCCGTGGCGGTTCATGACCACGACACTGCCGTCTTGCTTGGTCGCCGTGTGTACGTTGCGCAGTGAAACGGTACCTTCCGTCCGCGTCTCCAACGAGCTCTGCTCGATCTTGCCGCGAGCCGCCGCACCACCGATGTGGAACGTACGCATCGTCAACTGGGTACCGGGCTCGCCGATTGACTGGGCCGCGATGATACCCACCGCTTCACCGATGTTGACCTTGTAGCCGCGAGCCAGGTCACGCCCGTAACACATGGCGCACACTCCGCGTCGCGTCTGACACGTCAACACCGAACGAATGACGACTTCTTCGATACCAGCTTGCTCGATGCGGGCCACCTTGGCCTCATCGAGAAGCTCGTTGTGAGCGATGATGACGTCGCCGGTCATCGGATCGACGACCTCCTCCAGAGTCACGCGACCCAGGATACGTTCACCCAGCGGCTGAATCACCTCGCCCGCTTCTTCGAGCTTGGTGACACGAATGCCATCCAGGGTTCCACAGTCGAACTCCGCGATCACGCAGTCCTGAGCGACGTCCACCAGACGACGCGTCAGGTAACCCGAGTTCGCCGTCTTCAGAGCGGTATCCGCCAAACCCTTACGAGCGCCGTGGGTCGACACGAAGTACTCCAGCACGCTCAGACCTTCACGGAAGTTCGCGGTGATGGGTTGCTCGATGATTTCGCCCGACGGCTTGGCCATCAGACCACGCATTGCTGCGAGCTGACGCATCTGCTGGGTCGAACCACGAGCGCCGGAGTCGGCCATGATGTAGATCGAGTTGAAGCTCGACTCGGCGATCTCCTCACCCGTGTCGGTGGTGATCCGGTTCTTGCCGATCACCTCCATCATCTCTTCCGTCACCTTGTCGGAAACGCCTGCCCAGATGTCGACGACCTTGTTGTAGCGCTCGCCATCGGTGATCAGACCTTCCTGGTACTGATCGACGACGCGCTGCAGCTCGTCCTGAGCTTGATCGATCAACTCCTTCTTGCGGTCGGGGATGATCATGTCGTCCATACAGACGCTGATGCCCGCCTTGGTCGACTGAGCGAACCCAGTCGAGCGCAAGCGGTCCGCGAGCAGAACGGTTTCCTTGTTCTTGTGCTTGCGGTAGCAGACGTCGATCAGTTCGCTGAGCGCCTTCTTGGTCAACACGCGGTTGACGTAGTCGAAGGGCACCTTGGGCGGCAGGATCTCGGACAAGAGCACGCGACCGACCGTGGTATCCACGATGCGCGACCGCTCCATGCCGTTGTCGTCGTGATCCTTGATGCGGCACCTGATCGCAGCGTGCATTTCTAGAATGCCATGGTCGTAAGCAGCTCGCACTTCCTCCAAGGAGGCGTACACGCCATCGACCATCCCTTCGAGTTGCCCGTTCTCGTTGACCTTGAGCGAGGACTCGTTGGTGGCGCCCTTGGCCAGCGTGCGCTCGCGGGTCATGTAGTAGAGCCCGAGCACGATGTCCTGGGTGGGGTTGATGATGGGGCGACCACTCGCAGGCGAGAGGATGTTGTTGGTGCTCATCATCAGCACACGGGTTTCCATCTGAGCTTCGATGCTCAGTGGCACGTGCACGGCCATCTGGTCGCCGTCGAAGTCGGCGTTGAACGCCGTACAGACGAGGGGATGCAGATTGATGGCCTTGCCTTCCACCAACACGGGTTCGAAGGCCTGGATACCCAAACGATGCAGGGTCGGCGCACGGTTGAGCATGACGGGGTGCTCTTTGATCACCTCGTCGAGAATGTCCCAAACCTCGGGACGCTCCCGCTCCACCATCTTCTTCGCACTCTTTATGGTGTTGACGTAGCCGCGCCCTTCCAGCTTGTTGTAGATGAACGGCTTGAACAGCTCGAGCGCCATCTTCTTGGGCAGACCGCACTGGTGCAGACGCAAGGTGGGGCCCACCACGATGACGGAACGACCGGAGTAGTCCACCCGCTTGCCGAGCAAGTTCTGGCGGAACCGGCCCTGCTTGCCCTTGAGCATGTCGCTCAAGCTCTTGAGCGGACGCTTGTTGGGCCCCGTGATCGTCTTGCCGCGGCGACCGTTGTCGAACAAGGCGTCGACGGCCTCCTGCAGCATGCGGCGCTCGTTGCGGATGATGATCTCCGGAGCGTTCAACTCCAACAGGCGCTTGAGGCGATTGTTGCGGTTGATGACGCGACGGTACAAGTCGTTGAGATCGGAGGTCGCAAAACGGCCACCATCCAACGGCACCAAGGGACGCAAATCGGGCGGCAACACGGGAATGACGTTGAGCATCATCCACTCGGGGCGGTTGCCGCTGCCACGGAACGCTTCGACGACCTTCAGCCGCTTGGCGAACTTCTTGCGCTTGGCCTCGCTGGAGGTCTCCTTCATCTGCGCTCGAAGCTCTTCCGCCAAGCTGTGTACGTCGACGCGCTTGAGCATCTCGAGCACGGCTTCGCCACCCATGGCGGCGTGGAAGCGATCCTCACCGAACTCGTCGAGCAGTTGGGCATAGCGCTCCTCGCTCAGCAACTCACCGCGCTCCAGCCCGGTTTCACCCGGGTCGACCACGATGTACGCCTCGCAGTACAAGACGCGCTCGAGATCCTTGAGGGTGATGTCGAGAATGTTGCCGATACGGGAGGGCAGGCTCTTGAGGAACCAGATGTGCGCGACGGGCGTGGCCAGGTTGATGTGGCCGAGACGCTCACGGCGCACCTTGCTCTGGATCACCTCGACGCCGCACTTCTCGCACACGATGCCGCGGTGCTTCATGCGCTTGTACTTGCCGCACAAGCACTCGTAGTCCTTCACCGGTCCGAAGATTTTGGCGCAGAAGAGGCCATCTCGCTCCGGCTTGAACGTACGGTAGTTGATCGTCTCCGGCTTCTTGACCTCACCGTGGGACCATTCGCGGATCTTCTCTGGGCTCGCCAGAGAGATACGCATCGCCGAAAACGTCAGCGGATCTTTGGGCTTCTCAAAGAACGAGAAAATATCGCGCATCTCTTATTCCTCCGCTGCTGGTGCTTCAGCCGACTCAACCAATTCCACGTTGAGGCACAACGACTGCAACTCTTTGATCAAAACATTGAAGCTCTCGGGGAGACCCGCTTCGAGGGTGTAGTCACCCTTGACGATCGCTTCGTACATTCGTGTCCTACCCTGAACGTCATCACTCTTGACGGTCAGGAACTCTTGCAGGGCATGGGCGGCGCCGTACGCCTCCATGGCCCAGACTTCCATTTCACCCAAGCGCTGGCCGCCGAACTGCGCCTTGCCACCCAGCGGCTGCTGGGTAACCAACGAGTACGGACCGATGGACCGCGCGTGGATCTTGTCGTCGACCAAGTGATGCAGCTTGAGCACGTACATCACGCCGACGGTGACGTCCTGATCGAAGGGCTCGCCGGTACGACCGTCGAACAGGATCGTCTGACCCCGACGTTCGAGCTCCGCCGTCTCGAGAGACGTCTTGATGTGCTCTTCGTTGGCGCCGTCGAACACCGGCGTCGCGAAGAAGCAACCGGGCTTCATCTTCTCGGCGAGCGAGATGACTTCGCCATCCGACAACCCTTCGACGAACTTCTTCATCGCGGGATCGTTCGGCAGACTCTCTCGGATCTTCTCGCGGATCTTCGAGGCCTCCGAATTGGTCTCGAGCATGCGATGTACTCGCCGCCCAAGGTTCAGAGCACCCCAACCGAGGTGAGTCTCCAGAATCTGCCCCACGTTCATACGAGAGGGCACGCCGAGGGGATTGAGCACCACGTCGACGGGGGTTCCGTCTGCGAGGTACGGCAAGTCCTCTTCCGGCAGAATGCGGCTGACCACACCCTTGTTGCCGTGACGACCAGCCATCTTGTCACCCACCTGGAGCTTACGCTTGATGGCGATGTAGACCTTCACCATCTTGATCACACCCGGCGGCAACTCGTCGCCCTTGCTCAGGCGGTCGATCTTTTCGCGGAAGTGCTCCTCGCGGCTGCGAACCAGCTCCTCGAGATCGTGCAGGAGCTGTGCGACCTTGTCGGTGTCTGCCTCGACGCCGATCTCGCCCCAGTACTTGCGGGGAGCGCCGTCGAGTGCGTCGTTCGTCAGCTCCGCGCCCTTTTCGATCAGCACCTCGCCACGGTCGTTGACCAACTTGGCGGTCGTCGTCTGACCGACGAGGATTTCGCGGATGCGTCGGTAGTACGAATCGCGCAGAATGCTGACCTCTTCGTCGCGGGTTCGCTCGAGGCGAGCTCGCTCTTGGTCTTCGATCGCGCGAGCACGCTCGTCCTTCTCCGTACCCTTGCGAGAGAAGATACGCGCATCGATGACGATGCCGCCGACGCCTGGCGGGACCTTCAACGAGCTATCCCGGACATCGCCCGCCTTCTCGCCGAAGATTGCCCGTAGCAACTTCTCTTCGGGGCTGAGCTGGCTTTCGCCCTTGGGTGTGATTTTGCCGACGAGAATGTCGCCCGGCTTGACCTCTGCGCCGATGCGAACGACACCAGCCTCGTCCAAGTCCTTGAGAGCTTCCTCGCCGACATTCGGAATGTCGCGGGTGACCTCTTCCTTGCCCAGCTTGGTGTCGCGAGCGATGCACTCGAACTCTTCGATGTGCACCGAGGTGTAGACGTCTTCCTTGACGATGCGCTCACTGATGAGGATCGAGTCCTCGAAGTTGTAGCCCTGCCACGGCATGAAGGCGACGACCACGTTACGACCGAGAGCGATCTCGCCCATGTCGCACGCGGGCCCATCCGCCAACACGTCGCCAACCTCCACGCGCTCACCGGGGCGAACGATGGGTTTCTGGTTGTAGCAAGTGCTCTGGTTCGAGCGCTGGAACTTCATCATGTGATAGATGTCCGGCACTTCGGAGCCCTCGCCCGGGTCGGGACGAACGACGATGCGCGTTGCATCCACACTTTCGACGGTACCGGCGCGCCTGGCCACGGAGCAGACTCCCGAGTCGACGGCCACGCGACGCTCCATACCGGTACCCACGAGCGGAGCCTCAGTACAGATGAGCGGCACTGCCTGACGCTGCATGTTCGCGCCCATGAGAGCGCGGTTCGCATCGTCGTGCTCCAGGAACGGCACCAGCGCCGCTGCAACGCTCACCATCTGGTTCGGCGCCACGTCCAGAAGCTGGATCTGGTCCGCCGGTACCATACGGTAGTCGCCGTTGTAGCGCGCGGACACCAACGAGTCGGTGAGCGTCTCGTTCTGGATCGTCGACGTCGCCATCGCGATGAACTTGCCCTCTTCCTCGAGCGCGGAGAACCAACGCACCTTGCTGTCGACAGCACCCTCACGCACGTGGCGATACGGGGTCTCGACGAAGCCGTGCTCGTTGACGCGGGCGAAGGTCGAAAGCGATGCGATGAGGCCGATGTTCGGACCTTCAGGCGTTTCGATGGGGCAGATACGACCGTAGTGCGTCGCGTGAACATCGCGCACCTCGAAGCCCGCACGCTCACGGGTCAAACCACCCGGACCGAGTGCGGAGAGACGACGCTTGTGCGTCACTTCGCTCAGTGGGTTCGTCTGGTCCATGAACTGCGACAGCTGGGAGCTACCAAAGTACTCCTTGACCACCGCCCCGACGGGCTTGGCGTTGATCAGGTCGTGAGGCATCAGGGTGTCGATCTCTTGCGACACGCTCATGCGCTCCTTGATGGCTCGTGCCATGCGCACCAGGCCGATGCGGTACTGCACCTCCATCAACTCACCCACCGCACGCACGCGGCGATTGCCCAAGTGATCGATGTCGTCGACCGAACCCTGACCGTTCTTCAGCGCCAACAAGTGGTGCAGGGTGTTGAGGATGTCATCCTTCGTCAGGCAAGTTTGCTCGAGCGGGGGTTGCTCTTCCGCTGCCAAGTCTCGGTAGAACTTGTAGTTCAGCTTCAGACGACCGACCGCGGACAGGTCGTAGCGCTCGGGGTTGAAGAACAGATTGTTGAAGAGCGTCTTCGCCGTCTCGAGCGTGGGAGGATCTCCCGGACGCAAGCGACGGTAGATCTCCATGATCGCCTCTTCGGTGCTGAGCACTTTGTCGGCCATCAGCGTGTCACGCAGGTACGGACCGACGTTCATTCCGTCCACGAAGAGGATGTCGAACTCGTCGATTTGAGCCTCGCGCAGACGCTCCAGAATGACCTCGGTGATCTCCTCGTTGCTCTCGAGCAGCACCTCACCGGTTTCCGGATCGACCACATCGCCGGCGGAAACCCGGCCAATCAAGTCGGCTTGCTCCAAGGAGACGCGCTCGACGCCCGCAGCCGTCAGCTTTTTGATGGCAGCTTTGGTCAGCTTCGTGTTCTTGCGAACGAGAACTTCGCCGTCGACGACGATGTCGGTGGTGGCGCGTTGCCCCGCGAGCAGCTCGAAGTTGACGCTCTTTTCGATCTTCTCACCCTTGAAGTAGACCGTCTCGCGTTCGTAGAAGTAGTCCAGGATGTCCTGGGTGCTCATCCCGAGCGCGCGCAGCAGCACGGTAGCGTGCATCTTGCGGCGCCGGTCGATGCGCACGAAAACGACGTCCTTGTGGTCGAATTCGAAATCGAGCCACGACCCGCTGTAGGGAATCACTCGGGCGGAGTAGAGGAGCTTGCCGCTCGAGTGCGTCTTGCCCTTGTCGTGATCGAAGAAGACACCGGGACTGCGGTGCAACTGCGAAACCACGACGCGCTCGGTGCCGTTGATGATGAACGTACCGGTGTCCGTCATCAGCGGGATCTCACCGAAGTAGACCTCCTGCTCCTTGATGTCACGGACGATACGTTCCCCACCCTCGATGGTGTCGTACACCATGAGCTGGGTCGTCACTTTGATGGGAGCCGCGAAGGTCATGCCCCGCTGACGGCATTCCTCGACGTCGTACTTTGGCCGGTCCAAGTGGTACGAGACGAACACCAGCTCACTGGTTCCGTCGAAGTCCTTGATCGGGAAGACGCTGCGGAATACGCCGTGCAGACCGATGTCCTTGCGATCGTTGGACTCGATCTCCGCCTGAAGAAACTTGTCGTAGCTGCTCTTCTGGATGTCGATGAGATTCGGAATCTCGACAACCGGCGCTACTTTCCCCAGGTTGGTGCGGTGGCGAAAGTTCGACTGGACCTTGGACGCCATCTGAGCTCCTCTGAATGATGTAGGGTGCGGGTGTTTGAACCGGGAAGGCTCGGCGCCCCCGTGGCGCCATGATTTGTGTTTCGCTCGGGATTAACGCGCGGCATCAGAACCGCGCGGTGTGGCGTGCCCACTAGACAAAATGGGCACGCCGGACCGCGTCCACCGCCTTCTTCCGCCGCCCGCGGGTCGTACAACCACACGATAGGCCTTAGAAAAAGGCGGTGAAAGGGGCCAACTTACTTGACGTCGACCTTGGCGCCGGCAGCCTCGAGCTTCTTCTTGAGGTCTGCGGCGTCATCCTTGCTGACGCCTTCCTTGATGGGCTTGGGCACGCCTTCGACGAGCTCCTTGGCCTCTTTCAGACCCAGAGCGGTGATCTCGCGAACCACCTTGATGACCTGGATCTTGGAAGCGCCGGCATCCGTGAGGATGACGTCGAATTCGGTCTGCTCTTCTGCAGCCTCTGCAGCAGCAGCCGGACCGGCAGCGCCTGCGACCGCAACGGGAGCTGCACTGACGCCCCACTTCTCCTCCAGCTCCTTGACGAGAGAGGCGATCTCGATGACGGGCATTGCCGAGAGGTAGTCGACGACCTGTTCTTTAGTAATTTCTGCCATTTTTGGTGCTCCTTGAGTCTTTGAAAAAGTCTTTGTTGGGGATGGGCAGCCGCTCTGCTCGTGGGCGGTCTCTGCGGCTGCGGTTGGGGTTATTCGCCCTTTTCCTGCTTCGCGTTGAGCAGGCGGACAAAGTTGGATGCGGGGGTGTTGATCAACATCACGAACTGCTGCGCCGGCGCCATGAGCGTCGCCAACAACATTGCGCGGGCCTCGTCCTTGCTCGGGAGCGTGGCCAGCTGGTTCTCGACGGCCTTGGAGTCCAAGACTTGGCCTTCGAGAAGACCGGCTTTGATCTTCAGCTTGTCGTTTTCCTTGGCGAAGTCTTTCAGAACGCGGGCCGCGGCACTGGGCTCCTCGAAGCTCCATGCGACGGCAGTTACGCCCTTGAGACTGTTCGAGAGGGTCTCCGCGTACGGCTCCTCCGAAAGCGCACGCCTGACCAGCGTGTTCTTCAGAACCTTGTACTCGACGCCCTTCTGACGGAACGTGTTGCGAAGCTTCTCGACCTCGGCAACGGTCATTCCGCTGAAGTCCACGAAAACCGCGGACGTCATGCGTGAAAAACGATCTTTGATGTCCTCGACGGCAGCGACCTTTTCGGTGCGAAGCATCAGCTCTCCTCCTGCTTGCTGGACTCGACAGTCGAGGTATCCACCTTGACGCCGGGACCCATGGTGCTGGAAACGGTCACCGAGCGCACGTACACGCCCTTGGCGCTCGCGGGCTTCTTGGCGATCAAGTCGGCAATCAGCGCGTAAGCATTGTCCGTTAGCTTCTGCTGGTCGAACGAAAGGCGACCAATGCGGCAGTGCACGACACCGGCCTTGTCGACACGGTATTCCACCTTGCCGGCCTTGGCCTCGCTCACCGCGCGAGCAACGTCGAGCGTCACCGTGCCAACCTTGGGGTTCGGCATCAAACCGCGGGGACCGAGAATTCGACCTAGCTTGCCCACCGTGCCCATCATGTCGGGCGTGGCGATAACGCGGTCGAAGTCGATGTTGCCTTCCTGGATCTGCTTGGCCAGCTCATCTGAGCCAGCCACGTCAGCTCCAGCCTCGAGTGCCTCTTTCTCCTTGTCGCCCCGAGCAAACACTGCCACGCGAACGGTCTTGCCCGTTCCATGCGGAAGCACGATGGCTCCACGCACCATTTGGTCAGCGTGCTTGGGATTGACGCCAAGGCGAACGGCGACATCCACACTTTCGTCGAACTTGGCGTAGGCGAGTTCTTTCACCTTGCCCACAGCGTCGACGAGTGGATGGAGCGCGGCTCGGTCGTACTTGCCGAGCGCTTCTTTTCGCTTCTTGCTAATTCTACCCATTCACTCTCCTCTGGTCGTAACGGCTGCCGAAACAGCCTGCCAGAAACCCGGCAGTGGCCCCATTGCCAGCTGCCCATCCCGGGGTCTGCCCACCGTGGGTGAGTCGACCCCGCGAAAATTCAACCTTCGACCTCGATGCCCATGCTGCGCGCGGTGCCCTCGATGCTACGCATCGCCTGGGCCACGTCAGTGGTGTTGAGGTCCTGCAACTTGATCTTGGCAATTTCCTCGACCTGCGCGGAGGTCACCTTGCCCACCTTCTTGCGGTTGGGCTCAGGCGAACCGGACCCGGGCTTGCCGGTGCTCGGAAGACCAGCTGCCTTCTTCAGAAGCACGCTCGCAGGAGCGGACTTCATGATGAAGGAGTAGGAGCGGTCCGCGTACACCGTGATCTCCACGGGTACGATCGTGTCGCCCAGCTTCTGGCTGCGCGCGTTGAAGTCCTTGCAGAACCCCATGATGTTCACACCGTGCTGGCCCAACGCGGGACCGACGGGGGGAGAGGGGTTGGCTTTGCCCGCTTGGAGCTGGAGCTTGATGAATCCTGAGACTTTCTTCTTGGATGCTGCCATTTGTCGATTTCCTTGGATGCGTGCTCACGCCGACCAGGGCGGGCAGGTGTTCTTCGTTGCGCCGCCGTGGCGTACTCTTCAGCGCTTCTCCACGTGGCTGAAGTCCAGCTCCACGGGCGTGGGACGACCGAAGATACTGACCATGACCTTGAGCTTCTGCTTGTCGGGATTGACCTCTTGGACCGAACCCGAGAAGTTGGCGAACGCGCCCACGATGACGCGCACGTCGTCGCCGACGGCAAACTGCTGCTTGGGCTTGGGCTTGACCGCGCCTTCGGTGATGCCCTTGCGCAGGTGCTCCATCTGAGCGCCCTTGACCTCTTGTGGCTTCTGGTTGCCGATGAAGCCGGTGACCTTCGGCGTATCTTTGACGATGTGCCAGGTCTCCTCGTTCATCACCATTTCCACGAAGACGTACCCGGGGAAGGTCGTCTTGTTGCGGACGCGGCTCTTGCCGTCCTTCGTCTGCTGGGTCACCGTCTCGGACGGGACCATGATTTCACCGAAGAGCTCCTCGGCCTTGTGCTGCCGAATACGTTCCTGAAGGGCGAGCTTCACCTTGTTCTCGAACCCGGAATACGCCGTCACGGCGTACCACTTCTTTTCCTGCGGCGTTTCCTCCGAGGATTCCGTGGCGCCGGCGCCATTCTCTTCGATTGTCGCTTCGTCGGCAGTCATATCCCGTAAACCAGATTGGTGATGAAGTTCCAAACGCGGTCCAAAAGACCGACGTAGACCGTGGCAAACACGCCCGCGACGATGACGACCACGGTACCGTTGGTCACGATCTCGCGGTCAGGCCAGTGAACCTTGTACAGCTCGGTAGCAACCTCATCCGCCCACTGACGGATGTCTTTTCGGCGGACGCCATAAACGACACATCCGACGGCCACCACTGCACCTATGAGCATGGTGAACGACGGACGCTCGTCCTCTGCATAGCGCAGCAGGCCCGGCACTGCACGCACTGCCGCGGGCCACTCCGCCAGGATGTTCCAAATCGCGGCGAGGATCTTTCCGGTGAGGAATGCGATCAGTACGCCAGCAGCGAAGAATGCGGCATGCACGTACTTCTCCGTGCCCAAGTTCGCCGGCACACCGCCGTCGAACTCGACCTCATCGGATTCGGCATCCGTCGAAGCGGCAGCCATCGCCTGAGGGTTCGGACTGACGTCCTCATCCTGACCTTCCGACGCTTTTTCTTCTTCCTTCGTTGCCATGACTTGATCCTCGAACTCTGCAGGGGCGGCAAGACTCGAACTCGCGACCTGCGGATTTGGAATCCGCTGCTCTACCAACTGAGCTACACCCCTAAGTGGCACCCTTGGGGCCACCTGAAGCTTTGTTCTTGTTATCTATTTTCGACTACTTAGCCTCGCGGTGCTCCGTGTGCTGGTTGCACACCTTGCAGTGCTTCTTGAGGACCAGAGGAGAGAGCCCTTCGCGCCTGGGTTTCGTGGTCTTGTAGTTGCGAGAGCCGCACACCATGCACACCAGGGAAACGGAGGTTCGCCCAGGGCGACGGCGGCGGCTCTCTTCGACCACGACGGCTGCGATCACTCGATGATCTTGGAGACGACGCCAGCGCCGACCGTCTTGCCACCCTCGCGGATTGCAAAACGCATCTGCTCCTCTAGCGCCACCGTCGTGATCAGCTCGACCTCCATCGTGATGTTGTCGCCGGGCATCACCATCTTGA
>JBNKHV010000143.1:0-3980 GCA_050290545.1 Polyangiaceae bacterium | reverse complement strand
GCCTTGACACTCGCCATTTCGTGGTGAGGTTGTAGAGATGGAGAGTTTTCGATGGGTCGGCGGCGTATTGTTTGCGCTGAGCGTTGCGTGCGGCGGGGTTTCTGGCGGTGCGCCCACTGGCGGATCTGGCGGAGCGCCGAGCCGCAGCGGATCCGGCGGTAACCCGGACGGCTCCGAGGCGGGGGCCGGCGGTGACCCGACGCCTTTTGGACCAAGCCACGAGCCCATTGATTGCGGCAGCAGGTGCCAGAGCAATCACCCGTACTGCGACACCGCCACGGGCGAGTGTGTTACCTGCACTTCAGACGACCATTGTGCCGGCTTCAGGGGCCGCTGTGACCCCGACGTGCACGCGTGCGTTGAGTGTCAGATCGACTCAGACTGCCCAGCGGAGCGGCCGTTCTGCAACGTGAACGTGTCGCACGAACACCCGCTCTGTGTCGAATGCCTTGGTGATGGCGACTGCGGCGGAGAGACTCCCAGTTGCTTTGTTCCCAGTAGCGAAGCGAACTATTGCGCGCCATGACGCGCTAGCCGATTCGCTCCATGGCGAAGTACGTCCAGGCACCCTCCGTGCTTACAGTCGTCCCGGCATCAGTTGGAGTATTAGACCCGGCGCCCAGTATTACACCAACGGTATCGCTTGCCGCGAATTCAAAGTCTGCCGTGCCGCTAACAAAACGGACAGTCGAAGATCCGAATACCTGAACACCAAAGAGCCTAAGCAGCTGGGTCGCGGTAGTGTCGTTGTAGATCACCGGGCGCATGTCACCGGTGGATGTCTCGAATAGACCAACCAGCGACACCCTGTACCATCCGGCGTCAGCGACGGTTACCTTGTTTGAGGCTACGGTCAGGTTTGAGCCGAGCACGTCGTCACTGGCCAGTGTGAAGAAGTTCCCAGTAGTGGAAACGGTGCCAGATACGGTGCAACGGATCGCAGTGGCTAGCAGGTCGTCAATGCCGTCCAACCGCAGTTTGTTGTTGTAAGTGCGGTTTGCAAGCTTCTGGACCGCACGATCGCGCAAGTCAGCAGCCGAGACCGTCTCGCCGCTCGTGGGCATGGAGATCGTCGCGTCGAATTGGTCAACGTCGGTTAGGTTCTCGGCCATTCTCAGCTATTCCAGTCAAAGAGGTTGTCCCAAGTGACATCGGTTCCGTCCCAGGTGATGCCGGCTCCATCCCAGACGATCCGCAGAGAGTCCGCGTTTTGCCATTGCGCAGTGCACCAGGCAGGCAACAGGGTGTCGACAAGTCGAAATAGCGAGACGTTCACCAGCTGGTGGAACTCGCCCTCGGACATGCCGCCCGGCTGCTGCACGTTGATGATCACTTGTGCGCGCTCGCTCAGCCACGCGCCACCACCGATGTCGTAGGTGTCTGGCCCCGGATTGATTACGGGCCAATAGGTCGTGGCGGGCGGCGACTCGAACTCGTCATCATGATTGCGCGTGATGCTCACAAACGCATCACCTAGCAGAGTCGAAAACTCGCTCACCATGTTGTCGTAGGTGGCGCCCTTGCTTGGCTTGAAGTGAATCGCGAGCCGGTCACGGAACTTGAACTTGTCCTCGTCCGGACCTTGCGACAGGCCAAGCACGCGGGACCAGTACGGGAGCGCCTCGTCTGACTTGGCGGGCCCGATCGCGTTGTTTCGATACTTTTCAGCAAGTCGAAAGCTCGCACTGGACATGGTGCGGGCGATTGTCAGGTTCTCGGCGTGGACTAGTGTGCCGGCCTTTTGCGTGTAGGCGCTGCCCCGTTGCTGCTTCAGATCCTCGTAGATCTGCGCCGCATACGGGACCGGGTGCTCTCGCGTGTCGTCTTTGCGCCCGGTGGATCCGCTGTAGTCACCGAGTGATCGACGCGGCCCCCATGAGCCGTACACTTCGATTGTGAACCCGGCGTCAACGTTGGTGCCCGAGCTGTTCTTGGTCTCTATGTCGACGATCGTCGTGCTGGTGGTGCTGGCGTATCCGTACAGATACGTTCCCGTGATCTCCGGGCTCACGACAGCGCTGGTCACGTGCCAGGGGTGCTTTAGCTCGTCCTCGGTCTCGTAGTACGAAGCCCACGTGATTCGGTAATCGCCCGTGCCTGTCTTAGACACAGTGGGTGCGCTCGTGTGATAGATGCCCGAGCCGGCGCGGCTCAGATAACCCGTCATCGTGCCATCGGACGCGACGAACACGACGGCAAGTGGCTGCGTTCTCCACGCCGCCAAAAGGTCGGCGCAGATGCGACCGTGCTGTGCCGCGGTTAGCCCCTCGACTCCACCATCGCCTCCGAGCGGTGCTGGCAATGGCTCAAACCCGCCGCGAAACATCAGGAACCGCCACTGAAGACAGTGAAGCTCACGAGCGCGTCGGCATCTGCGGCACCGCCTGAGTCGCGAGCCAAGATTTCAAGCTGCGTCGAGCTGTTCTTGGTGACCGACGCGGCACCCCCGCCGGTGGAGATATTGTTCGCTACGCCGGGCTGCACAATGAACGCGCCTGAGACGCTGTATTCGTCCGAATACGAACTCGAGAAAGTGATCGTGAACCGACCATCGGAGACCCTGGCCAGTGTCGGGAACCCGGTCGGGGCCGCGTCACCCTCATAGCTGGTCAAGCGCACGCCAGTTGCCATGTGAGCCTGCGTCACAGTGGGCGCGGCCGGGCTCGTGTCGTTGCATTGCACGACGAAGAACCCGAACGGCGTCACTCGTGCCACGGCGGCAAGGTCGGCTGAAAGGCGTTTCAGCTGCTCCGCAGTGACGTCGGTCTCCGGATCGATTGCACCTTGGCTCAGGTGATTTCGCTTGTTGACGTGTCCGCCGTAGTTGCCGAATCCGGCGGCACGGGTCCACAGTGGTTCACCGGTGGGGGTAGCCATCAGGTCGGGTAAACTCCGAAGTTCGCGGGGACGAGCACGGCCGGCGCGTTGTCAACATCGGCCGGCACATCAGGCGCCGTGTTCGGCGAGTAGGAGAACGAGAGCGCAGTGATCTCGGGGTAGGCGTTCGTTAGACGGCTTGCCGTCACCGTGCTGATGTCGCTCGGGTCCTCATCGGTGATGTACGGGTGACGCTTGGCCCGCGGGAGACGACCGACATCTGCCGTGTTTTCTCCCGTGCCAAGACTTCGAAATAGCTCGACCCACTTCTCGCCGTAGCCATCTAGGTTCTGAGCTACGGGGCTGATGTATTCACCAGTCGCTGGATTTCCCCCATCCTGATCGACAAGGGGCCTGTCCAGAACCAGTGACCAAGCGCCGGCGGATCCACCGACAGAGAGAACGAGTGCTCGGTAGAACCGCATGTCTGTCGGCGACCACCATGCGATGTTGGTCTGCCCTCCGATTGGGCTCGTGGTCGTGTTTGCCGTAACAACCAGCGTCAATGTCGATGCCGTGTAGTTCGTTACCTCGACCCGCCCATTGTCCGCGCCAATTAGGTTGGGCCACACAGTCGCGTCGGTCCAGCCGAGCCCGTTGCCGCCAACCAATGCCGAGTCAGGGATCGTAATCTGCAACGCCGCACTAGCAGCCTCGTCAGCGGATGCTTGAACAACGATGTTGTCGTTGCTGCTGTTCTTGGCCCAGATGATTTTCCGAACCTGGGACAGAAGCGCGGACGAGCACGCGCGGGAGAAGTTGCGGTTCTCGATGTCGAAGTCGCGAACCGGTACCACCTTGCAGCTGGATGGGCCGCCGAGAGCTGGGAAGATGTAGACATCCTGGACCCCGGGCGCCTCGTTCAGGATATCTTGCCGGATCTGCCCCCAGTTGCCGCCAGCTGGACGGTTTCGCCTGTTGTTGAGGATGCGCTGACGTTTGCGCTCGTCGCTCTCCTCGTCGACGCCTCCAGTCAGTGGCTCCGAACTCGAGACCTCGGCCTCGGTCTGCACGTTGACGGGAGGCGAGACGAATCGGACCTTTTCACCGGCTGCTAGGTTGGTCTTTGTCCCGGTGTCCGTGGCTTGGACGGAGATTTCGCT
>JBNKHV010000142.1:0-31883 GCA_050290545.1 Polyangiaceae bacterium | reverse complement strand
GTCGTTCCCTTCGGACACCAGGACGTAGCCGACTCCGCGGATCGTCTTGAGATACCGGGGTTGGCGAGCATCGTCGCCAAGTTTCTGGCGCAAGCGCGAGATCTGAACGTCGACGGATCGATCGTAGGCCTCTTCGGCACTGCCCTTGGCCAAGTCCAATAGTTGCTCGCGACTGAGCACACGCCCGGCTCGTTCAGCAAGCACGCGAAGGAGGTCGAACTCGTAGCCCGTCAGCTCGACCCTGCGCTCCGAAACGGTCACCCGTCTGCGCGCCGGGTCTACCATCACGGGTCCGACCTGCAGGGGTTTGAGCTGAGGACCGACGAGGCCCCGAGCTCGACGAACGATTGCGCGTATCCTGGAGACGAGTTCGCGTGGCGAGAAAGGCTTGGTGATGTAGTCGTCCGCTCCTGCGTCGAGGCCGAGGACGCGGTCGACTTCGTCCTTCCTCGCCGTCACGATGATGATCGGTACGTCAGTACGTGTTCGCAGTTCACGACAGATGTCCATGCCGTCGCGCCCCGGTAGCATCAGGTCGAGAAGCACGACGTCGTACTGACGCTGGAGTGCCGCGGTCAATCCTTCGGGGCCGGTCGGAACCCAAGCGACTCGCAGATCGCTACTTTCCAGGTAGCGTGCCGTGAGACTCGCGACACGCTCATCGTCCTCGATGAAGAGAACTTTGATCGGTGCGTCCTCGGCGGCCATTTCGAAGCCACGAGTATAGCGGAAGCTCCCTCAGGCGGTGCGCGCGGTACACACTCCGAAACAATTGGGGCTGCCGCCGTGCTGTTTGGGGTCAGTGCTCGTGCCCCATGCGATGAGGCACACGGATGGCAAACGGTCGGCGTTCACCTCCCCCTAAGGTCCCGGCAATGGAAAGATTCGGTGAAAAGCGGAACTCCGAATGCCGTTTGCCTGCTCCTGCACTCGCGCGACACAGAAGGGCGGTGCCCGTGGTTCGTTCCGACATCAGAGGCGTCCGTCGCCGTAGCCCCCTGAGCCAGCGCTTCCGCGCGCGGTCCTTCCGCAGTGGAGATGCCGCGCTGATGGGGCGGGGCAGTCGACGGACGACTCAGCTTTCGCTGGTCAGAACCCGGGAGTGGATTGAGGAGTTCAAAGATGAGAACGGTGCGAATCGCTTCATGGTGTGTGTTGGGTTGTCTTTCTTGTTCGGGTGAAGAGGCCTCGGATGGGACGGCGGGTCCCATTGCGTCGATGGGCGCAACCGATGCGGTGCAGTCATCCACCGTGGAGGGGGACACGCCGGCTCCGGGGGCGCCAACACCGACGTCGGAAACGTCGACACCTACCCCCGAAGGCGCCCCCGCGACCGTAGAAGGTGGACCGGCGGACAGCTTCAGCTTCTTCGTGACGAGCTATCAGCAGCTCATCGACCTCGCCGGTGACCCGGACGGCTTCGGCGGTGACTTGCGATACGACGGCGCTGCAACGGGCCTGGAAGGTGCAGATGCCATCTGTCAGGAGTTGGCCCGCCGCGTGGGCTTCGGGCACCGCACGTGGCGCGCATTTCTCAGTACCAGCACGGAGAACGCCATCGACCGGATCGGCTCCGGGCCTTGGTACGACTTCAACGGCGCACTCGTCGCGAACGATTTGAGCGGCCTCACATCGGGCGACCGTCAAGCGGGCGGCTGTTGTGACGAAGGGACCTACGACGAACTCGGGATCCTGCACGACGGCAACAGCGACGTGAACAATGATGGTCAAGACGACGACGACCACGACACGATGACCGCGAGTAATGCCGACGGCACGTACGCGGGGTTCAGCTGTGATGATTGGACGAGCACGACCGCTCAGCCCGATGGCGCGGCAACGCAGGGAGGCCCGCGCGGTATGATGGGGGGAGGCATCATGATGGGCCATTCCTGGCCCGCTCGGAGCGGTCAACATTGGATTGAATCGCACGGCGGCCACGCCTGCGCCGCCGGCACCAACTTCATTCAAGATGGCGGCGGAGATTCGTCGACCGTCGGCGGCGGGGGAGGGTATGGTGGCTTTTACTGCTTCGCCTTGCCGCAGTAGCATTGCGCTTCCGGTGAAGACGCATCCGGGCAAAGACAACCTTCAGCGCGGCGCCGAAGCCTTTCGGAGCCCCGGCGCGCGTTGACGGAGCGTCGCTTCAGCTCACGAAATTCGCGGCCGCACCAACCTGCTCGATCACCTTCTGCGTCTGCAGCAAGGCGAGCAAATCGGGAACCTGGTCCACGCCGTCCAACTTGATCGGCTTCGGCAGCTGCACCTGCAGGCGGTGGTAGTTCTGTCTTTCCAGCAGTTGCCGGCACTGATAGTCGGGCACATCCAGTGCCCCGTCCATCACCAGGTCCAGAATGCGCGTGCCCCACTGCACCTTGCCCCAGTCGTGGTCGTTTCCACCGATGTGATGCGGATTGAAGCCCGTTCCGATCGAAAGCAGGCGGATCTGGTCGAGGCCGACACCCGTCTTGACGGCCTTGGCGATGGCGCACACGGCCGGGTTGTTCGCTACCACGCCGCCGTCGATGTACCCCTGATGGGACGGAAAGTACGTGGGTGCCGCACTCGTGCGCAGCGCTACGTCCACGATGCTCTGGTCGCGGTCGTTGCCCGCCACTTCGTAGTTGTGGAAGAACTTGGCCTTCCACATGTGGGTGGTTTCGCTCTCGAGATCGAAAGAGGAGATCAGCACGCGCTTCTGCAGTTGTCCCAGCGTGCCCGCACCGAGCTCTTCTTGGAGGACTTGCTTCAATTTCTCCTTGCCGTAGTCGGCGCGATACAACTCGTCAGATGCTCCGGACAGCGTATCGAGCAGGTCGCGCGTGCTGAAGATCTCTTTGCCGCGTTTGGTGTACAGCTCGAGCAGCTTCTGGGGCGGAAGACCACGCGCCAGTCCCAACGCCAGAATACCGCCCGTCGACGTGCCAGCGAACAAGTCCACCTTGTTCAGAAACGGGGTCGTGCGTTCGATGGCGCCGAGCAACGCCGCGCTCAACGCCCCGCGGATCCCACCACCATCCAAACTCAGAATGAAATACGCCATCTTCACCTTTCCTTTCCCTACAGCCGCTGGCGACAGCAGTCGCCAAGCCTTCCCACGTCCGGCTGCAGGATACGCCGCCGCCTCCGTAGCGTAAATGGGAGGGACTGCAGCGGGCCGAGGGCCACGCCACGGCGAAGCGCGTCGACCGAGTTCCGCGCAGAACACAGCCGAAGTGGCTCGAGAGGCAGCTCGGAGATGTCGCCAAGCCAGCCGACGCGCATCGTGAGGCAGCTCGGAGATGTCGCCGGCCCAGCCGAGGTGGCTCGGGACGCAGACGGCGACCTTCTACGAGGTCGGGCGATAGGTCCTGCGTTGGCGCCTATGTCGCCAGGATTGCACGTTGTCGAGGCGTCTCCTGCGTGTCACTCTCGCTCCGCACCACGATGGAGCGCTTGCGATGATTCGACTGCTGATGAACGTGCTGTGGTTCGTGCTCGGCGGGGTGTGGATGGGGCTTGCCTGGTGGCTCTACGGTTTGCTGTGCTTCGTCAGCATCGTGGGCATCCCCTGGGGTCGCAGCTGCTTTCTCCTCGGCAGTTTCGCTTTCTTTCCCTTCGGCAAGACGGCAATCAGCCGCAAGCAGCTGACGGGCAAAGACGACATCGGCACCGGCGTTCTGGGCACGCTCGGCAATCTGATCTGGTTCGTCGTGGCGGGGATGTGGCTTGCCATCGGCCATCTGGGCAGTGCCTTGGCGTGCGCCATCACGATCATCGGCATTCCCTTCGCTATTCAGCACGTCAAGCTGGCGCTGATTGCGTTGTGGCCAATCGGGCAGACCGCGGTCAGCAACGAACGGGCTGGGGCTGTCCACAGCTGAGCGAGCCCCCGAGGCCGTGATCGCGTCGCTCGGACGCCAGAATCGGGGCTGCCAGCGTGGCAGCGGCACCTTTCGGCAGTCGATCCCCCATCGCCGCGGTGGGTTTGGGTTGGGCCCAGCTCTTGCCGTCGCAACACGGCTCCCTCCCACCGGGGCCGCGCGTCGTTGCGCGCTTTCACGGGGGCTCCCCCTCGTCGTGCTCGCATGTTACCAGGCGGTGGCCCGCATGATTGCTCGATGCACACTGCCGTGCTGGCTCGTCACCACTTGGCCAGCCAACGAACGAACCAGTTCTCGCGAGTCGCGGTAGTCAACAACTCGGGTTCACGCTTTGCGCAATCCGCGCAGATGGGACCAAGACGGCTCTCCACGCTACGTGCGTAATCCAGGGGTCGGCTGCAGCGCGGGCAACTGCCCGGAATTGCCGGTGGCGAGAATGTCACACGCCAGAGTTCACCACTTGCTGCGATGTTGGTCAACCTGCAACCAGGCCGCCCTCGGGTAACTCGGAGTTCATACGTCCGCCGCCCTGAGCCAGGTGTGACTTCGAGCTGGAAGAGCTCCCATGCTCTTCGCTTGGTGTGGACGGTTGCCGGAGGCTCCGATACAAGCTTGACGTGGAGCGGTGGACGCGCGAGCAGCCTCCGGGCGGGCGAGGCGCCGGGGTGACGGACGAGTCCTCCGCCGCGCGCCCCGGTCGGCCATGGTCTTCCTCGTCTCTTGAGCCAGCTCCGTCCGTGCCGTTCACCGGGCGGGCGCAAGTCCCTTTGGCGCCGCGGGTCGACCCGACGTTGGGGATGAGGTCGAGACTGGACTCCACGTTGGGGGAGAGACTGGACGCGACGGCCGTCGCGTCCAGGGCGAGCGCGTGGGCCCAGCAGCGCGTGGACGACCCCTTGCGTTTGAGCCGGGACGCGGATGATGGCCTCGAGGCGTTTGAACGAGCCACCGCGGAAACGTCGTCGGGCGTGCCTCACGAGGTGGAGATGTCGCGCGCCTTCGGTGAAAGCTTCGCGGACGTGGAGAGTGCAATCGGTCAAGCGGGGGCGCTCGCCGACCTGAACGCGGAAGCCGCGACCGATGGGCGCAAGATAGCTTTCGCTGACTCCGAGCCCGACAAGCAGACGGTGGCGCACGAGCTCACCCACGTCGTGCAGCGTCGTCATGCGGGCGGCGGCGTGAGTCTGTCGTCCTCCGTGAGTCGTTCGGGAGATGCGGCCGAGCGCGAGGCGGATGCAGTGGCGGCGCGGGTGAAGGCGGGTCGCTCCGCGGGACCGATCCGTGAGTTCCCCACAGCCGCGCTGCATCGCCAGGATCCCACCTCGGGCGGCAGCAGCACGCCGGGTAGCGATGTGGCGTGTGAGTCGAGTGGGGGATCGTTTACCCTCAACCCATCCTTGTACGGGTCGTACCCGTCCGTGCTGACGACGCGCGTGGTGGTAGAACAGCCCGTCGCCGACCCGGCGCTGGCCTACGCGCCGTTGCGGACGCAAGAGGTCGAGTTCGAGCGGCAGATCATCTCCGCTCAGCGCATTCAGGTCATCGCCATTCCCGAGAGCGAGGTCTTTGCGACGCAGGCAGAGGCGGACGTCGGCGAGTGCCGCGACGACAGCACGCTGGAGGTTCTGGCAGGGCAGGAGGTGTTCACTGCTTCCGGCTCCTTCTACGCCTCGGGGGCGGGCGACGGCTACGTGTTCTGCGATGAGCCGGTGTCGGAGGCGGTGGCGGCGGGGGCCGTCATCGTGCTGGAGACCGACGGCGGTACCGCTCTCATCGACGCCGGCTTGCAGCTCGACGATGAAGCTGCTGCGTATCCCGTTGCTACCGAGGTGAGCAATCGCTTGTTCGCCAACATCAGCGGTCTCGGTTTCAACGAAGCGATCCTCAGCCCGGGCGCACCCGACGGGCGCTATCTGATGCCCTACTTGGCGGGCAGTTTCATGATCGGGAACCTGCGCGCGACGTTCGACCAGTACGCCGACCCTGCTGCCGCCGGTACCATCGAAGCGATCGAGCAGGCGCAAGCTGGCTACCGCACCTGGTTGAAGAGCGCCCTCGCGGAGGAACTCGAAGAGGGACGCGCGCAATGGGAAGCTTCGCAGCCCATCGCCCCCAACGCAGGTATTCGAGATCAGCGTTGGCAGACCCACGTCGACGAGACCGTCGCCCAGTTCCTCGGTGAGGCCACGGTCCCGTACCGTCACATGTTGGCGAGCCCGGGAGCCGACGGGGCCCTGTACTTGCCCGACGATGCGGTCGCGCCTGCTGTGGATGATGCTCGAGCCGCCCCGGCGTTGCGGGACATGTCGGACACCGAGTGGGTCCCTGCCGACGACGAGATGATCATCGTCGTCGGTGGTGGCTCGATCCGCATGACCTCTTCGAGGGGTCTGCTGATGAAGCCGGCGGGAGAGCCGGCACCAGGACCCACGCAGGTACCCGGTCTGCGCGCCCCGGGCGCTCGTGGGCCCACCCCTGCCGCAGCCCGTCCGGCCACCCCCTGGATTGATGCTCCGGCCGTCGGCAAGGCGATGCAGATGGTGGTGCGAACGGGTGCAGGGCAAGGCGTACTCGTCGATGCCGGCGCCGCGCAACGTTTCTTGCCGGACTTCGCCGTGTCCGAGCTCACCGCGCGACTGGGCGTCACGTCCGTCGATGCCATCTTGGTCACGCATCCACATGCGGATCACGTGCGCCTCATGATCGACGCGATCAAGCAGCACCAGATCCGCGCAGAGAACATCTTCACCTCCGAGCACTGGCGTACTGGAGGAGAGGGCCCGCTGGGGAGCCTGGTCGAGGCACTGCGAAACACCACCGATCCGGTGTTGTCGGGCCTCGGCTACGGCGAAACTTTCGAACCCGGGATCGCCGCCAGGACGGACGGAGCCACTCGCGTGCGCATGCGAGTGCCCGGCGGCGAGGTAGAGATCTTCGCGACTGGAAAGGGGCAGCGAGAGTATCGCGACGCGCAGAGCCGGCGTCGCTCGGGCAAAGCCGACAGCGCGAGCCTCCTGTACGTCATGGGCAACGAGAGTTCCCCTCACCGCGCCGCGGTGCTGGGTGACATGCGCGGGACGGACATCTTGCAGCTCGCTCAGGAGCTCAGTCCCGATGGCACGACCGGCGGGCGCGCTCTGGGTGAAGCGATGCGTGGGGTTCGAGTATTGGTTGGTTTTGGTCACCACTTCGGGCCCGACGCGGGTACGTCGGCAGCGGACGTGCGCGGCTATGAGCTCTTGTTCCGTGAGCTGATGGTGCAAAATGGCGAACTCACGATCGTCGTACAGAGCAGCGAGAGCTTTGCGCTGGGTGATTCGTCGACGCGCGGTCGGGCGTTGCTCGAATACGCGACGTCGCTGGGCGCGCGTGTGGTCTTCGTGGGCGAGCCCGCAGAAGGGCAGAGCGGAGGCGCCGTCCTCGATTCGCAACTGCGCGTTCAAACTCGGGGCGATGGGGTCAGGGTTTACGAGGGCGAGCCGCGGGTGCGGGCCGCGCTCCAGCGACTCGCGGTGCTGCGCGAAGCGAAGCGAGCGCTGCAAGCGGAGCCAGAGCTTGGCCCACGTCAGCTGCGGTTGTCGGAGCGAGGTAGCAGTGCCGATCTGATTCGCGGTCTCGATACGGAGATCCAGCGCCTCGAGGGCTTGTTCGAAGATCTCGTGGGCCGCAAGTCCGCCGACCTGTTGGACGCGCGAGGTGAAGGGCGCGTCGCTGAAAGCACCCGGGTCGAGTTTCGCCAGGAGCGTTCGGCTTCCGGTCGGTCGATGGACGACATCTTCCGCGGCCTGGCCGAGCGCGGGCCGCTGGAGCAGGCGCTCGACGCCGAAGTGGTCCGCGACTTGCGCACCGCCGCTCATCTCGGATCGAGTTTTGCCGTTGAAGCTGAGCTCTTGTCGATACCGCGGGGCGTGGCAGATGCCATCGCGCGTCTGCCCGAGGCACGCCGCACCTCACTCGAGCGCATGTATCGGGAGATGAGGGAGTTCACCTCGTCGTTCGAGGGAGACGAGGTGCCGCCAGAAAAGAAGGCGGAGACACTCGGCCGCGCTGAGGCTCTACGGAGCGAACTCGAGGTGGCGGTGCGGGATCTGTCCCCCGACGCTCGGGGTCCGCTCGACGGCGAGATCCAACGCCTCAGTAACGTGGTGGAGCGTCTGCAAGGGGACATGCTCACCCACACCAAGACGGGGCGCGACGCCCAAGGTCGGGTCACCCGCACCGAGTTCCGCGTGGTGCGACGTCCCGATGCGATTGACCGCGCCATGAATTGGGCCTCGCCAGTGTTTGGGGCGATGATGGTCGTGCACTCCGTCGAGGGCTTGACCGACGTGGCCCAACAGGCGGACGCGGGCAACTACGGCGGAGCTGCTTTGCGAACGGTTCACACTGCGCACGGTTTTTCCATCGGTGTGCGCATGCTGAATATGACGCATGTTCACCCGGGTGAGTTTGTCGTCTATGCCATGCTCGATCTGGCAGCAGTCGCAGCCGGAGAACACGAATCCTCGGAGGCCCGTGACTACGCCCTGGTCACCACCGGTATCAGTCATCTCGTCGGGCTAGCGGGCATGGCCGTGATGGGGTGGGGCATGGCCGCGCCGCATCCCTACGCCAAGGCCGCCTTGGTCGGTTTGGGGCTGGGGATCATGTTCGCGGGCGAACCGATCTTGAACCTCTTCGGGCTCGACGACAACGTGGTGCGTTGGACGTCATTTGCTCCGGAAGAAGTCACTCACGTGCATCAAGAGATCGATGAAGTGCTCGACGAGTACCGCGTCATCATCGGGGCTCGTAGCCTCGCAGGACGGGATCCGGATGAGTTGCGGGCCTTGGGGGCTCATGCGCCCGGGCTCGTGCAGGGGGTTGCGGCGGGCACGGCGGACGTCTACGCAGACCGAGTTCGGGAAAAGGAGAGGGAACTGATCGGCTTGTTCGAGGATGCCTACCGGCGAGCGGCGGGTTCGTACGTTGGCCTGCGCTCGCTCGACGTGCTGGCCGCTCGCTTCGCGAATTTGCGCCATCTCGCCATGGGAGGCGACACCGAGCACAGTGAGTTCCAGGAGCGCTTCTTGAAGATGGACCAGGGGCTCGACCTCAGCGACGCGGCGCCGGAAGTGATCCGCGGTATGGAGCAATGGACCGAGCTGGACGCGAAGCTGGCCGAGCTCTACGAGGACTTGTATCTGGTCAGCGATCGCAACGTGGATTGGGACGACGTGTTCGAGAACCTCCGCGAAGCTCAGCAGATGCTGGAGAATGCGCGCTACCGCCTCGATTCTCGCTCGCGCGGCGGATTGCGGCCCACTCCGATGATCCCCGAAGGTTCACCGGCACATTCGGTGTACGTCGACGAACTGCGATCGCGGGAGCGGTCGATGGCCAGCTACCTGCGCCGCATCGACGAGATGAGTGGAGGATCCTTTACTGGCGTGTATGGTCCGATCGTGCCCACGCCCGGGCTCGCCAGTGGCCCGCTCGATTCGGACGAAATGGACCCCCTTTCGGCGCTCGCCCGCCTTCAAACCCTGCAAGGACGGTACGACACCGCAGTGACAGAAGCCAAAGACCTCATGCCGGAATTGGGCCGGCAGGAGACCTGGGCGGACTCCGTGTTGTTGGCCCAGCGCGTGGAGGAGGCCCATCGTGCACACGAGTGGTCCTTCGTCCGGCTGCGCCTCCTGGAGGCGGCACTCCAGACGGCGGTCCGCCAAGCTCGCAGTTCGCTCTTGCTGACTACCGATGCGGTGCCAAGCGCGGTCTCTTCATTGATCGGACGGGAAGCCATGGCGGCGGAGCAGTCGATTGAGCGTCGACGAGCCGTGCACGGGCTCATCTTCCCGAGCGAACTCGATGCCCTCTTGGTCGAGCGCCGGGCAGGCGAGGACCGGACTCTAGCTGTGGAGATCGATGTCGCCTACCCGCGCGGCGATGGTCGGGCTCCCGAGCCCCTTTCGCCCGAGGAGCTCGCAGCCTTGGAGACCGGCTCGCTCGAAGAACTGGGTCGGCCGATGTCTTCGACCGAAGAACAGCTGCGCCGGGCCTGGGAACTCTTGGCTCCGATCCGGAGCATGGGTATCGACGATAGTCCGATGGACTACAGTCGCATGAGCCGGGTGATGCGCAACCTGTATACTCTCGCCAACCCGTATCACACTTGGGAGGAAGGATGGGTCTACGACTCTTCCAGCGAACACAGCTATGGCTCGTCACTTCAACCCGTCGTCGCTGGGGTCGGCGCCGATACATTGGGTGCGGGCGGGTTCATGGATTGGCGACCGGAATGGTATCGAGACGTCATGGCCATCAATGCCGATGCCGCGCAGGCGATGGGCCGTGGCCAGCTGAAGGTCGCCCTGAGCGACTTGCGCCCGATCACACCCGAGCAGATCCGCGCTCGTGCTTCGGGAGGAACGGATCATGACTGAGTCATCCCCGAGCTTCGACCATGCCCACGAGCCTGCGCGCCGTTTGGCGCAGTTGCACGCTCAGCGCTTCAAACGTGACCTCGTGGTGATCGAGTCGTGCGCTTGGATCCTGGGGGCGTGCGGGGAGACCTGCGCCGTGCCGCGGGATGGAGTAGAAGCGCTCCACGCGGCAGTGGCGGCGTTGGCTGGGGCCGGAGACGATGGCGCCGCCCTGACCTATCTGGAGTCCCATCTGGCGGATGCAGACGCCGGGCGACTGCTCGATTCTGCTTGTCACCGTTTGGGCAGTCGCTGTGCGGATCGCTTGACGGAGATCGCTCGCCGCCACCCGGAGCCGGCGTTCGCGGGGAGCATGCTGGCCTCGGTCTCGGAGCCCGAACGCTTGCTCGCGTTGCTGCCGCAAACGCCCGCCAGGAGTGCCAACGCCATCGAGACGGTCGCCGAACTGGTGATTCGCGGACGTGACGAAGGCCCGCGAATCGTGGCCGCGGAACGAGAATGGGAGCAGATTGCCGTCGCTGCTCCCGTGCATTTGCCCGCGTACCGGGACACGGCTTTGCGTATTGCGGCGCGTGAGGATCTGGAGCGAGCGCTGCACAAACTGCGCGAGTTTGGAGACGAGTGGGGGCGAACGGAGATCGAGGATGGCGCGCGCGCTGTGCTCGCCCGTCTCGTTCAGTCGGATCCAGAACGCGCAACCCAGGTCGTCACCGAGAGCCAAGACCCTTGGGATCGCGTCGCGTGGTTGGAAGCTCTGGCATGGTGGTTCGAGCTTCCGGCGGCGGCGGGTGCAATGGTCGATGAGCTACTCGACATCGGCGACGACCAACTGGATCTGAGCGTGGCGGCGATCCTGGTCGGCGCCGACGACGACGAGCGTTTGGCTCGTGTGGGGCGACGGTTGGGGGCACGTCTGGCTGATGGGGCGCTCCGCGCCCACGAGATCGCGCGCGCGCTCGCCCCGGGTGTCTACCAGCTGGCGTGCGCCGAGCGTCGCGACGACGTCGAGCGGCGTCGCGAGCTGGTGCTCTCGTGTTTGGGAGAGAGCAGTTCTGCAGAGGAGGGAAAGGCCAGTGACGTGTTCGAAGTCCTCGCTGCCCCGCTCCCGGCGTTCGTGCCCTGGGGCAGCGGACCCGGATTGCCATAGCCTGACGGGTAGTGATGTTTGACTAATCGTTTGGAGTGAACGTGAGCGTTTCGGAGGGCGACTCGAGACGTCGAGCTCCCGAACACCTTGGCAGTTCCTTCATGCCGGTCGGACTGGCTTCTGCGGTGTCGGCGTGCCGCCATCGTGGGATTCCTTGGCTGGTCGTACACGAGGGAGTCACCTCAGTTGTTACGAGCGTCGTCGGCGTGGGAGTTGGCACTAGCTCATTGCTAGTCCGAGTCTTCATTAAGCGTAGTCAGGATTGCGACGAACGTATGCTGGCACACAGCGCACCCTTGACCCTTCACGCGGAACCCTATACCTGGAAGATGCGTTGGGAGGCGCGTCGCAACCCAGCGTGCTCGTCGCGTCGGCGTCGTCGCGTCAGAAGGGCAGCATGCAGCGGTTACTTCAAACGGCAAAAAGGCGAGGATGACGACATCTGCGCTGCACGGCTTCTTGTGGTTGGCCCGTAGCGGTTTGCGCCTCGACGCAGACCAGTTGACCGCAGGACACGGCTTCGCAGATCCGCAGTATCGTCCACCTAGGCTCCCGTACCTCTCGATTGTCGGACCTCTCAACATCGAGACAGAGTCCGAACGCGACACGGGGCGCGCCGGGTACGTCTGGGCGCGCAGCGCTGGTCACTTGTTGGGTCAATCGCTCGAAGAAGCGTCGAGTGTGCCGGCCAACGGGGACCTGTCGCTGCTCCTCGACGACGACACTGAGGTCTCGTTCTCGGTGGACTTTGGCGATCTGACTGGAGACCCAATAGACGACGCGGTGGGTCGAGCGATGGCCGCAGCAATCAGCGCCGCCTACCAGTCCGCATTGCCGGCCGGTGCCACGGTAGATGGCAACCCCGTCGACGACAGTGCTCGGTTGGAGGAGCTTTCCCGCGTCACGATTCGTTGGAGTGAGGTCCAGCGCCGCGTGGTGATCAGTTCAGGGCGCCGCGGCACGGTGGCGACGCCGGGGGAGTCGGGCGCATCCAGTGTGGCGTTGAACATCGAGACGCCGCTCGCAGTTGCGCTCGGCCTGGGTGAAGGTTCCATCGAGGGGCCCAGCAAGATCGTGCGCCACCGAGTGAGTTCGCCAACTGCCGTGGCGGTCGATGTCCGGCTCGATCTGTGGGCGAGCGCGCAGCAGCAATTGAGTGAGATGTTCGAACGTTGGAGTCAGTTGGTGCCGACCCGCGGGGGGCTGTTGATCCGCCCCGCGTTGCTCGCCCAAAGCGTGGACGCCGGCGCCACGACGCTCGCGCTTCTGACGGAGGGAGAGCCCCGAAACACGGCATCATTGATGCTGGCAGAGTTCGCGCAGTCTGGGATTGATCGCCTCACGGGCAACAGTTTCGAGCTGACCTCTCTAACCATGCTCGAGGCGGAGGGGTTACGAGTCAGTGGGAGCCAGGCCGCGACGCTGCGCACGTACCGCGCCCCGGCTGTACCCGAGCCGTGGTTGGATGAACACCCGGCGCCAGAGGGCTACGCGGTGTCCATCGCGGTGCAAACTCAGGGCTCTCTGACCAGCGGTGCGCTTTCTTTGTTGCAGGTGATGGCCGACAGCGACGTCGTGCTCGGCATCGAGTTGCGAGCGAGCGTCGATCCCGACCAGCCTGAGTTGGTCGTGACAGCGACTCACGCGAACGGGACGCCATTTCCGACGTTCGTTGCGCCCGTGGCCGCGTCTAGACTGAGCGAAGGTGCCGTGCTGCACGTCGCGCTCTCCGCGCAGCACGGCGTGCCGTTCGTGTTCGTTGATGGCGAACGGCTGGTGTCCAGCGTGGAGCCCACGCCAGTTCCCGGCACTCCCGCGGGCGGGTACGACATGATGTTGAGCGTCGGTGGTGCAGGCGCCAACGGCGCACCTGACGTCGGCTTCGATGCTCTCGTCCGCCACCTTCACTGGCTAGCTCACCCCTACGGCCCCATCGATTCGAGGCTGCGCAAAGGGTTGACGCCAGCCAGCAGCTGGCGGGTTGGGGATCCCATCAGTCTGGTGCGCACTGAAGATGGTCATACGCCCAGCGGCGAGGCGTTCACCACCACCGTGACCGAGATCAACGGCAGTCAGCTGACGCTCGAATCACCGTTGCCAAACGCGTGGCTTTCGGGGCACACGCTCATCTATTCCCACCGGCTCTTCGTTCATCAGCGTCAGACGCGCCGTCGTGACGACGTGATGAACCACTCGTACCGCATCAGCACCGACTATCGCGTTTCCACGTTCCTCTCGCTGCGCCGGCCCCCGGTGAGTGCTCCCGCTGCCTTCGACGTCACGGTCGAACTCCGTGAGCTGGCGAGACTCAAAGCGGAGCAGGCCGTTGTTGCCACAGAGGAGGTCGGGGTCGCATCCGGTCCCGACTATCCGTTGCGTCCCGGACAAACCAGTCCGGGCGTAGAAGCCAAGCTCGTCTCATCAACGGCGTCATCCATCGCCGCGCACATTCAACCAGGAAGCTCTCAAGTCGGAGGAGGATAAGTATGCCGGAAAGGCTCACACCAGGCGTTTATGTCGAAGAGGTTTCTAGCGGTATCAAGCCGATAGAAGGAGCGGGAACGTCCACCGCGGCTTTCCTTGGCGAGGCGGCGCGGGGTGTCCCTGACACCGCCACGTTCATCACGAGTTTTGGCCAGTTCGAACGCACCTTTGGCGGCCACCGACGAGGTTCACCTGGGTTGCTGGCCCAAGCCGTTCAAGGCTTCTTCGATGCCGGAGGACGCAGAGCGTACGTCGTTCGCGTATTGCCGTCGAACGCTCAAACGGGCGTCACCGAAGTGCTTTCGTCGCGAGCCACGGACGCGCTCGGCGAAGTCCGCGACGTGCTTCAGTTCGAGGCCAGAGGCAAGGGAGACTGGGCGCAGTACTTGCGGTTGCACGTCGAGCCCTCGGCGACCTTTCCCGAGCAAGCCTTCAACGTTCGGTTGGAATGGAGTGCCAACGGTTCTTCGCGGACCATCGAGTCGTTCAACAACGTGCGCATGGACGCCGAACACGAGGACTACATCGCCGACGTGATCAACGCGACGTCCAAATACGTACGGGTCACCGATGTGTTCGCGCGCGACTTCCTGGACGCAGAAGAGCGGCAGCAGCCACCTCTGCCGGAGCAAGTGCCGGCGCTGCTCAGTCGCACACTCGGAGCAAGCGAAACCTTCACGGTATACGAAGACGCCGAGTACGAGTTTCGCTGGGCTGACGGAGCGTCGGGCGCGGGCACGGACAGCGACGACCCACCCGTCGTGACCATCGATTCGGCCACCTTGGGCGCGGTTGGCGCGAGCCTCGTGAACGGTCAGGCGTCCCTGACCGCAGCACAACTATCCGCGCTCATCACAGCTGGATTGGGCACGGACTTTCGGGTCAGCGCAACCACCAACCAAGTACGGGTGGAGCCCAACGTCGCTTCTAGCGCCTACCTGGTGGTGGGTCCGGACACGGGTTCCAGTTTCGATTTCTCAGCGACGACCTCGCTCACGCTCACGATCACCATCGGTGCCACGCCGTCGACCATCACGGTCGATTCGCTCACATCGACGATGACCGCTGCGGAGCTGGCCGAGGCGCTGCTGGAAGCCCGAGAGGCGGGTGATCCCGAGTTTCGAGCCGAGGCAGCGGGCGCAGCTCTCGTCGTCTCCGTCCCGGCCAACTCTCAAGGAGTCTCCCTCGACGTCAGCGTCGACGCTGGCGACCCTCTGGGCGACATCACGACCTTGGATGGCAGTGCTGGGACGGTCGTCGACAGTCTCAATGGGGTGGACGTCACCATCCGCGAGCGGCTGCAGGTGGGCGTACCTCGCGGCTTGGCCGAACTCGGTTTTGCGTCGCGAGCGGTGGGCCTGGAGGAGAACAGCGGCAAGCATCCGCTGTTGCGACCCGCTGAGACGGACGACTCGCCAGTGCGGTTCGTGGGCGGAAGTGACGGCACTGGAGCTCCGGGACTCACCGAGTTCAAAGGTTCGCAAGCCGAAGGCACGGGGTTGCACGCGTTGGACGGGGTCGAGGTTCACATGCTCGCACTTCCAGGAAAGAACACCCCGTCCTATCTGTCGGCGGCGATGACCTACGGAGAGCTCAACGACATCTTCGTCCTCGCCGATGGGGTGGGGAGCATCGACAACGACTTCAGCGTGAGTGCCGACGAAGTTCGTCAATTCGTCGACAGCTTGCCGATGCGTTCGAAGAGCGCGGCCATCTACTACCCCTGGCTCAAGGTTGGGGACCCAGTAGGGATTGGGCGCAATCCCACTCGTTTCGTGCCTCCGTCTGGGCACATGGCGGGAATATTCGCCCGAACCGATCTCACCCGGGGCGTGTGGAAGTCGCCAGCGGGAGTCGAAGCGACTGTGCCCAACGTGATCGACCTGCAGCATCAGCTGAAGGACGCCGATCAAGATCTGCTCAACCCGATTGGTCAGAACTGCATTCGCCAATTCCCCGGCGTTGGTATCGTCTCGTGGGGCGCGCGCACGCTGTCGGCTGACCCCGAGTGGCGGTACGTCGGGGTGCGGCGCACGGCACTGTTTCTCAAGCGTTCAATCCGTGCAGGCATGCGCTGGGCAGTGTTCGAGCCGAACGACCAAGATTTGTGGAGCCGCATCAAGATCAACATCACCTCGTTCATGTTGAGCCTGTTCCGCCAGGGAGCATTCCAAGGCACCACGCCGGACGAGGCGTTCCTTGTGAAATGCGACCGGGACACCAATCCGCAAGAGTTCGTGGACCAAGGCATCGTCACTGCTCAGGTTGCGTTCGCGCCGCTCAAGCCGGCTGAGTTCGTCGTGATCCAGATCAGCCAAAAAGCACTGGTTAACTGAGGGGGACCATCCCGTGTCGACCTACGTTCCCAGCGTGATGCGCGACCCCTTGCGGACCTACCAGTTTCGCCTGGGCCTGCTCACGCCTCCCAGTAGCAACGGCACGGCGACACAAGCCACGCTGAGCGGAGGCTATGTCGCTGGTGTGCAGAAGCTCTCCGGTCTGGGCCTCTCGATTGAAGCGAACGAGGTTTGGGAAGGAGGCAACAACCTTCATCGCTACGCGCAGCCGAACCGCGTGACCTGGGAGCCCATCACCTTGGAGCAAGGGATCGCGCTCGACGACACGCTCGAAGACTGGGCGCAGCGTGTGGTGGAGTTCACCAAGACCGGCCGCGCTCCGAAAGGGCCGGTCAAGAGTAACGTCGTCGTGGATGTTTGGGATCCGTTGCTGCACCCACGCGGCAAGCCTCGTCAGTCGACTGGACCGGCGGCAACGACGCCCGCACCGGTCGACGGCGCGAGCACGACGGACAGTCCCAATGGCAACAAGCACCTCAAGCGGTTTCTGATCTTCAACGCGTGGGTCAGCAAGTACACCGCGATGCCTCAGCTGGACGCGATGGCCAGTGAGGTTGCGCTGCTCTCCGTGGAGCTCACCCACGAGGGGTTTCGCGAAGTCGATGAGGCGGACCTACCGGGCGAGCTGAAACGTTGAACAAATGACTGAATACCCCAATTGTCAAATGAACCACTACAAGGAGGCCAACCATGGCTAGACGGTTTGTCGAAAGTCACCGCCGAGATCCCTTCGTCAACTACATGTACCAAATCGCGTTTGGAGGCATCGCGGTGGCGGCTTGTCGCAAGGTGAGCGGGCTCGAAGCGAAGATCACGCCGGTCAAGTTTCGGGCCGGGAACAGTGCTTCGACCGTGGACGAGTGCATACCTGGGCGAGTGGAGTACACCCCAGTCACGTTCGAGTCCGGAATGACGAACGACCCGACTTTCGAGGACTGGGCGAACGCTCTCGTTCACAACGAATGGTCCAACTACAGTCGTGCGGTCGAACCCGACTTTCGCAGGGACATCGAGATCAGCGTGATGGGCTTGGACGGCAACGTCGTCCGCAAGTACTTGGTCCACCACTGCTTCCCAACGAGCTTTTCGGCAATGTCGGAGCTCGCTGGCGACGGAAACGACATCCTGTTTCAGTCGCTGGAGGTGTGTCACGAGGGGTTTGAGCTCGTTCAGCCCGGGGCCTGACCAGACTCGTTGCATCTGATTGACCCAACGCTACCAGGTTGGGTCGTTGCCGCATGACGACCATGTTAGAGACCGAACTCCATCCAGTACGCTTGAGTCGCGGACTCATCGACGAGCACGGTGGGCGTCACCTGACGGCGTGGTTGCGCCCGATGACTGGGTTCGAAGAGGCCAGTTTGGGGCGATTCGACGGGAACTTCGCCGCCCAAGCGACCAGCAACTTGCTGTCTCGATGTGTGGCACGGATTGGTGAGTATGACGAGGTCGACACCACGCATGTCGCCGCGCTTTCCCGCGGTGACCGCCAGCGCTTGCTGCTGGCAGTCCGAGCCATGATGACCGGGGACCGCCTACTGGTGAGCGTGCGCTGCCCCAACCCGGCGTGCGCCGAGCTGTCGGACCTCACGCTGTCGATTCGCGATATCGTGAGCGAGGTCGAGCAGCCAGAGGCGGAATGGTTCGAGGTTGACGCCCCTGAGGGGCGCGTTCGCTTCAGGCCGCCGACGGGCACAGACGACGAGTTGTGCGAACTCAGCACCGGCCTCGACCGCGAGCAGAAAGCAGCGTTGTTGTTCGGCCGGCTCCTGGAGCCTCGCTCAGAGCAGCCCGCGCCGGAGGGGAACGGTTGGCTCGCGCTGAACGCGGACACGCGCCGGGCCGTTGCGAGTCGACTGGCCCTGCATCGCAGTCCCGACCTGTTGTTCGTCTCACGCTGTACGACTTGCGGGGCGCTGATGGAGCTACTGGTCGACCCCCTCGAACTCTTGTGTCGGGAGTTGCGTCTCGGGGCACGTCGGCTGATCGCGGAGGTGCACGCGTTGGCGTTTCACTACGGGTGGCAAGAAGACCAAATCCTCGCATTACCGAGGGAGCGCCGCTGGACTTACCTGGATCTGTTGCGACGACAGCTCAGCGGCTCCCCACTGGTGGATGGGTGGTGACCATGACCCTTTGCGCGAGCGGAAGAAGAGGTCAGTGTGAGTGACGACAGCAAGTTCGGTTTGAGTCGACGGGAGCTCGAATACGAGGTGCGTTGGATGCTGCGTCGGGTACCCCAGGACCCTGAGAAGCTGGCTCAGCGCTTCAGCGAGATCCTCGTCGCCCTGATCGACAAGAACAACGCCGCGATCGCCAAGTCGATGGCCGATCAAGAGCGGTCGGATCTTCCGGAGGGGTCATAGAAATGGCGAGCTCGGAGCCCATCGACTTGAACCCCAGCTTGATCGCTTTCGACAACGAACTGCACAAAGGGGCGTTCGTGGTTCTCCCCGAACCCAGCGACAAGTCGGGTACGGGTGAATTCAAAGCCCAAGTTCTGCGATTTCAATACAACCCCGAGACCATCACCCGCGCGCGCACGGGTGAGTGGAAGTCTCGCAACAAGAACGTTCAGTCCAAAGCGGCGAGCTCGGCCCAGGAGGAACGAGGAAAGTCGGGGCAGGGCGCGGGCGCCTTGCTCGCCAAGTCGGAGACGATCAGCTTCAAGCTGTTGTTCGACGCGACGGAGGCGCTCCTCGCGGGTCGGGCTGGGGTCGACACCGATGGCATCCTGCCGCAACTCGCCGTGCTCGAGGGCGTTGCGCTGGGCAAGGAGTCGCAGGAAGCATCCCGGGGCAAACCCCCTCCCCAGATCACGAAGCCCGTGCGCCCGAGTGAACTGTTGTTGGTGCTCGGGCGGCAGCGCACCTTTCCGGTCGTGTTGACCTCGTTGACGATCACCGAGCAGAAGTTCAGCCCGCAGCTGGTGCCCATTCGTGCTGAGGTCGACGTCAAACTTCGGGTGCTGGAGCCGTTCGAGACGGCGTACAACACGCGCATCCAAACCGTCTTCAACGAGCTGCTCGACCGACGACAGAAAGCGGAGCAGCGCGCCGTGACAGCCGATACCTGGAGCGGTGGTATCAACGACGCCATCGCCAACGCGTTGTATCCGCCGCTTGGGGGGGGCAAGTAGCATGAGCGCTCGCGGATCACGTCACGCCGGACTCGGCGAGTACGTTTTCGAGCTGCCCAATGGCGCGGGCGTCACGAAAATCTACGAGCCGAGGTTTTCCGAGACAGTTCCCCGCGTGGTTGCTCACCCGCGGCAGCACACGGTACGTGCTGGTGACCGGCTGGATTTGTTGGCCGAAGCCTATCTGCAGGACCCCCACAAGTACTGGCGTATCGTCGATGCCAATCCCACGTCGGATCCAGACGAGCTGATCCAACCGCAGCGGGTTCTGATCCTGCCGGAGATCGACTGATGCCCGGTGAGCGCGCACCCACCATCCGCGTATGGCTCGATGGCGAAGCGATCGACCAAGCTAGCGAGCGGATCATCGAGTTGGAAATTGAGGAGCGCGCGGATGAGGCGTCTCGTTTCAGTCTGAGCGTGGACATGAGTCCGATCGATGGTGATGGCGGGGACGGCGATTGGGACCAACTAGAACACGGGACCTTCGCGCGCGACAATCAGCTCCCTGACTTGCGACTGTTGAAGCGGGTCACCATCGAGTTTGGGCTGCGTGAAGATGAGCCGGACGCCGAGGACGTCCGTAGTGTGGTGTTCGACGGGTACGCTACGAGCGTCGAGGCCGTCTTTGGCGAGAATCGTGTTCCAGATTCCAAGCTCGTCCTGAGTGGAATCGACGCGTCTTGCCTGATGCACCTGCAGACGGTGACCAAGGAGTGGCACACACGAAATGACGCCGCCATCGCGCGTGAGCTGCTTGGCAAGTACGGCTTCAGCTTCGACGGGGAGTCCATCGAGGAGACCGCGCCTACACGCGAACTGAGCAGGTCGACCCTCGTACAGCGCGGTACGGACGCCGAGCTGCTTCGCTCGCTGGCTCAGCGCAACGGATTCGAGTTCTACGTCGAGCCCGATGAGCACGTCATTCCCGAGCAGCCCAGTGCTCGAAGTGTGGTCAAGGGGCATTTTCACCGTCCCCGTCCTGACGTGTCTCCCCAACCCGCGTTGACGCTCTTCCCCCCGGAAGCGCCGTCACTCATCGAGTATCGGGCCCGTTGGGAGAGCCATCAGCCGACTCGCATGCTCGGTTTCGACATCGACGAACGCAGTCGTCGCGTTCGTCGCACGAACATCGATGACACCGGGTACCCCAGCATGGGGGAGGTGAATCGTGCGGCTGTGCTGAAGGACCGCCTGAAAGCCATCTTGCCGGATGGTTCGGAGTTCGAGGCCTCGGACATTCAGTCGACACTGGTGCCCCATGACGACCGAGAGCTCGAGAACCTCGCGCGGTCGGCGCTTCGCACGGCAGACTGGTTCGTCGTCGGCACAGGAACGGTGCGCTGCGAACGCTATCCGACCATCGTTCGGTCCCGGCGGCCCATCGAGCTCAAAGGGGCCGGACATCTGCTGGATGGGCGCTGGTATGTCCAGGCAGTGCGCCATCGTTGGAACGTGCCACCGTACGAATCGGAGGAAGAGCCGGTAACCGCGCGTTACGAGGCGGACGTGACTCTGCTGCGTAATGCGTTGGGAGCGCAGGGTTGATGTGGAGGCTGTGCTGATGGTGCGTGCATTGCGTTTCCCGTTTCAGATCACGGACCGCGGAGCTGCAGCAAGCTCGGCGCGCGCGCAGGCGGTGAACGAGCAGCTGGAGCAGCTGCTGTTCACCATGCCCGGGGAGCGAGTCAATCGTCCGCGGTTTGGCTGTGGGGTGCAGCGCCTCGTTTTTGCGGGCGCAAGCCCGGAGGCGGCAGGTGCCGCGGAATACGTCGTGTCGACGACCGTGCGCCGCCACATGAACGAAGTCCTCGACCTCGATGCGGTGCGCGTCACCGTGGATGGCGTCACGTTGATTGTCGATATCCTGTACACGCTCAAGGCTACTGGAGATGAGCTCGCGGTCAGCTTTGCCCGAGAACTGGAAGGACCCGCGTGATTGCGCTCAGTGCCACGGATCTAGAGACGCAGCTGCGTGCGCTGCAGGCGTCCTTGGAGGCGGGCGAGCTAGCTGGCGCGTTGGACTTGCAACTGCCGGCGGGTGAATTCACCCTGTCCGCCCCCATCACTCTCGGAACACTCGCTCACGAGCTGCGTCTCACGGCGCGAGGTGGGCGTTGCGTATTCTTGCTTGGGAGCACCAGTGCACCGCTCGCGAGCGACGCAACTGCTGTGGAGCTCGTGGGCGCGAGCGTCCATGTGTCGGACATTGGTGCGGTGGTTTCGGGTGGAGACAACTGCACCGCGCTAGCCGTATCTGCGGAGGGGTTGGCGCACGTGTCCCGGTTGAGCATCGACGCGGACGCGGCTTCCACAACCGGGGCGCGAATCGAGGCGCCGAGTGTCGAACTTGCAGAGGTGACGTTGGGGGAGGTCAGGTCCCGCGCCGGCACTTGCGTTGGTTTGACTTGCAGCGCAAAACGGTTGATCGCGTCCGCGTGTTCCGTGCGTTCACTGCGCGCGGCAGGGGATGGCGTGGGGGTCGCGTTGACTGCCTTGGAGCAACTCAATGCGTCGCAGCTGAGGCTTTCCAGTCTGCGTTCCGTGTCGGGGACAGCGACGGGGATCCTGCTCCAGTCGTTGGGGCGGGACGCGTCGTTGGAACTTCTCGACTGTGGGGTTGACGAAGTGACGGCACAAGACACCCAGCGAGCGGCCATTGGTTTGGCGTCGTGGGCTGGCGGGCTGTTGGAGGCGCGCGCGCTGAGCCTCACCAAAGTTCACGGAGGCGAAGCCACCGCCCTTTTGCTCGGGGGATGTTCTGCTGTGGACGTCTTGGCTGTCGAGATCAGCGACATACGCGGTACGCTTGCCGGTGCCTGCGGTTTGCGATTGTTGGCAGGACCCAGTACGGCATCCGTTGCAATACGTGACGTTCGGGTTGAAGCGGTCCGTGCGGAGCAGCCCGGTGGCACGGAAGTTCCGGATCTGAGCTGGACTCGATGGATAGCGCAGTCGAGCCGGGAGATCACCGAAGGTCTGCCGCCGCAGTCGCCGCTACCCGGGCTAGCGGAAGTCACCGGAGTCCACGTCGATGCGGAGGTCACTGAGTTCGAATCTTGGATCGACCACGAAGACCCAGGCGCGATCTTGGTTGAGCAATCCGTGCTACGTCGGATCAGCGGCACGGCGTTGCAGATTCGAGGAGGTTTGCGGCCGGCAGCATTGCAAGGGCTGGAGCAGTGGACGTCGATCCGGGCGGGCTGGATAGAGAGCGACCGCGTCTTTCTGGAGCACGTCACGTGTCATCGACACCAGCGCGGGTTGGTCATTGGCCCCTGTGAGTTGCGCGCGGCCAATTCGCTGTTTGCGGGCATTGCGGACGGTGATGCCCTGCTCGTCCACAGCGAGGCCGAGGTGATGGAGCCCGCCGCGGTCTACGTTTCTCGAGGCGAGGCGCCGCTGGTGGTGCTGGCTGAGCTTCCCTTTCGCAAGCCCGGCCCCATCGGGATCCCCGCGACGATGCTCACTGGTCGATTGGCCCCAGACGTGGCCGTTGATCTGACCATCGACCCTGCGCATCCGATCCACACAACGGCTCGTTTGGGCGAGTTGGGTGAACAGTTTGTCGGCGCCAACCCGCCAGAAATCACGGGACGGTGTGAGCTGCGGGACCCGCTGCCAACCCCGGCGTCGGAAGCATTGCCGCCCCTCGCACCGAGCCCGGTGGTCGACTATCGCGCTCGGGATGCCCGCGCATTGCTGGACGTGATGCGGCAGCGTGCTGCGCAGGTGATGCCAGAGTGGAGCGTGGGCAATGCCGCGGACTTCACTACGATGTTGTTCGAGCTACTGGCGCATCGCTTGGATATCTTGGCCTACCGTCAGGAGGTTGCCGTTCAGGAGGCGTACCTCGACCAAGCCCGGCTGCGACGGTCGGTGGAAGACCACGCGCGTTTGCTCGACTACGACCTCGACCCGGGGCTTTCTGCAACGAGCATGCTGCGCTTTGGTCTCCATGCCGACGCTGTGGTGGCGTTGACCGCCGAAGTGAACTCGGAGCTCGCGAGCGAGCTACAGGCGGTCGCTTCCGGTGAAGTGCGCCTCGAGGTGCCAGCGCACACCCTCGTCGCCAATGGAAGCAACAGCGACGTCGTGGTCTTTGCCACCGAAACGGCGCTGGTGATCGAGCCGGAGTTGGCGCAACTGACCTTGGCGGAGGACCTGGCACCCGGTGCAACGAGCGGTGTGTTGACTGGCGTCATCGACGCCGAGTTGGTGGGGCAGTGGCTGATTTTCAGGGAGCCGAATCAGAAGGCGAACCATGTCGTTCGCGTTACCGCCATCGACGTGGAACCAGAGACGACGCGGATCTACTGGGATCCCAGACGTGCTTCACCCTGCCACTTCCCCGCCTCGACCAGCGAGGTGCTTGGCAATGTCGTGCCAGCGCATCATGGTGTGCCGCTTTTGTCCGTCAGTGGTGTTGGGCGAGAGGCGGGGCTCGAGACCTCCGAGGTTGCGGCAGCGGACGTGCTGGATCCGTGGCGTGAGTTGATGAGCGCTCGTCTCGACAATCGGGATGGCCGACTTCGGGAATACAAGATACCGCTGGGGCCGCTGAGCGTTCATGCTTCGGGTTGGCCCTTCCCTGGTTTGACAGAACGTGGTGGGACCACTCGCATCGATCAAGTCCTGATTGACGACGAAGTCTGGACCTCGATTTCGAGTCTGGCGCTTGCGGGCCCGAGTGATCGAGTGTTCACACTTCGCGCCTCGGAGGCGGATCGACCCGTCTTGCTGTTTGGTGATGGAGTGAACGGGGCAGCCCTGCCTCGCAGCGAGTTCGGCATCCACCTGAGCGTGTCGATCGGTCTCGGCGCGCGGGGCAATGTCGTCGCCGGCTCCCTGAAGCGGCTATTGGCTCTGGGGCGAAGCAAGGAAGGCCAGGCTCTGCTCTTCACACGGCCCGAGCACATCGAGTATTTGCGACGGACGCTTCAGGTGAGTAACCCGATGGCCGCGATTGGTGGACGCGACCGCGAAGACCTCAGCCGCATCCGCTACTCGGCGCCGAGAAACACTCGAGACACTCTGTCCGCGATCACTCCGGCCGATTGGGAACGACTGCTGGAGCGGCTGCCGGAAGTGTCGCGAGTTCGAGCGAGGGTTCTCGACGTCGGCGTGCGGCGGGTCGTTCGCTTGACGGTCTTGCTCAACGACGAGGACATACTGGCGGAAGAGGAAAAGACCCGGCGCTGGGCAACAGTGAGGCGCGCAGTGGAGTCGGTCCGTCTGCTTGGCTTCGACGTAGAACTCGTGCCGCCCAAGTGGGTCCCGTTGGACATCGACTTGACGGTAGATGCTGATGCCGGGGCCGAGGCGGAAGGGGTGCGCCGCGACGTCCTGCGTGCCCTCAAGCGCCAAGGGGGCGTGTTCGACCCGGACAGCACCGGACTGGGCGGGGACATTCGGCTCGACGCGGTGTACCGAGAGGTCTTGGGTGTGCCCGGGGTGGCAGGGGCACGCGTTTCGCGTTTCAGACGGCTCGAGCCGAGGGCAATCGAGTATGTGGGCACTGGTGTGCTTCCCATTTCTGGGGATGAAGTCGCGGTGATCGAGCCTCCCGACAAGTCTCAGCCCGCAGGGCTGCTGACCGTCACCGTGTGCGGAGGTGTTGGATGAAACTGCCTGCTCACCACCGCAGCCGGAGCCACAGCCAGCTCGTCAGTCAAATGACGGAGGCCGCGGCAAAGGCTTTCGCGCACAAGGCGCTGCCATGGGATCCCACTCGAGAGCTGGTCGGTGCTGATTCGGATCAAGGTCGTGCCGCCCTCGATTGTTACGCTTTGGCGGCGCACGTGTTGTGGACGTATCAAGAGGCGTGGGGCCGCGAGGCCTTTCTGCCCACTGCAGCGCGGCCCCTTTCACGCACGTTGTTGCTCGGACAGATCGGGTACCGCGCGACTCCCGCCATCGCAGCCATAGGATTACAGCACTTACAGTGCAAAGCGGGTACTTCGGGAACGCTGCCCAGAGGGTTTCGAGTCCAGTCCCAACCCGGGGACGCAGGCCAGCCGCCTCAGCTCTTCGAGACGCTCAGGGCGACACACATCTCCGCGCGTCTGAACGCACTGGTACCTTTCCTACCCGGAGACGCAGCGACCAAAAGCACCGCCGGAGCCATCACCGCGGTGCGCAACACTGGCGGTGCAGCAGGTTCTGGGGATGACGCAGACTCGACGTCAGAGACGCCCGTGGTTGGCGCTTTGGGTGCAGAACCATCCGGAGCGCAGCTCGTGAACACCCTCGAGTCTCGACTGGAGGCAGGCCGCGCGGGCACTCTGGCCCAACGCAAAGCGGCGCGGGCGCGCCAAAAAGCGCTACGGCTTGCCGATCTGATGAGCGATCTCAAGGCGCAAGAGGTGGATACCTGTGGCGACATGTTGGCTTCGGTCTGCCAGGAGTTGTGCGAAGCCCACGCCCAAGCCGAAGCGCTGGTCGACGACGTCGCGCCGGGGCCCTTGTCGGAGTCGCAGGAGCTCTTGCTCGGGCTGTTGACGAGGCTAGGGCGGCTGAGTCCAGATGCGTTGATGGCGCTCGAGCAAGCACTGCGCCGCTGTGACGACGAGGATCTCGACGCTTGGGCGAGGCGCCTGGACCAGCTGCTGGTGTTTCTCGATGCTTTGTTGGTAGGGGTGATTCAGGAGTCTCGCGAACAGGTGGTGCTACTCCACGGTCCGCAGGCATTGTCGCGTCTGGAGGCGAAGCTGTTGCCGGACGCAGCTCACGAGCGCTACCGCAATCTCGGTGTTGCACCCCCGGGAACCGATGCGCTGTACATCTTGCCGCAACAGGTGGACACGGAAGGCGCGCCCCAGACGGTCACCGAGCTCATTGCGCCGGGAGACTGGCTGGTCCTTGCCGAAGAGGTTGAACACGTGCTGCCCAACGGTGATGTGACTCGGGAGCGTCGTGATCGGGAGGCGGTTCGTGTCGTGCGAGTCCGAGAAGACACACCGTCGACCGACGCTGAGACCATGACGCGTATCACCTTCGAGCCGCCGTTGCGCCGTCGCTACGACTTGAACCGAACGGTGGTGGTCGGCAATGTGGCAGAGGTGTCTCACGGCAAGACGATCGACCAGATCACGGAGCTGAGTGCCGGTGAGAGTTCTTTCGAGCTCGCTGAGCGACCGCTGTGCTGGCTCCCCGACGCGCTTGCTCCCGATGGCCGTCGACCCGAGGTCGAGCTATGGGTGCAGGATAGAAAGTGGGAGCGCGTCGACGACCTGAGGTGGGCGTCCACGGATGCGCCGGTGTACGCGTTGGAGCCGACTACTGACGGCGGTGCTCGCATCCGATTCGCGACCAGCATCAGCCACCAAGGCCAAGCAGCTTTGAGCCCCGTCCGAATCCGCTATCGCGTCGGGGCGGGCGCGTTGGGAAACCAGCTTGCGGGCACGGTCACGAGCTTGGTCAGTGCACACCCGGCGGTGGCGGAGACATCCAACCCGTTGGACTTTGGTGGCGGCGCTGACGCTCAGTCCCTCGACCTCGCGATGCGCAAGGCCAAGGCAGGGATCCATGCGTTGGATCGCGCCATTTCCCTTTCAGATGCCGAGTCACTGGCACTCTCGCACCCCGGTGTCCATCGAGCTCGAGTGACTCGAGATGTTGCCGGGGGTCGGGAACACGTGCGCGTGGTGCTGGCGGGCGCCAACGGGAGAGCTTTCAACGCGGAGGAACTCTCCGCCGTCCGCAGTTTTCTCGTTGCTCGCATGCCGTCGTTGATGCGCGTCTCGGTGGTCAATCGAACGCTGGTGCCGATTCGCGTTGAGGTACTGCTCAGGGTGAGCGAGCGTGGACAACCGCTGGACATCATTCTCGGCGCGCGCGAAGCCCTGGGTGCGCCCTCCGGCACGGCGGTGGCGGAGCGGGGGCTACTGGCTCCGGGCAACGTCGAACTCGGGCAAGACGTACTCATATCGGACGTGTATCGGGCTCTGGAAGGAATCGAAGGTCTCGACTCGGTGTTCGTCGAGCGACTGTATCGTGCGGATTCGGCGTCTTCACGCAGTCACCGCATCGAGGTAGCGGTCGACGAGTTTCCGATCTTCGCTGCCAGGGAGCCAGGGGTCGAGGCGGTCAACATTCGTTGGGAAAGGGCCTACGACCGATGACCCAGCTCGAGCAGCTCATCGCGGCAATCCCCAGCGTGTACTGGGCGCGGGATCACTCCGTTTCTGCCATTCGCGCCGGCGCAGTGGGAGACGAGCCGCTCAGAGCTCTGCTTTCCGTACTGGCAGAGCCTCTCGACGATCTAGAGGCGGCCATCAACCAACTCCTCGACGACCATTTCGTGGAGCGCGCGTCCCCCGCTGCGCTGCCCCTGATTGCCGAATTGGTCGGAGCCCAACTGCTCACCAGCGATGCCGGCATCAATCGCGGCGTGATTGCGCGCACGTTGGGATGGCGTCGTCGCAAGGGCACTCTGGAAACGTTGCAGGAGGTGTTGAGCGTTACCAGCGGTTGGTCTTGTGAGGTGGACGAAGCGTTTCGCTCCTTACTCCACAATCAAGATCTCAACCACACGGTGCTGAGACGAGGCCGTAGCGCCCAGTTGGAGTCTCCAATCGTGGTCAGCGACCCGCTGTCGCGACGGGTACGTGACGAACGGGATGCAGCTCCCGACGCCGATTCATTTTTCGAAGTGCGTGCCAGGCTAGGGCGCGCCGACGCTGGTCGCTATGCCGCTTCACCTCGCACCGTCGACCTGTCAGGTTGGGCAAGACCCGATGCGGTGGTCGTGCGAACGGCCCGGCTCAGCGCGATTGCGGTGGATCGTTTGCCCGTTGCTCGTGAGCTGATTCGGACCATTCCGCGGGCGGATGGTCAGACGCCTGAGTACTCCGGTTTTTCTCTGGATCCACTGGGTCGGCCACTGCCGTTAATCTACAAGAAGCCACAGGACTTGCCGTATTCTGTCGACTTGCCCCCTGGGCGTCACGAGCCCGAGGCGTCGTCTGAGGCTACAGTCCCGCTGATCGAGGGGCTACTCACTCCCACCGCCCTGGCCGATGACGTCGCGGGTATCGAAGCGTCCGGCAGTATCGAGGTGTACGTCGACGGCATCATGTTGGTCGGGGCTTCGCGGGTCAGCGACACGATTGGTCCGTTGGCGTTCGCGCCGCTGGGTCCAGATCCCGTGTTGCGCCTGGCGGATCAGGAACGTCCCACGGTGGGCGACGAGTGGGAGCTCGAGCTGTTCGCCGTGGACAATCCGGATTCGATCGACACTACGATCGAAGCGCCCGCGGCGCCCTCATCTGACGAAAACCCGTTGGTAGCTAGCGTCAGTCAGGGCCGTGGGGCTTTGGGTCCGGTGGCGCAGACGGAGGTAAGTCAGGTCGCACGAGGCGACGCCCAGGTCGCGCTGCGCGTGCGCAGAACGGATGCCGCGTCCAGCTGGCGTCGTGCGGCGGACGGGAGCTGGCAGACGTTGGCGATCGACCCCAGCGGTCGGCAGCCGATTTCGCCCTTTGCCGTCGTCGACGATGGGGGCGAGGTGCTCGCTTTGCGGCTCGAACTCAGTCCGTCGCTCGTGCCACGAGTGATGAGCCTGAACCTCAGCACCGAGCAAACGACGTGGGTCGTTGCTGAGCTCGATCTGAGCGGCCTCCCACCGCACGAGCAACCCGACCTCGAGACCGCACTGGATGGTCCAGCGGTGTCCATCGTTGCTGGGAGTCCGGGGCTATTTGTCGTAGCTGAACGGGGAGATTCCGGTCTGCTCGGGGTGTGGCGCCTGAATGATCCCGCGTCGGCTTCGCCCAGTCTGACGCGCATCGACGGTCCGAGCCTGCGCGTCCCCGTCGCGCGATTGGCGCCCTCGTTGTGCCTGCACGGCGAGCGTCTGTTCGTGTTCGGGGGACAAGATGCGACCTCCATTCTCTCCGACATGTGGTCCGTGCAACTGAACGACACGGAGTCGGACTTTGGGCTCTTTCGACCGCACCGCGTACGCAATCAGCAGCATCGCGTGCTCGGACAGCTGCTCTCGACGGCGCAGGGGTTGGTGCTCGTTGGCGGCGCGTCGACTTGGGGACGGCTCGAGCCACGAGTGTTCAGCGTCGATCCAGACAAGCCGCGCCCTGTTTGGAGCGAGTTAGCGCCCCTGCCGTTCGACGAGACGCGACCTGGAGCGCTTTGGGCAGCGGTTGAAGCCGACGGAACACTCCGCGTGCTCGCCTGGGCGGACAGTACGTGCGCTCGAGCCTACGGCCTCGGGCTTGGAGCGAATGTCTGGCGTAGTGAACCGCCCGAGCCCGACTCCAGCCCCAATCCCCCGAGCTTCGGCAGTGCCTTCTACCTCGGCGATGAATTCTGGGTGCTCGATCCGCCGCCGTTGCCACCCAGCGAAGTGATATTGCAGGTTGCGGGGCGCTCGGTGCTCGCGTTCTTGCCAGCGCTGGAGCTGGAAGTTGGGGCGTCCCAGTTGTTCTTCGTGATGGCGGATGGCTCCACCCAGCAGGTTGGCGACCAGCGCGCTTCCCTCGGCATCGGGGCGAGCCGACAGGCAAGCAGCGGAGGACGCGCGGCAGATGAACAGCGAGTCGCCGCTCCACACCGACTCAGTTTCGCACCTCTTCGCCTGATGCAAGCCAGTTTGGGGCCGTGGTTGGAGCCGTTCGCTCTGGACTTGGAGGGCCGTGTTGCTTTGGACGCACGGCTGGGACGCGTCGCTCTGCCGGCCACTTTGGTTTCGGGCACGGTCCAGGTCAGCTATTGGTTGGGGCGTCCCGACGAGATAGGGGCTGGAGCGTTGCCGGGGGACGGCAAGATCCCCACGCAGTGGCTGGAGCCTGATCCAGGCTTTGGCCCCGCGCCGTTTCCAGGCTTGGAAACTCGAGAGCGCGCCACTTCCCGAGTGTCGCCGAATCAGGTGGGTCAAAGCAACGAGACGCCGACCTTCGCAACGCTCGCCGAATCGTTGGCTGACGGAGCGGCGTCCCGGCGCGTAACACTCGACAGGTCACCGCGGCTTGCGAGCACCCCTGTTGCGCTCGGCGCCAGCGACCGATTGGCGATCTTTCCCGAGGATAGTGCGGGCTACCCCCATGTCGAACAGGACGGCAACTTGTCGTTGGTCGTTCACCCAAGACTGGGTGGCGGCGAGCCGTCGTCGGATGCGAATCAGCAAGGCGGCCCCGAGCTCTTCCTGGGCGGGATCTCCACGGAGGGAGCGTTGGAGTGGCTGATGGACTCCGGGACGCTGGACGTGCGTTGGGCCAGTCTAGCCACCAGTGGTGCGCTCGGGCTACGGGTTGTTGGGGCGCTACAGCAATCAACGCTGATGCGTCGCACGCTCCCGGACGTGCGTGTGACGGTACGACTCTACGGTTGCATGCTCGGTCGCATCGAACTACCGCCGTGGGCTCAACTGATTGCTGCAGGATGTTGCTTCGATTCCGGTGATCGAGAGCTGGCGGCCATCGCCGCGCCAGGGGCGCGGGTGCGGATGCGCCACTGCACCATCTACGGCAGCACCCACGCGGGGGCCTTGGAAGCTAGCTCATGCGTGTTCGCAGGCCCAGTTCACTGTGACCGGCCGGACCTCGGGTGGCTTCGGCACAGCGTGCGCCCCGCGGGGGGGCGGGCGCCGTTGAGCTACCGGAGCATCGAGCACAGCGTCAGCTTTGCGTCGATCTCAGTGACGGACCCAACCTACTTGGTCTTGTCTGACAACAATCCACCCGAGATATTTGACTTGGGTGAACGCGGCTTCGGTGTTGGAGCGTTCAGTCATAGGCGCCAGAGTCTGCTCGAATTGCGGGAGCGCAGTCGGCAGTTCGTGCCTCTCGGACTCGAATCAGTTCACAGCGACCGAGTAAATATCGACCTCCTCAGGATGCGGCGGAGCTCAACGTGAAGGCATACACTTCCAGAATACGTTTCGATGAACGTCGACGATTTACGGCAGTTCACCATCAAATGAATCGTGTCCACCTCGACGCGGACACCAACGAACAAGCGAGCGTCGTGCGTCACGACGCTCGGCGTCGCAGCGCGGATGTCGTCGAGGGCTCGGCGAACGACGGCTTCCTCGTTTGTGACTTGCACTTGCTGGATCCGATCGTCGACCTTCGGGGGATAGAGACCGAGGGTCTCCGTCCCGAGGACGACCGAGTGATCTCGCAGCAGGTTTCACTGGCTCGTCGAGACCCGGATACGTTGCCGCATGTGATCTTCAGCAGGGGTAACACGAGCCTCGTCAGGCAGTTGGAAGCCCCCGTCGATCTGCTCGCTCTGCCACTGATGCCGGGTACGCCAGCAGAGCAGTACGAGGCGCTTGCCGTCGTATTCCAACTGCGGTTCGTGCGTGGGGACACCGACGACGAGATTGTCAACGTGCGGGCACGTCTGCTCGGTACGGAGGGCAGACAGGTCAGTGTCCCCATCCTCCAGCTGAATGACGCTTGGACGCCACTGCGTGTGCCGCTGACGGCGCTCGCTAGCTTGAGAAGC
>JBNKHV010000141.1:0-11722 GCA_050290545.1 Polyangiaceae bacterium | reverse complement strand
GGTCGTTGCTCTTTGGAGCGTGTACACTTGAGCGGTGACTACGGCTCGGCGCGTTCACTATTCCTACGACGAGTACCTCGGTGCGCTCGAACAAAGTGGCGTCAAGCTCGAGTATTGCGACGGCGAGATTTACGCCATGGCCGGTGGAACTCCGGCCCACGCTGAACTCGCTGCCTCAGTCATTCGCCTCCTCGGAAACCAACTCTTGGGCAAATGTCGTGTCTCGTCCTCCGACCTCAAGGTGCGTATCGAGGCCACCGATCTGTCCACCTTCCCCGATGTCACCGTCGTTTGCGGCGAACGCCAAGTCTCCAGCATCGACAAACACGCCGTCACCAATCCAACCATCCTCGTCGAAGTCACCAGTCGCTCCACCGAGGACTACGACCGCGGCGAGAAGCTCAACCACTACGAGCAGTGCCCCAGCCTCCAGGCCGTCATCTTCGTCTCGCATCGCAAGCAACAGCTCACTTTGGTTGAGCGGACACAGGACGGCTGGCAGCAGAGCGAGTTTCGCTCCGGACAAACGCTTCAACTGCGTCAACCTCCCGCCAGTCTTTCCGTGGACGAGCTGTACGAAGGCATCACACTCGACGACTAGTGCTCCCTTCCCCCGGCTTCCCGCAGCCCAAAGGGCGAGGAAACCAAGGGGGGAAGCGGGCCGCTGGTGAACAGCTCCAACGTTGCCGCGACGACTCGCGTGGCGGCCCGGTTGGGGGCACACCCTCAGCTGGATAGAGCATCGGACTTCGAATCCGCAGGTCGGGGGTTCGAACCGGAGTGGACAAGGTCCAGGAAGTGGAGCTTTCCACGTAGATCCACGGTGACGGGCGAAGCCCGGCAGGCGCCGAAGGCGGCCAGTGAATCCCTCGGGGCGCGCTGTGTTGTTGGGAGGACACTTCTGGATTCGCCCGGGGGCCCAACGCCCGGGCCCCGGCGTGGAGCGCAGCGAAACGACGGGCGGCGTTGGGGTTTCCTCCCCCAGCAGGCGAGGGAGGCGCTGGTGCAGGCAACGGCACCGGCCTTCCCAAGCCAGCTCGCTGCCGACGCGCCTGCTGGGGCCCCCTCCTTCAAGAGGTCCTCCTGGCGGAGGGCCCCACGACGGGTCGCGACATGCGAGGCGAGACCACGACGTTGCGCGTCGGTGACGGACTCGCTCACCCTCGGGAGCGCGGCTGCTGCGCAGCGCGCTACTCGACGTGCCGGACGGCGAGCGCTCCGCCTTCGGCGAGCGCCTCGCGGATACGAAGGAGGACGCTCGGCAGCGAGTGGAGCACCTCTTCCGCCGTGACGCGCAGCACGCGATAGCCTGCGGCGCGCAGCACACGCTCGCGGCGTGCATCGCGGCGACGCCGCTTGCTGTGCCAGCCCCCATCCACTTCCACGATCAGCTTCGTGGCACACGCGTAGTAGTCAACGACGTAGCCTTGAAGAATCACTTGTCGACGGAAGACTGCTCCCCGCTTGCGACACCGAAGCTGCTCCCACAACAGCCATTCCGTTTGCGACGGCTCGTGCCTCATCCGCCGCGCCCGTTGCCTCAGCAACTTGCGCTGGTGCGCACTGACTGACCGTGATTGATGAACCATCCTGACCTCCTGGGTTGTGCCCGACACGACCCCAACAGGCGCAGGCAGCGTGACGCGCCACAGTCACCATCCGGCGCTGTCGTCACGGAGCTCACGGGCGCGGCGCGATGGTTGCGCCGCAATCAGTGGCGGGCTCAACCCAGGAGGGCGGTGACTCGCACCGGTGAGAGCTCACCGCTGCGCGAGGAAGGTCCCTGACGATTCCGCGCCGCGTCCGACGCCCAACGCGCCCTTCCCCCGGCTTCCGCAGCCCAACGGGCGAGGAAACCATGGGGGAAGCTGCGAGCCGAAGGCTTGCAGGATGGGGGCACACCCTCAGCTGGATAGAGCATCGGACTTCGAATCCGGAGCGCGGCTGCGAAGCAGCGCGGCAACGCTGGTGGAAAAGCAGCGTGCCCTCGACCATCACGACGCTGTGTTCACCGGCAGCGCTGGAGCGTGGGGAGCGAGTTCGCGGTTCGAAACCGTGCGTGGCAGCGGTGAGCGTGACACGCGCTCCAGAACCCTGGGCGCTCCGCCGTGGCGGACCCCATTTCTCCGCCGCCAGGGGCGTTGCCAGCGTGGCTCGTCGGTGTTGCGATGACAACAGCGCCCGTTTTCACACCGGCCACCGCGACTAGGAAAGCGCAACTCGTCGTCACCTATGTGGATGAGGCGAGTGTGACTGCAAACTCGCGAGGGGCGGCTATCAGCCGAGAGGGTGCCGACGCGGGCGGCGGGTTGCAATGCGGTACGGACCTCTCGCTTTGGGGGGCCACGGTGGCGGGCTCCAACACACCCATCGACCATTCAGCTGGCACACGATCGACAGCGTGCCGGGCGAAGTGGTATGAGCTCGGGCCGAACGCCATGAGATTTCGACGGAAAACGGGCTGGGCGCTGATCGCAGCTGGGCTCGGAGGTTGCAGCCCCCAAGCTCCGGCTTGGGATGCGAGCGTCTGGATTGACAACCAGTCTGGAAGGGACATCTGCACGATTCGGGTTTCGACCAATTCGGACCTCGGCGAGGGCATACCCCGAAACGTGAAGATACCCGCCGGCGCCCAAGCCGAGTTCTTGATGCCGAAGGGTGAATACGACCTCATCGCCGAACACTGCGAAGAGCGAGCATCACGACTACTCGACTGGACGACGATCGATTCTGGCGACGATTGGGTGGTTCGCGACCAGAGCGCCACGGTAACAGATGCGCAGCTAGCTTGGTCGAAGCAGGATTGGCCTCGACTGCAATCACTGCTCGAACGGAGCGTCCAGCAAGGCTCGAGTCGAGCCGCCCACGTCGACCTCGGGTTGTACGACGCCGACATCGGACGCTTCGACGAGGCCGCGCGGAACTTCGAAGCGGCGCTGCTCATCCCTGGGTATTCTCTGGACCCAGCGCTCTCGGACGCGGCCATCTTTCGACAGCTCGCTCGCGTGCAGCGTCTGGGCGAACACCCTACGGCAGCCAAGAAGGCCGCAGCACAGGCAGCCAAAGTGTTGCGCACGCAGGCGGCGCGTTGGGGAGAGGCTCGGCCAACGAACGCCCTTCTGGGCGTGGAATTGATGCGTGCCGGCGGAGTCGAGGAGGCCAAGGAGCTGATCGAGAACGTGCTCTCCGAGCCCTGGCCAGCGGACGACGCACTGTTGGAGTTCGCCAGCGAAGTCGCTACCCTGACCGACCATTGGGATGTCTCCGAGCGCCTGATCGAAGCGCTCTGGTCGTCCGACGAAACGCTCAGTTCGGAAGTCCGTGAAGCCGCTCCGGTCGACACCCGAGCAACGGGTCAACAACCGACCCAAGCTCCGTTCGCTCAATCCAGGAGCCCCGCGTCCCCTCGTTCGGACAGCGTCGCCTCGGGTCGTCGGCTCGGACGGCGCATGAACGTTTCCGTCGATCAGGCTCGTATCGTGTTGATGCTCGCCCTCGGGGCCCGAGCCGGCGGTAGCCCGATGCCACAAGTCATGGTCAACGCGCTGCAAGACGTGGCCAACTCGTCTGGCTACGAGACATACGCGTTGACGCCCAACGCGGATGGCACGTCGAACCTCACGATCGAAGAGTTGCTGGTGATGGTCGAGGTTGGCTTCACTCAGAGCGTGCTGGCGTTGTCGGCGCGCGCCACACTCCAGCCGGAATTGCTCGATTCGCTCCCCAACGCCCCTCCTGGCAAGTCCGCTGACGTGAGGGCTCGCCTTTTTTGGTGGATGTTCATCCAAACCCTGAGGGAACCCGAAGATGCTGCCAACGGCTTGTGCAACACCGTTGCTTGGGCGTTGGCAGCTAGGCCTGCACATCTCACCCCCGAGACCAATCTCGCCGCGCAGTTGCTCTTCGAGGTCCGACACGCCAGCGGCTTGACCGCCGGCCAGCAATGCTACGCTGCGGAGGAGCCGGCTCGATGATGCGCTGGTCGTCGTCGTGGGCTGTCGTGCTGCTCCTCTGCAGCGCGAGCCCGGCGTTGGCAGGAAAGACGAATCCAATCACCGGTGCTGTGTACGGAAGCCGGTCCATAGTTCCGCGTCAGCACATCGTGATCGAGGGCCTGGCGACGACCCAGGTTGCGCTCGTCGGAAGCAACGCGCCGCCGCAGACGATCCCACAGTCTGGTCAGTTGAATTGGCCCCAGGTGCTGCCCGCGGGGACACACGAGTTCGAAGCCGTACTGTTCGGCTACGAGACGCTGCGCGTGAAGAAGGTAATCGCCGGTACGGCCACGTACGAAATCGCACTCGAACAACGTCCCTGCCCGAGCATTCAGTTGAAGGCTCCGCCGCACTTGTACGACGCCAAGGTGAAGGTCTCGGGTGCGGATGTGGGACGCCTGGGCGACGTGATCCAGCGTTGGGGCGGCGATCTGGAACGTCGGCTTCCGAAGCAGTCGGGGTGCGCTTTGTCCACCTCACAGCAGGTCCCCGTCCAAATCGAACTGCAGGGTTACGAAACGCTCGACACCGTGGTCGAATTCTCAGAGAACAACCGCTCGGTTGAACTGCCCGTCGTGCTGAAACCCGCCAGCGGCATGCTGCTCGTGGAGAGTGATCTCGCGGGCGTCGGCTTGCTCATCGACGGTGGCTTCGTCGGTAACTTTCCCCCCGTCGACGAAGGACTGAGCACGCTCCTGGTGGCTCGGTTGCGAGAAGGAAAGCACACGATACAACTGAGAAATCCCAATCGAGCTGGAGATGAGTTCCTCGACGTTCTGGTCTTCCAAGACGACGACCCGGAAGACGGTGTTCCGCTTTTGGGTCCAGGCCTGAACATCGACACCGAACGCGTTACCCGGCTCACGTTGAAAACTCAGCTCGAGCCGCCAGCGGTCGATGACCCCGTCACCCATGCCACCGATCCTGAGTTGTGGGAGCACAACTGCTTTCATGGCCTCCCGGTCACCTGGGGAGGCTGGCTCGATACCAAAAACCGTGCAGTGACGTTGGGTATCCCCGAGGCTTGCCTCGCCTGGGGTTGGTGGGCACGCTGGTCTCGATACGACGGCGGTGAAGAAGCCAAGCAGGCCTTCCACCGCGCCTGTCGACTCGGCGACCCTCGCGGCTGCGAAGCCTACGGCTGGTTGCAACGACAGGATGGCGCGGAAGACGACGCCATCGAACAGTACCGTGAGGCATGTGAACTCGAGACCGCTAGACAGCAAGCTACGAACAATGGTGAGGAGTTCAGCGACCGCCCGCCCTCGTCGAGCGAAGAGCAGGCCGAGGTGCCGCTCGCTTGCCGGCGTGCTTTTCTGAGCCGGGAGCGTGAAGCCTCGCTCGATCCGACGCTGGCGATGCCGACCGATGGTGAGTTGGACGTGCTCAGCTTCCGCCTGGCGTTCGCTGTGACGGCGAGCTCTTGGTGGTGGTCGGACTACAGGCCCAGTTCCGTCTACGCACTGATGCCCATCGAGTTCGGCGACGCGGTGGTGGGGATCTCCATCGGGCCGGAGGTGGGTTATCGCACGCACCGCCGTGTCGTCGGGGGGCAGCCCGGTGATCGCGTGCATGCGCTCCACGCCGCCTACCACGTGAGCGTTCGGCTGAGTCCATTTCCCCTGCCCGTTTACCTGAGCCTGGGCGGTGCCGCGGGCGCAGCCGTGAAACCGTGGGACAGCGACGATATTTTGGACGCCGTGTATGGAGTTCGCTTTGGGTTGGGGTACACGACGGGGCGTGCGCTCGTGGGTGGAACTCGCTTCGAGATCGGCTTGATGCGGGATTCGCTGCCGAGTGAACTCAGTGGCCAACCCCTGAAGCAACGCGTGGACGCGCTCGAAGCAAACCGCGATGTCGACGCCTTCGTCGAACAGTTTCGAGGCAGCATCCCCCCGCTGTGGGCACCTTATGTGACTGTGGCTTGGCCGCTGCTTTGAGCTGCAGCGCATGCTGAGGGCGAGCCGCTTCGGGGCGTTGCAGCCCGGCGTTCGAGCACAGCAAGCGCTGACCGCGCGCTACTCTTCGACTGTTGGGTTCACACCCGCCACGCCCAAGCGGCGCGTCCATTCGGCGAGATCCTTGGCGGTCATCGGGCGCTGCAAAGCAGCCTGAGTTGCCTCAGGGGCGTCCGCGCCGATGGCCCACACTCGGATCGCTTCGTCTTCGCCACAGCTGACGACTCGCGTACAATCCGCGCTGAGGGCCACACCTCGCGCCCGTGACCGCGGCAGTCCCATGGGCTCTGCGGGACCCCACTTGCTGGTCCGTCGCCAAACCCAAAGTGCCGACTCGCCAGCGCTCGGCTTTTCGTCGCCGTCGTCGCGAAGGTCTGGATCGAGCGCCGCAACGACGACCGCGTTGCCGCCGTGGGAACACGCATCCAACGCGGAAACGTGCATTGGAGTCCGGCCGCGGTCGGTCTTGGGGGCCTCCAACGTCGAGACGTCCGAACGTTCGATGCTACTCCAGATCTGGACGCGTCCTCGACTGTCCCCGATCGCGACGCGGTCGAAAGTGATGAAGTCGCCGGCATAGAATTCGGCACCATCCGGCGACGTGATCGAGTGCGCCACCGGATCGTCACTCCACTTGTAAAACGACGCCTGCTCGGTCGTCAGTACCAGCGGGTACTCATTGTTCAGCATGCGAGCACGCCAAGGATCGCCGTGCGCTCGTAAGCGCCGCGCCTGCTGATGCGGCAGTATTCTCAACTCCACCACGTTGCCGAGGGAGATCATGCGATTGCCCGCCAACGCCACACTCACGATACTGTCAGGGCTTGGGTACCAGTCGCGTGCATCGGCGTCCGTGTTGGGATCTCGAGCCAGTTGCCACACCTCGGTACCCGCGGTCGCGTTGGCAGTAGCCGCATAGGCAAAACCGATGGCGACGGCCGCGCTCCCCTCGTCCTCCGTCAAGTGCGAAACGCTCAGCGCCAGCGGCTCCAGCACGTAACTCTGCGCGTGGCGTCGTTGATACTCGTGCAGAACCGACCCCGACTCGACGTCCCAAAGCCGCACGAAACCATCCGCTCCCACACTGATGACTCGCGCAGGGTCGTCGGGATGGAAGGCGCAATCATTGACGGTTCCTTTGTGCGCTCGGATCGTCGTCCTCAGCTTGTTCAAAGCATACTTGCGCACCAACTCGACCCATGCCGAGCGCGGTGGCTCTTCGACCTTGGCGGCCGCTTTCACCCCTCGCAACACCGCGCGCTCGACCGACGTCGTGCGCAGGCGTTCGAATTCCTCCCAGAGCGGACCGCTCTCCTGAGCGATGTACAGTTGGCGCCGCTCTTCGAAACCAGCGAGCGCTTGCTCCGCCCGCGCCTTCTCCCCTGCGTCGATCAACGCGGCCTTCAAACGTCGGGCTTCCGCTTGCTCTCGCGAGTCGAGCTTCGACAACGCCCCTTCCAGCTCGTTGACACGACGGGCCTGAAAGGCCCGCCAGACTTGGCCGGCTTCATCCGGGTCGAGCTGTTTCAGTTGATCTCTGAGTTTTGCCGCGTCGCTCACCTCTTCGGTGGGCAACGCTGTCATTTGAACTCGGATCTCGGCGACCCGTTGCCCGATCTGCCAGCGTCGAATGGTGACGATGCCAGTGCTGATCAGCACGACCAGGGCCAGCACGCCAAATAGAGTTTGGCGCTTCTTTCGTTGTTTTTGCTCTGCCACGAAGGCGGCCTCTCGCTCGGCTGCCTGTACACGCAGTTGGCGGGCGCGCTCCTCGGCTTCTTCTCGCGCCTGGCGGGCGCGCTCCTCGGCTTCTTCTCGTGCCTGGCGGGCGCGCTCCTCGGCTTCTTCTCGTGCCTGGCGCTCCCGCCGCGCCTTCGCCACGACGTCCAACAAGATATCGTGAATCAGCTCCACGTAGGGCGCGCCGAGACGTTGTTCGATGCGGATGATACGGCGGGTCGCCAGCAGGTTCAGTACCTCCTCCGGCAAGCCCGCTCGCTTTTGTTGCACCAGCACGCGATGGCCATCGTCGACCAGCCGCTCTTCGATGAACACACGCACGGCGGGATCGAGATCCTCCGTTTCGCGCAGGTAAAAGCGGCTCAAAACCTCGACGTCGTTGGTCTCCAACAATGAATCGTCGAACCCCGCCTGCTTGCGTTCGCGACGCCTGCGATTCAGCTCGCTGCACAACAAACTTAAGAAGCTCGGCTCGATCTTGAGTTGCTCGAGCGGTCGCTCCTTCGCGGTGTCGACACCTCGATGTTCGACACTCACCAACCGCCGAACGACAGCTTCAGCAAACGCGTCCGACATCCGCTCGCGCCCGGCCGGCATCTGTACCGCCGCCTTGGCCTGTTCACCATCGAGCGGCTGCAGGCGAAAGCGACTCGTCATGATGGACGGCAATGCCTGAGCAAAGTCTTCCAAGTGCGGAATGTATTCCTCCCGCAATGCCAACACGACACGGATGTCCGGCGCGTCGTACTGACGAAACCTCTCTTCGTCCGACTGCTCCTCGGCGACTTCGGCAGGAACGCGGTTTTCGACCAAGTCGGTCAGCTGCCGCATCAGCTCCATCGCGCCCAACGTGCGATCCATCGACCGCAGGACTTCTTCGAATTGGTCGAAGACCAAGACCGGCACCACACGCAGGTTGCGGCGGTTCCAGAAGTGTGCCCGTTGGAAGTACGCCCAAAGCGTCTCTCCCTTGGTGGGCGGCGGGCACGATACCTCTCGTCGGCGAGCTTGCTCGTAGACAGCACTGAGTACGTAGTCAGCCAGCGCCTCCTCGTCCCGCAAGTTCGGGCGCAACGAAAAGGGCGCGAAGCGGTTCTTCCTCAGCCAGGGGAATAGGCCCGCGTTGATGAGCGACGTCTTACCCAGGCCCGACGCACCGTAGAGTACGGTCAATCGGCGTTGAGTGACCAAACTGCACAACGCTTCCCGCTGTTGCTCACGACCGTAAAAGAACGACTCGTCCCGCTCTCGAAACGCTGCGAGCCCCCGATACGGACTCTCGGGTGTCAGCGACGACGACTGCGACGTGGATGACGACTGCGACGTGGATGACGAGTCCGGCTTCACTACCGTTTCCCTCGGGTCTGATACTCCCGCATCAGGTTCCGCAACCGGTCGATGAAGTCGGCATCCGGCTCTCCGTTGATGAAGCGCGGGACCTGGAACTCGGCGAATTCCGGTGGCAGCGCTCCCTTGTCGAGATCATCAATGATGACCGGATGTATGAAGCGATAGGTCGTACCGAAGAACGTCGGCAGACGGTCGAACGCTTGGGCCCATTCCTTGCGATACTCGCGATCCAAGTACTGCATCGCTTTCCTGGAGAGCAACGGAATGAAGAGCGAGGCGCGGGCGATCCCATATTGCAGCATCGGGCGCCAAGCGTCCCCCGGCCGTAGGCGCACTCGGTCGAACCAGGTCGCAAGGTGATTTTCCTCCAACCGCTTCCACATTCTCTCTGCGGCAACAAAGTCGTCACTGCAGTAGCTGATGAAGATGGTTCCGGCGTCCGGTACGTCTTGGTCCTCCGCGTCCGCCTGGGGTGCCTGTGGCGCGGCGGCTGGCGTCGGTTGCGCTTCCGTCCAGCGCTCGTGCAACTCGTCCACGAATCCAACGACATCGTGCTCGACCAAATGAGCATGGCAATGTTTGAGAAATAGGACCGCTTCTGGATTGCTCTTGAGGCATTCGTCAGCCAGCACCTCACGCGTGCTACGAGCCTCGTTCAACGAGCGGCCCACCATGGTGCGAAATAGCGAGCGACACAGCCAGTCGGGATAGCCCAGACCGACCACCAACAGGCTGCTCTGCGCCAGATGTTTGAAGAGCTCAGATGGTGGCGCCGAAGTGTCGCGCTGCAAACGATGCAGAATTTCGAGCGCGTCTACGTCGGTCAGGGCGTAGCGTCGTCCGCGGTAGTGACCAAACAAGTGATAAACTTGCGGATGGTTCGTTCGTTCATAGTCTTCTGGTTGCTGGTGCAAATCGTAGCTGCGACGAATGGCCTCATTCCTGCCACCAAAGCGTTCGGTGTTGAGTGCGCGTTCGAGCTGCGAATCGAACGTCGTACTGACGAAAAGGTTGAAGTCTTTGATGGCTGCAAGCTTTCGCAATACGGGCGGTGGCTCCGCGCCGAGCGCGTCTAGTTGGCGTTGTACGCTCACTCGCACTCGCATCTCGGCGTCGGGATGGCGCACGACGAGGTCGTTCAGTCGTTTTGCCCCGTCGACCTTCAGCTTCAGTTCGTCTGCAACGCTCTGAGTCAGCTGCCACTCGAGGGTCTTCCCGTTCTGACGTGTAAGCTCTTGACCAACGATGGGTACGACCGTCCCTAGCTGAATGCGAGCGATCAAGTCATCCCAGTCGAATGGCATCGGGGCCGATCGTAACACAAATGAGCTTCAAACCGTCTAGCTCGAAAAGCCTGAGATAGGAGTAATCCTCAGCTTCCGGTTCTTCCGAAGAATCTGTGGGCGCGTGATCTCGAGTTCGTTCCGCATGAGCGCCTTGCAACATGATGGGTCTCGGGCGGAACGATGCTCGACGCGCCATGGTAGCTGAGGTCCCCACGCCGCGTCCGTGCTGAATGTGGGTAGCGCGATCTGCGCACCAAGAGGGAGTGCATCGTGCGAGGATGGTGGTTTCTCTACGCCAAACACCGCCGCCCGATGCGGCTCCCACAGTAGCCATTCCGTATACGACGGCTCGTGCCGCATGCGACGTGCGCGCTGACGAAGCAGCCGCCGCTGATGGGGACTGACTTGACGTGACTGATGAACCATGCTGACCGCCCGGGTTGAGCCCGACACGACCCCAACAGGCGCAAGCAGCGTGACGCGGCACCGACGAGGCATCGCCGTCCATACAGCCGGCACTTCGCGGCCGCGGCGCGATGCTTGCGCCGCATCAAGTGGCGGGCTCAACCCTGGAAGGCCGTGCACATCGCCGCGCAGGCTCTGCTAAGTGCGAGAGGTAACCCGCCACGCGACCTGACGCCCCGCGCCCATTCGAATCCGCAGGTTGGGGGGTTCGAACCGGAGTGGAAAGCTCCACGAAGTGGAGCTTTCCACGTAGGTCCACGGTGACGGGCGAAGCCCGGCAGGCGCCGAAGGCGGCCAGTGAATCCCTCGGGGCGCGCTGTGTTGTAAGCGCCAGGAATCGTGGAGGTTCCTGGCTCGCTCAAACGGACGTTTCGAACTGGAGAAGGTTCCCGGCGCCGTCGTAGGCCTGTCAGTCTTCGTTGAGGAGCTGAAAGTAGCCGTCGTACAGGTAGACTCGGTTCCGACGCGCGCCAGTTATCTCGCGTGCCAACCCTAACTCCTCGAACTCTGCTAGGACGCGGGCAGCGGTCGGCTTGCTCAGTCCGCACGCCTGTGTGACTTCCGAGATCGTCGTCACGAGCTTGGTTCTCAGGTGCTCAAAGACGTTCAAGTTGTTCAGCACCGCCGCACCAGAATAGATCGAGTCGCCTCGACCTCGCTGCACCCTCTCGCGATCCGCGTTGAACAGCGCCTGAAGAGAAGCGAGTTTCTGGCTGGCGTCTTCGGCCACTTCGGCGACCCCCTCGAGGAAGAACTCGAGCCATGATTCCCAGTCCCCGTCAGTTCGTACCCGCTGCAGGTAATCGTAGTACGCTGTTCTGTTGCGTTTGAAGTAGAGGCTCATGTAGAGCCATGGCTTGCTCAGAACGCCTTCATCAACGAGGGCTAGGGTGATCAGCATTCGGCCAACTCGGCCATTGCCATCCAA
>JBNKHV010000140.1:0-21399 GCA_050290545.1 Polyangiaceae bacterium | reverse complement strand
GACCGTCGCAACGGCGCTTTTCGCTCGCTGGCTCTTTCAGGAGCACTTGGGCAGGCTGGGCGGGCTGGCCGTCGCACTGGTGGTTGTCGCCTCCACCTTGCTGTCCTCGCAGTTGGAGGTGAGTCGAGCTGCCCTGCTGGTCGCTCTGGCGTGTGCGTGTTGGGGGCTGGACAACAACCTGACCAGCCAGATCGACGGCTACACACCGGAGCGCATCACGATGATCAAGGGCGCAGCGACCGCAGCCGTGATGATCCCCGCTGGACTACTCGGTGGTGCAAGTCCGACGTGGACTTCTGCGCTCGCCGCCACATTGATCGGTGCCGGGGGCTACGGCGCGTCACTCGTCCTGTACGTGGCCGGGGCGCAGCAGCTTGGAGCGACCCGCTCCCAGTTGCTCTTTTCCACAGCTCCCTTGTTCGGGTTGTTTCCTTCCTGGTACTGGCTTGGTGAGGAATTGCGCTGGTCGCACGGGGTTGCCGTCGTGTTGATGGGAGTCGCGCTCTGGCTGCTGCATCGTGACTCCTCGACCCACAGCCATCGACACCGACACGCCGCAGTGACCCACACTCACTTTCACCGTCACGACGATGGTCATCACGGTCATCAGCACACGAACGGCGAAGCACGCGGCTCGTTCGTCGGGTGGCACCAGCACGCTCACAGCCATGAGGAGGTCGTGCACGACCACCCGCACCGGCCCGATCTACACCACCGGCATCGACACTGAGGACGGTGACTTACCGCCACCAGTTTGACCGAAAGTGAGACGGCGACCTTCTTGGTCCCACGTCTCGAGTTCGTCCCCGCTGACAGCGCCTTCTGGATGTGCGCCCGAGTGTTGTATTCGGCTACAATCCTGCACCTGATGCGCATGTCGTTGCATGTGAACTTGGCGCAGGGCCGCCAAGTGCGCGATGATGTTTCGTGATGACAGAACTGTCGGCGTTTGCGATTTCGGGAGGTGAGCTCATCGAGCTGCCCGTTCCGGAGAAGGCAGAGGACGTCCACGACCTGTTCGCCATCTCGTCGACCACGCCCAGTATCTACTCAGCTCTCCGCACGTACGGTGGCAATCGCTTTCTGGGCCTCGACGCGCACTTCGCGCGCTGTCGTCGCGGTCTTGCGCGAGCGGAATGGCAGGAGCACTTCGACTTCGACGAGTTGGCTCGTGCGCTCGACCAATGTGTCCGCGCCGGTGAGGCCGACACGCGTCTGCGGTTCGACCTACTCCAACGACCCGTCGAGGTAGGCGCCGTCAGCGCCAGCGTGCTCATTGGGCGAGGTCCGCACCGCGCCGTTGCTCCGGAGATCTTCCGAACAGGCGCACAGCTCGACCTCGCGCCGCCAGGCTTGACCCGTGAGCGACCGGAGATCAAGTTCGCCGATTGGGTCGTCGCACGCCAAGTCTGCGGGCAGCAACCCTCGGCAGCCTTGGACCATCTGCTGCTGGACGCCGAAGGTCGCATCCTGGAGGGCACTAGCTGCAACTTCTACGCAATCCGCGCCGGTACCTTGCTCACCGCCGGTGACGGAATACTCGAAGGTATCACGCGTCAAGTCGTTCTCGAATTGGCCGAGCGCCGAGGCCTGACGCTGAACCTGCACCGCCAGACGCTGGAAGAGTTGTCGACCTGCGAAGAGGCGTTGATCTCGAGCTCGACGCGAGAACTCGTTCCCGTGACCAAAGTCGCTGACACTCTGATCGGGACAGGACGTCCCGGTCCCGTGTTTGCTGGTCTTCTTGCCGACTACCGCGCGTATGCCGAATCGCACGCAAAGAGAGCCCACCAATGACGCCAATCTCGACGACCCCCTACGAGCGACGCCAAAGCCAGTTGGTTGGATTCTATCTCGAGTCCCTCGACGACGAGCATGAGGTGAACGTCTTGCAGGGGGCGATCGCTGGCGCACGGGAAGCATCGGTGACGCTGCTGGGTGTCGCTGGCGGCGCCATTGGGGATCCGGAGCCCACCCGTGCAGCACGGAACTTCGTCTTCAAGTTGATCAGCCAGGAGCTCGACGGCATCGTCGCGTTCACCAGCGCCCTGGCCAGCGAATGTGGGCCTGATACTGCACACGAGTTTCTCAGCACTCTCAACCACGACAACATCGTCTGTGCCGGAGTTGCTCTGGGAGGGTACCCGAGCGTAGAAGTCGACAGCAGCATCGGGACGCGAGCGGCAACGGAGCACCTGATCCGGGAGCACGGCGCCAAGCACTTCGCATACATCTGCGGACCGAGCAGCAGTGCTGAAGTACAGCAGCGACTGGGCGCGTTCGAGGAGACTCTGCGCGACAACGGGATCGAGCTCGATCCTCGTTGCATCCTCCGCGGCGACTACAGCAAATCGAGCGGAGCCGCAGCCGTAGCAACCCTTCTCGACGAACATTCCGTCTCCCCGACGCAGCTCGACGCGGTCGTGGCCGCAAACGACTACATGGCGCTGGGGGCGATGGAAGAACTCACCCGCCGCGGACAGCACGTGCCTGAAGACATTGCCGTCGTCGGCTTCGACGACGTCGTGTCCGCACGCTTGGTTCGTCCCGCTCTGACCACCGTAGCTCAACCCTCCGCCGAACTCGGGCGAACCAGCGTGAGCTTGGTGGTCGATGCTCGAGGCGGAGACCGGCACTTGAAACTGGACACGAAGCTCGTCGTCCGTGCGTCGTGCGGGTGCAACGATACGAGCTCTGGACTAGGGTCGAGCGTCAGGCCCAGCTCGTCGACGATCGCAGGGTCTTTCGTGCAACGTCGCCAACTGATTCGCGCCGAGCTGGTGCGAACCTCGCGAGGCCTTTTGGGGGCTGCGGGTCGCGATTGGGAGGAAAGACTCGTTGACAGCCTGATCGCCGAGTTGCGGGGTGGTCAACGAGGGCAGCTCAACCGCGCGCTCGGTCAGTTATTGCGCAAAGTGCAGTTGGCCGTCCTCAGCGGCGGCGTGGTTCAGGAACTGATCACGGCACTCAGAGCACAGTCCTTGCCGTGTGTGGACGACCCCGAGACCCGCAGTCATCTGGAGGCTCTGTTGCATGACGCCCGCTCCTACGCTGCCTCCTTCGCCAGCGCAGCGCTCACCGAAGGTGCCCGCAGGGAAGCTGACAAGCAGAGAGCTTTTCAGAGCGCACTGCGCAAGGCCACCTTTGGTCCGGACGCAGAGCTGTCGAAAGTGGCGGCCGACCATCTACCGGAGTTCGGTGTGGCCAGCGCTGTCGTGGCTGCACTGGAGACCCCGGATCGAGTTGATGGCCCCGCCCGCCTGCTGATGGGTTTCGGTCCAGCGGGCAGGATTGCGCGCCACGAGCGAACGACCTTGCGCGCGCTGGTGCGTCACCCTTTGATCGAACGAGTGGGTCGCACGTTGATCATGTTGCCCGTGGTCGCAGAGGGCCAAGCGCTCGGCGTCGTGTTGCTTTCCACCCGCCGCATCGAAGGCGTCTTCCTGGAGGACCTCGCGGATTCGTTGGCTGCCGTGATTCGCAGCAAGTCGAACGAGAGTTGGTCGACGGTGCCCCCAAGCATCCTGACTGGTAGCCCACCGGCGTGAGGTAGCGGTCAGTCCACACCTTCACTCCTCGGCCAAGAACTCACGCGCGAAGCGCTACGGCAGGGAGAACTGACTCAGGAAGGCCCAACCCACCTCAGCATCGCCGGGTGCATGACTGCCGCCAGGGATGGCGCACAAACCGACTTGCACGCCGTCGGTGCACTGTTCGTACGTCGTGCAGTTGCCGTCGGCCGTCGGGGTCCCCGTGCAGCCGTTGATTTCCGCCCAACGGTCACGACTCTGCTCTGCTCCCAGAAAAGTGACGCGTCCACTCGACCCGGGCCCTCCGCCAAACGGCACCACGGTATCCCCCTCACCCCGCCACGACAACACGCTGATGGGACGGGCGGGAGTGCAATCCGGGTCGATGTCGGTGATCAAGTCGAACGCCGCTGGGAACACGGCGGCGAAGACGTCCGCCGCGTTGCAAGCGAGAAAGTGAGACATCCCGCCGCCCATCGAGAACCCCGTCGAATAGACCCGCTCGAGGTCCACGCAACCGTCGGCGGCAATCGACTCGACCATCGCTTTGGCGAATCCCAAGTCGTCTACGTCGCGAGAGTTCGTGCAGCAAGGGCCGATGTTCCAAGCGTTGTCGATGCCATCAGGGAAGGCGACCAGAAAGCCTTCACGATCGGACACGGCTTGAAAGCCCGAACTGCCCTGCTGCTGGCTGCCTGAGCCCCCAAGTCCGTGAAAGTCCAACACCAGCGGTACCGCCGTGTCTCCAGTGTAGCTCGCCGGCACGTGGAGCACGTAGGAGCGCATGGTCCCGCCAACATCGACCATCCGATTCGAGTTGCCCGCCGTCAGAGAGGATTCAGTGCACGAAGTAACTGTTGGTTCCTGCTGGGGTTCGCCCGCGCCACCTGCTCCTTCGAGCTCCATTCCATTCGGCGCATCAGCACCTCCGGCGCCCCCACCAGCCTCGCCAACGTCTGGGCCGCCGCCAGCCCCAGCTGAACCAGCCGGCGGCGACGGCTCGCCTTCTTGCGACGGGTCACCTTCACCCGCGCCACTCCCAGTATCACTCGGCATTACCGTGGGCTCGGGAACGGAAGCGCCCGGAGCGGCGGGCTCGCCGCTCGAGGCGGGCGTGGCTTCGGGCGCCTGCGAAACCGACGGAGACGTCGCACCCGACGCTGTCGCAGTGGCAGCCCCGCCCACCCCGGGTGACGCAAACGCCGAAGGTGAGCCCCCAGCTGGCGTCGCACTCGCAGCCCCCACACCGGCACTGGGCATCGTCGCTACGTCGGAGCTGGCCGCATCGTTCGATTCTTCCCCGCTGCACGAGATACCCGCGAGAACCAACGCCACGCACCAAGACGCCGACTTGGTCACGGATGTTGCCCTACTGAAGTAACACTCCCCACAGCCAGGGGTCAGCTTTCTCGATCGCGCTGTCATCGCTGTATTGTCCGTCGCGCCGAACCTCCCAACAGCGACAGAAATGTCCCGAGTGAATCCGGCAGCGCACGCTCTCCGCCCAATCCCGCGGCAATCGATTGTTTCAGCGATTGGCGCCGCGTGGTCCCATGTCGCCCCAGAATTCCTTCGCCGCTGAGTTTACTGGTGACGTCACACGACCCAACTTACGCTGCCGACATAATTGTCAGAGCAAGCAAATACAGCTGCGTATCCTGTGGAGGACCAAGCAGACACTAAGGCTCCCGACGGCTCGACCCCACAGGCGGATGCTAGCGCGGCACTTTCCAGCAACTCGAAGCGGCCGAAGCGGCCGAAGCGGCCTTCATCGAGGATCGATTGGGGCCTCGACACGACGACGCGGATCGAGCCGGAATGAGCACGCAGGCAAGCGGCACCCGCGGCTTCGCGCGTCGGACAGTCAGAGCTTTCCAACCCCAGCCCGTTCAGGCACGAGCGTCTTCACGTCCTGCGTGTTGGTGATCAACACCGCCGAGTAATCGTAGGGAATGTCCGCAGTGCAGTTGGCAGGGTAGTCGCGCGAGCTGCGGTCTATCTCGATGTTATCGATTCGCTCCGTGCTGCCCGGCGCGTCCGACGGAGTGTAGATCGAGTAGTGCAACGCCTCGTAGTAGTTGCGCTCGACCCGGACGCACGTCCCCGCTCGGATCTCCGAGGCATCGTCTGCCCCCACCACGTAGTTGTTGAAGAAGTGTCCCGTCGATCCACGGTACATCGGGATGCGGAGCTTCACGTTGTCGTAGTAGTTGTGGTAGAAAGTGATCTTCCGATCGCCGTAGAGGTCCGAGTCCGAAGATCCCACCAAACCGCCTTTGTGGTGGTCGTGGAAGTGGTTGTACGAAATCGTGATGAAGCCGGTCTCGTTCTTGATGTCGATCAGCCCGTCGTAGAGATCCTTGTTGGTCTGCACGTTCGGATCTTCCGAGAAGAGTTCGCAGTGGTCGATCCAGATGTTCCTGCTGTTACCGCGAATGGAGATCGCGTCACCACCGTTGACCAAGATTTGGGCCAAGCCCTCATCTCCGGTCGAGCTGTAGACGCCCTCAGTGTCGGTGCGGGTGGTCACCCCGGTCAGCGTCACGCGCAAATTCTGGACGATGATGTTCTCGACGTTGTTGATGTCCAAACCGACACCATCGAGCAAGGCTGAATCGCCGACTCCAATCAACGACTTGTTCGATTGAACGTTGAGCTCTCCTCCATTCGGACCATTCGAGATCGTCCCCTGCACCAAGATGACGTAGCGCTCTGCGCTTTCCGCGTACGTCCGGAGCTCGTCGTAGTTCGACGCGGTAACTGTCTGCCCACCCTGGCCGCCGGTGGTACCACCGTTCAGCGTCGCAAAGCCGACCAGCTCCGACATTCCGATCGGGGCAGTTGGCTCAGTCTCAGGCGGCGCCTCCATGACGGCGCCACCCGCGCCAGACGGTTGGCTGCCGTTCGCAGCGCCACCCGCAGAACCCTCATCCGTCGTGTCGCCCGGCGATCCCCCGACGCCGTCCGTAGAGCTCGCGCCACCCGCGCCAGCGTCGGGACTGGGGGAGACAGCAGTGCTTCCGCCACCCAACCCAGGCCCTGTAGCGCCAATCGTTTCGCCCTCGGTAGCCCCATCCGTGCCCGTTGCGCCAGCGCCCGGAGCTTCGCTTTCCACTGCCTCTTCGGCGCCCGATGTCGAAGTCGGCAGGTCGTCAAAAGCTGCACTCGCCAGACTCGTCGCGGACGCTCCCATCGCAGGTTGAGCGCCGATAGTGCCCGAAGCCGGGTCGCTCGCTACCGGAACGCCGCTCGCAGACATGTCAGCGGCAAGACCTGCTTCGTCGCCGCCACCCACATCCGTTCCATCGGAGCAGGCGGCAAGCTGAACGAGCACACCCGCCGCACCCAGCAACGCCCTGGAGTTCTTCATAGCTGCAGGGACTCCGAGCACCGCGCTACCACGCGGCGCCCGGACCGGAATTGCCGTACTCGGCGATGAATACCTCGGGTGTCGAAAGACCTCCGCCGGGTGGGTAGTACTCGCGCGAGGAGAAGAGCACCACGGGGGTCGGCTCATCGGGACTCCTCGCCGTCAAACGCTCGGTGGGCGCCCACGGATCCTCGCGTCGGATGTGCGGACCGAGAATCGAGTTTCGGATGATCACCTTTCCGACGGCTTCCTCGTCTTGGCCTTCGAACCACTGGTGTCCCAGGTGCACATCGGTGACGATCGCATCCGCGCTGAACTCGCTGTTGGTGATCAAGATCCCGTGTGGGTTGTCCAGGCGCGTACTCGGCGCCGTCACCGCACCCGTGGAGACACGATCGCCAACGGAGTGAAACTCGCACTGGTCGAAGGCAGCAGTACCCCTGCCGAGCACGATGTCTTCATCGCCCTCCACGTAGCAATCCCTAAAGTATGCGCGAGAGACTTCGTTGGGGGCCGTCGATTTGACGTACAGCGTGTTGCGGTTGCCGATGAAGCGTACGTTGTCGTACTCCGCCTTGTCCCCCTGGTTCATCACGGCCACTGCCGCCTGATCGTCCCCCGGGTAGGTGCCCTCCAAGTAGTCGTTGGCGACGGTGAGATTGCGAGCTTGAAAACCCGTGGGCAACGACTGTGACAGGGTTGCCGAGTAGTGAATGCTCAGTGGCGTCCCGTCGACCTGAGCTCCAGCCGTCGAGTCCCCCCACACGATGAGTGTCCTGCTCGCGTCACTCTCGACGCTGTAGAGCGTCAGCGGCGGCGCGGACGTCTTGGCGGGTACGATGATCTTCTCGCGGTACGTGCCGGGCTCAATCTCGATGTAGACACGCGGACAGCCTGCGACCCGGACCGCATCGTTGATCGCCGACTGAATCGTCGTGTGTGTTCCGTTGCCGTTCGCATCGACGACCATGCCAGGCACGATCTTGTTCACGTCTTCGATCTGGTCCACTGGGTACCAGTCGTCCTCAGCGCCGTACGTGACCTGTCGTTCACCCAGAGGCACGGCTGGCGGCCCGGCGTCGCTACCTGCGTCCCGCGCGCCAGCGTCAGCAACCACACCGCCAAACCCAGCGTCTGCGGACACGCCCGCGGCACCCACCTCCGCGGCGTCTCCCGTGTAGGAGACGGTGTAGACTCCGCCCGCAGCCAGCGCATGCCGCAGGGTGTACAGCTCGTTTGCGGCGCCCTCCGTCAGTTGGGGACGGCTAGGCGTGCCCGACAGCAACGGCCCCGCCGGGATCACTTTGCCCGCTCCACGCTCCAACATGACATCGGCGGGTTGGTCGGGGCAGTGAGCCGCGTAGAAACGCTCGAATTCCAATTGCGCCTGTTCCAGCGGCGTCAGGCCGGCTTCTTCGACAAGCCCGGCATCGCTGCCGGCATCCTCGAATCCAGCATCGGAAGCGCTCGCATCTGGAGGATCCGATTCGGACTCATCCGTCACTTGCGAATTCGGGCCCGACGCCGGTGGCGAAGGAGAGTCGGAATCATCGTCTTCCGTTTCCATCGCGGGTGCGGCGCCATCGACGTCGAGCACACGAGATGCGGTGTTGTCCGTAGTGCAACTGGTGAGCAGCCACGGCACCACCGCCACGAGGAAGCGCAGTTTCTTCTGAACCACTACCACCACCGGTCCTGACAGTCCCAAGCGAGCCAGTTGTCGAAGTCGTAGTAGCCCGGCTTTGGAACGCAGACGCAGTACCGGGCGTTGTTCGAAATGTCGATCCCGATGGCCCACTCGGTAGAGCACTCCTCGTTCTTGCGGACCTGCTCGGTGGCCGCCGACACACGTTCCTGGGAAAGCATCTCGCGAGCCGTCGGATCGGTGGGCATCGCACAAATGACGCCGTCGCCTTCTTCGTATTCACCGTCGACGCAGGTGAGCTCTTTGAAACCGTAGCCGCCCGGGGCACACGCCTTGAGGCAGTTGTCGTAGGTCTCGACGCAAGCCGTGGCCGTGCCCCCCGACTTGTAGGCGTTCGGCCCGCCACACACGGCGTCCGTCGAAAAGGGGACGCCGCCGACCAGACTCAACAGGGCATGAGTGTCATCGGCAGAGAACTGGCAGTTCTCGTTGGGTCCTTCATTGGAGCCATTGACCCCCGAGGTGGTTTCGTCGCTGCTGCCGGGTTCGTAGATGGAACAGATCGAGAAACTTCGATGAACGCAGATGTTGCTCAGAGTCACGGTATCGTTCGTGCTGACGCCGGCAATCTGATCGACACCGATGGCAACGACGTTGGAGATGCTCGCGGACCGGTTGGCACCATCGCACCCTTCACCGCAGGAGCGGTAGAGCTTGCCCGCCGTCTCGACGTACACGTTGTCGATGTTCACGGTGCCGGAGCCGTTGTGCTGGATGGTCTTGTCGCGCGCGTTCTTGAAGCCCGAATCCCGAATCGTGACCGTGCCGCCACCGAGTGCGGAGATCGCATCGTCGCACACATTGGGGAACCACACGTTTTCGATGGTGCACGATCCGAGGCAGTGAATGCCATCGCCCACGTTGGTGCCCATGATCACGTTGCGCACCGTTCCGCCATCAGCAACTTCAATCAGCGGGTCCGTGCTGTCTTGGTCCCCCGTAGCGCAGTTATTCAGGGAGCCCTGGTGCACCTGCATCTCGCCGTCGTAGACCTCGCCCCCGGCGACGGTGATGCCGCCACCGAGATTCGTCGAACCGTTGGCGGTCGGCCAAGTGATGTCCGGGCACGTATCGGATTGATTCACGCCCATGATCTCAGGCTCAGGCTCCGTCTCAGGCTCCGTCTCGGGCTCCATCTCCAGCGGGTCCTCCGACACTGGCTCGTCAATCGCGACAGGTTCGTCCATCGCCGGAACGTCCGTAGCCGCTTCGCCGGGGACGACCTCTCCCGTTGCGTCAGGCGTCTCCGGTGTCGCAACGGGAGTGACGACATCGGGGGCGGGAGTTTCGTCGCCGGGCTCAGCTGGAGCTACTGGCTGCGCGCCGGAAGTGCCGGCAGGAGACGCTGGCGCACCCACTCCGGCACCCCCTGCGCTAGCGGACGGAAGCGCTGCCCCAGGGGCAGCACCGCTGGGCGCCGGTCCACCCGATGCGGCCGGTGTTGGGTTACCTGGCATGGCGGCCGTCGGCTCTGCGGCGGCATCAGTCTGCCCCCCCGAGTCACCGCAACCCAGCGTCAACATCCCGATCTCTCCCGAAATCAGCCCTAGCCCTACCAAAGTTCGAATTCGCATGCTGCTTCTCCAGTGCGCCCGACGGGTTGACCCTGGGTCATCCCCGCGGGCTGCGGAATTGGGGACTGGCTCAGAGCTCCGTGATCGACTTCAGACTGCCGTCGGCATTGCGCGCACTGTCCGCGGCCATGCCTTCGACAGTGACGCCACTGACCGCGGAAGTATCGACTCCGCTGACCGAGTCGACATCCACTACGTTACCCCATGAAACGCAGCCCGAGCACGAAAGGGCCGCGGGATTGGAGTTTTCGGTGAAGCCGTTGCCCGTGCCTCGGCTGTTGCCGACGGCTACCAGGTCTTCCAGTTCGTGACTCGCCGCGATCTCGTCCCCACCCAGCTTGAAGCCATTGCAATCGCTCTCGTCGTCCTGCGTGGTCGCGCATTGATCGAAGGCCCAACTGTTCTCGATGCGCACTGGAGACGTCCAGGCGAATAGGTCGTAGCCGTCATCGGTGTTGTTCCACGAACGACAGCCGATGAACGCGTTGCCCGTGCCCGTACCTTCCTTGATGGCGAACCCGTCAGCGTTCTCCCCATCGCACTGCACGTCGTAGTTGCTGTGTGAATCACAGTTGAGAACGGTGTTGTTGATACCGCTGTTGTCGTACTCGCCTCCGGAACTGATCTGGATGCCGGTGTCGGCACACTCGTAGGTCAGAACGTTCTCGATCAGACCTTCGTAGCCTTGAACCAGGATGCAGTTGTCGTTTGCCCCGCGGACCACGAGGTTCTTGACGGTCACGTAGTGGGCATTGACGGTGAAGCCCCCGAGGTTATCGGGGTTGGCCCCGCACGACAGGCGCTCCTGAGAACGGAAGTCGAACACGGGCCGCTCCGACGAGCTCGGATCCCCTTGTAGGATGAGGCGATTGTCGGCAGTTCCCATGCGCGTCTTCTTGAACTCGAGGCGCTCGGTCATCTCGTAGGTGCCTGGCTTGACGCAGATCGAACGAGGAGCTTCTCCCAAACACTCCGCGCCGTTTTCCGTGCCGTCCGGCGGCTTGGGACACATCAGATCGTAGGCCACTTGCAGACTCGCAACGGGTGCTTCCTCTGACCCATCGTTGGCGTCGTCGCCGTCGGTGGCGAGCCACACACGGCAATCACTCGTATCGCCTGACGGGGTAGGATCCACCTCGGGCTCCACCTCGGGCTCCATCGCGGGCTCTGCTGCCGGATCCATCGCTGGGTCCATCTCGGGCTCCGCTGCTGGGTCCATGTCCATCGGCGTCATGTCCTCTTCGGCGCTCATCGGCTCTTCCGCTGGATCACCGTCGACGGGCACCTCGGCAGGTGACTCTTCACCAGTCGCTGGATCTCCCTCCGTGGCTGCGGCTCCCGTCGAACCGTCGCCGGCAGTGTCCGAACCGTCCGCACCCGCCTCACCCGCTGTTGCTGGCTCGCTGCCGGCGGAGCTTTCCGAGCCGCTCGAAGTTGGCGTTCCTTCCGAGCCGGCTGATTCAGCACCGCTCCCCTCCACGTCACCGCCACCAGCCTGCCCCGAGCTGTTCCCGGATCCGCCTTCTTGGCCGGCATTGGATGAATCCGAAGCGTCAGAGCCGCCGCAGGCGACGGCAAGAGAAAGGCAGGAAATGGTTGCGCAAAGCGAGCGCTTCAACATGAGGGGCCTCCAAGGGGTGGCGATAGATGCGAGTTCTCGTGGCTCACGCGCGAGCCATCCAACCCCTCCAATGCACGAGCAGGGCTCAAAGATCATGAAAGGTCGAAACGGGCAGATCTGGGTCGGATCGGGAAGGGCCAGGCGCAAATGGGCCCTGCTCAACAACAGTCGATTACGTCAGGCTGGCAAATTTCGACCTGCGACTACCGCTGCGAGTAAACACTTCCACCGGATCACCCCGGCCCCTTGCCGGACCTGGGTTCGAGACGGCAGCGCCGACCGGGTGACCCACGGAATATCCAGAATCCGAAATCGTGAGCTCGCCTTCGTGCATGAAGCCCAGCCAACGCCAGACCGTGTGTCACCGGTGTTCGCCTCGCGCTCGCTCCCGCGCGGGCAATCGAGGAAATCAGCACCCGATGAAAGCGAAGACACCTGCCACCTCGTTGCTCGTCGTCGCGCCATGGCTCGGCGCCCTCGCCTGCTGGACCGACAACGAACCCGAGTATCAAGGCATCGAGGCAGTACGTCAGGATCGCCAAGCGAACGACGACGCGACCGCCGCCGATGTCGAAAGCTCTGACCCGGTCGACACCGGTAACGACACAGACGGCAACGACTCCACGGAGACTGAGCCCGACGTCGATGCCGGCAGTACCGACGACGAAAGCTCGACCGCGGACGCGCCGATGAGCTCCGCTGATGACGTCGTGGGTACTGACGGCAGCATGAGCACGGACACCGGCACCGACGCCGCGGAGCCCACGGACGCCATCGGCGACACCAACATGGACGAGGACCCGAACTCGGACTGCGCGACTTCGTTCACTCCCGTGAACCCAGATTCCGAGTACTACCCGCCGTGTTGTCTGGCACCCGCGCTCAACGGCGAAGAGGTCAAGAAAGGCACCCAATGCACCACCGACGACGTGCAGCATTGCTATCGCGTTTGTGGCCCCTTCCAACTCGGCTGGAAGACGGAGGATTGCTTGGCCGGCGTCTACGCCGAGGGTGACTGCGGATTCCCGGTAGACGATCCGACCACGAAAGAAACGCTGTCGAGGGAGACGGGGCGTGAAGACTACAGCTGCTTCAGCATCCCCGACGAAATCGACACGAGCGTCTGCCCGCAGGACGCTCCGCCGAAGTCGACGGACGAGTGTGACGTCCCCGAGTGCACGCCCTGCAACCTACGCGACCTTTACCGCGACACGAACGACAATACCAAAGAAGGCTACTGCGTCTGCCGTCCACCTGACGAGAATGGCGTTCGCTACTGGACGTGCGCCAGCGTTACGGCCTGGCCATGCCCCTTCAGCGAAGGTTGCGGATGAACGATCTCGTCAGCACGCCCATGGTTCGACTGTTCGGGCGCGGACTCGCCCTGCTGCTGAGTCTGGTCGCTCTGCTCGGCTGCGAACCGCTGCAGAACGACCCCACAGGCTACGTCTACATGTGCGAAACGTCGTCCGAAGCCGCATTCATCACCGCAGGTGGTGAAGCTACTTGTGGGGAAGACGACCCGAACCTTCCGGAGGAGCCCAGCTTCCCTACTGACGTGTGCCGCGTGCTCGAGGCCAACAACACCACGCCGGACGAAGACAATCTCGACACGGACCGTGTGCAAGCAGCTCTGCACGAATGCAAGGGTGGTGGCGCCGTCAAGCTGGTGGCCAACGGCGACAAGAACGTGTTCATCGCCGCTCACCTGGAGGTGGACAGCGTCATCCTGTGGGTTGACGACGGGGTCACCCTCTACGCTTCACGCAATGCTGAGCTCTACCAAGAATCCGGGAACTGTGGCGTGATGGGAGTCAGCGACTCGAGCGCGTGTCTGGACTTCATCCAAGTACGCGGCCGCAACCCGGGGATCGTAGGAGACGGCACCATCGACGGCCAAGGGGGCGAGCCGCTCTTAGGCAAAGACTACTCGTGGTGGCAAATGTCCGGCGCGCTGCGTTCGGTCAACGGCAGCATCGGCAACCCGCAGCTGATCAATCTCGAGCGCGGCACGACGGGGTTCTTGCTCTATCGTGTGACGCTGCACGACGCCGCCAAGTTCCACGTCAAGCTCACGGCCACACCAGAGGACGGCACCTGTGACGAGCCCGGTGAAGGCTTCATCGTCTGGGGCGTCACGATTCTCACTCCGAGCAAGCTGTACAACAACCAGGGGTTACTCATGACACCCCATTTCTCTCGAAACAGCGATGGCGTCGACCCCGGCACGACCGATCTGGCCACCTGTGGCGTCATCGCTTGCAACACCATCACCACGGGCGACGACCAAATTGCGATCAAGGGCGGCCACCTCGTCGAAGACCTGATCATCGCACACAACCATTTCGGCACCGGGCACGGCATGTCGATCGGAAGCGAAACCTATGGCGAGATCATCGAAGAAGATGGCACCGTTCGACGCGGCGTCTCGAACATCCAGATCTACGATCTGACGATCGACGCGGACTCGCGCAGCGTCGGCTACGACTCCACCGACGCGGACTTCAACGGCATCCGCATCAAATCCGACGTGAGTCGCGGCGGCAACGTCGACAACATCACGTACCGCGACATCTGCATGCGAGACATGAACTTCGCCATCGTCATGAGCACCGCCTACAACCCGCTGTTCGCCGGCGACTTGGTTCCTGAGTTCGGCCGCATCCATTTTCAAGACGTTCGTCATGTGAGTTGCATGGGCACCATGCAACCGGTCGTCACCGTCGAAGGTCACAGCGCGGTGCGCACCGCGGGCAAGGTTACGATGGACAACGTCATCATCGACAACATCGGACCGCCATCGGTCTACGCGGAGTACATCGATCTCGAGTTTGGGCCGGGAGACGTCAATTTCGAACCCCGAGGGACGGGCGTCACGATAACCGACAACAGAGACGGCACCAGCAACCCCAAAGACTGTGTCTTCCCAGAGTTACCAGCCCCCAAGGTGCCAGATGACTGGTTGGCGGGGAACTGAAACCGACATGATGTCGTGGCCAAGACGCTCCGTATCGCCAAATCAGCGAGCGCGAATGCGAGTCGCTCATTTTTGGGGTGGGGCCCCAGTTTACTGGGGCGGGGGCTGGAAAGCCCTCGAGAAACACTGGAAATGCAGAGCGAAAAGTCCCCCCGGAGGAGGCTTCGCCACACCCTCACCAAATGGGGTGAGGCAAAGCCTACCGAGAATCGCGCTCGCTCATTTAGGCGCCGTTGCTCTGCTCTGCTTCGGGCTCAGCGGCTGCTGGCCGGAGTCTCCGAACCTCGAAAGCACGTGCGCTATCGAGTCGCAGTCGGTACTCGACTGCCGTGTGACGGTCGACGATGGCGAACCTCAGTCGGCTGGCTTGGTGCCTTACTCGTGTTCGGGGTCCGACCGCCCCGACCTGGATGGCAAATTCATCGACGGAGTGCCCTTCGGCCTGATCTGCGCCGACAAAGGTCCGGTGGAGCAGTCGGGCGACGAAGGCTACTGCTGCACGGAAGAAGAAACGACCTGCTCCTACGACCCGATTGCGGAATGCGAAGACGGGACGGTGGCCTACCAATGTTGGGGCAACGACCGCCCCGAGTCGCTCAACCCGTCCATTCGCTGCAGCAACGGTACGCTGGAGAACGGGCTCATCACCTACTGCTGCACCGGCAGACCCGAACCCTCTCCATGTGAGGAGTCCGCCGTTGCTGGCTGTGGTGATCGTCTCAAAGGCTTCTTGTGCAAGACCGGGCACGTTCCCCGGGGCGAAGATCTGCGGCAGAACCAGAGCCGAGCAGACTACTATTACCCGACCTGCACGACGCCCAAGCCGGCGCCCAACCCCACCCGGGAAACCTACTGCTGCTACATGCCAGCAGAGACTCAGCGGGGCGGCACGTGCGTAAACCACACGCACGTGCCCGGCTGTGAACCGGGACGCTTCGGGTTTGCCTGCTACGGCCCCGACGCTCCTGAAGACAACTTCGCGCCAATGACGTGCGACCCAGGAGTCCCAGGCAGAAGCCGCGAAGGTTGGGAGGCCACGCTCTACTGCTGCGACTTCAACTAGACCAGTCATTCAAGAAAGACCCACAAGGATCCCAATGCACTGTACCCCACCGTCCCGGCGTTCGTTGTCTGGTGTAGCACTGGCCGCCATCCTCGTCTCTTCGAAGCTGTGTTTGGCTCAGCCAGCACCCGACGCTCCAGCGGGACTCCCGGAGACTCAGCCGACCGCTCCCAGTGCACCGCCGCCCGCCCCGGCGGAATCAACCCCGAGCGCTCCCAGCCAGCCTGCTCCGACGACGCCCGACGCGACAGAACCGTCGGAACCAGACGCATCAGGTGAACGTTCTCCCGGAACGGCGAACCAGACTTCGGCTGAAACGCCGATTTCTGGAGCAGCCACTCTGCCCGCAGCCGGCGGCACTGGCGGCGGAACCGAAGTGGGCGGAGCAACAGCAAGCTCGGGTACGACGTCTGCAGCAGCGGCCCCACCCCAGGTCCCTCCACGACCCTCCGGAGCCGCTGCTCCAACGGCGGCGCAGGGGGCTTCGAGCAACGATGCAACGGCGTCCGCCTCGCTCGGCCACTCCGCGACGGGCGCCGAGGCCGAAACAAGGTCGAAGCGAAAGTCGGCTCGCTCCGAACCCAGCAACCCGACCGTACCCACCGACACTGAGAACCCCGAGTCGTGGTTTTCACGTCCGGCGGTCAAACTCGAGCTGGGCAACGACAAGCGACAGCTGAACCTGACCTTCTACGGCATCCTTCAAGCCGACCTGATCTACGATACGACGCGCAGCTACAACGAGATCATCGGGTCCAATCTCGTCGCTCGGGGCGATACCTACGAAGGCACGGTCGGCCGTAGTCAGGCCTCGGCACGCAACAGCCGCCTCGGCTTGGTCGTGAGTGGCTCCTCACTGGCCGGGATCACTCCGTCGGCCGTGATTGAAGGCGATTTCCGTGGCGACGTTCGCAACGATCAACACCCCGAGCCTTCGGAGAACGCCTTCTACACGAGCCCTGGGCTTCGTATGCGCCTCGCGTACATACAACTCACGAGCGACGCCGTCGACATGCTCATCGGGCAAACTTGGGATCTGTTCGCGAGACAAAACACGTTCAACCCCGGGAGTCGCAACCCGCAGCTACGCCTCTCACACACCTTCGGCGCAGGCGGGTCCGTGAGTTTCGACGTTGCTGCTGCCGCCGTTCGCCCAGTGCAGCGTGATGCCCAGCTTCCCGACGCCCACGCTGCTCTCCGTTTGTACGTCAACGATTGGCTGGGCATCGGCACACCGCGCGGCGTCCCTTCGGCGCGTCCGCTCTCGATTGGAGTCTCGGCAGTCGCACGACAGTTCGACGTCGACGCCTTCGCGCCGCCGCCAACCCAACGCTCCAACAAGATCGTTGGGCGCGGGTTCGCCGTGGATGCACTGATCCCGGTCATTCGCGCGGAAGACCAGTTTGACCGCGGGAACAAGCTCACCGTGATGGGGCTCTTCGTCACGGGTTCGGGCATCGCCGATCTCACAGGCGTCAACGGTGGCGCCATGTTCGCCACGTTGCCGAACCCCGCCCGTTCGAACCCGCCGCCGGAATACGATCCGAACATCGACCAGGGGCTGGTCTCCTTCGACATCCTCGGGGTTTTGAGCACCATCGATTGGCAAGCCTTCCAGATCGGAGCCGAGTACTATCTCCCACCGATCGGTCGGGTGATGGTCCAAGCGAACTACATGGAGGCGTTCTCGAACAACCTCTCGGATCTCTATCCGCGAGGGGGAGCAGAGATCGAGCTGCTCACCCACGTCGCAGACAAGTTCCGTCGCGCGGACGCAGACGTCTTCTGGAACGTCACCCCCGAGGTGCGCCTGGGATGGGGCGGCAGCTTCACCGAGATGGAGTATCTCGACAAGGAACGCCCCCACAACTGGCGCGGCCGCATGGTCGCGAACTACTACTTCTAGTGAAGTGACCCGTCGTTCACTTATTTCGCTGTGCTTGCTGACCGCAAGCTGTTGCAGGGCGCCCGGTCCAGCAACGCCGGCGGTGAGCCCGCCGACCCCAACGTCGGGTCTCGACGCTCCCTACCTGCCCGAAGTGGTCGCCCGGATCGAGGTGTCGAACCCCTCCTCCTTCGCTCGCATCAAGAGTGCGCTCTGGGTTCGACTGTATGACGTTGGTTGGCCCGAGGGGGACCCACGTGCATCGAGCCTGCACCTCGAAGAAGACGGCAATGGCTACCCGACGGAGCTCGTCGACGAAGACGCCAACGGCAAAGTCGATGCGCTCCTCGCACTGCTCGATCTCGCCCCCAACGAAACGAAGCGTCTCACCCTGCAGCTCACCGACGACGCCGCCCTTCGGCCCCAAAAGCTGACGCAAGCCGAAATCTCGCACAAAGTCGACGGACGCTGGCAACCGCGCAAGGACACGCCAGAACTGTGGGAGTACGTGGGCGGCAGATTCCAAAACGTCGCCAAGCTGACGCCGCCCAAAGAGCATACCGATCACTCCAACTTCATTCGCTACGAGGGGCCCGGCATCGAATCGGACCGCGTCGCGTACCGGATCTATTTGGATCAACGCAACGGCTTCGACATCTTCGGCAAGCGGGTCTCGACGCCCGTGCTGCAGCGGATCGGCTTGGACGGTTTCGAAAGCTACCATCACATGAGCGACTGGGGGATGGACATCCTGAAGGTCGGCCTATCCCTGGGTACTGGGGGTTTCGGCTTTTGGAACGAAGCCGAACACCGAGTGGACCTCGTATCCACGGTAGATGGCTGGGATGCGAGTGTCACCAGGAACGGCAACTACTCGTCCGCACTTCGCATCGTCTACGGCAACTGGCAGGTCGCAGGTCAGCAAACCGACGTCCGCGCAGACTTCTCGATGTTGGGGGGCAGTCGCCTGGTACACACCGCACTCGCATTCAGTCAGGCGCCGCCCAACATCGCGGTCGGCTTGGTCCACCACGAAGGGGTCGAGGTGCTCACGGGACCGGAGGACGGCCCCGGGTCCTCGTTCAGCTATCTCGCAACTTGGGGTCGACAGTCGCTCAACGACGATGCGCTCGGCATGGCCGTGTTGATTCCGAGGGAGCGCATCGTGCGTCGAGTCAGCGATGGCACCAACGTCGCGCTCGCCGTCCGCCCTCAGGGTGATGCGCTGGACTACTACTTCTTGGCGGCTTGGCAGGGGGAGCACGGTGGCATTGCCAACCGGGACGAGTTCGTCAGGTACCTGCAAAAAGAGGCCGAGAAGCTCAGCATCACGCCACGGGTCCGCCTCTCCACCGCCGTCACGAAAGCAGCGCTCGTCCGGGCGCTTTCGCCAGAGATGGCCCTCGATTGGGCCGTGCGCCTTGCCGATTCCGAGCTCGCGCGCAAGGCGCTCGAGTATCGTCGAGGGGGCTGGGATGCGCATCGCAAACGCAAACCCAACTTCGAATACGATGTCGTTGGACTGCAACCCCTCGCGTACGATGAACTCGATGCGGAACGCCCCGGCTCACGATACGCACAAGTGCTGGAGACGGTCACTGGCAGCTACGTGGCCGACGACGGTAGCATCCTCGAGTACGACCGCCAGCTCTACAACATCGACGCAGTCAATCCCGGTCGCAACCTCCTGCGCTTGCATCAGCGAACGGGACAGAAGAAGTATGAAACAGCTGCGCACACCTTGCGCCAGCAACTGAAAGAGCAACCGAAGACCAGCGAAGGCGCCTACTGGCACAAGAAGAAGTACCCTTCCCAGCTTTGGCTCGATGGCGTCTACATGGCCATGCCGTTCCTGGCACGCTACACGCTGCGCTACGAAGCAGGCGCCAGTCTCGACGAAGTCGTGAACGAATTCGAAGTCACCCGCGCCCACCTACGCGATTCGAAAACGGGCCTCTACTTTCACGGCTGGGACGAATCGAAGGAGCAGGCGTGGGCCGATCCGGAAACGGGGCGATCCCGTCAGTTTTGGGCCAGGGGCATGGGTTGGCTAGCCATGGCACTGGTCGACGTACTCGAAGTGCTGCCACAAGACGACGAAAGGCACAGAGCACCGCTCCTGGCGATGACGCGAGAGCTCGCTGACGCCCTCAGCGCACATCAGGATGCGACAGGGACGTGGTGGCAGGTCCTCGACCGAGCGGGAGCTCCCGGCAACTATCTCGAGTCGACCGCGTCGGCGATGTTCAGCTACTTCTTCGCCAAAGCGACGCGCTTGGGCTTTGTCGACTCAAGTTACCGCGCAGTCGCCACCAAAGCGTACCGCGGCTTGCTGCAGCAGTTCGTCCTCGTGCATCCCGACGGACGCATCAGCATGACTCAACAATGCCTCGTCGGCGGTCTCGGCTTCGGCCGCGACGGCAGCTACCGCTACTACATGAGCGAGCCCATCGTGCGGAACGACCCGAAGGGCAACGGGCCGTTCATCCTCGCCGGGATCGAGATGGCCCGTCTGCTTCGGGTCGCCGACGCAGCCCACTGAGGGACCGCCGCACCCACGGTTGCACTGGTAACCGGCGTGCGCGTTCGTCAGTGGTATAAGAAGCTGAGCGACAAGCTAGGGCTGAAGAAAGTGTCCGTCACCGTGACGGAATTCTCTTCGGCAGACAAGACGCCGTACGCGATGTTCAGAGTGGGCCCGATGGACCACTCGTCGCCGACCCAGAAGTCGTAGCCGAGACCAAAACCGAAAACGGCACCCGAGGTGTCCGTATCCGCCGTGACATCCGCCACTCGCACGGTCGTGCTGCCCAAGCCGACCGACCCCAGCACGTTGAAACCACCGTGGGGATCCGGGAAATAGTTGATGAACAACGCCAGCTGCGAAACGTTGACGGAAGTGTCGTCCGTCTCCAATTCGACGTCACCAACGGTGAGGGTCGGGTTCGACATGGTGTGGCCGATCAAACCCGCTCCAATGGCCAACCCCGGCACCGGTGTTCCACCAAAGAGAAACTCGATCCTCGTCGTGGTACTGCTCAGTTCTGCCTCAGACGATGCCGCGGGCGTTTCCATTTCTTCGTCGATGCTGCCGGGCCCGCCGCCAATCGACATCCGCAAGTAGAAGTCGTCGTGGGTTTCAGGTTCGGACGCCTCTGCCGTACCACTCACGAAGAGGGCGCCAAGCATACCGCTCACGGTAATGACGCTCGTTCTGATTTGCATAGATTCTCCGCACTCCTGGTGTTCGGGGTTCCGCACCCGTTTGCTACCTCAAACGACGGAGCATCGTCAAACGAGTTGATAGCCGGGCACGTCAATCCGCGCCCCCAGACACACGGCAGATCGCACGAGCATGCGCTGCGACTTGGGCCTACCCCGCCACGCCACGCCACGCCACGTGAGACGGCGCTGCGTACTCCAGTCTCGGCCAATCTGCCGTCCACGGGATTCTTGGTGTGAACCCGTCGGACAACTACCCATCTTCGGTTCGACGAAAGTGAACGCGCAAACCTGTTCATCCTGCAGGCGATTAGGAGCCCGGTCGAAATCACCTGAGCCCCGAGGGCGTCGATGCGCCATGCCGGCAAGGCGCGAGGAGTCGAGCATGCTGAAGCATTCGAGCGACGAGTAACGCAGCCGGCGGGGATGCAGCGGCGCTCGAAGGCCAGGTA
>JBNKHV010000139.1:0-3214 GCA_050290545.1 Polyangiaceae bacterium | reverse complement strand
GCAACTCGAATCCGACGTTGTCCAACCACAGATCGAACTGGGGCACGTTCGCCGGCAGCGCGAACTGAACCTGGTAGGCCCGGTCCGCCGCCAAGCTGAGTGCCGGCTTGTCGAGGCCATCGCGGGGCACTCCCCAATCCTAGCGCATCAGACTCGAAAACGGGATTGCATGGAGTTTCCACTCGGTGCCGACCTCTATCGTCGTGGTCGGGGAGTCGAAGCATCCTTCCTCAGCACAGCTCTCACCATCCCACCTGCCATCGCACCAGCTCTGCTCCTTGGGACGGGGCTGGCATTGGTTCCCGGCGGGCTCTGAGTAAACATCACTGATGCGCACACTCAACTCGACCGGCCCGGCGCCATTACGGGCCCAAAAGCGCACAGCGCTCCACCGCTGGGCCTGCAGATCGAAAGGCAACAAGCTGCTGGATTGGTTGTTGAGGCCGACCCCCACTCCAGCTCCAAAAGCAGAGTGTCCGCCACCTTGCACGCGGATGCCATGAGTGTTGGCGCTTTGCTTTCCCTCAGGCGCCAGGGCGACGCCGCCCGGAGCCGAGTAGGGTGTCATCCTGAATTCGCCACCACCGAGCGGCGCTGGCGTCGGCGTCGTTTCTCCCGCTGGATCAGCGTTCTTGCAGTCGCAACGATCGTCGAAGGTGTACCAGTAGCCGATGAAGCCTTGCCCGTTCTCGAGCGTCGTGTTGTTAGCGTCCTCTCCGTCATCGATGAGGATGACACCAGGAACGTTTTCGCTCTCGTAGCGAGGATCGCGCCGCCCGCCGCAGCTTGGCAGGATCCCCAACAGCAGAACGAACGCCGCCGCATGGCGAAGTCGGAAGACAGTCGATGGCATGCTGATGAGTGTCTGCTGGTGGCAGGATCTGCAGATAAAAATGGAGCTGTCGGACCTCCGACCAAGCACTCGAAGACGGCTTGGGTGTTATCACGGTGCCCACAACACCGTGTCGCAGACTGTTGAATCGAGCTCGTCTTTGGGGCAGGACAAGCAACCATTCCTCCTGGAACGGAGCGATGTTGGGCGGGGCAGCGGGTGGTCGCGCCGCGCGAGTGACGACGCGGGGCACGAGTGATTACACGCCGTCGTGGGTCGGCGAGTGACGACGGACTCGTCGCGACGTCGGTCGGCGAGTGACGACAGGCTCGTCGCGACGCCGGTCGGCGAGTGACGACGTGTGCGTCGCGACGCACGCACGTCGCGACGCGGCTCAACCCGAGAGCTGCTCAGCCCGAGAGACGAAAGCGGGGCGGCGAGATGCGCTCGCTCTTGCACTTGGGGCAGCGGCTGGGGCGCTTGGCCGTCTTGCGTTCGTCGAACTTGAAGCCGCAGCTCTGGCACAGGGCCGGCAGGCTTTCGAGACGCTGAGCGCGGTGGCTGAGTGAGCGGCGTAGCTTTTCGAGCAAGTCGGGCAGCTCCTTTTCGCTCAGACGCGCGGCGGCGGAGAGCTCCTTGAGCGTTTGGTACTCGTCGTTCAGCGCCGCGAGTAGCGCTTGGGTCCCCGTCGCGTCGCGCTCGGGCACGTCGCGGGTGTCGTGCGGCTCGTTCATGGCGTCAGCTCGTGGAGGCCGTCAGCTGGCGGCGACCAGGGGCAGGGCCGTGCGCTCGACGCGGCCACGGCGCGTCTTCATGCGGGCGTCGATGGCGACGATGTCGCCGGGGGCGAGTTCGTCCCACACGTTCGCGCCTTGCAGGGGTTCACTCGAGAGGATGAAGTGATTGACGAAGCCGGTTTGGCTCGGCGCTTCGCACTCCTCGGACAGGCTGGGGCAGGTGTCGCGCTCGGCACAACGCCGCTTGTGGGTGGAAACATAGAGCTCTTTTCCGCCCTGAACCCCCACCAAAGAATGACCATCGGTAGCGATCATCGTCAGCAAGCTCGGCTTCTCGCCGGGGCGATCGCAGGTCTCCCTCACGATTTGAGTCGTGCGCGAGACGGCGTTCATCAGCTCACTCACCTCGTGTGGACGATTGAGCGGCCCCACGAGCTCGAGCTGGGTGAGCAGGATGTAGAAGATGGTTTCGCTGTCGGTGTCGCCCAGAATGAAGCGCCGCAAGCGAGGAGGGATGTGCTCCAACAGGGCCTTGCGGGTCTCTTTGAAATTGGGGACGTCGCCGTTGTGGGCGAACACCCAGCGGCCGTACTGGAAGGGGTGGCAGTTGAGCACCGTCTTATCGCCCTGGGTGGCTTTGCGCACGTGGGCGAGCACCGTTTCGCTGGAGACGACACCGCTCAGGCGATGGAAGAGCTGATCGCCCAGGGCGTGCTGCGGGCTGCGCATCAATTGGGGGCAATCGTCGACGTAGTAGGCGACGCCCCAGCCATCGGGGTGATTGTTGCTTTGGGTGCCGAGGGCGTTTTCTGCCTCGATGAGGGAGGAGTGGACCTGGCTGGCGATGATGCTTCTGAAACCGAATAAGCGACACATGGGGTGGCCTGACGCGGGCTGTGCGGGGTGGGGCGCACGACGACCCACGTCCCGAGAGCTTGCCACAAAGCGCGTGCTTTGGGCGATTCGGCCGAAAAACCGACGCAATTGCCGCCGCCCCAGCGTGCAGCTCGCGCAGCTCGTGTAGCTAGGCTGTGACGGGGGTGCTGGGCTGTGACACCCTTGCCGGTAACCTGGTCTTGTCCCCAGGCATACGATTGACATGGGATTCGACGACGACGAACGAGCACGACGCGTGATGGACCGCCGCCGGTTCGTGGCACAGGCCGCGGCCGGTTCGACCATCGCGGTACTGGGGGGCCTGTACTACTTCTCGGACCACCTGACCGCCATTGCCCGCGCCGAGACGCGCAAAGACGGCAGGCCTCGGGTGCCCCCCGGGCAGCGGGTGATCAGCCGCCTCAAACCCATGGGCGGACAAGCCGGCAACCCCAAGACCAGCGAGTGGCGGCTCAAGATTCACGGCGAGGTCGAGCACCCCTTCGAGCTGACCTTCGCGGAGCTCTTGAAGCTGCCGCAAGTGACGGCCAACCTCGACGTGCACTGTGTGACGGGCTGGTCGCTGTTGGGTTCGGAGTGGCAAGGGGTGCGGCTGACGGAGCTCGCGGAGCGCGCCAAGATCAAGTCCACGGCGCGCCACGTGATCTTCGAAGCCGCCCACGGCTACACCGCCAACGTCCCGCGAAAGGACGCGCTGAAAGACAACGTGATGATCGTGCACCACCACGACGGCGAGCGTTTGGCGCGA
>JBNKHV010000138.1:0-141330 GCA_050290545.1 Polyangiaceae bacterium | reverse complement strand
GGTGAGGAGTGCGACGACGGCAACGACGTTGAAGTCGACGCTTGCACCAACGCGTGTCTGTGGAACCGCATCGACGACGGCGTGCGTTACACGGGTCAGCAGGATGAAGGGAACCCCGCGGCTCCCCACGACTGCGACGACGGTAACCTGGTCGACAACGAGGACGTCGACATCTTCCTGTTCCCGCGTGGTGCAGACGATGGCGACGGCTACTGGGACGAAGCGGCATTCTGTGACGCTGGTGAGATCGTCTGTGACGGCGCCAGCCCAGTCAGCCCGTACATGCAGCTCTGGAAGAGCGACGAGTGGTGTCTCTTCGCGGCCGAGGCCATTGGCAGTGGTGCGTTGGAGAACAACACGTACTCGCCGCTGCTGTTGACGCGTGAAGATCCGGCCAACCCGGACATCGGGGACTACATCACCACGGCGGAAGAGCACTGCGAGGCCTATGGTCTGGGTGCACGTCTGGTGATCCTCACCAACTCGGAAGAGCGCGCCATCCTCGGTGGCGTCGAGGCCTCCATCACTGGTGGTTTCTTCTGGGTCGGCGGCATGGACACGTACCGCGAGACGCCGCCCGTGGCGTCCGAGCCTGGTCGTTGGGAGTGGAGTGACGGTACCGCCGTTGCTTCCAGCCTGTTCGCGACGGGTCAGCCTGACGACATCAACGGTATGGAGGACTGGCTTGCCAGCAACCCGAGCGCCACGGTGCCTGGTTCGTTGGCAGACAGCGTCAACACCACGCTGCCGTTCTTCTGCGAATTCCCGATGCCATGAATCGGTAGGTGAGCAGTCGGCCGGGGCTCGCCTCGGCTGACTGTGAACCACGCAGAGAACGTAAGTTCTGTCGAATGAAGAAAGCCTCCGCGGTTCGCCGCGGGGGCTTTTTTCGTTGGGGTGCGCGAGAAGCGTTATCTTCGTGGAACGGGTCGCCCGGAGGCGAATGGCAATCGAAGCACGACGCTGAAGGGTTCCCAGCGGCGGCCAGAAGCGACGGCCCGGCGTGCGGGCGATGTCGACAGACGCATGCGGCGAAGGCATGGGGAGCGGAGCGCTCCGACGAAGGTCCAGTGGGTGCGGGGCGGCGCCGTGCTTGCGTCTTGGCGAGTCCTGAGTCCTCGCGTCGAGGGCGGCGAAGCAGTGCGGTGATTGCGCCCGCGACGGAGAGAATCAAGGGGCGTCGTGCCCAGGCCCAAGTGAGTCAGCGGCCGTCGTAGTCGGGCTCGAGGGAGTCGGAGGGCGGTCGACTCGAGAGAGTCAACGAGTCCACGGCTGCCGTAGTGCGACGCTCCACATGCGTTGTTGACGGAGCGAGTGTTCGCAGAGCGCTCGACGGGCCAAGCGTGAGCTCAACGGCCAAAGACCGAAACGAGGAGGAGCGAACACCCAGCGTCGCGGAAATGGCGAGCGGCCAACGCGTGAAAGTGAGCGGCCAGCGCTTCAGCTCTGCTGAGCGGGACAGTGCGGCAGTGGCCGTCGCAGGCGCGCTCGTGCCGGTCGCGAACGAGCCGATGGCGCGCGTCAGGCGCAGTGAGGCCGCGGGACGAGGACGCAGGCCTGGGTCACGACGCCTGAGTCCGGCCCTGGTGAGTCAGGGCTTCGCCGGGGCCTTTGCCGGCAGAGTCGTCTTTGCCGCGTTGGTCGACGCTGCTTTGGTCGACACTGCTTTGGTCGACACTGCGTCTTTGGGCTGCCGTCCCGTGCTGGCAGTTTCCTCGGCCGCTGCCTCCGGGGGGACAACCGGTGGCGCTGCGGCTACCGGTGCGTCGAATTGGCTCTTGTTGGCGGCGTACCACTTCTTCACGGTCAGGGCGTTCTTCTTCAAGCTGCCGTCGACGTCGATGGGCGCCACTTCGATGAGTTTCAGCGTGGGTCTTCCGAGTTCGAACAACGCCAGCTGCGCCACGTGCGAGACGTGGGGCCAGCGCGTCGCGCCCGAGAGCACGCGTCGCCGCTTGCTACCGGACAGCGTTGGGTAGGAGACGTTGAGCAAGTCCTTCGAGTTGTCTGTCGTCAAGCCGACCAGGGCGTGCACCGCAGGCTTGTAGCGCAGATCCGCGAGCGCCCAGGCGGCGCGAGAACGCACGAAGGGGCTCGTGTCCTCGAGGGCTCCCAGCAGTTCTGGAATGGCTTCGTCGACGCCGCGCGCGGTCTTGCCCAACGTCGCTGCTGCCTCGCCCCGCACCGCGGGCTCCAGGTGCCTCATCAAAGGCAGTACCTTCTTCGCCAACTCGGGGTTGGCCACGGCCCTGCCCGTTCGGGGTCGAAGCTGCTCGAGCGCCTCCACGATCGGCCCGGGACTGGAGTCATCGAGGGATTCCAGCAGCAGCTGCTTGAGAGCGGGTTGCTCCGCACCCAGCGGCCCGAGCGCGAGCAACAGCTCGTGACGTCCGGGGCCGGAGGCGAAGTTCAGTTCGTGGGCGAACGCGATCATGGCGTTGAGCAGACTCTGACCCTCCGGGCCCGTGATCAGCCTGGACGTCAACTGCAGCGCCTGAGTTGCGACCTCTTTGTCCGAACTGGCGACGTACTGTTTCGCTGCCGCCGCGAGGTCCGCCTGAAGCTCCGTCGACGCGTTGATGTCCTTGCTCAGTGTCTTGAGTGTCGCAGCCTGAACGTTCTCGTCTGGGCTGGTTGCCGCCAACCACAGCAGAGGCTTGAGGTCCGCTTTTGCGTCTTTCGTTCCTTCGAGCACGTGGCGCTGTCGGTTGACGGTCTTGGCGAGCTCCTCCGCACGCGTCTTCTCTGCGTCGGTTGGGGAGAAGCTCAGGGCGAACGCCGTGGCCACTGCCGGGCTTGTGCTAGCGGTTGCCGCTGACTCGTCGGGCGTCTCTCGTTCTTTGCTGCAGGCGAGTAGGCTGCCGGCAAGGGCTGCGATGGCAATCAGAGAAGCTTTCGAATGGGTTCGAATCATTTGCGTACTCACGAAGGATGCGCGGTCGCCAAGAGCGGCGAACCGGTGGTCATGCGCAAGGCGTCGAGCCCCGCGCTCGTGGTTCTGGCGTACGTCGGCGGGGTTTTCAAGGTTCAGCGAGGAGTGCCGCGTCCGCTGTCCCGACGCTGGGGCCGCAGGCGCGGCCGGTAGGTGAATGTGGCACCATCGTCAGTCGGGGCGTATCAGCTCGAAACCAGACGCTTCCCAGTTGAGCACGCCGCCCTCGAGGAAAGAAACCGGGGTTCCTCCTGCCGCGAGTTTGGAGGCGAGTTCCTTGGTCTTGTCACCCGCACGGCAGTAGAGCACGGGCGGATTCGGTAGCATGTGAAGTTCAGCCAGGCGCCCCTCGATCTCGTTCAGGGGGAAGTTCTGCGCGCCCTGGATGTGCGCTCGACCGTAGACGTCAGCGTCCCGGGTGTCGACCAAGGTGATCTGGTCCCGTTGGGCGAGTTGTGCGACCTCTTCGGGTGTCAGCGCTCCTGCTGCGCGCGGTAGCACCGGCTCCAACATCGCCCGAAGCTGTTTGCGCCCCATCGCCCCGACCTGTCCTCCCACCGGGCGGCCCTGATGGAAGACGACGAACGCCGGGACGGATTGCACTCCGAACTCTCGGGCCAACAGCGGGCTCTTGTCGATGTCCACCGTCACGATCTTGGCCTTGCCTTGGAGCTCGCGGCTCAATGCCTCGAGCTCGGGCGCGACCGTTTTGCACGGGCCACACCACTCCGCGCCAAACTCGATCAAGACGGGAAGCTCGCTGCGGAGAATTTCGGCTTCGAAGTTGTGCTCGGTGATTTGCTGTAGGGCGGCCATGGGCTGAGCTTAGTCACTCTTGCTCGGCTGAAAAGCCTTGTTGTTGGAAGGGACGGGCCTGGGACGGCTCGCGAGCGCGTGCAAGGCGAGCGTCGTCGCCGTGAGGCTGAACAGGCAGGCCCAGACCAGGCTGTCCGGAATGTCACCCCCGCGGGCCGCTTGTCCGAGGAGACTGCCCCAAGTGGTCACGTTACGAGGCCCGAGGTTGATGAAGCTGGCCGCCGCCTCCAGGCCCACGGTGTACGCGGCTATCGTCCCAGCTTCGATCACCAGCGGTGGGTAGAGGCGGGGCAGGACGTGGACTCTGAAGATGCGCCCTGGTCGCGTCCCCAAGGCGCGCGCCGCTGCGACGTGCTCGCGCTGCCTCTCAGCAGTCGTGTGTTCGGAGACCAAGCGTGCCACCTCGATGGCCTTGAGCACGCTCACGATGGCAATGAAGCCGGGCATCGTGGGCGAGTCACTACCGACTCGCCACAACCCCACGATGATCAACCCCGGCAGAGCACCTGCGAGCTCGACCGCCCGCATCAATGCGCTGTCGAGCGGTTTTGGTCCGAGCGCCGACGTGACTCCCAGAAGGGCACCCACCGGCAGCGACAACAGCACGACGCTGACCACCTGCAACAGCACGACCCGCGTAGCCAACAGCCATTGAGCCATTCCCAGCCCAACGCTCGGTGCCAGCCAAGTTGCGGACAACGCCGTTGCCAGCCACCCGGCGAGCACGAGCGCGCCGGCGGTTCGCTCCCAGTGTCGGAACGACAGGCTGCGTCCGAAATGACGGAGCGTCATGCGCAGGGCGTCACTCACGGTCGAACTCCACCTGAGACTCAGTCATCACTCGACTCTCGCACTGCCGTGCGGCCCCCTCCGCCCAATCGACCCAACAGCAGATCACTGCCGACCTGGACCACACTCACGAAGCCGGCGGTGGTGACCGCGACTAGCATCACCCAGGACAACTCCCGTTGGGCCAATGCGGCAATCGTCGTCGGGCCGATGCCGTTCAGATCCAGCGCGTACTCGAGTACGAAGGCAGCGCTGAGCAACGTGGAAGTGTGGGGCGCCATCGTGCTCAGGGCGATGTTGCTCGAAGGACGCAACGTGTAGAGCACTCGGCGCACGCCGGACGCGCCCAGCGCGGCGTAGTTCGCGACCCAGCGCTGGTTCAGCAGGCGCGCCGTTGCTCCCCGCTGATAGCGCGACACCAACAGCGCGCCCAGCAGCAACATCAACGTCGCTGCGAGCGCGAGCTTCGTCGCAACGCTCTGGGGCCGGCCCAGGGTTATCAGAAAGCCGGCGGGCAGCGCTAGCAATACCAGGCTGAAGGCCCCCTCCAACAGTCGTGCGGTCCGTTGCCGCAGCAGGCCCGTCAGTGCTCCGGACAACATGCCCAGCAGCGTTCCTCCGAACAAACCGGCGAGAAGCAAGGTCAACGTGATGGGCGCGCGTTGCCGGAGCGCGCGAAGTGCCGGTTGACCCGAGGCCAATACTCCGAATTCCGAACGCACGGTCTCCCTGACCCAGGTCGCATAGCGCGTCTGGAGCAACGGAGACAACAGGCGTTCGACACCCGTCAGGTTCACGAAGTTGCGTCGTTCGTGGACCCACCAACTCTGCCACCTCGAGTTGAGCTCGCTGGCGGCCTCTTGTGTGCCGTCAGGAGGCAACACCCAATCGTTCTCAGCGACGTGGGCAGCTGCGACCGTCAGGCGACGTAGGCGTTCCAGGTTGCCAGCACGCTCTTCCTGATCCATTTGCGTGATGAGCTCGTCCAACGCGAAAGTGTCGAGACGTCTCAAGTCGCGTTCTCGCAGATCCGACGCGCGCTGCGCGTAGCGTGACACCACGCGGCGCACGATGACCTCGTTGAAATCGACGAAGTTCTCTTCCCAGAATCGCGACCAAAACTCCGCCGCAGAATCGTCGCGGCGCAAGGTTTGCTCGACGGCCGTGTCCATGCGGGCAGCCAGCGGGGCCAACGCTCTGGCGACTCGTTGTCGGCCTTCGGGCGACAGAGAGTCGAGGCGGGGAAGTACGTGCGGCAACGCGGCGCCGCCGAGACGAACCAGTGTGTTGGCGGCCGCTTCGGCGTGTTCGTTGCCGGCGGCAACACGCTCGGCGGCGTGCCACGAAAGATCACCGACGCCGATGGGTTTGGGGTTTACGAACAACGGCAGCTCTGCGCCGCCCCCGATGGGCGTCAGGGCTCTCGAGATCGCCCAGAACGCGATCAGCGTGACGCCAACCAGCGTGGGGGCTAACCACAGCAGGCGACGCAGGGCTTCTCGCATCTTGGGCTCGGCTGCCGCCGCCTAGCGCAGAAGGAACAACCCCACCGCGGCGACCACCAACAGCGACAGCACCACGATGGCGCCCACGACCTGGGGTGCCAAGCCCGTCGTCGGGATGTCCACCGGGTCGTCAGCGTCGGGCCGATTGTCGGTTTGAGCAGGAACTTCCGCGGAGTCGGGCATCGGAATGGCCTGACCGACCATCGTGTGGCTCACGCGCAGCTCGCGCGTCTCGTTCTTGGCCTCCTCGCTCACCGGGCCCTGAATGTCCACGCCCGAGTTGCGCGTGTGGCGGCTGGTCGACGCCAACATGTTCTCACTGGGTAGTGAGTAGCGCTGGAACACCAAGGCCTGGTCCTCGGCGCGTGGTGCGGTCAGCCCGTCACCGGAGAACTTCACCACCAGCACGGTGATGTTGTCGTGACCACCGGCGGCGTTCGCCCGCTCCGTGAGTTCCCGGCACGCATCGATGGGTTCGGCGACCGCCTCCAACACTTCCTTGAGCTCGGAGTCACGAATCATGCCCGAAAGGCCATCAGAGCACATGAGCAGGACGTCGCCGGCCTTGAGATCGACGTAGGTGAGGTCGACCTGCACCGTCTCCGAAGTGCCGAGGGCTTGCAGGATGATGTTGTTGTGCTCGAAGGTTTCTGCTTCTTCTTCGGTGAGCTGACCCGCTTCGATCAGTTGATTGACCAGGCTTTGGTCGCGCGTGACCTGCACGAACTGGTCGCCGCGCAAGACGTAGGCGCGGCTGTCGCCGACCTGAGCGAGGAACAGGCGGTCGTCCACCAACGCCGCGACGGTGGAGGTGGTGCCCATGCCGCGGCGCGTTCGATCAGCTCGGGCTTCTTCGTAGATGCGCAGGCCGGCCTCTTCGACTGCCTTGACCATGTTGCGCGCCAGATCGTCGCGGGTGGCAATCGCCTCACCGGTTGCCATCAATTCGTAGATGAGGTCGACAGCCATTTGGCTCGCGACTTCGCCAGCAGCCGCTCCGCCCATGCCGTCACAGACGGCAAATAGGTTGCCGCACGTGCCGACGACGGGCTCGCGATCCTCCTTCTTCAGGCTCCGACTACGCGTCGTCAGATCCGCAATGAGGAAGTTGTCCTCGTTGTGTTCCCGGATCTGACCGACGTCGGTTCGCCCGAACAGTTTGAGCTGAATCGGCCCCCTGTGGCCTGTGGACGGCTTGTCGTCTTCACTCATGTCAGGTTATCGCCCGGTTCCGCTTGCAGATTTAGCCGTCGACCTTCAATCGAAAGAGATGCTGTCCGATCCGCACGTGCCCCCCGTCCGGCAGAAGCCGTTCGTCGCGAATGGCGATGAACGTACCGTTGGACGACCCGAGATCCGTTAGCAGAAAAGTCCCGTCCTGTTGACGGGTGAATGTTGCGTGTTGCCGGCTCATGAACGCGTCGTCGCTAAACACGAAGTCGCCCGTCTCTCGCCCAATGGTGGATTGGTTCTTCGAAAGATAGAAGACGTTGGTCGATACCCCTTCACCGGTTCGCTGCACCAGTCGTGCATACCGCGGTAACGCGGGCGAGCCAAAAAGACGGGTGCCGCGTTCGAATGCGGGCTCTCGGGCTGTCTCGTTGGGGTTGACCACTTCGAATCGAAAAACTTCCAAACCGACCAGAATCATGTCGCCGTGAACGAGCCGTTCCGGCGTGGTCAAGCGCGCATAGACGCCGTTGACCGACCCCAAGTCCATGACATGGAACTCTCCGTTTTTCCAGGTGATTCTGGCGTGGCGCGGACATGCATAAGTGTCCTCGGTGAGCAGTACCTCGCCGTGTTCACGACCCACGTCGACCCGTCCGCCCAGGATCGGGTACTCGCGTCCGGGCGTACCGTCCTGAGCGATCACGACGAGCTTGGCGTTGGGCGCGCCGGCGATTGGGCTCCGCGTCGAGGCCGGGGCAGCGGGCGCCGCTGGCGCCGGAGCTACGGCTCCGCGCTGATCGACACCGCACGCCTGACAAAACATCGCACCTTGAACTACCTGGGAGCCACACGCGTGGCAGTGTCGAGCAGCTGGTTCACGAGCCGCAGGGCCCGGCGAAGCGACGTGGTTGCCTGGCGCCACGTGCGACGCTGGTCCGTGTTGCCCCGGAGAGGCCTGGCCCCACACTTCAGCGCGTCCGCCTTCTGGATTGGTGGGCGTGTCGGCTTTGGGCAAGGTGGTTCCGCAGGTGCCGCAGTAGCGTAGGTGTGGCGCGTTGGGGCTGCCGCAGCGGGGGCAGCTGATCGCTGGCCGCTTGGGGCTGTGCGACGTCAACGGGGGCGGCGTGGGAGCAGCACCAGGCCCAATCTGATGGCCGCATCGCCTGCAGAAGGAAACGTCATCGGGGTTCTCCCCACCGCAGCGGTCACAGATCACGTTTTGGCTCGTCCGTTCCGAGGCCAGGGATGGCGTTACGGCCCTCGCCCCAAAAGATTAAACCGGGTTAGCACTCACAAAGCCAAAGGACAGGAGCTCAGAAACAGTCCCGCCGGTCGTCCGAGTCGCATATGACTCCTACATCCGATTGTGGGGGCTGTGCCCTTGACGCATGGACGAGCCATTGTGTAAGCGCACCCAGGATTTCCTCAGGAGAAACGCAGCGACATGGAAATATACCTCGACCGCCGCGCAACGCGACAGGTACGGGTGGCCGCACAAGAGGCCATCGAGGAAGGGGATCTCGACCCCTTGCGCGAAGAGATCCTGGAGGCGTTCGGCGAAGACCAGGTGGAGGAGATCGAACGGCGTCTCGACAGCGCGGACTTCTACGAGCACCTGACAGACGTGTTGGACGAGTGGAGCGGTGACGATCCCGACGAGCTCTTCGAGTTGCTAGAGACGCAGCTGTCCGAATTGGGTCTGGACCTCAAGTTCGAAGCCAAAGATCCCGACGACGACGACGACGAGGAAGAGGACGACGAGGACGAGGAGGAGGAGGACGAAGAGCCTGCCGACTTCGACGACCCGTTGCTCGAAGACGACGATTGAGCGTGCCCACGCGCTAGCGAGGGGGTGTCGCGTCGGCGGTGTCGAGCCACGACTGCATCACGTAGTCACGACACTCGCCGCTCGCTGCCGCCTCCGCGCAGACTCGATGCACACAGCCCGAGAACCGCGATTCGGGAAACTCGTGCAACAAGCGACGGGCGTCGTTGCAAACCTCTGTGGGCTCTCCTAGCTGCTTCGAGCAAAGCATCGCCTGCCACAGGGCGTCGTCGCGCACCAAGCTCGTCGGGTAGTTGCGAGCGACTTTCCGAAACTCGTTCCGGGCGCTTGCCAGGTCGTGCAATTGCTCGCGGGTGATGCGAGCCAAGAGATAGTGCGCCTGACTGTAGTGGCGCTCGTAACTGCCGACGAAGTCGGAGGCCTCACGATGGCCGAGCATCTCGCGCAGTGACGCGACGGCTTCCTTGGCCCGTCCTCGTTTGACGAGCAACTGGGCGCGGATCAGAATTGCGTCATCCCAGTACAGCCCGTGGGGGTAGGGGTAGCTGTCGATCACCGTGCTGTAGGCGCCGATGGCCGCGTCGGTGGGCTGCGTCCGCTGAACGAGCTTTGCGCGGGAATAGAGCAGCAGTTGGTGCACTTCTGTGTTTTGCAGCTTCGGTGATAGCTTCGTGAGCAGCCGTTGCTCGGCGGCATCCCCGCCCGTTTCTCGGGCGTGGTCGAGCAAGGTTTTCAAGGCCCGCAGCGCCGGCCCCGAGTTGGGGTGCGCAAGCAGAGCGGCCTCCAGCCGGCGCAAGCCCTCTTCCGAGTTGCCGCTTTCGATACTCAGGTAGGCCGCGTCGAAGCGAGCACGGGCACGACGCGCGCCGGCTTGACCTCGGGCGAGCTCATCGAGCAGCGCTTGGGCGCGCGCAGGCTCACCGGCGCGTTCGAGGCTCATGGCCTGGCGGTAGGCCGCCTCGTCGCGATAGCGTTGGTTGGGAGCGTAGCGCCGAGCGGTTTGCCAATGCCCCGCGGCTTTTCGATATTGGCCCTGAGAGTACGCGTGACGCGCGGCCTCGCTGTTCTGCACATAGGCAGCGGGCAGCGATGGAGCGCAAGCAGCTGCCAGCGCGATGAGCGAGAAGACGACGGCTCGAGCGCAGCGGGTGCTCACTCCACCCCTCGCGCGGTGGTCGGGTCCTGGCGCCGAGCGTCGAGCCCCGCCAAGAACCACTCGTACGCCATCACCTGGCAGCTTTGGGCGAGATTGATGGACGGTTGATCGGCGGCCATCGGGATCCGCACTCGAAAGGGGCACAGCGACAGGTCGTCGTTGTCCAGACCGGTTTTCTCGTTGCCGAAGACCACGGCGAGGCGCTTGCCCGAATTGGCGTGACGAAGTGCGTGAGTGGCCGCTTCGCGGGCCGTCATCAAACCCCGCTGACCCCGACGTGCCGTCGTCGCGTACACGATGTCCACGTCTCTCAACGATTCGCTGAGCGTGGGGGTGACTCGCGCCTGCTCGAGTACGTCCCAAGCACGCACGGCCATCTTGAACGCCATCTCGTGTTCGGGCTGAGCTAAACGTCCGGGCTTGACGAGGTCGAGTTGCGTGATGCCCATCGTCTTGATGGCACGGGCCGCTGCGCCGACGTTTTCGGGGTAGTGAGGGCGTACGAGCACGAAACGCGTCGCCGACGTGATGGGCATCACGAGCACCAAGCTAATGTAGTGAAGTTGCTCGGCGTGCGCGACTCAATGCTGAACCGCGGGCTCGGGCAGCGGGCGAGCACAGCGGAAACCGCGGCCGGCGTGTCGTTCAGCGGGCATCGCGTAGCTGCGAGCCGCGCCACGCAGGCTGACCCGTGGGCTCATGTAGTGTCCTCCCCGTACGCTTCGCTCGGTATCGCCGGAAGTCGGCGACGCGCCGTGTGGGTCGTTGACGTCTTTCGGGTCGTACTCCTCCTCGTATCGGTCGAGAGTCCACTCCTCGACGTTGCCAGCCAGGTCGAAGACCAGCTCAGGAGTGGCACCCGCAGGATAGGAGCCCACCGGTGCGAGCTCCGCGTAGCCATCAGTGTCGTCCGTCGGATTGTGAGCGAGGCGGCCGTGGTTGCTCACACGCGGGTTGTAGTGGTCCCCCCAGGGGTAGCGTCTGCCGGCGACACCCCTTGCGGCTCGTTCCCACTCCGCTTCGGTCGGCAGGCGGGCATCGACGAACGCGCAGAAGTCCCTCGCATCGTCCCAACTGACCAGGGCCACCGGAAAGTGGGGCTGCCGAAAACGCTGTGCGCCCTTGTAGTAGGGCACCGGGCTGCAGCGCTGAGCTCGCACGCAGCGTTGGTACTGCTCGACCGTCACTTCGTAGCGGTCGAGTTGATAACCCGAGACCTTGACCTTTCGTACGGGACCTTCGTTTTGGAAATGCTTGGCGTTGCAGGTGTGCCCCAGAACCTCCAAGATGCATTCGTTGTGTGCGGACAGCATCTCTTCGTGACTCGAGCCCATCTTGAACGTGCTGGCGGGGAAGAACACCCGAGTTGGCAATGGGTTGTGCAGATTCAGCACGTCGAAGGAAGCGCCGTGGTGAGGTGTCGTTGCAGCAGACGGTAGGTTCTGCGTGCGCGCGGGGGTCGGAACCAGGGCACTCGCCGAGACCAGGCCCAGCGCGGCGCCGAACCATGCCCCGCGGCGGCGACTCACTGCTCCTCGTCGGCGCTATCGGTCGAGGGATCTTCGGATGGGGCGGGCTTCTTGCTGCCGGGCTGAGCTGCGCTCTCCTCACTGGCGTCGTTTTCGTTCGAGCCTGCGGCGGTGCCCTGGTGAGCAGCCGGGGTACGACGCGGGCCCTCCGCCAGCCAGGCCACGGGAGGAATGTCCTCTTCCTCGAAGGCGGACGCAGCCGGCGGCAATTGCTGCACCACCGTGACCTGAGGCGGTGTGTCATCGACGAGCACGCGGTTGGTCAGCCACATGCCTCCCGCACCCAGGGCCAGCGCTGCGACCACCGGAGTCAACCGCGAGCGGTTCGGTCGAAGGGTGGGTAGTGAGTGAACGGTGTCGGGGAGCGTCGGCATCGTCGGTCGAGTCTCCGGGATCAGCGCATCGGCTAGCGCGTGCCCGAAGGTTTCGCAGTCTTCGAAGCGCGATTGCGGGTGTTTTGCGAGAGCTCTGGCGAGGACGGTATCAACTGCCAGCGGGACCCCGCACACTGCTGCTATTTGCGGCGGCTCGTCGTTCGCGATTTGAGTTGCGACGAATACGGCGTCGTCGCCGGGAAACGCACGCCGTCCGCTGAGGGCCTCGTACAGTGTGGTCGCCAAAGAGAACTGGTCACTTTGAGCCGAGAACTTGCCATTGCGAATGGCTTCAGGGGCGCTGTAGGCCGGCGTGCCCAGAACGTTGCCCGCGCCCGTCAAGGTGGAGTCCGGCACGCGGGCGATACCGAAATCCGTCAGCTTGGCACCGGTCTTGGACAGGATGACGTTGTCGGGTTTGACGTCTCGATGGATGACGCCTGCGTCGTGCAGTAGCCGCAAGCCCGCACCTACCTCACGTGCGATGGTCGCAACGATTTCTGCCCCCATCGGACCGCGTTCCAGCTTCTGTTTCAGGGTGGGGCCTTCGACGTACTCGAAGACGAGATAGACTCCCAATTGCGGGTGTTCACCCATGTCGTGCAAGGCGACGAGATGGGCGTGACTCACCCGTGCCGACGCGCGTGCCTCTTGGCGCATGCGTTCCAGCAGTTGGTCTCGTTGGTCCGGGGCGATGGGGAGGTCACTGCGAAGGTGCTTGATGGCAACGTCCCGATCCAAAATCGGATCGTGGGCGAGCAGGACACGGCCCATCGCGCCCTTGCCCAACTCCCGAACCACGTTGTAGCGGCCGATCGTCGGGGGGAGTTTGCTTTCGGGGGCCATGGTGCAGGGGCTGGGTACTGTTTATCGTTCCCCCAACAGTTCCGCCACCGCTCCCCACAAAGAGATGGGACGACGGATTTGCCCGATCGTACCGCGTGCCGATGCCCTGGGCCACGAACCCACCCGTTTCGCCTCTGCCTGCCGTTTTGCGCTCGTGGCTGAAACGTCTTTTCCGAGCAATTTGGGGGAGGTCGGTGGGGTCTTTGCTGAATCACCTGAGGCTCGATGGAGCCCGGTCGCCTCCAGGCTAGTGGCCTGGGGGTGTTTGCGGCAGCCGCTCCACGGGCGATTTCCCCTCGGTCGGAGGGATGGGTTGCTCCGTCGGCGCGTCCTCATCGTCGTCGTCCTTTTTGGGCGCGCCCTTCTTTCGTCGCGGGGGCTTGGGAGACTCCTCGCCGTAATCCTCCCGCAGCTTGCGCACCAGGCCATCACGCAGCACGTTCTCGTGGTAGCTGGGCATCTGAGGCAACTTCACCGCCAGCCGGACGCCCTCTTTCGTCTCGATGATCTCGAAGGCACCGAAGGTGTCGCTCTCTCGTTCGCGGGTCCGGTACTTGAAAAGCAAGTAGGCGGCGTCCGCGTCCTTCTCAGTGATTTCGTACCCCAGGTCGATGCGCAGGTAGCGCAGCGCCCCGCTGTACACCTGTAGACGCGTGTAGCGTAGCTCGATGCTGGCACCAGCCCATGCCTCGGAGTGGACGGACCCCAAGGCGACGGTCATGAGGCCGGCGATCACGCTGCGTCTATCGATGGAACGCGAGGGGAACACGAGTCGACGCCGGTCTGTCGCCATGTCCCAGCGCTAGCGAATGTGGCGAGACTCGGACAAGTTTGTCGCCCCATCCCCATTGGCAGCGCCCTCCTCCAGCGAGCGCTCGTCGGTGTCCAGAGCGGCGCTCATACTGGTGTGCATCATGGCCGCCGCTACCAGAGCGAAAGCGATCATGATGGCGTTCTGGGAGACGAAAAGAAAGAACACCATCAAGCTTCCGTCGGAAAACAGCTGCTGCTCCACGAAGAACAAGGAGAGCGCGGCGTAGGCGGAGAACTGGAAGGCGCCGAAGAACCCCGGTGCGTTGGGCACCATGATGCCGAGCGCCAACACCCCGGTGAGCACGCAGGCTTGCGCGAAGTTCATCTGTGACAGCCCACATCCTCGACCGAGCCACTGAGCGGCCGCGGCGTTCAACAACCAATAAATGGTGGTCGCCAAGATGAACGGTACCGTGTGGCGGGCGCTCGGCAGAAAGCTGAGACCGGCCGTCACCCGCTCGATGCGCTCAGCGAGCCAACTCGCGAGGCGCGCGGAGACCAGTCCGACCAGGCGCTCCACCCAGCCTCGCGTCCACTCGCGGGCAAAGTAGAAAAACCCCATCGTGACGAATGCGCAGGCAAAGAGAAGCAGCGCGAAGTACGCTGCCTGAGGCACCAACCGTGGCGAGATCGGCAGGTTTCCGATGCGCTCGGGCAGGGGGTCGAGCGGGGTGGAAGCAAGTAGGCCGAACAGCAACATCAGCGAGAGGATCAGACCGTCGATGATGCGCTCTGCTCCCACGGTGCCGGTCGCACTCCATCCGGAGAGTTTACCTTCTTCACGTACGAGGGCTGGACGTACGATCTCGCCAGCCCGCATCGGCAAGATGACGATCGCGGCGAAGCCGATGAACGACGTCAGCAAGAGCTTGCGCATCGGCACTTCGGCGATGGGTGACAACAGGTACTTCCACCGCCACGCGCGCAACACGTGCACCAACGACCAGATCAGGTTGTAGGCCAGTAGGCTGCTCCAGTCGAAGCCGGCCAGGGCTTCGGTGGACGGCAGGATCGGCAAGTCACCGACTCGCATCAGCCACACGAAGACGCAAGCCAGCGCCACGGAAACGAGGAGTTTGTAGCGATGTCGCGTCAGCCAATTCACGCCGTTGTCAGTCCTCTGAGCAGCTGGCGGGGCCCGTCGACGAACAGCGCCGTCACCGCGCTGGGCCCTTGCAGCCGACGGATTCGGGCGATGCCCCGCTCTATCTCTTCGACGTCTGCCGGGCGGTGACAGTCGCTGCACGCGGCCTGGTAGTAGCCCGCCGCGAGGAGCTCTTCAGCGCAACGCTTGGCCTTCTTGCCGTATTTTCCCACGAGGGCTGCGGTGTCTAGCAGCGCGGCCGCCCCGACGTCCAGCAGCCGTTCGAGGGTCTCCGGAGAGTGCCAGATGGCGCGGTAGCGCTCCGGGTGAGCGATGACGGGTACTAGGCCCTCGCGTCGCAGTCGCGCCAGCAGCCGGTCGATACTGGCGGGAAACTCGGTTTCCCAGAACTCGAGTAACACCGCCCGCCCCCCTGGATAGGGTAGAGCCTCGCCCTGCAACACCCGCTGGTAGACCACGTCGTCGAAGTAGTGCTCGGCGCTGAGCGCCAGCCGCGGCAGCTCCGCGTCATCGGGCACCCACCATTCGGAGTCGTCCGTCTCCCTGTGACTGCCGAGCGCGGCGGCAGTCTCCGCGAAAGCTCGACGCAGGCTCGACCGGTCGTTGTCGAACATGCCGGGTCGCATGTGGGGGGTCGCCACAACCTCGTCGAAGCCGAGCTTCGCCAGGGCTGACAGCAATTCGCGACTCTCCTCGGAAGAGCGCACTCCGTCGTCGATGGCAGCGACGCAGTGGCAATGCAGGTCGAGGTAGCCGCTCACGGCCCAGAGCCTACAACGCCCTGTCGCCGCTTTCACCCGACGTGGCTTCGAGCGCGTGGCGACATCGGCGCACGGACCTATTGCGTGGTCGAGACGGCGTCTCGCCGAGCGCCCAACGCTCGGGCGCATTTGCGAAGCAACGATTCGGCTTGGATTGGGTCCAGTCCTTCGCTGGCGCCGCTACTGGCTGCGCACAGCAAGACCGGCGACCCCAACAACTCGAAGCGCGCGGCGCTTCGCGAGCTGGGCGTGTGAGCGCTGAGCGCCGCCAGCTCTTCGCAGCGCGCAAAGTGCCCAGCTCCTGCGATGAGCAGGCCGTGGTCGTCGGCCAGCGCGAGGGTCTCGTAGCTGCCTGCGCGCCGGAACGTCTCCAACACTTGGCGCAACCGTACCAGCGGATCTGCGGTGGGTCGGTCGGGGCGAGTCTCCGGCGTCATGAACTGCGCTGTGCCTGGCGGAAGCACGAGCGGGCAAGTTTCCGTCCGTGCTAGGCCCGTGGCGCCGACCGGATTTCGACTTCGCCGTTCTCCGGACTATATGGTTTCTGGCTTTGGACTCGATGACCGATACCGACTCTCTACAGGCTCTGCTCGACCGTCGCGTGCTCGTGTGCGTCGGCTGCGGTGGGGTGGGAAAGACCAGCGTTGCTGCAGCGTTGAGCGTGGCAGCCGCGCGACGGGGCAAGCGCGTTTTGGCTCTGACCATCGATCCCGCCGGGCGCCTGGCGGACAGCTTGGGAGTCGACCGCCGCGAATCCGCGCATCAAGTCATCAGCTCGGAGAAACTGCAGCGTTTGGGGGTCGAAGCTGGAGAGCTGAGCGTGGCCGTGCTCGACGCGCAACGCACGCTCACCGAGCTGGTCGAGCGCATGGCTCCCGACGCCGACCAGCGGCAAGCGATCCTGTCCCATCCGCTCTACCGTTATCTGTCGGACTATCTCGCAGGCACGAACGAGTACATGGCGATGGAGAAAGTGCTCTCCTCCTTGGAGCTCGAGCAATACGACCTGCTCGTCCTGGACACTCCGCCGACGCGTCATGCGCTCGACTTCTTGCGAGCGCCGGAACGCCTCAACGATGCCATCGGCGGCCCCGTGTTGCAGGCCATCGTGCGCGCCGTGGATGGCTCTCGGCGTTTCTCCGTCGATTGGGTGAGCAAAGGTGTTGCCAGCGTGATCCGGGGTTTGGGCAAGCTCACCGGTGCCGGCACGCTGGAACAGATCGCGACCCTGCTCGTCGACCTGAGCGCGATCTTCGGCGGCTTTTCACAGCGAGCCACGCGCGTCTCCGAGGCGTTTCGCGAGCCGAGCTTCGGCTTCGTACTGGTGGCACGCCCGGTGGCCGGTGCGATTGAAGATGCACTGTTCTTCGCCGCTGCGCTGCGGGAGCGACAGATGCGACCCAATGCGCTGGTGCTCAACCGCACTCACCCAGCGCTCTCCGAGGTCGACGACGGATTGCAGCAGCTCGCGGGCTCGTTGCGAGGGCCAGTGCTCGAGCACGTGCGAGTGGCGGTGATGGAGGAGCAAGCGCTGGCCAGTGCCGAAATGTGCCGGGTGAACGCTCTTGGGCGCGACCCGGATCTGTCGCAATGCCGGCGTTGGACCTTGCCGGACATCGAGGGCGGCGTTTCGAACTTGGAGCAGCTGGCCGAGCTGACCGACGGTTTCGAGCGAGTCGGCTGAGGATGCCCGGGCGTCAGTCCGTTTGGGGGCGTTCGCGGCGGCGTCGTGAGCGAAAACGCACCGCCAACGGGATCGACTCGAAGCCAAAGGCTTCTCGCAGTTGGTTGGCGACGAAGCGGCGGTAGCTGTCCGCCAGCGAATCGGCGTGGCTGCACATCGCCACGAACACCGGGGGCCGCGTTTCTGCTTGCGTGACGTACATCAACCGCGGTGCCTTGCCGCCGCGGGTTGGCGGCGGGTGGCGCTCCAGCACTTCGGCGAAGAAACGGTTCAGGTCCGAGGTCTTGATGCGACGAGTGAACTCGGCGAACGCCTTGTCGACGTGCTTCATGAGTTGCGGCAAACCGCGGCCCGTCTTGGCGCTCAGCTCCACCACGGGCACCCAGGGCGCGAAGTGCAACGCTGTTTTCGCCTGTTCCAGGGCCGCCTGTCGTTGTCGCTTGTCGAGCAGATCCGTCTTGTTCAGTCCTACGACGATGGCCCGGCGTCGGTCCGTCGATAGAGACAGCAGGCGCGCGTCTTGGTCCGTCAGGCCCTCGGTCGCGTCGAGCATCAAGATGATGATGTCGGAGCGTTCGATGGTGCGCAGCGAGCGGATCACGCTCGCCACTTCGACGGCCTCCCGAACCTTGGAGCGCCGGCGGACCCCCGCCGTATCCACGAGCAGGTAGTTCTTGCCGGAATATTCGAGTTCGACGTCGATGGGGTCGCGGGTGGTGCCGGGCCGGTCGTCGACTAGCGAGCGCTCGCTGCCGCTGAGGCGATTGAGCAACGACGACTTGCCGGCGTTGGGTTTGCCGAGCAACGCGATGCGAGGAACGTCGCCGAGGGGGGCCGCATCCTCGTCCACCTCCGCCAGGGGGAGCTTCTCGACCAAAGCCGCCTCGAATGCGGCCATGTTTCTGCCGTGCAGCGCCGAGCCGATGAGTAGCGTGTCGAGCCCTAGGCGGTACAGGTCATGGGCTTCGAGTTCGCGCGTCGGATTATCGGCGCGGTTTGCCAAGTAGACGACCGGCTTCCCAGACTTGCGGAGGAGCTCGACAGCCGCCCTGTCCGCGTCGGTGGGGGGCGTCAGCACGTCCAACACGCAAACGACGACGTCCGCTTCCTCGATCGCGGCGCGAACGTGACGCGCGATGCCCTGGCGCATCGGATCTTCGTCCTCGGGGTCGAAGCCCCCAGTGTCCACCAGCATCAACTCGCGCCCTTGCAGATGCGCCTCGGCGTAGTGGCGGTCGCGGGTGACCCCCGGAAGATCGTGTACGATCGCCAGTTTTCTGCCCGCGAGGCGATTGAAGAGGGTGCTCTTGCCCACGTTGGGGCGACCGACGAGCGCGACGATGGGGATCATGACGACCTCCGGGCTGAAGGAGTCTTCTTGTGGGCGGGCCGTTTGCCGCCGCCCTTCTTCTTGGACCGCGCCGGCTTGCTGGAGCCAGCTCGGCCACCACCGGTTCGGGCTTTGTCGGCCCCGCGCGCACCCCGCGTTCGCTCGCCGTCCTTTGCGCTGCTTCGTGGCGCGCCGGCTTTGCCTTGCGACTTCTTGGTGCTCGGCGCCCGAGCGGCTTTCTTGTCGGGCTTCTTCTTGAGTTCCTTCTTGCGAGGCGTGGCGATCTTGGGCAGTACGTTGGACAGGTCGCGTCCTCCGCCAGTTTCGTAGCCCAACTCTCGAAGCTGGCGCGGCATGTCTTTCCAGCGTTCCGTGACGCGCACGAAGAGTTCGAGGTGGATGCGTTTGCCCAGCAACTCCTCGAGTCGTTCCCTGGCTTTGGTGCCGATGCCCTTGATGCCTTCACCGCCGCGGCCGACGATGATGATGCGCTGGCCCGTCTTCTCGACGTGCAAGGTGGCCTGGATGCGGATCAGCTTCTGGCCTTCCTCGAAGCGCTCCACCGTCACGGCGATGGCGTGTGGAACCTCGCGCTGGGTGACCAGCATCACTTGTTCGCGGATGTACTCGCGGACGAAGAAGGTCGCGGGCTTGTCGGTCAGTGCGTCGTCGTCGAAGCGAGTATTCCCTTCGGGTAGGTGCGCTTCGATTTCATCCAGCACCCGCTCCACGCCGTCTGCTTTCAGCATGCTCGTGGGGATCGTAGCCACGAACGGGTGCGCCTCGTTGAAGGCTGCCATGAACGGCAGCAGGCGGCTCTTGTCTCTGAGCAAGTCGACCTTGTTGACGACGAGCACCGTCGGCACGTTGGGTGGCAGGACCTTCAGCAGCCGACGATCGTCGGGGTGGAGCAGGTCGGTCTCTTCCGTCGACCCCGTGCGTGTCGGGCGAATCCGGCGAGAGGTCACCCGTCCCACGTCCGTCATGAATACGACGGCTTCGTGCGATCGCACCGTGTCGAGTGCGGCTTGATTCATGCGCCGACCCAGCTCCGTTTTCGGGCGGTGAAAGCCGGGGGTGTCGGTGAAGGCGATTTGTGCCGTGGGCCGGTGCACGACCCCCAGAAGCTCGTCGCGCGTCGTCTGAGGCAACGGAGAGACGATCGCGATCCGCTCGCCCAAACAAGCATTGAGAAAGGTCGACTTGCCGACGTTGGTACGGCCGACGATCGCTACGGTGCCACAGCGCATAGGAATTATTGTGCGGTTTCGATTTGGTGGGGCTCGGCTTTCGCCTTCTGCTAGGGTCCGCGCGGTCCGCCGCCGAGACGCTCGTTCGTTTCAGCGCGTTCGGCTGAAGCGGCGCCCCAATTGATGTCGTTCGGCTCATGCAGCAAGCAACACCCAGAGCAGAGACCCCGGATACAGAAAAAACCGAGAGCCAGCAAGCCTCGGGCACCGGCCGGCTTCGCCTCTCTCTTGCGGAGTGGTCGTTTTTGGCACTTGCGGCGCTCGTCATTCTGAGCCTGCTGTTGCCTCTCACCAATGCGGGCTTGTGGGATCCGTTCGAGCTCGAAGCGGCTGACCTGGCGCGGCGCGTGGCGGTCAACGTCTTTGGTGCCGACAACCTCGCCGGCGCAACGGTCGACAACGCCATCCCGACGGTGGAAGAGGTCGGGCGAGGCGAACTGCCGGTCCTGAGTGCCGGATTGGCGTTGCGGCTCTTGGGTGCCAGCACGAGCGTTCTCCGGGGCAGCGCGCTGTTTTGGGGCTTGTTGGCCTTGGGGGCCGTCTACTTGGTCACCTCTCGGCTCGGTACGCGTCGGCTGGCGCTGCTCTCGGCTTTGGTGCTCGCGACCTGTCCGGCGTTCTTCGTTCAGGCGCGCTCGGTCTTCGGTGACGTCGCGACCATGGCGTCGCTGGCGACCGCCTACGCGGGGCTGATGCTGGCGGTCTTCGACGAGCGGCTGGGGCAGGGGGTACGCTGGCTCTCTTTCGCAATTGGAGCGCTCGGCATGCTGGCCGGCTTCTTCTGTCGAGGTGCCGTAGTCGGTGTTGCCCTGCCGTCACTTGCCGTGGGGGGCAGCTGGCTCCTCACGCGACAGGCGGGGCAGGTCACCAAGGGGCGACTCTCAATTGGGCTTGCCTGGTTGGCACTCGCCGTGGGTTTCGGATTTGCGGTTTGGGGTGGCTGGGCGGCGGCGCTTGCGAGCAAAGACGAATACCTCAAGGCGCTCGGTAGCCAGGTTGCGCCTGCGAAGCAGTTTCCGACGCACGACTTCGTCGTGCACTTCCTCGGACACGGGATGTTCCCCTGGAGCGCGTTGGTACCGGCGGCTGTCGCCTTGTGTTTGCGCCCACTGCCTGAGGAGAACGCGCGGCAGGCGGCGCTTCGACTCTCCTTGCTCTTGTTGGCCGTGTTGGGCGTGGCTGCCTACGGCTTTCTGGCGCCGGTGACCGGCCTGCTCGCGCCTGCGCCGGTGTTCGCATTGACCGGCTTGGTCGCTTTGGCGTTGACCGATCTCGACGTGGACCGGCGCGGTGTCGCGCTCGCGGCCATGCTCAGCGCCGCGCTCTTGGTCCTTCTCGCGACGGACTTCGAACACTTTCCCGAGAAGGCGTTCAGCGCTTTTGCCATCGATGCCAAATTCCCCAAGAGCTTCGAACGCGCCGCCAAGTGGTACGTGCGTGCGTCCATGGGCCTGGGCTTGGGCGTGTGCGTGTTGCTCATCGTCGAACGCTCCCTGCGGTTGTCTTCATGGTCGTCCACGAAGCTCGTCCGCTGGTTCCGTCTCCCCAGGCCGGGTACGCTCCTCGCAGCAGCTGTGACGTGTGGAGGCTTGACGCTCAGTCTCGGCTACTACCCGGCGCTAGCGGCGCGCTTGTCGCCGGTGGGCGCTTTGGATACGTACCGCCAATTGGCCGCAGCCGGCGAGCCGCTGGCCATGATGGGAAGCCGCGCTGGAAGTTCGTTCTTCGCTGGCCAGTCCAGCGAGGTGTTCAAAGGAACCAAGCAAGCCATCGATTGGCTGACGGAAAAGTCCGGCGAGCGGCGTTGGCTGATCGCGAAGTCCGACGATTTGGCCGCGCTCAATTCCCGCTTCCGCAAGGCGACGGAGCCACCGAAGAACCTCGCGGTGCTCGACGCCCACTCCAACCGCTCCTTGTTGCTCTCCAACGTGTTGCAAGAGGGTGAACACAACGAAAATCCGCTGCAGAAGTGGCTGCCCGAGACTCCGCCCAAAGTTGCCAACCCACTCGCCGTCGAACTCGACGGCAAGTTGCGCGTCCTCGGCTGGGAGATCCGCCGCAAGAGCGATGGCAAACCCGTCCAGCAAATCGTGATCGGTGAAGCTCTGGAGTTCGTCATCGTGTACGAGGTTCTCGGGCGAGTGGTTGGCAAGTGGGAGACCTTCATCCACATCGATGGCGAAGGTTCGCGCTACAACGGCGACCACCCGTTGCTCGATGGCGACTACGAGCTCCGACTCTGGAACCCCGGTGACTACGTCGTCGACATCTTCGAGTTCGAAGTCGACGACGACTACAAGCCTGGCCGTTATCAGGTCTACTTCGGCCTCTTCTCAGGTGACAAGCGCCTGCCGGTATCGGCTGGGGAACATGACGACAACCGTGTGGCTGCGGGGAGCGTGCAGATCGTCGACCGCTGAGCGGCGCAGCGCCAGCCTCACGGCTTCGGTGCGCTCGGTTTGACCTTCTTGCGGCGTACGACCTTCTTGGCGCTGCTGCCGCTTTTCTGCTTGCGGGTCGCCTTGGGCTTCTTCTTTGAACCGCTGGGCGCCTTGGCGGCTTCCTTCGGGGGCGTTGCCGTCAGTGTCTTGACCTGATTGGGCGTAGGGGCAGCGTTGCCTGAGGCCGTGCTCGACGTTGTGGCGCTGTCGGAGGACGTAGTCGGGCTCGGCTCCTTGTCCTTTGGTCGCAGTCCCTTGTTACGGTCCACGACGTCAGATTGGACGTGGCTCAGTGCAATGCGCGCTTTGCCAGCGTAGGCGGGGACTCTCAACAGTCGCTCGAAGTCGAGGGCCGCGCGCCGCTCGAGACCCAGTTGGGAACGACAGCTGGCACTGTGCCAGGTCGCGGTGTGGGCAAGATGTGAATCCATGTACTTGGCCGCGACGGAATCGAAGCGGGGCAGGGCTGCTGCACACCCCAAGACCGCTTCCGTCGCCAAAGCTGCGTAGAGCTCTGCCGCGGCAGAGTTCCGGCCGCCGGCCGCGACGATGGCGTCGAACTGGCGTTGGGCCGCCAGGTGGTTCGATTCGCGAAATGCGTTCATCGCGGCGGTGTAGGCGCGATCTTCGGCTCGCTCTCGCGCGAGGTCCAACTCCTGCTCGCTTTCGCCAGCGGGGACACTGCTGGCGGCTGGTGCGGGAGCTGCCACGGCCGCGACCGTGGCACTGGGCGCGGGCTCCGGCTCGACGGGCGCCTCCTTCGGAGCTTCCTCTTGCTCGGCGACGGGCTCCGGTTCCGGCTCGGGGGGTACCTCGGTGATCGGCACTACGAACTGTTCCGGCTCCGCCCGTGGCACGCCGCGTTGCGTCACTTGCACGGAAGAGGCGTGCGAACCGGGTTTCGGCCTGAGGAACAGCAGGCTGGTGCCGATCATCAGCAATGCCAACGCAGCCATCGCAAGCTGGGGTCGCATGGCGTAACCCCCCACGATTGTGACGCTTCGCGCCAACCGCTTCTGCCAGGGAAGCCGCCGGTGCACCAGCCGTTCGGCCGCAAGGACGCGGCTTTCGAAGCCCTCTGGGGCGGCCTCCAGCGGCAGCACCCCGAGCTCCCGGGTGGTGCGCATGCGGCCGAACAGCGAGCGGCAGCGTTGGCATTGGTCGCTGTGCCGGTTCGCGGCGGCTCGAGTCAGCTCGTCGAGCTCGTCGTACAGCAGATCCAAGAGGATGCGTTCGAAGCGGTCGCAGTTCATCCCTACTTGAGCTCCCTCGCGTATTCCTCGAACTCGCTCAGAGCGCGCTGCAGTCGCTCCAGGGCATAGCGCATGCGACTCTTGACCGTGTTTTCGCCAACCCCCGTCACCTCCGCGATCTCCTTGAAGGGCAAGTTGCCGATTTCACGTAACAAGAACACTTCTTTCTGGTCCTCCGGCAGGGCGTCCACGGCCCGGACGATGGACTGGCCCACCTGGGTTGCCGACGCAGCCCGTTCGACGCTCGAACGAGGGTGGGGATCTGCAATTCGTTCCCCAAGGCTGCGTCCGTCGTCCTCGCTGTTGGGGGCTTGGTCCAGCGAAGGATGGCGACGCAGACGCTGCTTGCGCAGGTGGTCGATGCACAGGTTTCGGGCTACCGCATAGAGCCACGTCGAGAATCTCGCCTCGTGCTTGAACTCGCTGGCACGCTGGACGACCCGCAGGAAGACGTCCTGAGCCAACTCCGCGGCGGTCGCCGGATCCCGAACCTGTCGCAGGACGAAGTTGTAGATGCGGACCTTGTGGCGTTTCACCAGTAGGGCGAACGCGTCACGGTCCCCTCGCTGATACCGCGCCATCAGGAGCTCGTCGCTGATCTCGTCACTCGAATAGGCGTCTGTATCGAGAGCGTTCTTTTTTGCGTTGGGGACGGCTCGTTTGCGGTGCAAGGGCTGATCCTGGTCGTGGGCCCTGGTGTGACGCCGAAACGCGTTGGATCGCTGCTCGTTGCCTCACGCAGAGGCACCACATTCGGCAAGACAGTTTATCGGCGATCGTCTCACCGAGCGAGCACAAACTTCGGCTCGACAAACCACAAAAGCGCGGTTGCGTTCTGCTTCCGCGCAAACCAAAGTTCCTCGGAAAAGTCCACTCGTGCGAGGCTCGACGGTGCTCAGGGTGGTCGGTCGAGGAACGAACAGAGGGAACATGAATCTTCGTCAAGCGGTTGTGGCTCTCGCGGTCGGGTTGTTGTTGGTCTTCATGCCCGCCGTCGCCGCTTCGGATTCCACCAAGTCCGCAAACCCCCCGGCTGCAAAGACAGAAAGCCAGTCGAGCAAGACGGCCTCCAAACAGACCACGCAGAAGCAGGGCGCAGCACCTGACAAAGACAAGGCTACTGCCGACCAGAAAACCTCGAACGAGAAGGCAAAAGCCGGTCAGGGTGCCACCGGCAAGGCTGGCGGCAGCGTATCTGGTGCTGCCCTCGGAGGAGGCAAGCAGAAGCCTGCGGGTTCCAAGGCGCCAGCGAAGCCACCTGCCGCAGGGGGGCAAGCGCAGAGTTCGGCGGACAAGGCGGGCCAACAGGGCGAGACGGCGCCGGGTTCCGGGGATGTGGACGGTGCGACCTACGTCGTGCGGCTGCGCGAGTTGGAGTCCCGGGTGGACGAGCTGAAGGAGCAGATACGCCGCAGCCACACACGTCTGAGCTTGCTGAGTGAGTCCGTCTTGGAGTCCGGCGTCGGCGGCGCTGAGGCCGAGATCGTGTTGCGCAACGCCATGGGCAACGCGTTTCGCATCACCAACGTGCTGGTAGTGCTCGACGGCGCGGTTCAATACAACGAAGGCGGGGCCGATGCGCCTCACCTTCGCAACAAGGTGACCCCGATCTTCAACGGCGCCATCCCGCCAGGCGATCACACGATGCAAGTCGTGGTCAAGCTGCAGGGGCACGGCTATGGGGTCTTTTCCTATTTGCGAGGCTACAAGTTCGAACGGAAGGGAACTCACAGTTTCACCGTGCGCCAGGGCAAGGGCGTACGTATCGAGGTGACGGTTTGGGAAAAAGGTACGGTCACGACCCCCTTGGAAGACCGTCCCGACGTGCAGTTTTCCGAACAGCCTCTCGAAGACGCGCCGGAATTGACCACCGAGGCTCCATGAACAGAGCGGTGCGCCGCGCCTTGTTCCTCACGCTTGCAGGCGTCTCGTTCGTTGCGCGGGCGAGCGCGCTGTCCGACGACGAAGCGTTGCGTCGGGCGACGGAAGAGGTGACCGTCGTCGAGTCGGAGCTGAGCGCTGTCGCCAACCACGCCGCTGAGCTGCCCAAGACGGCCGATGAGCGCTTGGCACTCGGCGACATGCATCAACGCAATCGCGACTACGAGACGGCAATCACCGTTCTCAATCAGGTCTTGGAACTGTACCGCCAGGGCAAGGCGACGGATGCGACCCGCGCAGATGCGTTGTTCATGCTCGGTGAGAGCTACTTCAAGACGCGGCAACTGCCGTCAGCTCGACGTCACTTCCGCACTGTCGCCAAAGAAGGGCATCGCGAGTCGTACGTGCAGCACGTCGGTCGCTCCTTGAGCCGCCTGGTGGACATCGCGATGCTGCGCGGGTTTCCTGACGAACTCGACTTCGTGTTCGAGCAGCTAGAGCGCCTCGGGGCAACCGACGCTGACGGCGCGATACGTTATGCGGCAGGTAAGGCACACTTTGCCGCAGGTCACTACCAACAAGCGATTTCCGAGCTTCGCGCCATGCCCAAGGGTTCACCTTTGGCGTTTCAGGCTGCTTACCTCGCGGGCGTCATCTTCACCAATCAAGCACTGACGGAAGACGCGCCCAAAGCGAGCAAGCAGCAGCTCTCTTCCGTGCCGCAGATTTCCCGTCGCTTTGCGCGGGCGATCTTACAGTTCCAGCGGGTCACACGCATGAAGGCCGATACTGCAGATCAGAAGCACATCGTCGACCTTGCCTGGTTGGCGTTGGGGCGGATCTTTTACGAGACGGACAACCCGCTCGATGCCGTCGACGCCTACGACAAGGTGGGGCGAGATTCACCGGAGTTTGCTCGCAAGCTGTTCGAGCTGGCTTGGGTTTACGTGAGCTTGAAGGACTACGTGCAGGCGCGCCACACTCTAGAGGTGCTCGAGATCGTCGCGCCCGAGGGCTTGGGGTTGGCAGAAGGTGCGTTGTTGCGAGCCGACTTGATGCTGCGCTCGCACGAGTTCCCCCAGGCGCTGCGGGCGTACGAAGGGGTTCGGCGTCGGTTCTCGCCGGCCTACGACCAGCTCGACGAATTCCTGCAAGAGCATCACGACCCGGCGACGTTTTACGATGCCTTGGTCGAGCAGCGACTGGGAGTCCGCACCGGGCGATTGCCCCCGGTGGTGATGGACTGGGTGCGAGAGGTGGAGGATGAACGTGCCTTCGCGTTGATTGACGACGTTACCCGTTCTCGGCAACTGACGGTGGATGCGCTGCGCATGGCGCGCACGATGGGTGGTGTTTTGAGTTCCCATGCTCGCTCTCGGGCGTTCCCGGAGTTGCGGGCCAAGATTCAAGGCACGTTGGCGCTGAGCAATCGGCTCGCACGCGCGAAGTTGCTGTTGGCAGAGGGCTTGGATGACGTTGCAGGCGCTGCCAGCGGACAGATGCTGGAGCTGCAGGCGGAGCGCCGCAAATTGGGCTCGCGCATCGACGCATTGCCCTTCGAGATCCGTCACTTCTTGGCGCGTGAAGCCCACGCCCACGAAACTTGGGACGAAACCTCACAGACGTTGCAGCAATTGAGTCTGCAAACGGACCAGATGCGCGCCACGGTCAACGGCTTGCGGCGCGTGCTTCGCGAGTCGAACGAGTTCGGTATCACTCTGTCGGCGGCCAAGCGGGATCAGTTGACGCGTGAGCTCCACGCCACAGAGCGCGATCTCGACGTGTACCAGGGGCAGATCAAGGAGTTGCGCGACGCGGTCGAGCGAGGTCGACTGCAAGTGGGCTTCGGCGGTCAGCGCTACGAGGAGGACGAGGCAGCCAAACGGCGCTTTGCGAGCGTCGTCCAGAGGCAATTCACCGTGGCAGCCTCAGGAGAGGCCGGCGAGGACGCCAAGGAGTACGCTGCGCGTGCGGCCGGCGTGCTGGCTCGGATATCTCGCGACGAGAACCAGCTTCGCAAGTACGCGGGGGCCTACGCACGCGAGGTTGGCGAGCGCACCGGGGAGTTGATGCGTCAGGTGGACGAGGAGGCTAAGAAGGTCGAGGCCGATTCGAAGCGCTTGGACGTGCTCGATCAGCAAGCACGGCAACTCTTCGGAGAGCTCGCCAAACGTAGTTTCGTGGCCGTGCGCGAGAAGCTGGCCAGCATCTTGCTGCGGGCGGACGTGGGCATCGCCCAAGAAGCTTGGGAGGTTCGACAGGCGCACTTCGACCGGGTCAAGGACTTGCAGCGCACCAAGGCTCAGCGAGAGCAGCACCTGAACGAGGAGTATCAGGATGTGCTGCTCGATGGCTCGCTCGGCGTTGGGCGCAAGAAGCAGAGGACGGGGGGGCAGCCTTGAGTCCGCGGCCAGGCCGGGGGCTGTTCGCACGACCGCTACGCACCCTGCGGCTGTGCTTGCCGCTGGCTCTACTGAGTGTACCAGCGCTTGCGATCGATACACCCACCACGGATACCCCGCCAGCAGAGGCCAGCGCGGTTCCCGCTTCCGAACGCTTGGCACCGGTTTCGGTCGAACCGAAGCAACGAGGCAAGAAGAAGAAAGATGGCAAGCAGCCACCCGCACCCACGGCTGCCCAACTCGAAACGCTGCAGCAACTCGAGGCGGAGGCCCAGATATTCGCCCAAGGTGCGGCGGCCTACCGGACTGCCCTCGATCAGATCGTGCGCCACCACTTCGAAGAGCGACACCGACGACTGGTGACGCACGTCGATCGCGAGATCGCGCGTGAACGGGTCGAGCTGCGGCAGGCGAGGGAGCGGGCCATTCACCGTCTCTCCGACTTCATCCAGCGCTACAGCGGACCGCGAGCGCACCCCGAAGCCACTCCAGATGCAATGTACCGTCTGGCGGCGCTCCACGAAGAAAAGGGGCGTGCGGACTCGGGGCTGTCTCTGGACGAGGCGTTGCGTCCCGCCATCGCCCTATACAGACGCATCATTCGTGAGTTCCCTGCCTACAAGGAAATTGCGGGCGTGCACTATTACTTGGGGCACGCCTACTTCGATGCGGCGCGCCTCGACGAAGCTCAGCAGGCCTGGCGCGCGCTGGTCTGCAAGAACCGGTTCAGTGTCGTCGATGACCCCAAGGACGCATCCAAAGTCTTGGTCGAACCGCTAGACCAAGACCACGATGATGCTTTCTGGAACGATTGGTACGCCAAGAACCCCATTCCGGTGGATCAACGGGGTCCCGCCCAGGGCAAGCGCAGTTCGCGAGAAGAGCAAGTCTACGTCGACCCCTACGAAGGGTGCGAGGCGCTGCCGCAGGAGCTGAAGCCGGACGAAGAACCCCGCTACGTGGCTGAGGTGTGGTGGCAACTAGGCAACTTCCACTTCGACCAGATGGATCTCGGAGCAGGACCCTACGCTTTCAATCGAGCCGCGACTGCCTACGAGCGCGCGATGGAGTGGAAGAAGCCTCCGCTCTATGGCGTCTCGATGTACAAGCGCGCTTGGACGTACTACAAGCAGCAGCGCTATCGCGAAGCCGTCAAGTGGTTCGTTGACCTGTTGCGCTACACGGACGAACAGGAAAAAGAGACGGGCGATCCCGGTGCGGACTTCCGAGCGGAGGCGTACACTTACATCGCTGGGTCGCTGACGTACACGGACTTGGATGGGCCTCCAGCCGAGCACCCGTTCATTCCTCGCAGCGATGCGTTGGATGAAGAGACGGACCCGCTCAAGGCCGAGGAACGCCTGCGCATCGCGATCGTACGGGTTCAAGACCCAGGCCTGATACCGCAAGACGAGAAGTGGACGGTCGACATCTACAAAGCACTGGCGCAGGAGTTTCTGGAGATCACCCAGACGCGCAATGCCGTTGCGACGTTGGAGCTCACGCTCGAGAAGTTCCCGCTCGATGCCGACGCGCCGGAGATACAGGACCAGGTTGCCAACCTCTACGATGACATCGCGAAGCTGGCTCCCGATGGCTCAGCGGTTCGTGACGAAGCGACGGCGAAGGCGCTGGTAGCTCGCACCAAGCTGGCCGACTACGTGGGAGACACACCGTGGACTCGCGCCAACGAAGATGATCCCGAGGCTCTGTTCAACGCCGAACAGTTGGTGCGACGAGGTTTGCAGCGCGCCGCCGCGGATCACACGAACGCGGCGCGCGCCCACGTCGCTCGCGCCGGCCAGATGAGTGACGAGACGGCCAAGCGCAGACTTCTTCAGCGTGCCGTCGACGAGTACCGCATGGCCGCCAAGGGCTGGGCAGGATTCATCGATCAAGACCCCAACGGTATCGATGCCTACGAAAGCCGCTTCTGGTTGGCCGATGCCCGCTATTGGGCGGTCGTCTTGCAGCTGGAGATGGGGCTCAGCCCTGCCCAGAAGGAGGTGGCCGCAGCGGCGCGTGCCACCCGTCGGGTGCGCGATTCCAACGAGGACGACAAGTACCTGCAACCGGCGGCGTTCTATCTGGTGTCACTGGCGGACAAGTTGCTTGAGAGTCGCTACTTGGAGTACGAGACAAGCGGCGGGGTGCGTGGCTTGCGCCGGCAGCAGGAAGTGGAGTTGGTCGGGCAAGGGGACGCCACCAAAGCCAAGCGACTACCCGTTCCGAAAGAGGTGGTTGCGGCCGCCGCGGCTCGCGACGAATACAACGAAGCCATCGACTACGAGGATGATCCGGAGCAGAACGGGCTCTTGTACGCCTTCCAAGCCGCCGACTACTACTTCGTTTACGGCAACTTCGAGGAAGCGCGCCGCCGTTTCGAACAGATCTACGTGGACAATTGCGGCGCCAATCAGTGGGGCTACCGCGCTTGGGAAAAGCTCGTCAGCATGAGCAACTTCCAGGGGGATGCGGACAGGAGCCGGCAGTTGGTCGACTCCAAGAGTTGTGCCTTCGACGAAGAGACGCGTGTCGCGGAGGAAGCGATCCGCAAACCCGTTCGTCAGGGGGTCGCTTATCTCGATGCACGAAGTCTCTACGACGCCGCGGAAAAGATGCCCGAAGGGGAAGCTCGCAACGAGAAGTGGCGGGAGGCCGCGGCGGCCTACAAGCTGGCGCTCGACGCCGCCCCGGATCGCGACGAGGCCCCCGAGGCAGCCATGAACGGTGCCTACGCCTATAAGCAGGTGGGCGAGTACGACAAAGCGATCGAGATGTACGAGTTGTTCATCTCTCGCTATGGCAACGATGAAAAGTTGTCGGCGCTGCGGGACGGTGATCCGAGTGCCGACCCACCGGTGGATGCCGATCCGAACAAGTACGCGACCCGAACCAAGTACCTCAAAGGTGCCTACGACGCGCTGGCCAACGCCTACGTGTTGTTCTTCGACTACCCCAAGGCAGCGACGACCTTCGATGCCATCGGAAAGAGTCAGCACTTCCCGCCAGCAGAGCGCAAGGTTGCGGCCGAGCAGGCGATGAACCTCTACGCCAGCTTGGGCGATTCGACCGGGATGCAGGCAGCTCGAGATCGCTTGGTGGGGTTGGGGGCGACGGGCAAGGATGTGGCGCGCGCGGACTTCGTCGTCGCGAGCGCCAGCCTCAAGCAGTGGGACCAATTCAGCCCCGATAGCGGTGCTAACGCGCAGGCGCGGAGCCAAGCGGAGCGGGTCATGGAATCGTACTACCAGTCTCACGAGGGGGACCCCGCCGCGACGGAGCAGGTGTTGGAGGCCGCTTACTGGGTCGCCAAGATGAAGCGCTCAGCGAACGACCCCGCGGAGGCCAAGTGGTGGCAGCGCGCGATGAGCGCATTCAGCCAGCTCAAAGCCAACGCCGGAACCAACGAGCGCGGCATCAACGCGGCTTTGGGTACACGTCACGCCAGCATGGCCGCAGAGGGGGCCTACGTGATGTTGGACGAGCAGATCGCAAAGCGGTTCGACTACGAGTCGGGGCACCATCGTTTCAAGGGGACGCCGCAGGAAGTGATCGCGGACTACAACGCCGCTGCCAAGGAAGCCAAAACGTGGTTCGATCAGCTGCAGTCCATCGTGGACGACTATGGCTCTCCGCTCTGGGGCACCGCTGCCATATCGCGTCAGGGGTCGCTCTACGACTCGCTGCGGAGTGGCCTGTACAACACGCGGCCTCCCGAGCTGAAGATGTTCGATGACAAGACGGAACGCATGCTGCAGCAGGCAGAAGAAAGCGACAATCTGGACCTGCAAGAGAAAGCGGACGCCGTTCGCGTCAAAGTCGAATCTGCCTGGCAAGAGAAGCGCGACCGCGAACTCGCGAGCGCGGACCAGATCGTCGTCGATCGATACGCCAACGCGGTCGTGCTCGCGCGACGCTACAACTTGTCGACGCCTGCTGTGGCCAGAGCCATCCGCCGCCTGGCGTTCCTCACCGATGTCGTCGGTGAGCAGAAGATGCAGAGCTACGCCGGGCGGGTGAAAGATCTGTCCTACTCGACGGGGATGTTTCCGCGCCTTCGGCCGGGAATGGTCACGGCACCGGAAGCGAGTGCTTTGCCGGGTCCCACCCCGGCCGCGGGGGGGCTTCCTTGATGCGCTTCCGACCATCCGCATCCTTGGGCCTACTCGCGAGTTTCGCTTTGGTCGCCTGTGGTGCGCCCCCTGAACCGGACTCGCCGCAGGAGGTGATCACGCCGGAGGCCGCGGGAGGACCCACCGACGCCGCCGCGCGCAAACAGATCGAGGAAGAGCGGGCGGCGCGCCCGAAAATGAACGACACGGCCGCCGCCGCGTACCGAGCGGGTCTGGCTGCGTTCGAGCGCAACGATTTGCAGACGGCTCAGACACAGCTGAGTCAGGCGGTTGCCGCCGATCCACGCGCCTATCAGGCTCACTTCGCTCTGGGCACGGTGTACGAGCGCATGGGCGATTCGGGCAGAGCTCGTCAGTCGTACTTGGCAGCGCTTTCGATCGTGCCGTACTACGAACCCGCCATTCGCGAGATCGCCGGTGGCTACATGCGAGCGGGCATGGTGGGCGAGGCAGAGAGCTTCCTCAATTCTCAGCGTGCGAGAGCGCCCGGTTCGGCGGCGATCTTGACCGCCCTGGCTGAAGTGAGGAGTCTTCAGAAAGACTCCGACCAAGCGCAAGAGTTGGCGCGGCAAGCGTTGAAGAAAGATCCGGACTACAAGCCCGCGATGGTCGTGTTGGCGCGTGACCACTATCGCAACCGCCGTCTCGACTTGGCCTTGTACACGTTGACGGCGATTCTGGATGGGTATGGCGCGGAGAACCCGCCGCGCGACAAGGACAACGCCGAGGCACGTCTGATCCGCGCGCTGATCTACAAAGAGCAAGACGACCGCAAGGCGGCCATTTCCGAGCTGCGGCGGGTCGTCAAGTTGCGGCCAGACATCGTCGAAGCGCGCATCAACCTGGCCGCGTTCATGTTGGAGGCGGGCAATGCGGGTGATGCCGTGCCATTGTTGGAAGGTGCGTTGGTGTACGAACCCGCCAACCCGCTGATCCACCTCAACTTGGGGGACGCCTATCGTCTGCAGGGGCGTCCGGATGAGGCCCTCAAGCAGCTCGACTGGGTAACCAAGGCCGCTCCGAATCTTCCTCAGACTTACTACAACATCGGCCTGGTGTACCTGTTCTCGAAATCGATCAACGGGCTGACGGAGGCGCAAGCCGCCGACCGTGCAATCCTCGCGTTCGAAAAGTATTTGGAGATGCAGTCTACGGCGCGGCCGGCGGCAGGCGACGACGCCAACCAACTGCTGAAACGCGCGCGCACCAAGAAGTCCATCATCGACGCCATGAAGACAGCCGACCCGCAGGAGGCATCCTTCCAGTAGGTGCGACGATAGAAAGGCCAAGTGGATGAACGACACGAACCAGAAGCCAATGGGTGTCACGGCGGGGACGCGCGGACGAAGCCTCTTGCGTCCGTTGCTGTCGCTAGCGTTGCTCGTCGGGGTCGGCGCTAGCGCCGGAGATGCTCGAGCCGAAAGCAAGGTCGTGACCATCAGCGAAGTAACCATCGTCGGCCGGATCCAAAAGCCCATTGCGTCCGTCGACGTCGCGCGCATTCAACCGAAGATGACGTTGGCGGATCTGCATCAACCCTTCCTGGAGCGCATCACCGAGGCGGTGTATCGCGCACCGTTCTAGACGAGCAAACCGCGCGCCTTCGCGCGTCTCGTCGCAATCGGTAGATGCGGATGACTTGGGTCGTTGTCACGTTGGTGCTGCTCGCCTGCGGCTTCGCCGCTCTGGACGCCTACCGTCGTTGCACGGCCTATCGGCGCGATGCGAGCGCTGACCCGCGTTCCTGGTTCGAAGGGAAGGGGGTGGGTTCACACAGAGGCGGGCATTCGCATTGGCTCGAGCTAGTCGAGGAGCTTGCGCACTGCACGGACCGTCGTCACTTCGACGCTGTGCTGAACCAGCTGACGTTGGAAGTCGACAATCGTTTTCGTCGTTCGGAGACGGCGAAGATGAACTGGCGTATCTGCGCGGCAGCCACTTTGGCAGGTGGCTTATTGACGCTGTGGGACAGTCGTGCCGTCGCTGGTTTCATCACGTCGATGGGGCTGTGTGCCGGTTTGCTTGCGGCGCGCTGGTCGGGGATGGCCGAGCGAGAGCGCCGCGCCGGGCGGCAGCGCTGGCGTGGTTTCCTAGATTCGATCCGGGCCCGTGAGCCGTGAGACACTTGCACTTTCCAGTGTCAGTGGAGCGCGGCGGCTGTGGGGTGCAAGTCGCTGAATTGCAGTGATTTTTGGCGCCCTGCCGTTGGCCGCGACAAGGGCACGCTGTACGCTTCTGCATGTGCCCTCCTGTCTGCGCGGGCAACTATCCGCGAGGGTGTTCGTTAGGACTAAAAGAGAAGTTTATCGATGAGCGAACACACGCAGAGCACCGCGTCGACGGGCCGCGGCGGCCAGATGACGGCAGTCATGCGTGCCGTCGGGTCCAGCGGACCAAAGGCACTGCGCTTGGGCCTGCTCAAAGACGGCCGCGTGGTGGACGAGAAGGTCCTCAAGCAGCGCCAAGCCGTGAGTGTCGGCAGCAGCGAGAAGAACGTCTTCGTCGTGACCGCAGAAGGGCTGCCGTCTCGCTTCGTGCTCTTCGACGTCGAAGATGGACGCTACGTACTCCAGTTCAACGATTCGATGTCCGGTCGGGTGGCGATGCCGAGCGGCATCATGGAGCTGTCTGAACTCAAGAGTCAGGCAGAGGACGTTGACGGTATCTACCGCGTTCACCTGCCGGAGGACGTACGGGGCAAGCTCCAGATCGGCGACAGCGCGTTCCTATTTCAGTTCGTCGCGACCCCACCGGCCCAGCCTCGGCCTCAACTCCCCGTGTCCGTCACGCGCGGTGCGGTTGGGGTGGATTGGACGACGACGGTCATTGCTGCACTGTCGTTCTTCATCCACTTCACCCTCATCAGCATGGCCTACCACGACTGGTTGGATCCCGTGATCGACTACGACGTCAACGTCGCCAACATCGTCGAGGCGGTGAAGAACATGCCCCCACCCCCAGAGGTGGAGCAGAAGAACGTCGAAGACGACAAGAAGGACGAGAAGAAGCCGGAAGAGCAGCCGGAGAAGAAGGTCCAGAAGAGCGCGCCGACCAAGACGACGCCCGGTCCCAAGCAGAAGATGAGTGCAGCTCAAGTGGCCGCGCTTTCCGAAGAGCTGGACAAGCTCGACCTGGGGATTCTGGGGGCCAACCTCGGCAACACCGCGACGGCGAACGTGCTGTCCAACAGCGATTCGATCTCGACGGATGTGATGGACCAAGCCGCCGCGAGTGGTGCGGGCGTCTCCGCCGGCGGCCCCGGCCTCAAGCTCAGCGCGGGCGGTGGTGCGATTCGGCCTGGAGAGAGCGGTGGCTCCCTCGCCTCGATTGGGGCCAAAGGCAAGACGGGTGGCGATGGAAGCGGCAACGTCAAGAAGGTCGCCGGCCCCAAAGGCAATGCTTCGGTGGGTTCCGCGAGCGTTGCGGGTGGGGCGGTGTCGAACGCGTCCCGCGTCGTGGCTCGGATGCGTGCCGGGTTTCGTGCCTGCTACAATCGGGGGCTCAACGAAAACCCAGACATTTCGGGACGTATCAATCTGGTCTTGCGTATCGGCCCAGGTGGCGAAGTGACCTCCGTCAGTGCGTCGAAGACCGGCAACTTGCCAGCATCGGTGGTGGCGTGCGTCAAGGCGCGCGCACAGAGCGGGCGGTTCTCACCGCCCGAGGGCGGAGCATCGGCCGTTTCGGTGCCGGTCAATTTCGTTGCCCAGTGAGCGGACCAATGGTGACAAGTACTTTGAACGACGTCGTAGCAAGAAACGCCCCAGCGCAGAGCGGCGGTTGCCCGGCTGTGTCGCTCGAATGGACGAAAGAGAGGCCGTATGAGGACAACTAGACTGGGCCGGTTGCTGATCGCAGCCCTGGTCGTCGGAACGACGGCATTCGCACAAACCGAGCCGGCGGGGCGTCCTTTGCCGCCGCCGAACAGCGGCCTGGGTGAGGAAGAGGCCATCGTGTCGCCGGAGGTGATGAAGCAGCAGGCGGCGAAGATCATTGCTCGCATCGACACGGTGGACGACCTGGTGGTCACCATGTGGCAGGCGGCGAAGCAGGACGGAAACGTCGTTCGCTGGTTGTGCCTGACGGACAAGAGCAACCAGGTGGGGCTAGCTCTAGGCACCGCCAAAGACCGTCAGACGAGCATGTTGGCGGCGCTCGCCCGCAACTCCCAGCGCCGGGCGCGCCACGAATACCGACTCCTGCTAGTGCTCGGTGAGAGCGTCGAGCTGCTCTCCGCGGAGGCCAATCAGTGTCTCGGCGGTGAAGCAGGACTGGTCGGCGAATCGAGTTTGACGGTCCAGGTCGATCCCAACCTTCCCGAGGCCGATCCAGACGTGATACCGATCGCACCTATCGTTGTGATTGTCCCCCTGGTGGCGAGTTCGACGGACTAAACCTCCTTCGCTGCCAGTCTACCTGGGGCACCGAGCGAGCTGTGGCTGAGGAATGAGCAAGCTTTGGGCGATTGTGGGGTTGGTACTCGTCGGTTGGACGTTCACCAGCACCGCACGTGGCCAAGCGAATCAGCCGTGGTTGGACGATCGGGATGAGGCTCGAGGCATTGGCGTGCGTTCGGGCAACGTGGTTTGGCACCCCGGCGCAGCCCTCGAGGTGGGCTACGACTCGAACTTCTTTCAAGGGTCGGGTGACCCAGGTGAGCCTGAGGTTCACAGCATACGGCTTCGTCTCACGCCTTCGCTGTCCCTGCAGTCGCTCGGTGGCGAGCGCGTCGAAGGAGACTCGCCGGACGCTGCGCCGCCGCAGGCGAAGTTCAAAGCGAACACCTCACTGTCCTTCGACCGCCTATTTGCCCTGCAGGACAGGTACGCCGATTTGGTCAACGGCCAGACGTACATCGGTGGCAACATCGATGGCCAGCTGAACATCGCACCTGGACGCCCCTGGGGTGTGGACCTCGCCGCCGGCTACCAGCGCGTCGTGCAGCCCTACAACGCTCCCGGGGTGCAAAGCTTCAACCGCAACATCTACAGCGGTTCGGCGGATCTGCGTTTTCGCCCGGGGGGCGGCATCCTGCAATGGAACCTTGGCTACGGTGCTCGCCTGACGACCTTCGACGTCGTGGGAGCAGGTCTGGACAACCTCGCGCACGGGCTGCGAACCCGCGGCGTGTGGCGATTTTTACCTCGCACCGGCATGCTCTACGTCGGCGAGTTGCGTCAGGTTGCGCGCCTGGATCCGAACTCGCGCCTGCCCAATGCGTTGCCGATATCGAGCCAGTTGGGACTCAACGGCTTGATCACTCCGCGCTTGGGTGCGCTGTTGTTGGGTGGCGTGAAGGTGATCTACTTCGGTGCGGATGCGGCGGGCAACGTGGAAGAGTTCGACGATTTGGTGGGACGGGCCGAGCTCACGTGGTTCATCACGGGACAAGGCGAGGTGTCCGCTGACGAACCCAGCGTCGGTTTCTCGACTCTCAAGTTGGGCTACTTTCGCGACGGCTACCCCAGCGAGCTGTCCAACTTCTACCGTATCGACAAGGGCTACCTGGACTTGACCGCGTACATCGGTGGGGTGGCGTTGGTTCGCCTCACGGGGGGACTTTCCAACGTGCAGCATGCCGTGCCACGTCGTGATGACGGGAGGGCGTTGGCTACTCCCGCGCCTCGTGAGTTTCGCCCAGAAGCGCAGCTCTACGGCGAATACCGAATGACCCGAACCACCGCACTCTTCGTCAACAGCGGCTTCAGCGCGAGTCCGGTGAACAACGTGGTCGGTACGGGCATGGGGTTCGACAGCTTGAAATACACTCGCTTCACCGCATTGCTGGGTGCTCGCTGGTTTCTGTAAGCTGGGCTTTTTCGTTCATGTCTCGTCGCTTCGAAGTTGCCGACACCGAGCTGCCTGGGGCACGCATTAGGAACGCTCGCCGGGGAGCTACCGTGCTTGGGCGTCGTTCGCTGATCTTGCTGGCATTGGCTTCGGTTGCCGTCTCCTGCGGACCAGCCCCGGCCCCGAAAAACGTCGACTTGGCGCCCCCGGTCGTCAGTACGAGTCTCGGTCCGGGTGACGTCTTCCAACTTCAGATCGTGGGCGAGAAGGACTTACCTGAGGAGTTCCAGGTGGCGAGCGATGGCACCGTCGACCTGCCGTACCTGCAGCGCGTCGAGGTGGTGGGGTTGGAGCCGCAGGAGGTCGCAGCGCTGGTCCGCCAACGTCTGATCGACGAAGAAATCCTCACGGACCCGAGCGTCGTGGTGCGCGTCAAGGAATACCGAAGCAAGCGCGTCAGCGTCCTGGGGCAGGTGAAGAAGCCCGGCAACTTCCCGTTCGAACCGGGCATGACCCTGGTGCAGGCCGTTTCCGTAGCTGGGGGCCTCAACTCGATCGCGCGCAGCAGTCGCGTGCGGCTGACACGCAAAGTGGCAGGCGGCGGCACGAAGACGGTGATCATCGACCTCGACGCCATCAACGCGGGGAGGATGGAAGACATCGAGCTACAGGTTGGCGATCGGATCTTCATCGAAGAGCGGGTCTTCTGAGGAGTTTCAGAAGCCCACTTCGACTTGAAGGTGCAAGCGCAGCTCGGGGGAGGGGGGCCCGGCGAAGGTCTCCTGGCCCGTAGCCGTTTCCTCCGTACTCAGGGGCAAGCTGGTACCGAGGCCAACCAGTGTGTCGAGCGCACCCCATTGGCGACTCACCGCCGCCATCACCTCGCTGGGAGCGCGCTGGACGCGGCGAGGAATGCCATCGTCGGACTCATCCGTAGTCAAGCTCGGGGTTGCCCACCACTCGACAAAGAGATGGCTGCCTCGGGAAAACTCCCAACCCGCGTTGACCGCGCCGTAGAGCTCGGAGCCGAACCGCAGGTTGCCGAACTCCGTGGCAGGACGGAGGCGCAGACCGAGCTCGCTGGTGAGCGAAAACGAGCGCAGTCGCCAGCGCGCGGTGAGCTTCGGCGCGTACGTCAGGCCGCGTGCGCTGAGGAAACTGTCGCTGTTGCCGAGGGGGAAAGCCAGGCGTTGGGTCACTGCCACCCAGGTGCTTCCGAAGTGCCTGGAGAATCGTGCGACCAGGTGCGGATCACCAAACCCCGACACGCTGCTGCTCGAAGCTCGCGCCATGATGGCGTCCGCGCCGCGCCCCGTGCCGTAGCTGAACGGCGCGACGAGTGCCACGCCCCAAACATCCCAATGTCGCGCCAAGTAGAACTGGCTCGTCCACCATTGGTCCAGCACATCGACTTCGTTGCCGAACGGATCCGGGGAAGCCACCGTTACCACCAGGGGGCGACGCTGGTAGCTGGAGCTGCCGCCCAACCGCCATGCCACGTCGGTCGCGGGGGCGCTGGTGGCTATGGAGCCGTCTCCGAAAGGGTCGAGCCACAAGCCGTCGGCGATCAGGCAGCCGGAGGCGCGCCCGCGGCACCCGGCCTGAGCACTGGGCGCCAGTGTCAGCCCAACGGCGAGCGCCATCAAAAACCTCGGGAACACAGAAGGGCCCATGATAGACGCGGCCGATGGCGACGCAAATCAGTTCCCAGTCTCCGCTGCTGCTCGGCTCTGCCTCTCCGCGAAGGCGGGACATCCTGGGCGGCATGGGCATCCCGCTGCTGGTGCGCCCCGCTCACGTGCCGGAGGAGTCGCGCCCCGGGGAGGCCGTGGACGAGTTTCTCGCGCGGGTGGTGGCCGACAAGCTGAGAGGTGCCATCGAAGTGGCTGAGGGCGAGGTCTTCAGCGTGGCGCTGGCGGCCGACACGGTGGTCATCGTGGATAACGAAGTGCTTGGTAAGCCCATCGATATCCAAGATGCGTGTCGCCTGCTGGGCAAGATCAGTGGTCGACGTCACGTGGTCAAGACGGCCTACGCGGTTGCAGGGCCCGATGGTCAGGTGCTGGCGCAGCGCGTGGTGCGAAGCGAGGTGGAGTTGAGGCAGGCGTCCGCCGAGGAGTTGGCGCGCTACGCTGCGACTGGAGAAGGACTGGACAAAGCTGGAGCCTACGCAGTGCAGGGCATCGGTGCGTACCTGGTGCGAGGGATCCAAGGGTCCTACACCAACGTCGTTGGGCTACCCGCGTGTGAGGTGATCGAGGACCTCACGCGGCTCGGGCTGCTGGGGAGCTTTCCCAGTGCCCAGGGCCCAGGGGAGACTTCGTGAGCCCGGTCGCGGGCCGGAGTCGTGGCCGTCCTGGGGCCCACGAACATGCCCAGTTTTTGACAGCTGGGAACGATGTCGCAATACTTCGGGTGGAGCCATCGAATGCCGTTAATCGAGACCGAGGAAGCAGCCCGCCGCCTAGCCCGAGCCATCGCGAGCGACCTGTCACTTTACAACGAAGAGAAGATCATCCGCGGTATCGAGACGGACACTCTGTTCGACGAGCTCAGCGAGGAGATCGAAGAAGGGCGGGCGCTCTACAAGAGCCGCGTGTCTCCCGATCTGTACCAGCGCAATCTCTACGACCGAGCCATCGTCGACATCCTGGTGCGCTCCAAGGCGCACGTAAAAAGCCTGATGTGGTGAGTCGTCCACGACGAAGCGAGCGACCATTGCCACCCGGTTCCCGGTGAGTCGGGCGTCGTGCAGCGCCTCGTCGTTCCCGAGACCCAACCGGCGGAGCGCGTCGACCGGGTGTTGAGCGCGCTCTGTCCCGACGCATCCCGGGCCACCGTGCAGCGTTGGATAGCCGAGGGGCGGGTCTTCGTCAGAGGTAACCCGTGCCGTGCCAAGGACAAAGTGCGCCCCGGGGATGTCATCGAATACGATCCGGGGCCGGAACCGGTGTCACGGGCAGTACCGGACCCATTGGTGCAATTCGCGGTGGTGCATGAAGACGCGCACCTACTGGTCGTCGACAAGCCTGCAGGGCTTGTGGTGCATCCTGGGCGCGGCAATCCCGACGGCACGCTCGTCAATGGGCTCCTGGCACGTTCCGGATTCGAGCGCGCGCCTGCTGACCCACGCGACCCCGAGGGGTACCTGAGGCCTGGCATCGTGCATCGCATCGACAAGGATACGAGTGGGCTGCTGGTCGTCGCCAAGGATGCGTCGACTCGCGAGGGCCTCAAGCGGCAGTTCGCCGAACACAGCATCGACCGAGCCTACTTGGCGCTGACGGTTGGGGTACCGCAGCCGGGCCGCATCGACACGCTGCACGGTCGCCACCCGAAGCAGCGCCTGAAGTTCACGACTCGAGTGGCGGAAGGCAAGCGCGCCGTGACGGAGGTGTCGGTGCTGGAGGACTTTGCTGGGCTCGCAGCGCTCGTGCGCTGCGCGCTGCAGACGGGTCGCACGCACCAGATCCGGGTTCACCTGGCTGAAGTACGGCGGACCCCCATCATGGCCGATGCGCTCTACGGGGGGCTGGCGGGAGCTCCCGAGGTGAAGGCGGCGGCCGAAGCCCTGGGGCGCCAAGCGCTGCACGCTGCGGTCTTGGGCTTCGAGCACCCCCGCACTGGTGAACGACTGCGCTTCGAGTCGGCGCTGCCAACTGAAATGACCCAGGCGCTCGAGGTGCTCCGCGATTGGAGTCGCTCCCGCCGGTGAGCGAAGCGGCAGAGGCCGAGCACGAGCGGGCGTGGCAATGGGCCGTGCGCCAGCGATGCCCCCCTAAGCGCTGGAGGCTTCGGCAGCGACCGTCTGCTGTCCCTTGGCCAGACCGGGATATCGCGCTCGCAGTGCTGCCAGTGCGATGAAGCCCACCACCACCGCCCACCACAGTGTGGCAAAGCGAACGAGCAGCATGCTGGCCGTCGCTGGGGCCTGCGCCACCGAGCCCATGCGCACCAGCTGCTCTTGCATCAGTGTTTCGGTAACTCCCAATCCGCCTGGCACGGGGATCAGAGCGCCAGCCAGAGTGGCGGTCGCGTAGAAGAACACGGCCTGGTATGCGGTTGCCTGCTGTGCGAAGCCCTGCAACAGCAGGTGCAGGGCGACCCCTTCGCAGCCCCAGCCGACGACGCTCAAGAACACCGGCACGAGCAAGGCCGAGGGAGAGGCCAGCGCTTGCAGTTCGTCGTATGCCGTTCGTACGCGGGGCACGAAACGGGCGAACCAGCCCCTCGACAGTTGCGTGAAGATGAACTCTGCCGGCGCTCGCCAGAAGATGAGCACGAAGCCCACCCCGACGGCGAGAGCCCCAAGCCCCGCCCACACCAAGCCTCCAGAGAAGCTCATGCTGCCGACGGTGATCAGGATGACGATGGCGATGACGTCTGTCAGTCGCTCGGCAACGACGATCGGCGAGGTGCGTTCGGCTGGCACTCCGTGGGTCCGGGCCATGACGGCGCTCTTGAACACCTCTCCGACCTTGCCGGGAGTGATCGTCAACACGAAGCCGGACAGAAAAATCAGCAGACTGTCGACGGGCTTGACGCCGGTAATACCCAGAATGCGCAGGTAGTACTGCCACTTGCCGAAGCGAAGCACGTAGTTGAAGGTCGCCAGCGCGAGTGCGGCACCGAACGTCCACCACTCGAAGGTCGCTAGGCTCGCGGCCATCGTGTTGTAGCCCGCATAGGCGACGAAGCCCCCGTAGAGGAGCACGCCAACGAGCATGACGAGGACGATTTGACGTAGATTGAGCTTCATTTGGACCGCAGCTGGCGCCACCGCATTAGCAGGTAGGCGGCGCCGGCGAGTACCGTCACGACGCCTGCGCTGGCGACTGCCCAAGCCGGCCAGGCGTACTGCCCCGACGCGAGTCCCGAATCCGGACGTTCTTCTACCCAATAGCCCGTGGCGGCCGGGGCGGGTTCAGCTGACGAATCCACGCGTACAGCGTAGCGCCAGTCCGCGCGCCCGTGCACGGCTATTCGTTGCCGCACTCGAGCCTGGCCGAGGCGAACGTCCGGGTGTCGCCCGGGGCCCGTGCCCGGCACCTGGTTCAAACATACAGAGGCCGACTCGACGTCGCCGGGTAGTGCGATTAGGGTCTGCGCTCGACAATGACGACGACTCCTTCGGATTCAGAAGTGCTCGAGGCCTGCGCTGACGCGTGCTCGCGTTTGAAACAGGAGGTGGGTCGCGTCGTCGTCGGGCAAGAGGAGGTGCTCGACGCGATGCTGGTGGCGTTGCTGGCGCGGGGTCACGCCCTGCTCGTCGGCGTGCCCGGTTTGGCCAAGACATTGCTCGTCTCGTCGATGGCGAAAGTGCTGCACCTGTCCTTTGGGCGAATTCAATTCACGCCAGACTTGCTGCCCGCTGACATCACCGGCACTGACGTGCTGAACGAAGTCACCGGGCCCGAAGGGACGCGCCGCGAGCTGTCGTTCATGCAGGGGCCGATCTTCAAGAATCTCGTGTTGGCCGACGAAGTGAACCGCACGCCGCCGAAGACGCAGGCTGCGCTGCTTCAGGCCATGCAGGAACGCTGCGTGACCGTCGGTGGGAGCACGCATCGCTTGCCAGCGCCGTTCCAGGTGTTCGCCACGCGCAATCCCATCGAACAAGAGGGGACCTACCCCCTGCCCGAAGCTCAGTTGGACCGCTTTCTTCTCGAGATCCACGTCGGCTACCCTTCGGAAGCCGAGGAGTACGAGATTGCCAAGCGCACGACGTCAGCCGACGTCGTAGAGCTTTCGCCGGTCGTGTCGCTCGAAGACGTTGCGCGCTTCGGCGCGCTGGTGCCCCGCATTCCCGCGGTCGATGAGGCCGTGCGTTTGGCGGTCAAACTGTGCCGCCTATCGCGGCCGAGCTACGGTGCGGCGCCCAAAGAGGTCAAGCACTACGTGCGCTTCGGCGCGGGACCGCGCGGTAGCCAAGCCTTGGTGCTGGCCGCGAAAGCGCGTGCGGCCATTCGCGGACAGGCGGCGGCGGACGTGGACGACATCAAGAGCGTCGCGTTGTCGGCCTTGCGGCACCGCATGGTGCTCGGGTACCGAGCCGAGGCAGATGCGGTGGGGGAAGCGGACATCGTCGGCGCCGTGATGAGCGCCGCTGGCGTTTGAGTCGGCGGCCGAAGGGCCTGCGAGCTGGGGCTTCCCATGCGAGGTCTGCTCTGGCAGTTTCTGCCGCGCCGGGAATACCGTTCTAGGTCCGGGCGTTCGAGTTGACTACGAGATGAAGCGACCCCAATTGCGCTGGGCTTTTGCCCTCATGTTCTTGCCCCTGGTGGCGCTGCTCGGCTGCCACACGCAGCTGATTCCGAACACCGACGTCGAGGACACCGACCGCAATCGACAAGTCATCGACTTCTGCGAGCAGTACCGCAAGGCCGTCGAGCATCGCAACGTGAACTACCTGCTCAAGATTGCCCACCCCGACTACTACGAGGATGGTGGCAACGTCGATTCCTCCGACGACTTGGACCGTACGGGGCTCGAGGCCTATCTCAACGATCGATTCGGCGACGCCAAGTCGATCCGTTACGAAATCCGCTATCGTCGGGTGGGCAAGGGACGCAACGACACGCTCTACGTGGACTACACGTACAGTGCGAGCTATCAGATCGCCAGCAGCAAAGGCGATATGTGGCGACGCGTCGTCGAAGACAATCGACTGGAGCTCGTGCCCAAGAGCGACGGCGACGGCTTTCTGGTTCTGTCTGGCATGTAGCCAGCGCTTGGTGGCTCGTGTGCTGGTTCAGCGATGAGCTGGCGCCGAGCCCCTGGACTGAGCAGCGCGCGCCGATTCATTGCGCGACGAAGTCTTCGTAGGTGGCGCGGATGCGGTACCCGTCCGGGCCGAGTGTGAGCAGGAACTGCATTTGTGAGCCCAAGAGCCGGGGTGGAGCCGCTCGCAAGAGCACGACGGCCAAGAGTTCATCCTCCGTTGGATCGAGATGAAAGTCGCGCACGCCGCGCAACCGCACCACGTCGCGAGCATCGTAAGTGGCGATGTCGTCGGAGGCGTACAGGTTGTCGGCCCGCAGTTGTAGATAATCCAGCGCCGCAAACCGTCGGTTCCAACTGCCGATGGCAGACGTGCCCGTCGTGTTCGGAAAGACCGCGATCGCGTTGCCAGTCATCAAACGAGACAACTCCGTATTGGACTCCGCAGCTACCGCGTGGAAAAAGCGAGCCACCAGGGCACGAACGTCGCCTTGGCCTCGAGGCGTTTCAAGCGTCACGAGAGCGCCGTCTGCTTCGGCGCTCTTTCGCGGTGGGGGAGGAGTAAACGGTGGATCCGCAACGATGCCCGGCGGGCGTCGTGTGCTCTCACTCGGTGCTGCGGGTGGCGGCGGTGGTGCGCACGCTGCCAGCGTCAACAACAGCCAACCGCTGGTGCTCAGCTCGATGATCCGTGCCCAAAACGGCATGCCGGCGAGCGTAGCCCGTCGTGCGCGCGCCACCAAGCGCCACCGCCGACTGGGCAGGTTTTGCCCTTGGAGCTCAGTCGATCGACGTGGCCTGCGGCCCTTCGGTGCGCGTTGCCGAGATGAAGGAATCCGTCGCGGCACGCTGCCAACCAGGGGCCAACTCGAGCATCGCGCTCGCGATGACCGTGCACTGCACCTGCGCGAGATTTCGCAAACGGCTGCTGCTGCCGGGGTCGGGATTGAGCAGCGCGTCGATTTCCTCGGGATCAGCGACGTGCAACGTCGCCATCTGGCCACTGCGGTGCACCGCGACCAAGTGCTCCCCGTTGGTCAGGAGGATGTCACCGCGCGGCTGGGCAAGCCCTGCCTCCGCGCACACGCCGTCTACCAAGCGCAGAGCGCTGCGCAGAGCCTCGTGAATGGTGGCGAGTGGGACGTGCTGCCCGTTGAGGTGTCCTTCGTCATGTAGGTACGACAGGAACAAGTAGAAGAACAACTCGCTGTCCGTATCGCCCCGCACGTTGGGTCGCAGAAATGCTGGTTGCGCGTCGAGCAGCCGATCGCGCACTTGGTCAAACCCCTCCAAAGTTCCTGTCTGTGCAAACAGCCATTGCCGATAGCGGAAGGGGTGGGTGTTTTCCGTGCGCAAGTTGCCCACCGTCGGTTCTCGAACGTGACCGATGAGAACGTCCGTCTTCATGCCCTCGAGGCTGTCAGACAGGTCGATTTCCTCGCGTTCGTCCAACGGGCGCCGGCGCAGGAGAACCTCGCCGAATTGCATGAAGCCGACGCCCCACCCCAGCGGTCCGGTGGTTACCTTCTTGACTTTCAGGTGCTTCGATTGCGCTGCAAGAACTCGAGCACCGAGCTCACTACGATTGCTGATGAATCCTACGAGACGTGCCATGGTGTTGTTTGGTTCAAACGATCGACCGGGTTGGGCCGCTGTTGAAGAGAGGGTCGCGCCGATAGCTCACCGCACGATGATGGCGGGTTCGGCTGAGGCGCGACGGGTCGAGGTTCGGAGGTGTCAGCGGAGCACCCGGGTGTAACTCGACCACTTCAGAAAGGTAGCGCGTAAACGTCGAGCAAGCCAGCTCCCAGACCGGCAAACTTGGCGGCCTGTGATGCCCGATGGGACTTTGAGCAGAACGGGATTTTCGGGGCGGCTGTACGTACTACAATGGTTGCCGTAGATCCTTTGTGGGTGCTCTCGCGTCATGGGCGAAGCCGATTGAGCAGTCTGGGGAAGGGGATGGTTTCGCGCACGTGTGGAAGCCCACATATCCACGCGACGGTGCGCTCGATCCCAAGCCCGAAGCCCGCATGGGGAAAGCTACCGTAGCGCCGTAGGTCGAGGTACCACTCGAAGGCCTCTTGCGGCAGCTGGTGTGCCGAAATCGCCGCCTGTAGCACCTCCAAGTCGTCTTCGCGCTGTCCACCGCCGATGATCTCGCCGTAGCCTTCTGGGGCCAACACGTCCATGCACAGCGCCCGTTCTGGCTGCTCCGGGTCGCGTTTCATGTAGAAGGCCTTACACGCCCGCGGGTAGCGGTGCACGATGACAGGCCGATCGAATTGTTGACTGAGGATGGTTTCGTGTTCAGCACCGAAGTCGTCTTCTGGTGCGACAGATTGTCCTAACCCTGCAAGTTTGGCGACTGCGTCGTCGTAGCTGAGCCTCGGGAAGGGCGTCTGGACGCGCTCCAAAGCGGAGGTGTCGCGTTCGAGCAAGGCGAGCTCTGGCTGGCGGTCGGCCAAGACGCGAGCGACGACGTGTTCCAGAAACTGTTCGGCCAACGCCATGTCTCCGGCCAAGTCGAGGAAGGCGACTTCGGGTTCGACCATCCAGAACTCTGCCAGGTGTCTTCGCGTCTTGCTCTTTTCTGCTCGAAAGGTGGGCCCGAAGCAGTACGCCTTGCCGAACGCGGCCGCGGCAGCCTCCATGTAGAGTTGCCCCGACTGGGTCAGGTACGCCGTTTCGTCGTGGTATTCCGTCTGAAATAGCGTGCTCGTGCCTTCGCAAGCGTTAGGAGTGAAGATCGGTGCGTCGACCAGGGTGAAGTCGTGCTCGTCGAAGAAGTCCCGTACCGCTCGAATGATGGTGTGCCTCACTCGCAGGATGGCGTGCTGTCGCTTGCTGCGCAGCCACAGGTGCCGCCGGTCCATCAAGAAGTCGGTGCCGTGGACCTTGGGCGTGATGGGATACTCCTCACTCGTGGGCGTGCCTTCGATGTCCTGCACCTGCACCTCGAAGACGCCGGGCTGCTTGGGATGCGCGGCGACGCGGCCAGTCACCACCACGACACTTTCTTGACCGAAAGTTCGAGCGCGCTCGAAAGCCTGTGGAGCATCTGCCAGTGACAGCACGCACTGGACGATGCCGCTGCCGTCTCGGACCTCGAGAAACTGTACCTTCTTGCTCGCTCGATGGTTGTACAACCAACCTTGCAACCGGACGCTCATTCCGACGTGCTCGGATAGGTTGTGGATGGCGACGATCGGGGCTTTTCGAGTGACCATGACCCTATGGTAGTCTGCCGGCGAAATGCTGTGGCCACTATCTAGCCTCTCCCAATCGCCCGCTGTCGCGTCTCCCGAAGGGAACCTCGAAGCGACCCCTCGTTCCGTGACGCGTCGCCTCCAGAAGTGGCCGCTGGGGGGTGGTGTGGCCGCACTTTTCGGCTTGTGCTTCTCGCTTTTCGCGAGCTCGGGGTGCGCGGTGATCTACCCGGAGTTTGCGACCCCCGTGCGCCCGGCCCCCCCGGCAGCCGAGATGGATCCGCCACCTCCGCCAGACTTGTTCTACGTCGCCGTCAAGCGCGCCGAGGTGCCCCCTCGGACTCGCGATGGACGCGATTGGGACGACAGCGGCAACGGCAAGCCCGATCCCTTTGCCATCGTGTTCATCAATGGCACGGAGCTGTTTCGGACCCCGACGGAGCGCGACACCTTCGAACCGACCTGGGACAACGCCAAGCGCACCAACCACCGCATCCCCAAAGACGCGGACATGAAGGTCGAGGTTTGGAACGACAACCCACTGCACGCCCAGCCCATCTGTGTTCAAAGCGTGCGCAACGTTCGGCGAGAAGCCGCGGACATGGGGGAGCTCGACTTGTACTGCGATGGCGGGGCGCGCATCCTGCTCGAGTTTGTGCCCGCAAAGGCACGTTGGGGACTGGGTTTCAGCTACGAACTCGGCGGTGGTGGCGCGGCGATCACCCGCGTGTTGCGTCACTCCCCTGCCGCGCGCGCCGGATTGCGAGGCGGGGAGAAGATCCTCGTCATCAACGGGCGTAAGGTTGCCCGCATGGATGAGAAAGCGATCCGCAGCACCATCAATGCGAACATCCGCAACGGGCTGGAGCTGACCATTTCGGAGGGTGGGGAGACGCGCCAGGTCAAAGTCGAAGAGGGCCCGATCTATACGCTGGAGGACAAGTGAGGGAGTCCGGGGCTGCCCAAGTCGAGCCGCAATGGCGGCCCTTCAGCGACTTGGGTACCCTGCGTGTTCGCGGTCCAGAACGTGCCACCTGGCTCAACGGTCTCGTGACGTGCGACGTCTGCCAAGTGCGCTCGGGGCACGCCGAGTGGGGGTTGGCGTTGGACCGCAAAGGCAAGATACAAAGTGTGCTGTGGGTCGTCGCTGCGGGGGATGAACTGCTCGTAGCCACTTCTGCGGGAACCGGCGGACACGTCTGGGCGGAGTTCGACCGCATGCTGATCATGGAGGATGCCGAATTGGAGGACGCCACCGAGCAAGTCGCCTGGGGCCTCGGTTGGGATCTCCCTCAGACGGTGGAGGCGCTACTGGCTCGAGGTGAGCTCTGTCTCGGGTCGCTGCGAGCGGAGGTGGTGGCGCTCGAGCGTGGCCAGCTTCCGAAGTGTCAGCCGATGCCCCACGTGATGTCGGACGAGCAGTGGCTGCAGCGTCGGTTGCTACATGGGTTGCCGGAGTTTGGGGTCGATTTCGATTCCAAGGAGCGGCCACACGAGGCAGGGCTCGAGCGCCGTGCGGTCAATTGGAATAAGGGCTGTTACTTGGGGCAGGAAGTCGTGTGCATGCAGGACATGCGTGGCAAAGTCAGTCGACAGTTGACGGCCCTTCGCATCGAGGCAGATACCGCAGCAGGGTTGAGTCCGGGGGGGGCCATCGCGGATGAAGCTGGCAAGGACCTCGGGACGCTGACGTCTGTGGCTTTCGTATCGGGGCAGGGGGCTTGGTTGGCGTTGGCGATGCTCCCGGTGGCAGGTCGGGAAGGGGCGCTTCACCTCTCGAGTGGGGGCCAGCGATACCCCGCTAGCGTCTGGCAGCGTGATGCTGTGACGGGCTAGAGCCGAGCGTCAGTGGACGTGCGACGTATCCCTGGAGCGGTCTGGGGGATTCAGCTTGGCGCACCGCCGCTGATGTGGCTTGCTTGCAGGATGGCAGAAGTCTCCCAGCCCGCCGCCGCGGGGCCGCGCGCGGTATCTGACGCCATCGGCTTGATCGGGCAAACGCCGTTGGTGCAGCTCCGACACCTGTCGCCGGAAAATGGCGCGACCGTGTGGGGCAAAGCGGAGTTCCTGAACGTCGGTGGCAGCGTCAAGGATCGCCCAGCGCTGGCCATGATCGAGGCTGCCGAGCGAGACGGCACTTTGCAGGCGGGTGCCATGGTCATCGAGGCGACAAGTGGCAACACCGGGATCAGTTTGGCGATGATCTCGGCGCAGCGGGGCTACCGCTGTGTGCTCGTGATGCCGCAAGACATGAGTATGGAGCGCCGGTACCTGTTGCGGGCGTACGGTGCGGAAATCGAGCTGACGGAAGGACAGCTTGGGATGGCGGGGGCGGTGGAGCGAGCGGAACAGCTGTTGCGGGAGACCAAAGGCGCGTTCATGCCCCGCCAGTTCGACAACCCCGCGAACGCGCTGAGTCACGAAATGACGACAGCGCCCGAGATAGTGGCGCAGGCCCCTGAGGATCTTCGAGCCTTCGTGGCGGGGGTCGGGACGGGCGGTACGATCACTGGCGTTGGGCGCGCTCTCAAGCGCGTCAAGGGCGGTCGCGTGAAAGTGGTGGCGGTCGAGCCGAACAAAAGCCCCGTGCTCAGCGGTGGTCGACCGGGCATGCACGGCATTCAAGGGCTCGGCGCGGGCTTCGTTCCGCGGATCCTCGACCGAAGCGTGATCGACGAGATCGTAACGGTCAGTGACGTCGCCGCGCAGAAGATGGCGCAGCGTTTGGCGCGTGAGGAGGGCTTGATGGTCGGGCCTTCCTCCGGGGCCAACGTGGCGGCCGCGTGCCAGATTGCGGCGAAGATGGATGGGGGCCACGTGGTTACGGTTTTGTGTGACACGGGGGAGCGCTACCTGTTCTAGCCCTGAGCCAACCGATGCGAAGCTTTCCCCTCGACCCACCTCCGCCGTTGAACGAGCAAACAGGCAACAGTTTTGCTCGCCTGATCGACTTGATGCAGCGTTTGCTCGCTCCCGATGGCTGCCCTTGGGACCGAGAACAAGACGAGCAGTCGTTGCGCCGCTACGTGCTTGAGGAGGCCTGCGAGGTGATCGATGCCATCGATGAGGGGGACGACGCCTCGCTGCGCGAAGAACTCGGCGACTTGGCGTTGCAGATCGCGTTTCTGGCCGAACTCGGGCGCCGTCGTCGTGCGTTTGGGCCTGACGACATCATGCACTCCATTTGCGAGAAGCTCGTGCGACGACACCCCCACGTCTTCGGGTCCGCAGACGCTGACTCGCCGGAGCAAGTCGAGGCCAACTGGGAAGCGATCAAGCAGCAGGAAAAGGGGCGGCGCGGGCTTTTGGAGCGCGTACCTCGCAGTCTGCCCGCGTTGCAGCGTGCCAGTGAGACTTCGCGGCGGGTGGCCACGGTTGGTTTCGATTGGGACGATGCCGTGGGGGCCAAGAAGAAGGTGTTGGAGGAGATATCCGAGGTCGAGCAGGCCGCCGCCGAAAATGACGATGAGCACTTGCGCGAGGAGTTCGGCGATCTGTTGTTCGCGATGGTCAACTGGGCACGCCACTTGGGGATCGAGCCCGAGCTCGCGTTGCGTGGTGCTTGCGACAAGTTCAGGCACCGTTTCGAGCACGTGGAGGAGCAAGTGTGGCATGCGCACGGCGATTGGCCGCGGGACGACCGTGGCAAGCCGACCCGCGGCATCCCCATGGTCGAACTGGACGCCCACTGGGAAGCTAGCAAGCGACGACCAAGGCCGACAGCAGCGCGCAGCGACGAGAGTGAACGATGACCGAACCGAAAGCCCCCGACGCCACCAAGACGCGCGGTCGACAGGGGGCCGAGCTGCATCCCGTGGCGCGCCTGCCGGAGGATTGGCAGACCTGGTTGGTCGAGCGTGGCGAACGCAGCTTTCGCGCCAACCAAGTCTTTCGCTGGATCCATCAGCGGGCCGTGTTCGTCCCGGAGGAGATGAGCAACCTCTCGAAGCCACTGCGTCAGGCGTTGGTGGAAAGTGGTTTGAGCGCACCGATGGAAGTCGAGCGAGTGCAACGCTCTTCCGACGGTACCCGCAAACTGTTGCTGCGCCTTTCCGACGAGCGTGCCGTCGAATGCGTGCTCATCCCGATGAGCAACGAGGCGGATGCCGACGTGGCTTGCGGCGAACCCGACGAGACGGACGACGAGCCTCGGGATGAGCCGCGCAAACCCGTTACGTTGTGTGTTTCCACCCAAGTCGGCTGCGCGATGGGTTGCGCTTTCTGCGCAAGCGGCAAAGCCGGATTGACGCGTGGATTGGGGGCGGCCGAGATCGTCTCTCAGGTGCTCTTGGCACGGGGCTATCTGGATGCCGACGAACAGCTTCGCAACTTGGTGTTCATGGGCATGGGCGAGCCCTTGCATCACTACGACGAGACGGTGCGAGCGCTGCGTCTGATCACTCATCCCGAGGGCATTGGCATGAGCCCACGTCGCATCACCGTCAGTACCGTGGGGCTAGCGCCGAACATCGCCAAGCTGGGGCGGGATTTCGACGGCAAGGTTGGGCTCGCCGTGTCCCTGCACGCTCCCGACGATGCCACGCGCAACAAGATCATGCCGGTCAACGCCCGCTACGATACTGCGGAGCTCTTGGACGCCTTGCGACGCTACCCGCTACCGAAACGCCGACGCATCACGATCGAGTACACGCTCATTGCGGGCATCAACGACAGCATCGAGCACGCCGAACTGTTGGTGAGGCGTCTCTCTGACTTGCGCGTCAAGGTCAACTTGATACCGATGAACCCGATCGAAGCGTCTGACTTCGCGACACCGTCGGAGGACGTCGTGGAGGCCTTCCGCCAAGTGTTGGCAGAACATCGCGTGAGCTGCTCGGTACGCAAACGTCGGGGCGACGACGTGGATGCGGCATGCGGGCAGTTGGCGTTGAGGCATCAGCCCGAGGGGGAACGTCTGGTGCCGTTGACGCGCAAGCGTTGAACGTCGCAGCGGCGAGAGGTGACCCCGCGCGGCAGGGCTTTGGCCCTCTCACGGCGGGGCGCAGCGGCGAGAGGTGACCCGCGCCGGTAGGTTCTTCGCGCGCCAGGCGCTGGCTCGTGGCACACTTCGACGATGCCAATCTTCGATAAGGTGTTGATCGCCAATCGAGGCGAGGTGGCCGCCCGAGTGGCGCGGACCTGTCGCCGCTTGGGGATCTCGACAGTGGCGGTGGCCTCGGAGGCAGATGCTGGCGCTTTTCATGCCCGGAGCGCCGACGAAGTCGTCATCATCGGGCCGGCTCGGGTCAGTGACAGCTACCTCAACGTGGGGGCGGTACTCGCTGCGGTCGAGCAGAGCGGCGCGCAGGCGGTGCATCCCGGCTATGGTCTGCTGAGCGAGGACCCGAAGTTTGCGGCGAGTGTACGTGGTGCGGGGGTCACCTTCGTGGGGCCGAGTGAAGAGGCCTTGATCCAACTCGGTGACAAGATATGCGCTCGCGAGCTGGCATTACGTCGGGGGTTGCAGCACGCCCCTGGAACGGCCGCGCCGGTGGGCGACGATTTGCAGCAGGTGGGCGAGGCGGCTGCGAAGATCGGCTTTCCCGTTCTGTTCAAGGCAGCGGCGGGCGGCGGTGGGATCGGCATGCAGCTGGTCGAGCAGGCCGACCAGGTCGAAAAGGCGTTGGCAACGTGTCGCGCACGAGCAAAGGCGGCGTTCGGCGACGAGCGTGTGTACCTGGAAAAGTACCTACGCCGGCCCCGTCACATCGAGGTGCAGGTCATCGCGGACGCTCATGAAAACGTGCGTGCTGTGGGTGACCGAGAATGCAGTGTCCAACGTCGGCATCAGAAGGTCGTCGAAGAGGCGCCGGCTCCTGCGGCATTCTTGGTGCCGAAACTCCGGCAGCAGGTCTGTCAGCACGCTTGCGAGCTGATCGCGAGCGTGGGCTACACGGGGGTAGCGACTGTCGAGTTCATCGCCGACGCGACCGCGGAAAACCCCGAGCTCTACTTTCTGGAGGTCAACGCCCGTCTGCAAGTCGAGCACCCGGTGACCGAATTGACCTGGGGCGTCGATCTCGTGGAGTTGCAGCTCAGAGTAGCGGCAGGCGAGCGGCTGTCGGACGACTGGTTTGCAGGCGGAACGCGAGGGCATGCGGTCGAGGCGCGGTTGTACGCCGAGGACCCGGCGAAGAAGTTCATTCCTCAACCCGGCACCTTCGAGCGGCTGTCGTTTCCAAACCAGCCCGGAGTGCGCATCGACACCGGCTACGAGCAGGGGGATAGCGTGACGTCCCACTATGACCCGTTGGTCGCCAAAGTGATCGCCCACGGAGCGGACCGACGCGAGGCGATTGAACGGCTGCGTGTGGCCCTGGCGACGACCGAAATATCTCTCGTCGGGGCCAAGGGCCCGAGGAACACCAACCTCCACTTCCTGCAGCAGGTGCTCGCCTCTGAAGCGTTCGCCGCTGGCGACTACGATACCCATTTAGTGGATGACCTTCTCGGATGATGGCAGGGACAGGCGGTAACGATGAATTCGAGAACACTTCAGTTGCTTGCTGCCGCGCGTGCGTGGGCAGCGGCGGATTGCGACGCCAGCGACCGTCGAGCTGCGCTGGAGCAAGCGGAGCACGTCGAGCAAAACCCAGACGATGACGAAGCCGTCGCGCGCTTCGAGCGTGCGTTCGCGGCGTTGCTTTCGTTTGGCACGGCTGGCATGCGAGGGGAGGTCACTGCCGGGCCGGGCGGAATGAACCGAGCCGTGGTGAGGCTGACGACGCGCGCGGTCGCCGACTACCTGCGCGCGGAAGCGGGCAATGACCAGCGAACGGTCGTGCTGGGCTACGATGCGCGGCTGAGCAGTCGGGCGCTAGCGGAAGAGGCGGCTGGAACGCTGGTCGCCGCAGGGCTGCAAGTCCGCTACTTCGAGGCGCCGACTCCGACTCCGGTCATTGCCTATGCGGCGCTTCACGAGCGGGCCGCGGCGGCCATCATCATCACCGCTAGCCACAACCCGAAGCAGGACAATGGCTACAAGCTGTACGGCAGTGACGGTATTCAAATTGTCTCGCCGGTGGACGAACGCATTACCGAGTTGCGAGACGCGTTGTCCGGAGCTGCAGACATTCCCTGCGAGCAGGGAGTGCTCGACGGGGCATCCTCGTTGGCAGTGCCGATTGGCGCCGAGCTGGTCGACGACTACTTTCGGGCGATTGCAGGGCTCGTGCCGGACTTCTCTTCGGGAACTAACGCGGCCACCGACGACGCTCAGACCGCCGACGCAGCCGCGGTGCGTGTTGTGTACACGCCGATCCACGGCGTCGGTGGGGCTTTCGTGGAGCGCTCGCTGCACGCTGCTGGTTTTCGTCAGCTCCACGTCGTTGCCGAGCAAGCCCTGCCCGATGGCACTTTTCCTACGGCACCCAATCCCAATCCGGAGCGGCCAGGAGTGCTCGACGCTGCGTTTGCGGCAGCACGGGAGCTCGCCGCGGACGTCGTCCTCGCCAACGACCCCGACGCGGACCGCTTGGCGGTGGGCGTACCGGCAAGCGACGGGAGCTTCGTCAAGCTGACCGGCAATCAGATCGGGGTTCTGTTGGCGGATAGTCTGCTTCGCGCGGGCGCCGCGGAGCGCCCATTGGTCGTTTCGAGCATCGTTTCGACGCCGATGTTGGTGTCGATTGCGGAAAAGTACGGCGCGCGGGCGGAGCTGACGTTGACCGGCTTCAAGTGGTTGTGGACGGCCGGGTTGGAGCTGTGCTCTCAAGGTTATCAGTTCGTACTCGGGTTCGAGGAGGCCTTGGGATACTCCGTCGGCGAAGTCGTGAGAGACAAAGATGGTATCAGCGCTGCGCTCGTCTTTGCCCACTTGGTCGCCGTTTGGCGCAGACAGGGGCAGAGCGCACTTACCAGGCTCGAAAGTCTGTATCGCGAGCACGGCTTGTGGGTAAGCACGCAACTCGCCGTCAAGCGCGAACCGCCCCGCGGAACCGAAGAGATCCAGGCTGCCGTGGAACGGCTGGCGGGCGCTCCGCCAGAGGTCCTGTTGGGAGCGCCTGTGACGGCAGTCGTGGACTATCGCGAAGGAGCCGAAGCGCGACCTAGGTGGCTCGGGCAGACCCCGCTGATCGAGCTGCGATTGGGAGACCGCGGGCGTGTCCTGGTGCGTCCCAGCGGAACGGAGCCATTGCTCAAGATCTACGTCGATCTACGGCAGCCGCTGGAGGCTTCGGCTGACGTTTGGCAAGAGCAAGCGAAGCTGGTCGCGCGCGCCGATGAACTGGCGCGAGAGGTGAAGCGCGTTGCTGAGATATAGCCCGAGCGCGACGCGGTTCGTCCCGAATGGGGCCCGGTTCGGATGACGCTCGGCGCCGTCTGAATCACCACGGGCTGGCCGGGTCGTCATCGAAGGCGACCACGCGCTGCTCAGAGAGATCCTCGACCGCGTCCATGACGGCTCGACCGACGGTTTTTTCAGTTCCGACGACGGCGATCAACACGTCCTTCGGGCAGATGCGTGCACGCACGGCAGCGTTTGCCTGCTCCAGCGTGACTGCCGCAACCCGTGCTGGGTAGTCGTCGTAGTAGCGGTCGGGCAGCCCGTAGACTTCCTCGTCCAGGAGCAGGCCCATGCGCTTCGAAGCGGTATCGATGTGAAAGACGTTGGAGCGCACGAGGTAGCTCTTGGCCCACTCCAGTTCTTGTTCCGTGATGCCCTCGTCGTGCCATTCTTGCAGCATCGAGAGCTGCAGGGAGATGCACGCCGCTGCATCGTCTGCGGCGGGGAACGTCCACATGCTGAAGGCTTGGCGCTTCCTGTCGAAGGGTAGACTCGAGTAGGCGCCATAGGACCAACCACGTTTGGCGCGGATCTCTTGCGTCATGCGTGCGGTGAACGTGCCGCCGAATACGGTGTTTGCGACCAACAGCGATGTATGGTCCGCATCCGCTGGGTGTGTGCCAAGAGCACCGATCAGGATCTGGGTTTGGGTGCGCTCTGGCTTGTCGACGAAGAGTAGGCGTCTTCCAGCGTGCGGCACGGGATGAGCGAGTTTGGATGCGGGGGCCTGACCTTCGGCGAGGTCCGTGCACAGGCGCTCGCGTATCTGCCGTGAGCGGGTTTCGTCCACCTCGCCAGCGGCCGCCATCACCAAGTTGGACGGCACGAAGTGTCGTTCGTAGTGGGCACGTACGTCGTGTTCGTCGATGTTGGAGATACTGCTCGGGGTTCCGATCGTCGAGCGACCGTAGGCATGGCTACCGAACAGCGCTGCGCGGAACCACATGCGCACGAGAGCGCGGTCGTTGTCTCGCAGCTCGAGAAGCTCGTCTTTCGTCTCACGTACCAAGCGTTCGAGCTCTTCCACGGCCAAGCTCGGCGCAGCGAGGACTCCGGCAAAGACGCCGACGTATTCGTTCAACGAGCGCGAGATGACCGAACCGGCAAAGCCCATGCTGCTGACGCCGACGTCGACGCCGAGTGAGGAGCCCAGAGCGTCGAGCTGCTCGTCGAGCTGCTCCGCGTCCATGCCCCGCCCCGTCCGACGCATCAGGCGAGTGGTCAGTCGCGACAGTCCCTCTTTGCCCGGTGGATCGAATTCGGCGCCAGTCAGGGCCGTCACTGCCAACTGAACCAGTGGCAGCGAGTCATCAACTTCGTTCAGGACCTTCACGCTGCAGTGTCCTCGGTGGCGGTTTCGGCAGAGGGGCCTACGCGCACGATCACCATCGAACGTGCGCTGGGGTCGAAGGTGGCATGCGCCACGCTCAGCAAATCTGCGGGGGTGAGCTTCGCGAGTTGCTCGAGGCGCTCGAACGCGGCGTTCGGCTGCGACAACAAACAGTCGTAGAAGCCGATGGTCTGGGCTTTGCCATCGGCCGTGTCCAGGCTCTGCAGCAGGCCCAACTCGAAGCGAGCGCGTGCTCGGTCGAGTTCGGCCTGGCTGATGGGTTCACGCCGGATGCGTTCGAGCTCTTCGTCGATCACCGTCAGAAGTTCTTCAGCGCTCCTTTCCTCGCGCGCCGCCGCGTAGACTTCGAGCAGACCTGGATCACGAAACGGTCCGACGAACGTCCTGACTTCCCCTGCCAACTCCAACTGCCGCACGAGTCGACGATAGAGCCGACTTGCGCGCCCGCCGGAAAGTACTTCACTGACGACGTTCAGGGCGATGTGCTCAGGCGCTGACAACGGAGGGCAGCGATAGCCGATGCTCAGCTTCTCGCTGACTGTCGGCTTGGTGATCTCGACGCGGCGTTCTTCCGTTTGCGGGGGCTCTTCGGGGACATGCCTGTCCGACAGCGCGGAAGCCGGGATGACTCCGTACTTCTGTGAGATGTTTCGCAGTGCAGCGGATGGCTCGAAATCGCCGACCAACGTGACCGATGCGTTGTTGGGTGCGTAGTAGGTTCGGTAGAATTGCTCGCAGTCTTCCGTCGTGAAGGCCAGGATGTCTTCCATCCACCCGATGGTTGGCCATCTGTATGGGTGTCGGGTGAATGCCGTGGACCAGAGGAGTTCGTTGACGGTGCCTTCCACGTCGTCGTCGACACGGTAACGGCGCTCGTTCGCGACGACTTCCTTCTCGCTTTCAACCTGCGGCTCTCGCAGCACCAAGTGCTGCATTCGGTCCGACTCGACCTCGATGAGCAAGGGGAGCTGTTCGCTCGGAGCTGCGATGTTGTACTGGGTGAAGTCCAACCACGTCGACGCGTTGGTCTCGGCGCCCACTTGTTCCAGTCGTCGATCGAACTCACCCTTGGGGAGGTTCTCCGTTTCGTTGAACATCAGGTGTTCGAACAGATGAGCGATACCGGTCTTGCCTTCGCGCTCGTCGCGGGAGCCAACCCGAAACCAAGTGTGGTAGGCGACGACTGGGGCGCTGTGGTCTTCCAGCAGCAACACGCGCAAGCCGTTGTCCATCGTGTAGACGTCGAGCCCGAGGCTGGGGCCGAAGCTGAAGTGCTGAGTGTGACGCAAGCGTCCGTGAGGGGGAGCGTCTGCGTTGATGGCATCGAGGTCGGGGCGACTCATATCGAGGTCATTTCTCCAGTTTCAGAACGGCGAGAAAGGCTTCTTGAGGGACCTCGACGCTGCCGACGGCCTTCATGCGCTTCTTGCCCTCTTTCTGCTTCTCGAGCAGCTTGCGCTTGCGCGTGATGTCGCCGCCGTAGCACTTTGCCGTCACGTCCTTGCGCATGGCCTTGACCGTCTCCCGGCTGATCACTTTGGCACCGATGGCAGCCTGAATCGCGACTTCATACTGCTGACGCGGTATGAGTTCCTTGAGCTTGGCGGCCAGGGCACGCCCGCGATAGTAGGAAGTATCACGGTGAACGATGACGCTCAGCGCGTCCAGCGGCTCCCCGTTGACCAGCATGTCGAGCTTGACGAGGTTGTCGGTGCGATATCCGGTCAGCTCGTAGTCCATGCTGGCGTAGCCACGGGACACGCTCTTGAGCTTGTCGTGCAAGTCGAGAATCACCTCGGCGTGGGGTAGTTCGTACGTGATCACGACGTGATCTCGGGTCGCGTAGTGAATTCCAAGCTGCTTGCCACGCCGCTCTTCACACAGAGCCACCACAGCCCCCACGTGTGTGGTCGGCACGTGAATGGTGACCTTCATGATGGGCTCTTCGATGCGCTCCAGCTCGCCGGGGCCGGGCATCTTGGAGGGGTTGTCGACCAGTACCATCTCGCCCGTTTTCGTGAAGGCGCGGTAGGCCACGCTAGGGGCCGTCGTGATCAGGTTGATGTTGTACTCGCGTTCCAGCCGCTCCTGGATGATCTCCATGTGCAGGAGACCCAAGAATCCGCATCGGAACCCGAAGCCCAGCGCGTCCGAGGTATCGGGCTCGTACTGAAAGGACGCATCGTTGAGGTGAAGCTTCGATAGCGCGTCGCGCAGTTCTTCGTAGTCGGCGGAATCTGTCGGATAGATACCGGCGAAGACCATGGGCTTGACTTCTTGGAAGCCGGGCAGGGGTTCTTCGGCTCCGCCCACGTTGGTCGTCAGCGTGTCGCCGATCTTCGTGTCTTCGACGCTCTTGATGTTGCCTGCCACGAAACCCACTTCACCGGGGCCAAGCTCGGTGAGCGGCGTTGGGTGGGGGCTGAAGCAGCCGAGCTCGGTCACGTCGTAGACCTTGCCCGTTGCCATCAGCCGCACCTTGTCTCCCTTGCGGAGTTTGCCTTCGACCACGCGCACCATGATCATCGCTCCGCGATAGGCGTCGTACCAGCTGTCGAAGACGAGCGCCCGGAGTGGCTTGTTGGAGTCCCCCTGGGGCGGCGGGATGCGTTCTACGACAGCCTCCAGCAGCTCGGGCACGCCCAAACCGGTCTTGCCGCTACACAGTACGGCACCCGAACAGTCCAAGCCGACGACGTCCTCCACCATCTCCGCGGTCGCATCGACGTCGGCGGATGGCAGATCGACCTTGTTGATGACGGGGATCAGCTCCAGGTTCTTCTCGATGGCGAGATAGACGTTGGCCACCGTCTGGGCTTGCACGCCCTGGGTTGCGTCCACCACCAAGAGCGCCCCTTCGCAAGCAGCCAGGCTGTTGCTGACTTCGTAGGAGAAGTCCACGTGTCCGGGGGTATCGATCAGTTGGAGCTGGTAGGTGGTGCCGTCGTGCGCGTGGTAGCTCAGGCGCACGTTCTGAGCTTTGATGGTGATGCCGCGCTCGCGCTCGATCTCCATCTTGTCCAAGAATTGCTCTTTGCGTTCTCTATCGGAAACGGCCTTCGTGACGTCGAGGATACGATCGGCCAACGTGCTCTTGCCGTGGTCGACGTGGGCGATGATCGAGAAGTTCCGTATGAGCGACGGGTCAGTGGGCATGTTGCTTCGGTAGGCAGATCGTGCGGTTGGATCTGCATGGGGCCCGGGGCCTTAGCACCGCTTCTGGAAAACCGCCATAGCGCGTCACGTGGGCCGTCACCGCCCTCTCGCTACGCGTGCGCGAAGCCGTGGTGCGGAGCGCGGCTACTTCTTCTTCTTCGCAGGCGTTGCGGCTTCAGTCAGTGTCAGCTGTCCAGGCAATTGGTCAGCGTACTGTTTGAGCACCAAGTCGATCCCCTCACGAATGTAGACCGCAACGGGCACTTTCGTTCGATCGTGGAGCAAATGCAGCGCCTCGTTCTGCTCCGGGGTGATGTACACCGTGGTGGATATCTTCTTTCTGGACATTGCTCGGGCTCAACTCAGCGCACCTGCCACTCGTTACACTAGATTCCCATACGTGTGTTGTCAATCTGAACGCGTTGCACCGATCTCAGTAAGATGAATGATATCAGTATGTTAAGGAGCGATGTCGAACGAGCCCGCCTGAGCGGCGGGTCGAAGAGGTCATTTCGTCCGGGCCAATTGGTGCTTGCGGTTCGACTCGGTTGGCTTCAGGCTCGCTGCGTGCACGGCGAATTTCGAGGGGAATTCCGTTCGTTACGTTCGCTGGTCGAGTCGGTGAGCAGACCGAGGTGGCTGGACCGGTGGAGTCCCGTGCGAGCCAGCTCACCCCGCTGGCTGCTCGTCGCCCTCACCGCGCTGGCGGTCGGTGCCTGTGGGAGCCCCCCGAAGCCGGCCAAGCAACCTCGCGGCCCAGGCGAATGGCGCGATACCAAGATCGTGCACGAGGCCTGTGACACCGAAGGGGAGTACGCGAGCGGCGTGGACCTCAACGGTGATGGGCGTTCGGACCTGCGTCGTGTGGTCGTTGGAGGACAGGAGCGATGTCGTGCCCTCGATCTCAACCTCGATGGTCGTATCGACGTTTGGGTATACCTCGACGCCAGCGGCAAAGTGAGGCGCAGGGAGACGGACTACGACCGCGATGGCCGCATCGACGAGATCGCGCTGTTTCGTGGGGGGCAACTTGCCGAGCGCCAGCGCGCCACGACGTTGCGGGGGGCACTCGACACCTGGAACTACTTCGAGGGCGGGCGCTTGGTGAAGTCGCTGCGCGACTCTGATGGGGACGAGATCATCGATCAGTGGTGGGAATACCCAAAGCAAGATGCGCCCGAGTGTGCGTTGGTGCATTCGGACGTCGACCACGACGGACGTCCCGATCCGGGCTCGACGATCGATCTGTGTGCGGATTCGGCCCTCGATACGGGGGAGATGTATCAGGAGCAGCCTGAGCGCCTAACTCCGAGCCAGCTACCCGTGCAACTCGAAGAGAAGACATTGAAAGAAGGTGAGCTTCCAGAACCGGGGGGCGCGGTCGAAACGCAGCAATCAGAGGCGCCCACCGACGCAAAGCCGGCCCGCCCAGAGCGCGCGGCGGGTTCTTCTGGATCGGAGGAAACACCATGAGGGTCGACTGGCGCGCCTCGCTGGCGGTCCTGCTGGGAAGCGTCGTGTTTGCCTGTGGCGCTACCACGCCAGAGGCGGAAGAACCCGAGCAGCAAGTCACTGGGGTCGCCAAGGGGGCCGATCTGTCGCGCTGCGAATTCAAAGGACGAGAGGATCGCATCGCGCACAGCACCCGAGGTCCGGGCGCCAAGCATCCGAACATCTTCAAGACCTATGAGGTCTCTTTGGACTCCAAGAAGGGGAAGCGCATCTTGCGCTGCCGCCAAGTGGACACGAACCTCGACGGTATTCGGGATGTGATCCGCACCTACACGGATGACGGGCAGCCGCTCGATGAACAGAGCGACACCGACTACGACGGGCAGATCGACACGTGGATCAGGTTCTCGCGCGGGCGCGTGTTGAGAGAGTCTCGCGACCGCAATCGCGACGGCAGGCCAGATGAATACCGCCTCTACTCGAACGGGAGACTGTCGCGGCTTCAACGCGATTCGGACTTCGATGGCAAGCTCGACCGTTGGCAGGTTTACGACGGGGAGCGTCTCCACCGGGTTGGGGTCGACTTGGATGGCGACCAACGAGTCGACCGCTGGTATCGAGATGCGGAGATGAAACGCCTTCAGGAGGCGGAAGAAGAGGCGGGCAGTGCGTCCGCCGAGGGCGCCACGCCGAGCGCAACTGCTTCGCAGGAGCCCGCCCCGGGCCAGACCGCCTCCGAAGCGACTCCAAAGAAGTCAGACACTGCCGCTGCGGAGGGCGCAGGGGAAAAGGCGCCTTCGACAGGCGAACCAAAAGGAAACGTCGGCCAATGACGCGAGTCCTCCGTTGGGTCGATCCGCTGCGCAGCAGTGGGCCTGCGTTCATGCGGGCTTCGGGGCTTGCGATGGTCCTGGCCTTGAACACCAGGATTTGGCTTTCCCCGAAGGGTCGCAGCCAGTAGCTTCCGGCGCTTCATGGCTGAGGAACGACTGCAGAAGATATTGGCGCGCGCCGGAGTGGGCTCGCGTCGCTCGGTCGAGAGTTTGATCGAGGCCGGGCGCGTCAGCGTGGACGGCAAGCGCGTGACCGAGTTGGGGACCAAGGCCGACGCGCGACGACAACGTATCGAGTTGGACGGCAGACTCCTCGAGCCAGAACCGCTGGTTTACGTGTTGCTCCACAAGCCACGCGAAGTGATGTGCACGCTGCGTGACCCCGAGGGGCGCAGCACGGTGATTGACCTGGTTCGTGACGTGGGGGAGCGCGTGGTGCCGGTCGGGCGTCTCGACTATCACACGAGCGGCGTGCTGCTGTTGACCAACGACGGTGACTTTGCCGCCGCGCTCGCGCACCCTCGCGAGAAGGTGGAGAAGGTTTACGTGGCCAAAGTCAGAGGCTTGGTCGACGAGGAGTCGCTCGTGCGGTGGCAAAGCTCGATCACCATCGACGGCAAAGCTACCCGCCCCGCGAAGGTGCGCCGACTGCGGACGGAAGGGGACAAAACCTGGATCGAAGTCACACTGCAAGAGGGCAAGAACCGTCAGATCCATCGCATCGGCGACGCGGCTGGGCATCCCGTCTTGCGTTTGGCGAGGGTTTCGTTCGCCGGTATCAATCACGAGGGACTACGCCCCGGTCAGTGGCGCTATCTGTCGAAGGATGAGTTGACGTTGCTCAAACGCGCCCACGGCGTGCCCGCGAAGATCCGACCGGCACCGGCGCTTCCCAATGCGAAGGCGGTACGCAAGGAGCGCGCGAGTGGTCGCACGCGGGGCCAGAAGGCCGTCGCCGCGACGCCTCATTCTCGGCTGAGCGCGAACAAGCGAACGAAAAAGTCGCCGAAGCGGGAACAGGGCCACGCCCAAACGGAAACGCGTTCCAGTCTGGGTACGGCGCGCGGCGCGAAGAAAGGCCGCCGCGCCGCGCGACCGCCACGCGACAGAAGCTGAGGCGGCGCGCAAGACGCTGCGGGCGCACTCGACCCACGCAGGACACGAGGACGTCGTCTTGGTGCGCACCGACCAAGGCCACGAGGTGATCGCGCCAGGGCGCTGGACCCGCCCGGGCTGTACCGTCAGCCTCGGTTGTGGATCAAGATCCGGGGGCCATCCCTGAATAGCACGTTGATCTTCTGATCTTCCACCACGGCCATCACCACACCGTCACCGAACTTCTTGTGGCTGATCAGCTGCTGCGGAGCGAAGCGGGCGCTGATGGCGTAGGGAGCGAACAGCGACCGCTCCTTGCCTGCGACTTGCTGCTGCCAGTCAGTGGCTTTGGGCGCGGACTTCGCACTGCGTGTGGACGGCTTCTTTGGGTTTTTTGGCCCCAGAACACTGCCCCCCTTGGGGGCTCGATAGTTGTGTTGACTGTGGCAGGTTTCACATTCCACCCGCTTGGGGGCACCAGCCACCGTCGCCACGACCCGATGAAGCAGGTCGAGACGACACTTGGTGCACCACGCATCGAGTTCGTCACCGGCTTTGGCCACGATTTCGTTCCTTCTTCGACTTGGGGTCAGTCCTTCGACGAGGTCGAGCCAGGGGACTGCCCATCTTTGTCGACGCCTGTTTCGGCATCGCTGCTGCGCTTCACCTTCACGCTTCCAGACATACTCGACCGCGAGCGATCGGTACTCGATTGCGGCTTGAAGCGCACCTCCATCTTCACTTCCAGCGTCAGCAAACTGAGGGCTTTGGCCAGTTCTTCTCCGAGGTTCGTTCTTTCGAGAAGTTCTCGAACCTCTTTGCTGATGATGCGGTAGACGCCATTCTTGGTCTCGTCCAACTGTGAGAACGTGTAGTTCAGCGCGTCTTTGGGTAACTTGAGCTCGCCCACCAGTTGGCGCAGCGACTCCGAATTGAGATTCTTCGTGCCCGTTTCGATCACTCGCTTGAGCAGTTCCGGAACCACCCGTTCGAGTGGGGTCCGGTCTTCAGGTTCGTGGTCGGGCGGCGTCGACGTCACGATCCGGGGCTACCTCGCTCTGGCGATGGCGTCAAACGCTCTGCTCTGCGGATGTGAAAATCGGGATCCGCTGCCATCCCAAAAGGTCCCGGATGAGCCCGTCATCTCGACGGCCGGTGCACGTTCCGCTGAAGAGTCCGCACCAGCGCCGCCGGCTGACGCGGGTCTTCGGACGCGGTTGCCCCAGTGTGCTCGCGGCTACCGGAGCTCCCAGGATCCCAAGTTGGACGCCCTTCGCCTCGGCGCGCTGTGTGGTCCGTCGAACGGCTTGGCCCTCGAGCCAGCGTGGGTCTTCGCTCCGCGGGACGACGACGAGGTGGTTCGCGCCAGCTTGGAGGAGGGCGAATGTGTGTGGGCAGTCGCGACATCTGCGACAGTCTCCAAGTTCGAGTTGACGTGGGTTGGCGGGGCCAACGTGGTGGCGAGTTGCGAGCTGGAGGGGTTCGGTTGGTGCCCCATTTCCGAGCCGCTGTGTGTCGAGCGCCCAACGGAGTTGGCTCTTCAAGTTGGCGAAGAAGCGGGCAAGCCGGCGCCACAAATTGTCGTTTGGAGTCGCCGGAGCCCGCGGCGCATCACCCCTCCCGCAGCGACCCCTGGTCAGCCGTGAGGCTCGGCGCCACATACTGTATGGAGTATGGTCAAGCACGTGAACTCCCCCCACCATCAAGACCGACGAGAAGCTGTCCGGCGAGCCATGGGGCGCGGCGCGCTGCTCGTGTTCGCCACTCCCGAGTACATTCGAAACGGTGACGTCGAGCACGAGTACCGGCAAGACTCGAACTTCTTCTACCTCACCGGCCTCGACGAGCCGCAGTCCGCACTCCTGATCACTGCCGGTTCGGAACCCAAGTTCATCCTCTTCGTTCGTCCACGCGACAAGGCGCGGGAGGTTTGGGACGGTCCGCGCGTTGGGGTGGAGGGCGCGAAGGAGTTCGGGGCGGACGAGACGTATCCGATCTCTGAACTCGAGCAGCGTTTGCCGGAACTGCTCGCGTCTCACGAGCACCTCTACTACAGGCTCGGCCTCTCCGAGCAGCAGGATGCGCAGGTGATTCGTGCTCTGGGCAAGTGCCGTCGCATGGCGCCCAGGGGTGATGGACCGCCATCACACCTCATCGACGCTTCGACCGTCATCAATCCGCTGCGCTTCAAGAAGACGGAGACGGAGCTGACCGCGATGCGTCGCGCGATCGAAGTTACGGGCGAGGCTCATCGGGCCGCGATGGCGGTGGCGCGTGCTGGGCGCTACGAGTACGAACTGGAGGCCGAGTTGCGCCTCGTTTTTCGGCGTGCTGGGAGTCAACGGCCGGCGTACGCGCCGATTGTGGGCTCTGGTCCCAACGCCACCATCCTGCATCACATCCGCAATGATCGGCAGATGCTGGACGGCGAGCTGGTGCTCATCGACGCTGGCTGCGAGTTCGACTACATGGCGTCGGATATCACACGCACCTTCCCCGTCTCCGGCAAGTTCAGTGACGCGCAGCGCAAGCTGTACGACGTCGTGCTCGCCGCACAGCATGCCTCGTTCGAGGCGACTCGCTCTGGTGTTACCCTCAAGGACATACACGGTGCTGCCGTGGCGGTCATCGCGTTGGGCTTGGTGGACCTCGGGCTGATCGAAGGTCCGTTGGAGGCGGCGATCGAAAAGGAGCGCTACAAGCGATTCTTCATGCATCGCACGGGGCACTATCTCGGAATGGACGTTCACGACGTGGGGCCTCGCTTCGTCGCCGGGGAGCCGCCCGCGTTGGAAGCCGGCGCCGTGATCACGGTCGAGCCCGGCATCTACGTTGCAATGGATGACGAGACGGTGCCCGAAGCATACCGCGGGATCGGAATACGTATCGAGGACGACGTGCTGGTCACCGATGGTGGCTATGAGAACTTGAGCGCACACATTCCGACCCGGGCAGAGGACATCGAAGCGTTGGTCGGTGTGGGTAACTGATTGTCTGATGCGTCGCATTCACTTCCACCATGCGCTTCTGGCGCTGGGCTTGTCGGGCTCCGTGGGGCACGCTCGAGCGGGGGCGGTGCGGACGAACGACGGGGCAGCCTCGACTCAGGGCGCTGCGCCAAGTGGGGCCCGCGCCGGGGCGCCTGCTGACGAGCCGGCGCCTGCCGCGTCGAGGCCGCTCGTCGACGGTGGCTGTACCTGGCCGTGCTACGTGCACACCTTTGCCGGGTTTGGTGTCGGCAAGGGATTGCGCCTGAACAATCCTTTCCGGTTACAAACCCAGCTCGGTTCCTCTCCGCAGTCGCTTTCTGCGACCGCCACGACGTTGGATGTGGAGGTCGCGGCACTGCTCGGCAATCCCAGCGGCTGGCACCATGGGCTGGCTCTCGCTTCGGCGATTGCGTTGGAGGGGGTGCCTCAGCAGGTGGTCGTGCCATCTTATGCCACGGCGCTTCCCTTGGGTCCGCGGTTCTGGTGGCGAGGGCGTTTGGGGGTTGCGCTGGTCACGCAACCCGACTTCAACACGGGGCTCGAGTTGGGGACGCAGGTTGTGGCCCTCGTCCGAGCTGGGCTCGGAGCGTATTTGGGCGTGGTTTACGCCCGCTACTGGGGAGCGGCCACCGACCAGACTCAAGCTACCTCCATTCCCATCGTGGCTGCGCAGGTGGGAGCCACTCTGATCTACGAGGTGTTGCCATGAGACGCGCACCTCCCGCGGCTCGCCGCTGGCTACTTCTGCTCGTGGCGTTGGCTTGTTTGGCGCCGACGCCAGGAGACGTTGGTGGTTGTGGTCAAGCGGTCGAGGACCTGGACTCGGAGGCGTTCTTCGCGGCGAAGGCCGAGGTCGACTGCGATGCGTGTCGCGAGTGTGGCCTCGTCAGTGAGCGTTGCACGGAGGCCTGCTACGGGGAGCCGGACGAACGATTCCCCGAACGCTGCTTCCCGCTGCTCCACGACGGGCGGGTGTGCTTGCGCGCTTTGCAGCACAGCAGCTGCGAAGACTACGAACGCTACGTCGCCGACGTTGCGCCGACGACGCCGACCGAGTGTGACTTCTGTCCGTTGGAGGAAGCACCGTGAAGTGGCGACGATGGTTTGGGCGGTTTGCGGTGAGCTCTCTGGGGACGTCGTTGGGCGTTCTGTTCCTGCTGAACGTTCATGGCTGCGCTGTGGGTGACCGACTGCTCGCCGATCCCACCGACTACGCCCAGTATCGAGCTGTCCGCGTCGCGCCGAACTTTCACGACCGATTGTCGGCTGGATGGAAGTACTTGCGCACGCAGCCCGAGGGCCGCTGGCGCGTGGAGGTGGCCGCCTGGTTTCGGCAAGCAGAGGCGCGCTACTTGAGCCGAAGCTGGAGTCGCACGGCGGGCCTCTACGAGTACTTGGAGGTGCTCCCTGATGGTCCACACGCGGCGGAGGTTCGAGCGCGCATCTTCCTGCTCGAAGAGAAGGCGCGAGTCGCGGCGATCGACGAAAACAGCTTCATGCGTCAGGAACGCGAGCGCCAGCGCCACTTCGAGGAAGCGGCCAAGCAGCGCACGGAGTTCCGACGCACGTTCGCGGAGTGGCTCGCCTTCTTGGGGGGGCAGCGGCTGCACGGCACGAAGCCGGCAGAGTGGTCACCCGCCTTCCGGCAGCGGTTCTTCGAGCTGGAGCCGCCCGGGGTATGCCAGCAGCTGCGCTGCGAAAAGACGGATCGTTTCGAGTTCGAATTGCCCGTCGCGACGGGACTCGAGTCCCAAGCGGCCGCTTTTTCGACGGTTTTGGAGCAATCTGAGGACGGCGTCACGCGGGTTGTCGTTTCCGGACACGGGCTGTTCAACAGCCTCGCCGAGTCCGTCAGCCTGGAGCGCGTAGGCCATGACGACCTGCAAGCGCGAGCAGAAGCCATCGGCACTGCCGTGCAACTCGTGTCCGCGGCGTTGCAGCCGGTGTTCCCACACGACAGGTGTTCCAGCGAGGCGTTGAGCCCGACGGTGCTGGCACGACAATGCGACGGGCAACGCGTGGAGATGATCGTCGCGGAGAGCTTCGAGCAGCCGGACCGCATCGAGTTTACCCCCGCACCACAGGATGCGAGCACGCCGCCTTTGCAACCCGCTCCCGGCGTCGCGCCGGGAGTTACCGCAGCGCCGACCGCCACGAGCGTGGCGCCCGACGTCGACGTCGCGCCACCGCGCTGAGAGCACTGCTTCGCGTCGCCTAGCCAGAGGTGGGCTGGCCGAAGTTCGGTCGGAAACCAGCTAGGTCGCCGTTCACGACGGCGGTTGCGCCCGAGAGGGCTCCCAGCACAGCACGATCTTGCCGATGTTGTCGTTCTGCTCCATGCGCTCGTGCGCCTTGCGAACCTCGCTGAAGGGAAACACCTCGTCGATGATGGGTCGCGCTGCACCCGAGCGCACGTGGGGCAAGGTGTTGCGAATGAAGCGGCGTGTCAGTGCGACCTTCTCCTGCGCTGACCGACTGCGTAGCACCATCGCCACGATGCGTTGCTGACGAACCAGGAGCTGGCCGAAGTCGACCTCGGCCGGGCGATTGCCACCCAACAACCCAACGACGACGAGTCTTCCGCGTGGAGCCAGCAGGCGGCTGTGCGCCGGCCAGTAGCGACTCCCGACGAAGTCGATGATGACATCCACGCTGTGCGCGCCGAGTTCGCGTTCGATGGTCTCGGCGAAGTCTCGCTGGCGGTGATTGACGGCGAACCCTCCCAAGGAGCTGACCAGCGCGCATTTGGCTTCCGTGCCCGCCGTGCCGATCACCTCGCCACCCGCGAGGGCTGCCAATTGCACGGCGGCTGAACCCACACCACCCGCGGCTGCATGAATCAGAACTCGCTCTCCCGGAGTGAGCCCTGCTTGCTCGAAGAGAGCTTCTTGGGCCGTCATGAAGGCTTCTGGGACACACGCTGCTTGGACGAGGCTCAGATTGTCTGGAACCTCGACGGCCATGCGAGCAGGGATCACGACGCGCTCGGCGTAGCCGCCACCGGGGAGCAACGCCATGACGCGCTTGCCAAGCCAACCCGGGTCGGCCCCTTGTCCAATCTGGGACACCGTACCGGCACACTCCAAGCCGAGGATATCCGTGCAGCCGGCGGGGGGAGGATAGAGGCCCCTCCGCTGAAGCAGATCGGCCCGGTTGAGCGAGGTTGCGTGCACATTGATCAGCAGCTGCCCTTCACCGAGCGCTGGCTCCTCGACTTCGACCTGCTGAAGAACCTCCGGCCCGCCAGTTGTGCTCGCCTTGATGGCCCTCATTGTGTTTGCGTACTCTCAACCGCGGACCCAAATCAACGACAAGCCACGAACGAGGACGAAACGCGGTGGCGCGCGACCGTCCTGGGGCCAAGCGAGACAACGGAGTCTGAAACGGGGTCGAGCAAACGATGGCAATTGCTCGTCCGGCGAGCGGAGGACTGAATCATGCAGATCCATAGCAATTGGCAGGGAGTGGTCGAGGATGTGAGGCGCGCGTTGGCGCCCAAAGGAAGAGCGCAGTTGGGCCAATTCGTTGCGGAGGGGGCGCGACTCATCGAGCGCGCCGTTCGAGCTGGCAAGGCGCCGCATCGTGTGGTCATTTCGCGGCGTCAGTTGCGTCACGGGGACGAACGCACGAATGCACTTCTGGCCGAGCTCGAAGCGTTGAAGTGCGAGGTCTACGCCGTGCCGGAGGCGGTGGCGTTGGAACTGGCGGAGGGGCGCAATGGTGGGCTGATCTTCGGGCTGTGCGCGATGCCGGAGGGCCCGAATCTGCAACAGTTGTGTGAGCTCGCAGTGCGCCAAGGCGGCGTGTTGCTCGTCATGGTCGAGGTCGAAGAACCCGGCAACGTCGGTGCACTGGTGCGCTCAGCGCTGGCGTCGGGTGCCGTCGGGGCCATCGCGGTGGGCAGCAGCGACCCGTACCACCCCAAGGCCGTTCGCACGTCGATGGGAAGCCTGTTCAAGTTACCGATCGCCCGTGCGGCCGAGGTGGAGCAGGTCTTGGCTCATCTCGAGCCGTCACTGTGCGTGGCTGCGGTGTCAGCCGGTGGAGAGTCCCCGTGGAGCTCCGAGCTTGCGCGGGCCCAGGGGATTTTCGTGGGGCGCGAAGCGGAAGGGCTGCCGGAAGCGCTGGTCGAGAAGCTTGGCCTTCGGGTGAGCATTCCGATGCCGGAGGGCGTCGACTCATTTTCCGTGAACGCTGCAGCGGCGATCCTGCTGTACGAAACAATGAGGCAGAACTCCCAGCTGGTTTGACCGGCTATTGACATCGCCGGTGCCAGACGGAACAACCACGCCATGAAGCATTCCGTTCCCCACGACCTGGGCCTCGAACGCGCCAAACAGGTGACTCAATCTGCTTGGGAGTCGTACTCTCGAAAACTCGCAGACTACTCGCCGACGATTAATTGGCAGACCGAAAATCGAGCGCAAATCCGGTTCAAGGCCAAGGGGATCAGCTTGGAGGGGGCCATCGAGGTGCGGGAGACCGCCATCGACTTGGAGCTCGAGGTGCCGTTTCTGCTCAAGCCGTTCCGTGGCAAGGCGATTTCCGTGATCGAGGGTGAGATCAAGGAATGGATCGGTAAAGCCAAGACCGGCGATATCTGACCCGCTCGTCTGCTCGAGCTCGACAGAGTACCTCGAACGCTACTTGGAGGTGCCGGCTGCCGCGGACTGGAGTGGTCCGCGGCGCTTCGGGCGGCTCAGATACGATCGCGGCGTTTGAGCAAGACCAGAATGAAGACCAAGGTCGCGAGCATCATGCCCGCTAGCACGACCATCGGCAGCGCGGCGTTTTGGTAGTGGGTGAAGCCCCAGGCGCCGTTGAACGTATCGGACGCGATCTGGGCCTGAGCGCACTTGAACTGGCCTGCCTCGATGAAGTTGTCCGGCGAGCTCAGGTTGGGGCGCTTCAAGTCGATGACCCACGCCGGCTCGTTGACGATGGCCGAGCGCTCCTGCGCCACGACGCCCTGAAAGCCCCAACGTGCTGGCATCAGGTACATGGGCCATTCCAGCATGGTGTTGGTCGTCATCGGGACCATCAGGCCGCCCAGGACCACCTGGGGGATGAGCGCGATCGGCGTCAAGCCCATCGCGGCCTCGGAACTGGTGACCAGGGTACTGAGCAGCAGGCCCAGAGCGGCTGAGTTCATGGCCGTCACGATCAGGGTGATGAGGCTCATGCCGAACGCGACGACGCCGCCGTTGAAGCCCAATGCGAAGAAGACGATCGCGAGTAGGACCGTGCACTGCAGGGCGCAGATGACACTCAAGAACAGGAACTTCGAAGCGATGTAGTTGAGCAAGCCCAAGTTCACCATGCGCTCGCGGAGGTAGATGGCTCGCTCGCTGACGATCTCACGGGCGGCGTTGGAAGTGCCGAACCATACCGCCGCCACGACCAGGAAGAAGATCGCGGGGGCATGGTCGGGCGTCGTCGCCATGTTCTTGAGAAGATCGGCAGTGCCCTCACCGAGAGCGTCATCCGTCGATTTCTTGCTCAGCTCTTGAAGCGCTCCCAAACACCAGAACGGAATGGCGTCTTTTTGGCCCCCGAAGACCGCCGCCAGCAACACGCCGATGATGGGAGCCTGCAGCAACATGATCATCGTGCCCGCGGTGTCGCGGAACTTGATCTTGCTGTAGCGGCTCAGCAACAGCCCGAACTGTCCGCTGGTGGGCGGGCGGCCTGCGGGCAAGGCTTGACTCTGCGTTCCTGAGCCGACTGCCCGCTTGCCAGAATACATCTTCTGGAACGTCGGATTGTTCTGATCAAAGAACTCCGCGCTCCAAGCTCGGGCGGCCTTCTGACGTGCCGGAAAGCGTGGAGCGCTGGGGTTCTGACGCAGCTCGGCGTCGTAGATCTGCTTTTCCCGCAGGTTGAGCATGTCGAACATGTCTCGCGGGTTGTCTACGTCATTCGTCTCTCCCTGGCGTTCGCGCTGGGTGCCGAAGAAGCGGTACGCGTCGGGATGTGTCGGCCCATAGAAGATCGGGATGCCGCCAGGCCCCATGATCAGACACAGGTTGAACTTCTCGAACTCGTCCTTGGCCGGTTGGTGAATCGTCGTGATGATCGTCTTGCCGGTGGACTTTGCCAGATTCGACAGCAGCGTCACCAACGCCGTCGTGTCGTCTGCGGCCAGACCGCTCGTCGGCTCGTCCAGGAACATGATGACGGGGTCGGTGACCAGTTCCATCGCGATGTTGACGCGCTTGCGTTGGCCACCGCTGAGGATCTTCTTCTCGGGCTTGCCGATCTGCAGGTGTCGGACATTCTCCAGGCCGAGCTGCTGAAGTGTCGTCTCGACGCGACGATCGATTTCTTCGTCGGAATAGTCTGGTGGTAGGCGGAAGCGTGCACTGTAGCGAACGGCCTCCCAGACGGTTAGCTCCGGGTGAACGATATCGTCCTGAGGGACGTACCCAATCGAACCGCGCAAGGCATCGTAGATGCTGTACAGGTCTTCACCGTTGATGCGGACCTGGCCGGCGGTGGGTGGGAGGTAGCCGTTGAGCGTCAAGAGTAGCGTCGTCTTGCCCGCGCCGCTCGGACCCATCAGTGCGATGAAGTCGCCGGGCATGGCCTTGAAACTGACGTGATCGAGGAGCGTCTTCAGTTCCTTGGGGTTGTCGCGGTCAGGGACTTGCAAGACCAGGTCCCACGCCTCGATCTCGTACAGCGGGCGTCCCGTCCAGTCCGCCTGGTCCTCGACGACGACTTCGATCTCCTGTTTTCGGTCGCCCGCACCTGCCTGCAAGAGCAGTGGCATGGGCCCGAAGAACACCTTCTCGCCGGGTGAGACCGGGATGCGCTGCCCGCTGGCGATGCGTTGACCCCGCACGTAGGTGCCGTTGGCACTGCCACGGTCTTCGACGAAGAGTTTGCCGCCGACTCGGTGCAGGAACGCGTGGTGGCTCGAGACCTGGGGGTGTTCGAGTTGAATGTCGTTGTCGCTCGTGCGGCCGACGGTTTGACTCTGCTCGGCAGACTGGACCATCGACATTTGGCCCAACACCGTCCGATGCTTTTGCCCGCCGCGGGGAGCGCTGGGTACCCGTGACGCGCTGTCCGAGCCCAATTGGATGACGACGGACATCGGCAGCGGGATGGGACCCAACGCCAGCAACGAGTTCGGATCGAGATTCGTCGATTGCTCGGGCGCGACACGCTGCTGGCCGATCCACGTTCCACTCGTCGAGGAGTGGTCGGTGACCGTCAGTGGGCTGAGGGTGAACGTGGCGTGCTTGCCCGAGACGTTCGGATGCTGCACCACGATGTGACAGCGAGTCGCGTCTCTACCGAAGGTCAGCTCGGCCGGACTTTGCGGGAGCTGACCGCGGCTCATGAGCATCAACGATAGGGCAGGGTGCGCCAACGGCACGGGCACGTTGCCCACGGAAAACTGCGTACGAAAGTCGAACGCGGCGCTACCGCCGGGAGGGAGCGGCTGGCCCCCAGCGCTGCAGGGCCCAGCACCCGCGTCAGCGAACACCAGTTGCCCACCGCCCTGGTGGGTGATGCGGGCGTGCAGCGGGGCAACGCTCGCGTCCGGGAGGTGAATGTCGCAGTCGCTGGAGCTGCCGATGGTGATGGTCTGCTTGCCGAAGCCGGGGTGCATGCTGTGCCTCTGAAATCGTCTAGTTGCCGCTGGTGAACGAAGGGCTACGGCCTACTCCAGGCGCGCGAAGAACTCGTCGGGGCCGAAACGAAGACTGCAGCCGTGCGGCACGGGTGTCCATTGACCGGCCATCAAACGGTTTCCGGCGATGAACGTGCCGTTGTTGCTATTTTCGTCGCGCACCAAGAGTTGCCCGGCTTCCAGCTTCACGCTGGCGTGCACGCTGGAGACCTGTGGCTCCGTCAGTAGGATTGCGCAGCTCGAAGCATCACGTCCGACGCGCATCTCCATGTTCGGCACGACCGTGAACACGCCGGAGCCACCCTGAAGCACGGCACGCGTTGGCTCTGCTGGGGGCGGCCCCACCGCGGGGGCCGGCGCCGCGGGAGCAGCGACCGGCGGTGCTGCGGGGTTGTAGGCGACGGGCGCTGCGGGCGGTGGGCTTGCTGCGCGTTGTTTCTTGCGTCCTCCGCTGCGCACCACCACGGCCACCAAGAGCGCGACTACGGTTACGCCAAACAACGCGCCGAGCACGAGAACGAAGGGGAAGGGCGCCGAGCGCGCTTTGAGCGTGACGATGGTTTCCGCGGTTGCGCCGCTGATGCGGCGAGCCTTGTTGTCGTAGACCAGCACACGGGCGACGGCGGACGAGCCGGAGCCGTGGATCAGCTTGTCGTTATCGGGCACCTTGAATTCGGCGAAGGTGTCGGCGGCCTGGATGGCTTCGCCACGCATGCCTTGGCTGATCAACTGCTGTTGTGCCTGCTTGGCTTGTTCGGGGCTCCCTCCGCTCAGGTCGGTGGGCAGGGCCTGGCCCGCTGGCACGAAGTACACCTCCGCGCGGCTGGCATCGCCACCCCAGCAGAAGTCGCCGTACACCTTGACCGTGCCGCCAGGATAGATGCCGTCACTCGCGTCCGATTTGGTCCGTTCGACATTGACGTCCAAGGGCCACGTCGTCGGATCGACACCGATGGGCACGTCTTTGAAGGAGGCGTCCCCGGCGATGGGAGGATTGACGTTGCGGAAGACCAACTGGAACGACTGAGTTACGGTCGGAGCGATGCATGACACTCGCCACTTGGCGATGTACATCTTGCTGAATCGTTTGCGCACCGCCGAGACGATCGAGTTGGCTCGGGTGGCACCTTCCCCCTCCTGCACGATGTTGAAGAACCCGCCAATCTGAGGGTTGGCCATGTTCTCCATGAACTCGAGGGAGTTGTTGGCGAATTCGTCGAACGTCTTGGTGGGAAAGTAGACGCTGACGACGGGAACGGGAGTCTTTGGAAGCACGGTATTGTCTTCCGGAAAGCGACCGTTGGTCATGTACTCCGAGAGTTTGATGGCGCCGGGACCGGTCGTCGCCGGATCGGTGCCGCCGAACCCGGTCGAAAGCACGACCATCGCCTGATGCAGCGGAACTTCGACCTTCTCGCCGGCGTTGCCGAGAGCCTTGAAACCGTCGGTCGCCGCATTCTTGATGATGGTCAACAGTGGACGATTGCGGCCTTGGCTCGAAATCGTGCCGCTGACGGAGTCGATGAACGAGCTGGCTTCGCGCTTCTTTGCGACGGGCAACCATCCCGAGTCCTTGAACACTTGGCGGTCACTGAAGAACATCACGTTGACGATGTCGTTCGGCCCCATGGAGTCGACGAATTGGCTTGCGACCTTGCGAGCGTCGTCGAAACTCCGGCGAATGCGGTTGTCGGCGTCGACCAGGATGAGCCAGGCGGTGCCTACGCCGGGCTGCTGCTGACTCTTGCCCCAACTCTCGACGCTGATCAGCTTGGCGAGCTGGTCGGTGTTGTCGACGGAGACCGTGAACGTAGCTTGTTGTTCAGGAAACGGAAATGTCGTGTAGAGCGGCTTCTCCAGGGCTTCCGCCATGCAGCCGAGCCGTGCATTGCCTTTGAGCGTCGCGCACTCGGCTGTGGCTTGGCTGATGCGCTTGCTCTGCTGCACTTCGACGACGGTCGTGATGACTGGGTTGCCGCTTTGAGTACTCGCTCTGGGGTCGATACGAAGAATGTGCGCCTCGGGCGCGGCCAGCGCCGAGGTGACGAATGCCCACACGCACGACATCGTCAACAGAGCATGGACGATTCGAGGGTTGGCGAGTTTGCTGCTGACAAGTTTGCTGTGCTTCATTCGTCTTTTCGCTTCGAGTTCGGGTGGGGCGTTGAGGCTTCTCCAACTGACGTGGTGCTCTGGGCGCCGATTCATACGATCTTGACGATCAGATTGAACAGCCCCAGACGCACGCGGTCACCGTCGCGCAGCTGCCGCTGCTGTTGGGCGAGCAGGGGGGTGTCGTTGACGAAGGTCCCGTTCGTGCTCCCATGGTCCTGGAGCACCATACGGCCAGGATGAGCGGCGGCGTAAATCGTGGCGTGACGCGAAGAGACGGTAGCGTGTGGCAGTTCGATATCTGCGCCCGCAACTGCGCCGAGGCGCCCGACGAGATTCGCACCTTGGTGCACGGACCACGATTGCCCCAGCGCATTGCTGTCGAAGGTGACCAGAAAACCTGCCAGGACGCGAGGAGCGTCGGGTGGTACGCTCAACGGGTTTACGACTGCGGGTTGGCCGCCGCCCGGACGCTGCGGTTCTGGCGGGTTGGCGCTTCCACGCTGACCACGATCTGGGATCGGTCGGGACAAGAAGTCCTGATCCAGCACGGGGGGTGCAGTCTCCGCGAATGCGAGCCCACCGGATACTGCACTGGCAGGAATGGCCGCGGGTTCGTGTGTTGGCGCGGCCTGCTCATGTGACGCGGCTACCGAGGCTGCGGAAGCTGGGCTGGCTGCTGCGGGCGCTGCCTCCAGTCGGTTGCCACAGCCCACGCAGAACCGTGAAGTGGGTTCATTCACATGGCCGCAACGCTGGCACTGCACCATTTCGCGTCGTTCTCCCTGGGCCTGGGGGAACGAAAGGCCCCACGCCCGGGTGGAGCATACTGCACAGCGCACGGCTTGCAGTAGGCTACCTCCGCGATCGTGCAGCGCTTACCTAAGTGGCTGACCGAAGAGCCGCACGAGGCTGCCCGACGTTTGCTGACGCTGCACGGGCGGCGTGTGGAAGCTCCGCGAATGGGCGCGGTTCAGCGGTCGCGTTCGTCGCGGAGGCGAGCTGCCTTGCCGCGCAGATTGCGAAGGTAGAAGAGGCGGCCACGTCGAACGACGCCGCGAGAGAGCACTTCGATCTTCTCCAGGCGTGGGGTGTGGAGCAGAAAAGTACGCTCGACACCCACGTGGAAGCTCGTCTTGCGAACGGTGATCGTGCTGCGTGCGCCAGCGCGGCTGCGGCGGATGATCACACCCTTGAACACCTGGGTTCGCATCTTGTCGCCCTCGACGATGCGGTAGTGGACGGCAACGGTGTCACCAGCCTTGAACACGGGCAGATCCGTGCGCAGAGTTTCGGCTTCGAGGTCTTGGATGATGGGGTTCGTCATTGCCATGGGGAGTATCTCGCCTGGGGAAAGGGTGCGGCATTATGCACTTGCCGGCCAAGCCGTCAACGACGTTTTTCCCGCGCTACAGCTCGCTGAAACGCGTCTCTTTGGCCACCGCCGCTCGAGTTTCGGCGCTTGGCGCCGCCGCTGCTGTCGTTTCGGCGCTTGACGGCCCAGCCGGTTGGGGGTATCCCGCCGGACCCATCGCTCGGCAACACGCCGTAGATGGGAGCTTTTCCCTGCAAATCGAGGGCCGAGCAACAGACAACTCCGGCGCAAGCCGTCCATCAATACAGCTCACCAGCCCTGATACGACGGGGCGCGGCCCACTGCCAATGTAGGCATGGCCGTCAAGGAGGCCAGACATGAATTCATATCCCGGTGTACTCGGTCGCAAGATCGGAATGACTCAGGTTGTCGCTGAAGACGGCGAAGTGACCCCCGTTACCGTCGTGCTCGCTCGTTCGGTGGTCGTCGGCAAACGTACGGCGGAAAAGAACGGCTACGACGCTCTGATCCTCGGTCTCGACGAGCGCGATCCCAAGCACACCAGCAAGCCCCTTGCTGGTCAATTCAAGAAGTTCGGCGTCGAGGCGAAGCGTGTCTTGCGCGAGTTCCGTTGTGATGCCGAGTACGCAGCCAAGTACGAGATCGGTCAAGAGCTCGCTCTGGACGAGTTGTTCGAAGCCGGACAGAAGGTGGACGTGCGTGGCGTCTCTCGCGGTAAGGGCTTCGCGGGCGTCATGAAGCGCCACGGTTTCCATGGTGCCGGGGCTTCGCACGGTGCGCACGAGGTGAAGCGTCACGGCGGTTCCATCGGTACCAACATGACTCCCGGTCGCGTGCTTCCAGGCCGCAAGATGGCGGGTCAGATGGGCAACGTGAAGGTCAGCGTGCTCAATCAGCGTATCGTCAAGGTCATCCCCGAAAAGGGCCTGATTCTGCTGCGCGGTGGCGCTCCTGGTTCCCCCGACTCGGTGCTCGAGGTGCGTGGGGCTGTCAAGAAGAACGGCGGTCGCGTCGCCAGCTGACGCGGCACGAGTGAACACCGTGGCCTTTGCGGCCGTAGACGACGAGCGGGCTCCTTCGGGGGATCCGCTCGTCGCGCATTTGCACCGCTGCCTTCGTCAGCGCGCGCAGCTGTTCGCGCAGACGGACGCGGTGCGCGTGCACGATGCCGGGTTGGATGGCTTGGTCGGACCAGCGCCGCTCGCCCGTTGTACCGTCGATGGATACGCCGAGTACGCCGTCCTCAACACGTACGACAGGGCAGGCTACGATGCCCGCCTGCCGATCGCGCGCGCGCTTCTCGCGTTGGGCGCGCGGGCCGTTTACCTGAAGGTGCGGGAACGAGCGGATCTGCGCCGCCTGAGGCGCGACGAGATCGCTCCGACGGAAGCGCTCGTCGGGCAGGGTGTCCCCTCCGAGCTGATCGTCTCCGAAGGCGAAATGCGCTTCGAGGTGCGTCTCGACGACGGACTCTCGACGGGCTTGTTCATCGACCAACGGGACAACCGCCGCCGGGTTCGAGACGACTGCACGGGCAAACGTGTCTTGAATCTCTTCGCGTACACGTGTTCGTTCAGCGTGGCGGCGGGGGTGGGGGGCGCCGAGAAGGTTATCAGTGTGGATGTCTCCTCGTCCGCGTTGGAGCGGGGCGATCGGAATTTGAGACTCAATGAGCTCGCCCCGGAGCAGCACCGCTTGCTGCGTGACGACTGTCGCAAGTGGCTCGCTCGAGCGCTGCGGCGCGACGAGCGTTTCGATTGGGTCGTGCTCGATCCCCCGGTGTTCGGCACCGTCAAAGGTCAACCCTTCGTCGTTGCTCGCGACTACGCGGCGTTGGTGCGCAGCTGTCTCCAACTGCTCGCCAGCGGCGGAAAATTGCTTGCCGTGCTCAATCATCAGAAGACGAGCGACGAAGACTTCGTGCGCTTGCTGAGAGAGGCCGCGTTCGCCGCACGTCGCGAGATCGTGCTGCTCGACAGGCCACCAGCGCCGCGTGATTGTGCCGGCGAGGGAGCCCTGGCTACCAAGAGTGCGGTCATCACACTGGCTTGAGCCCGATTGGGCACTGGCTTGCGCTCGGGGGCGCCGCGCGCTACTGCTCGCACCCGGCCGAGCGTGGCCGTCACGTCGATGAGTCGAAGAAACCCTTACAGCCGTGCGGACCATCGCACCTTGGCGGCGCGAGCCCGGGGCTACCCCGCACGTAGCGTCTTCAAGTTGGAGGAGATCGACAATCGTTGTCGGCTGTTGTCGGCGGGCCAGCGTGTCGTCGACTTGGGTGCCGCACCGGGTTCGTGGAGTCTCTATGCGGCGGAGCGCGTCGGTGATTCGGGGCACGTCTTGAGTATCGACTTGCAAGCGATCGAGCAGGTCTTTCCGAAGAACGTCGAGGTCGTGCAGGGGGATGCCCTCGATCTCGACGTCGTGGCCAGGAACGCGCCCTACGACGTCGTGCTCAGTGACATGGCGCCCAAGACCGGGGGCGACAAGTTCACGAACGCCACTCGCAGCTTCGACCTCTTCATGGGCGCCCTCGGAGTTGCCCGTGAACACGGGGCGGAGGGGTCCCATTTCGTCGGCAAGCTGTTCATGGGGCAAGACTTCGAACAAGCCCGCCGGTCTGTCGCTGAACTGTTCGACAGCGCAAAGATCGTCAAGCCCAAGGGTACACGGGATAACAGCGTCGAGGTTTTCCTCGTCGGGCTCCGCAAGAAGAGTTGACCGGGGCGATGCCTGGCTCGTCGTTGGAGGAGCCGAGCGGTCGACGCTTCGAGCCGTCGACCTGAAAGTGGCACGACGTCGGTTTCAGAAAACTGGGCCAGCGTGCCGGCGGTGTGTTCTGCCCGAGGAGATGCGCTGGTGTGGACTGGTTGCGGCTTTGGGCTTGCTTGCTTGCAGCGAAGGTGTGTTCGGCGCCGGGCAGACGGCTCGGAGCTCGGAGGGTCCCTCGGCGCCGTGGCTCGATCCGCTCGCTTTCGACACCAAGTCTCGAGCTGGTGCCGAGGCGGCGGCGAAGGTGGTGTCGAATCCGCCGACGGCAGCCGCGCCGACGGACGCCTGGCGAGAAGGGGCCCGGAAACGCCGTGGCGTTGCCCCGGCGGGCCCAACGGCGGACTCGCCGATGGATGGCGGAGCGGGGCAGGAGTCCCCATCGGTTCAAGGCCGACGAGCTCCTGGGGTGGTGGTTGCCAAGCGTCGTCAGGTCACCGTCTACGAACGCCCGGACACGGGCAGTTCGGAGCTCGGAGCGCTGCGGGCTGGGGCCGTCGTTTCGAGAACGAGCACCGATGAGGTCGTCGGTGTTGGCTGTCCTGGTGGGTTCTGGCCCATCGAACCCAGCGGATTCGTGTGCGGGAAGCAGGTTTCTACGGATCCGAAGCACATCCTCGCGCGGGCGCTCGCACGCCGCCCGGAGCGGCGCGCGCCGCTTCCCTACTACTACGGCCGTTCCAAGAGCATCGTGCCGCCACTGTACAATCGCATTCCCAACCTCGAACAGCAGCGACGCACGGAGCCTGAGCGCACCTCGCGCTCACATTCTCACGCGGCCTGGAAGGGCTGGGTCCAAGACGCGGTGCCCGACTTCTTGGCGGGCGGTCAGGCGTCACTCAAGTTCAACGGCGAGCGGCGCAGCTTGCTGGCGGTTTCTGCGGGTAGGCCGATCGCCGACAGTGCGTTCGCCTTCATGTATCTGTTCGAAGAGGCCGGACGCGCCTACGGATTGAGCACGGATCTATCGGTGCTGCCGTTGGACCATCTCGACCCGGTGCGCGCGAGCGATTTTGCGGGCGTTCCGCTGGGTCGTGCGTTGTCGCTTCCGTTGGTGTTCGTTCGCGCGCGACACGCTCAGTTGTTCGAAGGGCATCCGCTCGAAGGGCTTTCCGTCCGTCGCGGTGTGCATTTTCGCGAAGCCTTCGGGTTGACTGGAGAGCGCTTGCGCGTCGGCGGTCGCACCTTCCTCGGTGTGGACGATGGGGGCTGGTTGCTGGAGACGCCGCAGCTGACTCGCGTCGAAGCCGTCGAGCAGGAGCCGCGCTGGGCCTCAGCTGGCAGCACGTGGATCGACATTTCGCTCGGCGCGCAAACCTTGGTTGCGTACGAAGGCATGCGGCCGGTTTACGCGACGCTCATCTCCAGTGGTCGCGAGCGTGGGGGTGAGCCAGAGACGAGCTTCGCTACCGTCGAAGGGCAGTTTCGGATCCACACCAAGCACGTGACGGCGACGATGGACAGCGACGTTCCCGGGGACGAATTCGACCTGCGCGACGTGCCCTACGTCCAGTACTTCGACGGCAACTTCGCGCTGCACGCCGCGTTTTGGCACGATGCCTTCGGGGCTCCTCGCTCGCATGGGTGTGTCAACTTGTCGCCTCTGGACGCGCGTTGGCTCTTCGATTGGACCGAGCCCAAGGTTCCGGAGCTTTGGCATACGGCCAAGTCGTTGCTGCGCGGTACCTTGGTCTCGATCCATCGGTGAGCCAGCGCTGCGGTCATCGCCACTCACAGCTGCGCGCTTTGCCTCGCCCTTGCCAGAGCTCTTCCCAGCCGCTGCAGCTCCAAACCTTCTCCTGAGAGGGCTTGGCGGGCCGACGCGCTTCGGGCTTGTGCGTCTTGCTCTTGCCCGTCAGCGCGTCGCGCATTCGCCGGGCGAGTTCCGAGTCTGCCGCGTCGTCGTTGGCCGGCTCATCCTCGACGGGGGCGACCACGGGGCCGCGCGCTGGCGATGCGGGAGCAGGGCGGTTCGTTTCAGCGACGGCGTTGGCCCCGGACTCGCTGGGTGACGCGACTCGAGCGGGTTGACCCGCGTCGACTTGCCCGTAGACAGCGGAAGTACCAGCGACGATTGAGGTGAAGATGATGGTGGTGATTCGATTGGATTGGGTCATTGGGGGGTCCTCCGTTAGAGACACCCCCACCTCGACCCTGCGCCGCAGGCGGTTGCGCGCGAATTCACCACCGAGCTCGCTTTTCCGCTGCTGACGAAAGCGACCTCGCGAGGCCGCCGTCACCGCCTACGGTGCTCAGTGGCGGAAGTGACGCACGCCGGTCATCACCATGGCCAAGCCAGCGGCGTCGGCGGCTGCGATCACCTGTTCGTCTTGCTTGCTGCCACCAGGTTGGACGACGGCCGTGACGCCAGCGGCGGCGGCGGTCTCCACGCCGTCGGGGAAGGGGAAGAAGGCATCGCTGGCCATGACGCTGCCCTTCGCTTGCTCGGCAGCATTTTCGCACGCGACCTTGACGGCGAGGACCCGTGCGGTTTGACCGCCACCGACGCCAACGGTCGCGTAGGTGCCTCCGTCGAGGCGGCTCGCGAGCACGATGGCGTTGCTCTTGACGTGTTTGCAGGCGGTCCAGCCGAACTCCATCGCGGCCAGTTCTTCTTCCGTGGGCTGGCGCTTGGTCACCACCCGACCCGCACGGACCTCTCCCGTCCCGGTACGGTCGCGGTCTTGGATGACGACACCGCCGCCGACGCGCTTGAACTGCAGGCCTTCGTAGTCGGCGGGCAACCACTGGCCGGTGGCCAAAATGCGCAGTGCTTTCTTCTTGCGCAGGCGTTCCAGTGCTTCTTCGCCGAAACTCGGCGCGATCACGCACTCGATGAACGTTTCGGCGATGACGTCTGCGGTGGCGACGTCGACAGGGCGATTGAGCGCCACGATGCCGCCAAATGCGCTCATTGCGTCCGCCTCGCGAGCTGCGCGGTAGGCATCGACGAGCTGCCCTGCCGTAGCCAAGCCGCAGGGGCTCGCGTGCTTGATGACGACGGCTGCTGGCCCGCTGAAGTCACGCACGGCCTCGAGCGCTGCCTCGACGTCGACCAAGTTGTTGAAGCTGAGCTCCTTGGCGCCGCTGCCCAAGCTCTCCGCCCGAGCCAAGGAGCCCGCGGGGGCCGTGCGTTCCCGGTAGAAGGCGCCCTTTTGGTGGGGGTTTTCGCCGTAGCGCAGCCCATAGCACTTCTCCAACGCGAACACGCGGTTGCGCGGGTGGCCGTCCTCTTCGCCTTGAGCGCTCAGCCAGGTGGTGATCATGCCGTCGTACGCGGCCGTGTGGGCGAAGGCCTTGGCGGCCAGCTTCCGGCGGGTTCCTTGGCTGAGCGAGTTGCCGTTGTCGCGCAGCTCTTGCAGCACTCCGTCGTAGTCGTCCGCGCTACTCACGACGGCGACCCGCGTGTGATTCTTGGCCGCGGAGCGGAGCATGCTCGGTCCCCCGATGTCGATGTTCTCCACCAGGTCCTCGTACGAGGCATCGGGTCGATGCAACGTGTCTTCGAAGGGGTAGAGGTTGACGATCACGAGGTCGATGAACTCGCCGCCGATGCGCTGGAGATCCTCATCGTCCACGCCTTCGCGGGCCAGCAGCGCCCCGTGCACGCGGGGGTGCAGCGTCTTGACGCGGCCGTCCATCACCTCGGGCGAGCCCGTGTAGCTCTCGACCGTTTGCACCGGGATGCCGGCTTCTTGCAGTGTTTTGTAGGTCCCTCCGGTGGAGAGCAATCGCACGTCCAGCTCCGAGAGAGCTCGTGCGAAAGGGACCAAACCAGTCTTGTCGGAAACGGAGATCAACGCGCGTCGGATGGGCATGGGACCTGCCCGCCTAGCCGCAAACGGGGGGCCGCGTCAACGCCAGCGGAACGCAATCCGGCGTCGCCCGGCGATCGCTGTCGTTCGCGGTGCGTGGCGTTCCAAAATCACGCGGCAACTCGCTTCCTCCTCTGGGCGCAAACTGGGGCTCGCCTCCCCGCGAGCCTGTGGCTACCATGCGGGCCATGCTTGCCCCGCGTCTGAGTTGGTGTCGGAATTGGATGCGCCCCGCGCTGTTTAGCTGGGGTCTCGTTGCTCTCGTCGCCTGCACGGACAAGCGCACTGGTGGCGAGGAGCGACGTGCTCGCCCCGGAATCGTGCAGGTGGGCAGCGCCGACGGACCACTGCTGGACGAAGACGAGGCCTGCGAGCGGCTGTCGCAGATCCTCTCTGACGCTGCAGACACGCTGGGTTGTGACGCCGAGGAGGTCGAGATCGCCGCGTGCCCGGAGTTGATCCGTCCCGGGGGCAGCGTCGCTTGCCGGCGATTCTCCGAGGAGTCGCTCGACGAATGTGAGCAAAGCGTCGGCGACTACGCCTCGTGTGGCGACTTCATTTCCGAGCGCTGCATTTTGGTCGCGGTGCTCGACGAATTCTCGGAAGACTGCCAGATGCCTGGTCCGGCGGATTCGGGGGCCGACGAGCCCCCGTCTGAGGTGACCGATGACGCCGGGGAGGGCGAGGTCACCACGGACGCTACTCCGAGTGAGACAGCGGATGCCGCAGTCGCGATGGAGGCGGGGACGCCCGCGGATGGAGCAGTAGATGCTTCCACGGTGCCCTCGGCAGACGCGGCGACGTCGATGCCGGAGGCGGGCGCGGAGCCCGTCCCCGACGCGGGCGCCGTGGACGCCGCGGCACCCAGCACGGGGGATGCTGCCGCCCTCGACGGCGCTGTCGCTCCCTAGCTCGGAGTGGCGTCAATCGACGTCCGGACTGCGGCCACTCACCTGGCGCCAAAACTCGATCAGATCATCGGGTAGGGGGGCGCGGATGTCCAACCTCTGCCAGGTGAGGGCGTGCCAGAGCTCATAGCGGTGGGCGTGTAACGCCTGGCGCGGCAGCTCCAGAAGCGCGCGGTCGCTGTCCGTGAGCTCGCCGTCGGCCGCCTTGGCGTGCAGCCGTTCGTCGGGGCCGTACAGCTTGTCGCCCACGACGGGGGTTCCTTTGGCGGCGAGGTGCGCGCGGATTTGATGCTGCCGGCCAGTCAGCAGCTGGCACTCGACGAGGGCATAGCCATCGCAGCGGTCGATGTGTCGGATCACCGTCTGCGCTTCGAGACCGGTGCCAGCTTTGGCCACGCGCATCTTCACTCGTAAGGGGTTTACGGGGTCCCGCTCCAGGGGCAGGTCGATCAGTCCCTGCTCCGGAATGCCCCACGTGATGGCGCGGTAGGTCTTCGTCACTTCACAGCTCTTACCTTCGGGCACGGTGATGGTCGCCTCCAGCAGCCGCTTGAACGCGCGGTCCGCGAGCGGCGACAGCCCGATCAACAAGACCCCGCTGGTGTCGCGGTCCAGGCGATGAATCAGGCTCGCGTAGCAGCCCGGATGGCGGTGCTCGAGCATCTTGATGACGGTGTGGTGGTAGTGGCTTGCCGTCGGGTGCACGGTGAGTCCCGCGGGTTTGTCGATGGCGAGGATGTGCTGGTCTCGATACAGCTCGGGCAGCTCCAGGCTTTCGTCCAGCTCGTCTATGGGGACGCGCCACAGGACGATGTGTTCGTTCGGGCGCAGACGTTGGTTCGGCCGCATCCGGCGGCCCTCGACGTCGAAAGCGGCCTGCAGAGCGATGCGTTTGGCTCGGGTTCGGCTGGTGCTGCGCAACGTGAGGTGCAGGAAGACATCCAACCGAGTGCCGGCCAGTTCCGGCGGCACGCGCAGCATGCGTGCCGTCGCCTGCCCGTCCACCTCGGCGGGGCGGTCGAGATCCGCCTGCTTCCAGCGCGGCTCGCTCACCGTCCTCTGGCGAAGGGCGGGATCGAGGATAGCTCGTCGGGGTTGGCAGCTTCGTCGCCGTGGATCTCGGTGCCGACGCCTCGATCGGTGAATATCTCCAACAACAGAGCGTGGCGCTGGCGTCCGTCGATGATGTGAACTTTCTCCACACCCTTTTCGACCGCGTTGAGGGCGCACCTCACTTTCGGGATCATGCCGCCAGAGATGACGCCTTCGGCGATCAACTCTTCCACACGCGTGGCGTCGAGGGAGCTCAGCTGATCGCCCTGGCCGTCGCGCACGCCGTCGACATCCGTCATCAGCACGAGCTTCGACGCCGATAGGGCGGCGGCGACCTCGCCGGCAGCCGTGTCGGCATTGACGTTCAAGGGGCGCCCCTCTGGGTCGATGGCGATCGGTGCGATGACGGGCACGAAGCTGTTCGCGCACAGATCGCGAATCAGCTTGGGATTGACCCGTTCGATGGCCCCGACGCGGCCCAGGTCGACTTCGACGGGGCTGCCGTCCTCGGTCTTGCCCATGACGCGCTCCACGCGGCGGGCTTCGAGGAAGGTATCGTCCCGACCCGACAGACCCATCGCCCGGCCACCCTGCCCGCAAATCAGGCCCACGATGTCCGAATTCACCTGTCCGGCCAGGACCATCTCCACGACCTTCATCGTCTCGGCGTCGGTGACCCGCAAACCCCCCTTGAAGGTGCTTTCGATCCCCATCCGCTGGAGCGTCTGGTCGATTTGGGGGCCGCCACCGTGCACGACGACCACGTGAATGCCGACGTAGCGCAGCAGGCAGATGTCGCGGGCGAAGCTCTGCTTGAGCTCCTCGTCGGCCATGGCATGGCCACCGTACTTCACGACGAAGGTCCGGCCATGGAAGCGTCGAATGTAGGGCAGCGCTTCGTGCAGAACGGCGGCTTTTTCGATGAACTCCTGCATTTCGGTGGCGGAGGGTAGTCGGAATTGGGCTGATGGCCAGCCTCTTGTCGTGTTACGTCCGGGCGATGGACGTCCTGATGGTGACTGCAGAGCTGGCCCCGTACTTGCGGGCCACGGAGACGGCGGATGCGGTGGCCGCTCTGAGCCAGGCGCTGGCACAGGCGGGTCACCGCGTGACCCTCGCACTGCCTCGATTCGCGGGGCTCGAGGAGTCGGGGCTGATGGTAGCGCGTAGGCTGTCCGAGCTTCCGTGTCGGGACGCGGACCCGATCACGGTCTACGACGGGCAGTTGCCGTCGGGTGTCGGCATCGTGCTTTTCGAGTCGGCGCAATTGGAGCCCCGCGACGGGGTGTACGGTGATGGCAAGGACTACGCCGACAACCCGCTGCGTTTCGCCACTCTCGCGCGCGCGGCGGTGGCCTTGTGTGAACAACGCGCGCAGCAAGGCAAACGCTTCGACGTCGTGCACGCGCACGATTGGCCCGGCGCGATGATGACCTTGGTGGCGGGGGCTCCGCCGATCGTACTGACCATCCACAATCCCGAGCGACAGGGCAGCTTGACCTGGAAAGAGCTCGATGCGCTCAATCTTCCGCTGGACGAAGCACAGCGTGAGCGGCTGAAGGCCGGGGCTCGCGCCAACGTTTTGCGCGCGGGGGTGCTGAACTCCAAAGTGGTGACGACCGTCTCACCATCCGTCGCAGCGGAGTTGCGTGACGTCGAGACGTACGGGGCGCTGGCGTCCGCTTTGACGGAGAGCGGCGAAGAGGTTTTCGGCGTGCTGGGCGGGGTCGACTACTCCGTATACAACCCATCGACGGATACGGCCCTGAGCACGCGCTACGACGCCGAGGCGCCGGAGAAGAAGGGCAACAGCAAGACAGCATTGTGCCGAGAGCTGGAGCTGGAGCTCGAGCCCGAGCGACCGCTGGTCGTGTATGCCGCGCCCATCGACAAGGACTTCGGCGCCCATTGGGTGGCGAGCATCTTGCCTCAGCTGCTCAAGCTCGACGTCAACCTCTTGGTCGTCGGAAGCGGCACCAGCAAAGCTCTCCTGCGTCAGTTCGGTGCCGCAAAGCTCAAGCGCATGCCCAACTACCGCTTCATCGAGTCGTCGTCTCCCGCCGAGCAACGCAAGGCGTTGGCCGCCGCCGACATTGCTCTCTGTCCGGGGCAGCTGCAGCGGACGGGTCTTGCCGCGCGGGTTGCTCAACGTTACGGCGCGGTACCGGTTGCCTGCTCCTTGTCCGGAAACCGCGATGCCATCGTCGACTGTGATGCGAACCTGCAGAGCGGCACGGGCTTTCTCTTTGCGCCGGAAGATGCCGAGCAGCTCTTGTCGGCGACCGAGCGTGCGGTGGCCGCGAGTCACGTCCCCGGTTGGGGCAGGTTGCGGCAACGCATCATGCGTCTGGACTTGGGCTGGGAGGGGCCTGCGCGGCGCTACGCGCAACTCTACCGCATGGCGCTCAAAGCCTGATTCGGGTGCGACGCGTCGCGTTCGCCAACCACACGACGCGACCCAGGGTCAGCGCCAGAAAGCCGAGCTGCTGCGTGGCGATGACCAACATACTCCACAAGGCGCCCTGCTGGTTACTGAACAGCCGCAGCGAGAGCCAAGCACACGTCGCTAGTGCCGCGCTGCCCGCCAGTTGCGGCCAGGCCCAACTCCAGATGACCGCTCCCGGTCGCTCGCGGAGCAGGCGGGCGCTTTTGGCGAGGGTCAGCATCCAACCGTGTCCCTCGGTCTTGGCCGTGCGGCACAAGTCGATGAAGGGCTGAGTCAGCAGCAGGAGGGCAAGTGCGGGGCAGCTCACGACGAGCAGCCAAACGTCCCTGCTGCGGGCTGAGCCGACCTCCGCGAGGAGGCTGTTACAGGTGATCACGACGAGTACGCCCGCCAGTCCCACGAAGGCCACGAGTCCGGCGTTCATCAGCGACAGCAGTGCCTGTTCGGCAACTGTCTTCGGCACCCTGGAGAAGAGCTGGCTGACGGGGATGTTGCCGTCGTCACGGTCACCGCCGAGTGTCAACAGCAGCGTACTCAACGGCAACAGACCCAAGAGACCCCACACTGAAACCAGCACCAGCGCGACCACGCCGTTGCCGGCCAGGGCCGTGGCGTTTCGACTCAGCACGTCGAGGAGCAGTACCGAACCGGGCTGGGTGAGAGCCGCGTCGGGATCCGGGTAGCCGACGACCGCGCCTACGATCGGTTTGCCAAACAGCAAGCCCACGAGCACGCCACCCACAGCCCGGTGCAGCCAGTACCCCAAGGCCGTCCATCGTTGTAGCGCGTTGGCTATCATGGCAGAAGCCCGTGGAGCACGACTTCGGCGAGCAGCGTCAAGACGCCGTAAGTTCTCGAGCCGCTCTCGGGATGCGTCGTGCGCGCGTTGTTGCTCAGGTTCTCGTCCAGCAGCAGGTTGAGCTCGGGATCGACTCTGGCGGCAACCAAGGGCTCGCTGCCTGAGTGGCGAGCCTCGAAGTACTCGTCGCGGCCGTTCCAGTGCTGGCGGGTGACCTGCCCTGCCGCGTCGGTCAGTTCGATTTCGACGGGAAGTTGCAGGTTGCCGCGTCGGATCACCAGCGCGCGGCCGACGTACAGCGTGACTGCTGCTTGGGGGGATGAACTCGAGGTTTCACTCGCCGCTGCGTCGCGGGCTGAGCTCGGAGAGCCGCCCGTCGTGCTCGTTTGAACTTCGCTGCGTACTTCGGTGACCGCGTAGTCGACCCAGCCGCGTTCCAGCAGGGCGATGCGAAGTTGCTCGACGGCGTGCTCGTCGAGACGCTCACCGATGCTCGCCAACAAATCGTCAGGAGTGGGATGCCCGAAGCGGTGCTGTCGCGCGTAGTCGGATATCAGTTCTCCTGGAGCGAGGCCGAAAGCACGTTCCCAGGTGCGTAGTGCGGTGGCCGTTCTGCCGTAGACGATGGAACCAAGGTGTCCGAAGCTGGGAAATTCCCGAGCCTCCCGGGCGATCGCGACGTCGTGTCCGCGATGCAGGCCGAGCACTCGGTAGTAGGCGCTGGCAGAGATGTCCCAGCCGAATAGCGAGCTTCCACTGCCTGAGCCGAAGAGGGCGTCCAACGCCAGCGAGTCGGCATAGGAAGTCAAACCTTCATCCAAGAACGGCCAGCGCTGTTCGTGGGAGGCGACCAGTCCGTAAAACCACTGATGCCCGAGTTCGTGGAGCGTCACCTGTTCCACGGCGTGGGAAAGCCAGGCTGAGTACCAGGCTCCGCCCGTGGTGATGAGCGTGGGGTACTCCATGCCTCCCGCGGCGGGGGCAAACTCCGGCGGGTGAACGACCGTGAGGGTGCCGTACGGATAGCGGCCGAAGTGCTCGCCATAGAAGCGCAAGCCGTGTTCCAGTGCTGTGACGGTGGCCGCGACGTTGTGGTCGTTTCCGGGCGGAGCGAGCACGGTCACATCGATGCCTTGGAGCGTGCGTCGGTGTTCTTCGAAGCCCGGCCATGCCGTCCACGCGAAGTCGTGAACGTTTTGTGCTTGATAGTGGTGTCGGCAGCGGCCACCGAGCTCGTTTCGTGCGACGCGGACGCCAGTGGCTCCGACGACGTGGTCGCATGGCACGTCGAGCACGACGTCGTAGTCGCCGAAGTCCGCGTAGAACTCTCCGTGCGGATGAAACGTGAACTCCGCCCAGAAGCCGTCGCTTTCGAGCTTGGCGAGCTTGGGGAACCATTGGCCGGCGAAGTGGAAGTCGCGTTTGAAGCCCGTGCGGTCGACGAGGTCGGGCAGCCGCGATGTCCACACGATGTCCAAGGACTGGACATCGCCTGGCAGCAGCGGCTCTGGCAAGGGGACGGTGATACTCGTTGCATCGCGTTCATCTCCCGGACTGTGAGGGCTCGCTGACGGCCAAAGCTCGTCGCTGGTCCCGGTGACGCGCAGAGACTGGACGCTGACCCCTCCCCAGCGTGTCGGTAGGCTACCGCCCCTCGCGCGTGAAAAAGGGGAGCGATAGAAGACCGTTTCCTCATCTTCGAAAGCGTTGAGGTAGAGGTGAAAACTCAGCTCGGTCAGGGCGCGCGCGCTGTAGTTGTACAGGGTGATCGTTCCGTTGCCGTAGATGTCGTGTCGCTGCTCGTCGAGAAAGACGCCCAACTCGTAGGAAGCAATCGCCTGCGGCGATTGGGCCCGTGACTGGTGCGCCAAGCAGAGCACACCGAGCATCAGCAAGACGCAGGGCGGCAAACGACGGCAGTGCCGTCCGACGAAAGCTTCGAAGCATCGCATGGCGATGAGGTTCTACAACTCTGCCGCGCGTCTGCACAGCCGCTGCGTCCTCAGCGTTCTGGTGGGACCGACCGCAACACCCCGCGGTCCTGGAGTTCGACCAAGATGGTCAGGGCGTCGAGTCTCGGCATGCCGCAGATGTCGAGCAGGTCCTCCAACGTGGACTGACCGTCGATCAGGCTGAGGATGAAGCCGGCGCGATGATCGAGGCTCATCCAGCGGATCTCGTCGTCCCGGGTCACGACCTGCAATACGCTTCCGGCCGGCCCGAGGCGGGCCGTATGCATGGTCGTCAAGGTGCGTTGGCATTCCTCCAGATAGCGACGGGCGTCGGCATCATCGGGATTGTCAGACAGCCGAGCTTCGGCTTCTCGCAACGCGTCGGTGAAGTTGCCGACCGCGTACAAATCGGAGAGCGACGCTCCCGGGTCGAGTTCCATTTTTGGGGCCGTCGCGATGGACGGGGTGGCGCTGAGCGGGCCGGGTTGCTCGCTCTCACGGTTGTGTGCGTCGACGAAGTCCAACGCGCCGCTCATGCTCGCTGGCGGACGAATGCTGTAGGTCATCGCGCCGGAGTCGTTGCTCTGGAGGGACGCGGGGGCGGAGGAGGACCGCCGTGCATCGACCTCGGAGAGTTCGGCGGGAAGCACCGCTGGGCGACCAGACGGCACGGGCGTGTCGGTCGTCGTTCCGCCGTGCGTCTCGGTCGCGCCGGCCTCTTCGCTCGACTGCTGTTGCTGCGCCGGACGTGCCGGCGTTTGCGATGAGGAGCTCGTGGAAGGTTTGGGCATCAATGCCGACTTCGTCGCTCAAGAAGCTCCGGCCACGACACCACGGAACATACGCAGAGTTCGTTCGATGACTTCGAGGTGCCGTGCGGCTTCGTTGCTGTTGCCCCCCTCGACTGCTTCCGTCGCGCTTGCCACGGCGTCGCGCGCCTTTTGCAGAGCATCCTTGCCGAACTCGCTCTGCCCCACGACCTGCTCGACCTGGGGTAACAGACGTTCGAGTTCACTGCTGGCGGTTTCTACCTTCTGACGCAGCTGCTCAAACTGTTCGTCCGCGCGTCGTTCGACGAGGTAGCCTCGGGCGTTGCGGATCATCTCCTGTACCTCATCCTGGGTCAGACCACTGGACGCGGTGACTTGGATGGACTGGGCCTGCTCGGTTTCCAGATCACGGGCGCTGACGCTGACCAGACCGTCGGTGTCGATCTTGAAGGTCACCTCCAACTCGACCTCACCTCGAGCCGCCCGGCGCAAGCCGGTCAGCACGAACTCGCCCAACAGCTCGTTGTGCGGCGGGTCCTCGGAGCGGTCTTGCTGCATGACGAGAATCTTCACAGCAGTTTGGTTGTCGCGGCTCGTCGTGAACACCTTGGTGCTGCTGGTGGGCACCGTCGTGTTCTGCGCGATCAGGTCTTCGAAATGGCCGCCAGCGGTGAGGATGCCGAGGGCATGCGGCGTCACGTCCAGGAGCAGTACGTCCTGGCTTCCCTTGTCGAGCAGCGACGCCCCTTGAATCGCCGCCCCCAGCGCTACGACTTCGTCGGGGTGAACTCCCTGGTTCGGGCGTCGTTGGAACAACTTTTCCACCGCTTGGTGAATGGCGGGCATACGAGTCATGCCGCCAACGAGCAGCACGTCGTCGATGTCCTCGACGTCCAAGTCGGCGTCGTCGAGTGCTCGCCGACAGATGTCGATGGTGCGTTCGATGAGCTCGCCAGTGAGCTCCTCCAGTTGCTGACGCGTGAGGGTGCGTTGCAGATGAAGCGCTTCGTTACGGCCCGTGGAAATGATGAAGGGCAGGTTGATCTCAGTTTGCTCCACCGCGGAAAGTTCACACTTCGCCTTCTCCGCGGCGTCCTTCAGTCGTTGCAGTGCCATGCGGTCACGGCGCAAGTCCACGCCGTGGTCTTCCTGGAAGCCTTCCACCAGCCACTCGATGATGCGGCCATCGAAGTCTTCGCCGCCGAGGAAAGTGTCGCCGGTCGTCGCGATCACTTTGAACACGCCACCTTCGCCGATGTCGAGAATCGACACGTCGAAGGTTCCTCCCCCGAGATCGTACACCGCAACGGTCGCGCTGATGTCTTTGCCGAAGCCAAAAGCCAGAGCAGCCGCAGTGGGCTCGTTGATGATGCGGATGACTTCCAAGCCTGCGATGGCTCCCGCGTCTTTCGTTGCTTGGCGCTGGTTGTCGTTGAAGTAGGCCGGGACGGTGACGACCGCCTTGTCGACGCTGGTGTGCAGGTGATCATCAGCGATGATCTTCATTTCCTGTAGGATCATCGAACTCAGTTCCGGTACCGAGTACGTGTCGTCTCGCAGTTGGATTCGGGCGTCGTTGTGGGGGCCTTCGACCAAGCGAAAGCTCGAGGTATCCCTCGCGGTCGCCACCTGCTGACTGTCCCAGGGCCGACCGATCAGGCGTTTGGCCGCGTGCACGGTGTTTTCGGCGTTGGTGATCGCTTGTCGCTTCGCGATGTGGCCCACCAAACGTTTGCCCGTTTGGGTGACGGCCACCATGCTCGGGGTGGTCTTGTAGCCGCCTCGGTTGGGAATGACGCGGGGGCCATCTGCGTCCACTACCGCCACGCAAGAGTTGGTGGTGCCCAGGTCGATACCGATCACTCGTTCTGCCATTTGGTGAGCTCTGAAACTGAAAGTCCCTCATTCTCCGCGTTTCAGCTGGGAGAGCAACTTCTGTATAGCATCATCCTGATAGCCCAGGCCCGTCGCCGTCTCCAGAACCGTGATCGCGCTTTGCGGCATGTGGGCCTCGACGTAGATGTCCGCCAGTAGAAAGTAGGTCGCCGGGTTCGCCGCGTCGAGTTCGACCGCCTTCCGTGCGTGTTCGCATGCGTCTTTCAGTGTTGCTTTGTCCCTCCGAAAGCATCGGGCCGCTGCGGCGTACAGTTCCCCACTCTGCCGCCCTCGTGCTGCTTTGGCGTACAACTTGGCGGCGCGCTGGTAGTCGCCGGTTCGCTCGCGGATCTTGGCTTGATTCAGGTTCTCGCCGGCCATCTTGCGGTCGGCAAACAGTTCCGTTTCGAGCAGTCTGCGCTTGAGGTCGTCGTCGTCGGGGCAGAGAGCCAACGCCAAGCGGAGCGCGTTGGCCGCCGCCACGGGGTTGTCCGCTTCCAGCTCGGTCTCGGCAGTTTGCACGTAGCGTCGGACCTGGCTCGAGCCGCGCGAGCCCGCTACCGACACTCCAGACAGCGACTGGCTGGTGCTGGCGGTCATGGCTCGCGCCATCGACTGAGTGCTCACGTTCGGCGGGACCGGCAGCCGAACGTTCTTGTCCACACCGGGTGGGGTCAGGCTTTTTCGGCTGCGTGTACTGGCCATGGAGGCGAAGCTCCTGGCCACGCTGGCGCGCGCTCGCTGTTTGCGCAGCACGTTCTCACGCTTGGTGTCATTCGGTGTTGGAGGAGCCGGTGCCTGACCCACGCCGGCTGAACGTTTCGTCGCGGGTGGCACTGACGCACCTGGTGGCGGAGCCACCGCGCGTTGGCCTCGCAGGGGGGCCGCGCCGTGAGGCGCCGTTCTCGGCTCTGTGTTCTCAGCGACGCTCGTATCTTTGGACGTGGTCTTGGGCCGCGCTGCAGAGCTTTTGCTGGCCACTTCGACAATTGGACCTCTAGTCGTTCTGGGTGCCGAACGGCTGTCGTGCTGGGCCGCCGAGCTGGCATTGGAGTTGAGTTGACCCGAACGCCGCGTGCTCGGGGAGGCTGTCGCGGACGGATGGGTGTCCTTGGTCGATGGAGACGGAGGCAAGCGTTCGAGCGGCTGCTCTGGTCCCAACGTCTCGTCGTAAGCTCGTCGCTTCCTTTGGCGAGTGAGGGTTTCCTGAGCCAGCGTCAGGCGCTGAAAGACGAGCTCCAGCTTCGCCTTCGTCTCTCCCAGGTCTTGCCCGTAGTACTTGTCGGGATGAAAATCGGCGACTAGCCGGAAGTAGGCGCTCGTGATCGTCTTCTTGTCGGCATCTCGTGGCACGTGCAACAGTTGGTAGTGGTCCAGTCCGTCCAGGCGCTGCAGCATGGCATCCAGGCGCTGCTCCAAGGGAGCATCCGGCGGCAGTGCCTGCGGCGGGGGTCGGGGCCTGCCGACTGCGGCGGTCGTCGAGGCGGCGGGGTCCTTTGCCTGGACGGGCGAGGCTGCCACGACTCGGGAGGCCGCAGGGAATTCCAGAGGTTCGATGGCACCGACTCGAGCCAACGTGCGCAGCGCCGCGACCACACGTTCTTCCGGCAGGCCCGTCGCGAGTTGGATCTCCCGCACGTTGGCCTGGCCGTCGATCCGGGAGAACACGAACGCATCCTCGGGCGCGATCGCTAGCGTGCGAAGATCCACGTCGGGTCGCAGCTGGGGCACCTCAGCCTTCGGATCTGCTGTCCCCGCATCGCTCAAACCCACATGACTCCTCTGCTGCATACTGCCACCAGCCCGACGTACGCGCGAGTTCTTATGGGTTCGGGTTGAACCGTGAGATCGGAAGGGCCTGTGTTGGTCGCGAGTTCAATACTGAGCTTCCGAGCTGCAGGCCGTTGGGGGGCATCCCACTGTAATGAGAACGGCTCAGCCGCTATAAGCTGGAGCGCATGAGCCGAGGATCGAAGATCTGCCCCGAGTGTGGAGCGCTCAACAGCCTCGACCAACAGACCTGTGTGCGTTGCCAGACACCGTTCCCTGGGCCGCTGGGAGCGACTCTCCGAACCCTGGTGGAGCGTGTTTTGGGCCGCGAGCTGCCCATGACGAAGCTGTTCGTCGGCATGTGTGGTTTGGTGTTCGCCTTTCTCACTCTCGACACGCACCAACTCTCGAGCCTGGGCTCTGACGTGTACTGGAGCGCGCTTCGTTGGGGCGCGCTGGCTCCTCTCGTTGGCCTTTCCGAGCCTTGGCGCATGCTGTCGGCCACCTACGTACACTTCGGTATCCTGCACATCGTGTTCAACATGATGGCGACGATCGACTTGGGGAAGCTGCTCGAGCGCTTGATCGGCTCCAGTCGCTTCATGGTCGCGCTGCTTTCGAGCGCTCTCGTGGGCTTCGTCGTGAGCGAAGTGTGGTCCCTGAACTTCGGTCCTCTGCGCTCCATCACCGGTGGCGCGAGCGGTGGGATCTTCGGTCTCGGTGGGGTCTTGATCGGTTACCTCTACGCCAGGCGCGATCCAGCCTGGAAGCAGATTGGGATTCGAATCGCAGTGTATGCCGCACTATTTGCGGTGGTGTTTCCGGTCAACAACGCCGCTCACATCGGTGGTTTCGTGGCTGGCGCTCCGCTGGGCTACATCTTCTACAAGGAGGCTAGACCTTGGCGCCGCCATGCGTTGTTTCGCGCGCTGGCGGGCATTCTGATCGTCGGCTCCATCGTCAGTGTCGTGCTGAGCGAGCGCTCGCCCGTTTGGGAAGCGCAGCGGGCGGTGGAGCTCCAGCGGCGCTAGGCGTCACTGCTCTGCGGTTTCGGCTTGCTCCTCCGCGTCGAGCACCTCGCCAGCGGCGAAGGTCCCACGCACCGGTACGGGCAGCTCTCGCCCGAGTTCGGCTTCCCCGACCCAAGTTCCCGAGAAGCCCAGAGGTCTGGCAGCGCGGTCGAAGTCTGTCGGACCCGCTGCGGATAGATTCAATGACGCAATGCTGGGATCGGCCACGACTACGGCGTCCCACATCGCCACGAAGGCTTGTTCACACGCAACAGCCAGGCACTCCGCATCGCAGCCCTCGAAGCCGATCCCGTCGTCGCCAGCGAGCACGTAGCCGATGCGCGGACAGTCCACGACCACAGACAGCGCTTCGCTCATCGATTCGAGTTCGGTCTCGGCGGTGGAAGTGACCGCAACCTGTTCCGCGATCCCCGCCAGTAGGCGGGACGTCTGCCACAACAGCCGAGTGCTCAACTGGAGCGTGTCACCTTCCGCGTCGAGGGTGACTGCGATCTGGTCCGGGAGTCCGACTCGCTCCGGAGGGGCGCCCGCCATCACGACAGGTTCCAGTAGCCCATTGCCCGCAGCACCATCGGAGCCCACCAGTCTTCCTCGGAGCGCATCGTTGCTGAAGAGCTGAACGACGCCCTGCGTGAGCCAGAGCTGTAGACGCGAGCTCAAGCCTCTCTCGGCGCCAGCCTCGGCGAACACACCACTAGAGATCAAGACTTCCGCCCAGCCCTCCATGGTTTGCGCCGCGAGAAACGCCTCCTCGTTGCCGCTCGCTTGCGCCATGTTGCCGAGCAGGGCGGCAAGGTCGGTCGCGTAGCCTTGGGTGAACGCGGCCAGCATACGCTCACCGATATCACTCACGATCTCCGTCAATTCGGCACTGCTTTCCAGTCCGAAACGCACCCCGAAGTCGATACTGCCCAGACGCAGGGGGCGGTCGGTCAGTGCGATCCTGACCGACTGCTCTTGGTCCGTCGCAGAGAGTTGCGCCTCCCGACAGCCGTAGACGTACTGGTCGCCCCGGAGCAGAATGGCGTAGTTGCGTACGGACACGCGAACGACCACAGGGTCGTAGACGGCGAGTTCTTGGTCGCCTGGGAACGTGGCGCTTGCCTTGAAAGTCTCGGCGTAGGTCGCGTTGATCAGATCGATCTCGGCGCAGGTCTTGTCCAGAACCGTACCGACGCTCCATTCGTCCACCGGTCGGAGACCTGAGTAAACGGGCTCGACTCGCAGCGTCGTCTTCTGGCGTTCCTGGACGTTGACCGTGGCTTCGGCCTGTGCTCCATCCACCGAGGCCAACAGCGTCAGTGAGGTCAGTGGTTCTTTCGAGACCGTCAGCTTGACGCTGGCAGTGCCGTCGGGGGCCGTCTTGACCATGCTGTGATTGAGGTACGCACTATCGACGTCCCCCAAGATGGCGACGTTTACGGTGTGAACCCCGGCCGGTGTGACGTTTATCGTCACCTCAACGGTGTCCCCCAACGCCGGGTTCAAGGTGCTTGGGTGGAGCTCGAGTTCCACGTCGCTGTCCGTGAGTGTGCCGTCAGTTTCGCTGCTCGGCGGGGGCGAGCCTTCATCATCCAGCGGCGCTTGGCGGATCTCGCCGCAGCCGAATCCCAGGCCGCAACACAGCACCACGGAAAGCATCCAGGAGCTGAGCCGGGCGCATCGTCGAGTGGCGGGTCGACGCGTCTCGGACAGCACCGCGGCCCCCCCGCCTCCGACGGCCGCCGCCCACGACTCGACAGGCAGGTCCGCGTGACTCGCGCACGGGGGTGTGGGGTGGGATCGGCTCATCGCGGGACTGACGGGCATCGTTGCCCGCACATGTAGGGTACGGGGCTCGCAAAAAAGCGCAACGATAATGGCCGCCACAAACTGCGGTGGCGATGGCACCAGGTGTTATCGTCAGGGGATGGTGCGTCGAGATGCGACGGAAGCTGTTCTGCCCCCGGGCGGAAGTACGTCTAGAGCCCACGTTGAGGCCACATGATGCTGCACGTCGATAGAGCAGCAGTTGGCCGTGTGCGGGCTCTCCGTAGGCACGGTTTGAAAGGGGAGCTTTCCCATAAGCCGGTGGCGAGCACCACGTGCAATCGAAGGAGCTACCAATGAGCACTCCGGCCACCAAGGTTCTGGTCGTCGACGACGAGCCCGCGTTGCGGCAAATGCTTCAGATACTCCTGCGTCGTGCGGGGTTCGACGTCGTTCTGGCACCGGGCCATGCCGCTGCGGTCGAGGTGATCAACGAAGTGCCTCAGCCTTTTGCGGTGGTGCTGACGGATCTGGTGATGCCCAACGGCTCGGGCCTCGACGTCCTGGCGGCTGCAAAACAACGGACACCTCAGACGGAGGTGATTCTGATGACGGCCCACTCCACGGTGGAGAACGCAATTTCGGCCATGGGCGCTGGAGCCTTCAGTTTCGTCACCAAGCCGTTCGACCCCGACCAATTGCTGGCGCTGATGACCAAGGCGTTGGAGCGCTACGCCTTGGTCACGGAGAACTCGCGCTTGCGTGCGCAAGTCCAAGGTCAAGCGCCGCGCTTGACCGGTCGAAGTGCCGCCATGCGCGGGGTGATGGAACTGGTGTCCCGCATCGCCGACACCAAGACGACGGTGCTCCTGACAGGGGAGAGCGGCACGGGCAAGGAACGCGTAGCTCGAGCGATCCACGAAGCGTCGAGTCGGCGACAACAGCCGTTCCTGGTCGTCAATTGTGGTGCTTTGCCCGAGAACCTCATGGAAAGTGAGCTCTTCGGTCACGAGAAGGGGGCGTTCACTGGGGCCACGGGCAAGCACCTGGGCCTGTTTCGTGAGGCCGAGGGAGGAACCCTGCTTCTGGACGAGGTCGGCGAGCTGCCCGCGCCCCTGCAGGTGAAGCTCTTGCGCGTGTTGCAGGAACGGAAGGTGCGCCCGGTTGGCGGTACTCAGGAGGTCTCCGTCGACGTGCGTGTCCTGGCTGCAACGAACCGCGACGTCGAAGACGACGTCAAGAACGGCGCGTTCCGGCAAGACCTGTACTACCGCTTGAACGTCATTCGCGTGGAATTGCCACCGCTCAGAAATCGTCGCGAGGACATCACGGCATTGGCCGAGCAGTTCGTCTCTCGCTTCGCCGAAGAGATGAGCAAGGACGTGCGCGGGCTGACGCCGGACGCACAAAGGGCCCTGACTCGCTATTCTTTCCCGGGCAACGTACGCGAACTGGAGAACATGCTGGAGCGGGCCGTCGCTCTGGCGGGCTCTCGCTCCATCGGGCTCGGCGACCTACCGCCGGAGGTCAGCGGCATGGCTGGGTCCGAAGGGCCCGCGTTGCTTTCGCTCCCCGAGGAGGGCTGCAACCTGGACGAGGTGTTGAGTGAGGTCGAGCGGCGCTTGATCTTGCAGGCGCTGGACAGGACGGGCGGCGTGCGAACAGCAGCGGCTCAGCTCCTGGGAGTCACCTTTCGCTCTTTGCGGTACCGTCTGGGCAAGCACTCGCTTGGCGAAGAAGATGAAGCATCGTGAGTGGTGCGTAGCGAGCGAGTTCTGTCATACTGAGCAAGATGCGTCGTTTCAGCAGCAGAGGATTCACCTTGACGGAGGTGATGGTGGTCGTCGTGATCTCCTCGATTCTGGCGCTCGCAGCCGTGAGTTCCCTGCGTAAGCATGTCAGCTCATCTCGCACCATCGAAGGATTGACGATGGTGCAGAGCATCCGCGCCGCGCAGGAGCGCTACAGGGCTCAAAACGGTGTCTACCTCGACGTATCGCTGTCGGGTACTTGGTATCCGCGGGACCCGACTGGCGCCATCGGTCGAACCAAGACCACGTTCTTCCAGCCGCCGGAGGATGGCGCGCACCCCGACAACGCCAACTGGCTGACGCTCAATCCCACGGTTGCCGGTCCGGTGATGTTCGGCTACCGAACGAGCGCGGGTTTGCCTGGTGACACCATGACCGCTCCGGCACAAACGGTGAGCGGGTTGTCCTGGCCGAGCACGACGGAGCCCTGGTACGTGATCCAGGCCTTGGGGGATGCGGATGGTGATGGCATCACGGCGTTCTATCTCGCGTCGAGCGTCAACGGTGAGGTCTTCCGTCAAAACGAGGGCGAGTGAGCCCGCGCGTCCGCTGACGTAGCTGAGCGTGGTCTCGTAGGCGCCGTTGGCCGTCAGCGAAGATGGCAATTGATACCGCTGTCGTTGACGTGCGGGAATAACTACAGGGAGTCCGCTGTCCGGCGGGAACTACTCGTCGTCGACCAAGGCTCGAACGCTGGCAACGGCCGCTCGGGGGCAGGTGTGACAAGTCGCGACGATGGCAACACGGTAGGCCTATCGATTTCTGTCAGTCACACTCGCGCTGGTGACAAAAATCGTCGCCCCGCTTTCGACGGACGTGGAACACTGGGCGGTTGTGGGGGGATAACCATCTGTAATCGTTTCGGTTTGCTGTTGCACCGGGGCTTGGCATGAGCTTCGCTATGTGGTGGCGCGATGCTACTTGCTGGCAAACCCCGTCGAGGCTTCACGTTGGTGGAGGTGATGATCGTCGTCGCCATCATTGCCGTGCTCGGCACGCTCGCCGTCTACGGAGTGCGCAAGTACATCGCCAGCGCGCAGACCTCCGAAGCGACGGCCATCTTGGCCTCCATTCGGGGGGCCCAAGAAATCTATCGGCAGGACACCTTCGTCTACCTCGACGTATCCAGCGGTAGCTTTGAGAATCTGCACCCTTCGACCACGCCCGGCGCTTTCAAGCGCAGCTGGGGCGGCGATGGGGATAGCGCGACCACGAGTCAGAACTTTCGAGAGTTAGGGGTAGAGGTGAACGCGCCGGTCTTCTACTCGTTCGGCTGTGTTGCTGGTCGTTCCGGCGATGCCTGGCCGTCGCCACCGACGCGAAAGACGGCAGCTCAGTTCAACTTTCCGGACGAAGCGACCGAGCCCTTCTACATCGCTGTCGCCAAGGGGGACTACGATGGGGATGGGCTGTTTGATTGGGTGCTCACGCACAGCTTGACGAACGAGATGTACATCGAGCCGGAGCAGTGAGCCATCTCCACGACGACGAAGACTTGATGCACTTGGACTCCAAAATCGAAAAAGAACATACCGCGTGCGGGGCTGGGTGGCCCGTCGCGAAGCAACACCCGCCCACCCGCACAACAGGAGACAGAAAGAAGATGCGTAAATTGAACAAGCGTGGTTTTACCCTCGTCGAGCTGATGATCGTGGTCGCGATCATCGGTGTGTTGGCTGCCCTCGCGATCTACGGCGTGCGCAAGTACGTGCTGAACGCGAAGACGGCGGAGGCTCGCACGGCCGTTGGCCGCATCGCCAAGGACGCGACCACGGCTTTCGCAAAGCCCAAGATGGCAGGCACGATCTTGGATCTGAAAGCCTCGTCGGAGGCTTCGGTGGCGATGTGCGGCAGTGCCGACGCCGTGCCCACCAGCACGGACAGCATCAAAGGCAAGAAGTACCAGTCCAGTCCTTCGGAGTGGGGTGGCAGCCAGGGCGCTGGCTGGCAGTGCTTGGGCTTCTCGATGGATGAGCCCCAGTTCTACCAGTACGACTACAACGCTTCTGGGACCAACCAGAAGGGCGACACGTTCACGGCGGTTGCCGTCGGTGACCTGGATGGCGATGGCAACACGTCCCAGTTCAGTCTGAACGGTGAGATCAAGGAGAGCAGCACCAAGGACCTGGTTCTGGTCGTTGCCCCCAACATCGCGGAGTCGAGCCCGACCGAGTGAGGTCGGTGCTCCGCACGTGAGCTGAAACCCGCTGGTCCTGCCGGCGGGTTTCGGCTTTTTGTCGGGTGCTTCTCAGCGAAGGAGCGTTTCGAGCTGACGATGGAATGCGGCGGTCATGCGGGCGACGTCTTCGGCGGACGGTCTCGGTGCTTGAAGGAAGTGGCCGTACTCGTCCTCGAACCCGAACAAGACGACGCTCGGTTTGCGGCTGCCCAGGTCGAAGCGCAGGCGTGAGCTTTTGCTTCTGAGCTGCACTTTGATGAGGTCCTGATTCTGCGTGGCGTAGGCGACCAGGGCCGAGTTTGGCGCGTCGGTGTGGAACCAGTCGCGCCCGTGGGTGTGGGCGATGGGGGTGGGGGCTCCGGACAAGAGCCCCGCCACCGTGCTGACCAAGTCCCTGTGTTCGGTCAGACCGGTGAGGGTGCTGACCGGTACACCTGGGCCCACGATGGCAAGCGGGGTGCGGGTGGTGATCTCCGAGAAGGAGTAGCCATGGGTGAATGTACCGTCGTCGTTGATAGACTCGCCATGGTCACCGGTGAACACGATCAGATTGCGACTCGGATCGAGCTGCCCGATGGCGTCAGCGACGACGTCGTCGACGAAACGCATGCAGTTGCGATAGCGGTTCCGAACTGGGATCTCATCGGCGTCGCCCAGTGAGCGCGTGCGGTCATCTCGCCACTTCGACGTCGACACGGGCAGGTCCCGTTCATACGCCTTTGGGTAGCGGTACTCGAAGTGCGACGACATCAAGAAGACCAGCGCGAAGAGGGGCTTGTCTGCCGTCTGGGCAGCGCGGACCATGTTCGCGAGCGCCGTTCGGTCCCAATCCGGCCAGTCCCCACGGGCGTCGTGCACGAAGCGGTCCATGGTTTGCGCGTTCAAGTACTCTTCACGCCGGTTCCACACCTTCGGGTGTCCCGTGAAGTAGGCGCATTCGTAGCCGCTCTGGCGCAAGGTGACGCAGAGTTGGGGGGGCACCTTCGCGTCGAGGGTCGGGTGGTAGACGATGGGACTCCGACCGTAGAGCAGGGCGAACATGCCCGATTCGGAGTACATCGTGCCGGAGTCGTGGTGGGCAGCGATGCTGCCGGCACGAGCCCACGCGGATAGGCGCGGCATGAGCTCCGGGGTGAACACGTCGTGGCGCAGGCTTTCCGCGACGATCAGGATCACGTTGGGCGTGGGGGCGGCGAGCGGCAGCGGCTTCCGGTCGACGTCCTTGGCTGTCATCAGCGTCGCGAAGCTCGCGCGATACGCCCGTCTCAGCTCCGGGGCGATGGCGCCGAGTACCGGGTCGTCGAAGGCCTGTTCATTTTCGGCTTGAACCCCGATACGTAGATCGAGCACCTGCGCGGCGTAGAGCCGCTCGAGCAAGCCCTGGTGTTTCCAAGCGGGATGCATGGCGTGTGGGACGAGTCCAGCGGCCAGCGTGACCAGCACCAGAGTGGATGCCAGCACCCAGCGCAGCAAAGGTGTGAGTTTCGCGGCGACGCTGGCAACGAACCACTCACTCGCGAGCATGACCGCGAGCGCCCATACGCCTGAGAGGCTCAGCCACAAGAGCGTCGTCCGAACCCACGTACCCAAGTCTCCACCGGCTTGATGTCCTTCCGGCAACAGAGCGATGCGACCGACTTCTGCCACGTGACGCCCCACGGAGGACAGGACGTCCGCGTCGAGGCTGAGCCACGCGCCAACGAAGGCTGCCCCGACGACGAACACTAGACGAGCGCGAGACCAGGGTTGCCACCGGCCCACGAGGCTGGCGACGACAGCCACGGCGGTCAGCAGCAGCAGGTCGGTCGCGATGAACGTCGCCGACAGGAGCCACGTTTCGTCGCCCACCAACTCCAAGCTCTCGAACCTGAGCAGGCGCGCGAAAGTGCGTCGCTGCAGGCCATAGTACAGGCCCAATGCCAACAGCCCGGCCGCTAACCACGGTGCCGCGAGCAGGGCGCGGTCGGCCCGCCTGTCGTCACTGCTCACGATGCCGAAAACGTAGCCGCTCTCCGGACGACGGGCAAAATTGAGCGGTTCCGGGATTCCGCGTTTCGCTGGCCCTGCTGGAGCGCTAACGTGGCCTCCGTGCGCTCTCTTTCTCCGCTCGAGTCGGTTGCGCTGCTGTCCGTGGCGGGATCCGTCGCCGCGGTCTTCGTGCCGAACTTCGTGCGTCACCTCCACGCCTCGCGTTTGGCCGAGCCATTGGATGGCTTACGCCACATCGGCGCCGAGGCCACCGCCTTCGCACTGCAGCGGCCGGCAGAAGACGCCTACCCCCCGCCGGTGGGCCTGACCCCGAAGCAGGTCCCGCCGGGTGAGAGTGTGGAGGATCCGCCGGGGGTTTGGGAGCATCCGACTTGGAGGGCCCTAGGTTTCGCCCAGCCGCGGCCCCACTACTTCTCGTTCGCTTTCGACAGTGAACGCGGCGTGTCCGGCTCGCGATTCTCCGCTCGAGCCCACGGCGATTTGGACGGAGACGGCCAATACAGTACCTTCAAGCTGAACGGAGAGTACCGCGTGGGCGAGTCACCGGTCACGTACCCGTTGGAGATGGATCGAGAGGTTGAGTAGGGAGGCAGCACCACCAGCGAAGACGTCGAGCGGCCGGTCTTGGGCTCCACGGCTGCTCGTGTTGGTTTCCTGCGCCGTGGGGGTGTGGTTGGTACGCGGCCAGGTGGCGGCGCAATATCATCGCTTGCAGGTCACTAGCGACACCTATGCGCTGCCGAGTCCCGAGCAGACGGTAGTGATGAGTCTCGGCTTTCGTTCGGCCGCGGCCGACTTCATCTACGCCCACATGCTGGTCTCGTACGGTTTGCACTTCCAGGAACGCCGCCGCTTCGAGCACGTCGGGCGCTACTTGGATACCATCAACACCCTCGACCCGACCTTTGCCCAGCCTTACCTCTTTGCCGACACGCTGTTGACGCTCCAACCGACGCCCCCGCGCCGCGAAGACTACGAGCGGGCCCGAGAAGTGCTTCTGCGAGGTACGCGCGCGTTGCCCTATCACCAGGAACTTTGGTTCGTGGCGGGGCAGTTCATCGGCTACATTGCACCGCCCCACCTGGGTGACCCACAACTCGCGGAGCAATGGCGGACTGAAGGTGCGAAACTCTTGGCTCGTGCCTGTGAACTCGCGACGAATAACCTGCGAATCCCTCGCCACTGCATCGTCGCTGCCTCCTTGTTGAACAGCGCCGGCGAGCGGGAGGCTTTGATCCAGATGTTGAGCCGGACGTTGGCCGTTCAGGATGATCCCGAAGTCACGGAGTTGGCGCTCGGGGCTCTGCGAAAGTGGACGGGGCAGCAGTACGTGGAGGATCGTCAACAGCGCCTACGTGCCATCGACGAACTGTGGCAGCGCAATCTGCCCCACGTCGCCAAAGATCAGTTCCTGCTGTTGGGTCCCGTCGTCGACGTGTTGGAATGCGTCGGGCGGGAAGATGAGCTGGATGGCGAGCAGGACGATCGCTGCGTGCTCAGCCTGAGCGCCTGGGGCGACAAGCTCGACGCCAGGCTCTGGCACTGAGGCGTCAGCGAATACGCGGTACCGGGGACACACTCAATGACGGACATCTCTGGGTGGGCGAGGCACCCGTAGACGAGAGCTTCACTTGAAGCGATGGACGACCGTCGAAGTCTGTCCAGCTTTCGCGTTGACGGACTTGTTGGCACGCTCCCCCTCGTGGACGAAGACCACTCGATGGGGACCGGGCGACACTTTGACGCCGAGCTTGGGTGTTCTGCCTACGGGGCGTCCGTCCAAGAGAACGTTCGAGGCGGGGATGGAATTCAGGTTCAGAGTCGCGTCGCCGCTGGCCTCGGGCTGTGGTTTGGGCCTTGGGGTCGCGTGCCACTTGGGACCAGGCGTCGACCCGACGTCTGCGCCGTCGTCGGCAGATCTCTGCAGACTGATCTCGAAGGTCTTTTCCGCTTGCCCGTTTTCGAAGGTCAGCTCTTCGCGGAACGTCTCATAGCCCTTGCGGCTGGCCACTAGCGTGTGGGGTTTGGAGGTGTCGATGTGCAGGTTCATCGGCAACGAGGGCAGTACTCGGCGGTCCCCGTCGCTCTCCAGCACGACGCGTGCACCCTTGGCGTTGTCGCCACCCTTGATGATGGCCAAACCCTTGACCACCTTGAGCTTGGGGACCTCGAGGCTCTGCAGCTCTTCCTCGCGGACAGTGACGCTCTTTTCCCAGGTTTCGAAGTGTTCGCCCGACACCTTGATCTGGTGGATGCCGGCGCTCATTTTCTTGAGCTCTTGGGGCAATGGGCCTTTGTCTTCGCCGTCGACGAAGAGCCGCAGGCCTTGACCCGTGCCGGTCACTCGAATGCCCGTGCCAGATGCCTGCGCCAGAACGATGTTCTTGACCGCATCCTGACCACTGCTGACGAGGACCGCCGTTTCGGCTGTTTGGGAGTAACCCTCCGCGCGAGCTATGACCATGTGAGTGCCGGCTGGTAGATCTGCCAGCGTGCATGGGGAGGCCTTGCACGCGACTTCTCCGTCCACCACGACCTCGACGCCTCGTATCGGCTTGTTGCCGGGCCCGGCAACGGTGACGACCAAGCCGCCCGTCGTAGGTCGCAGCATGAAGAAGAGCGCGATACCGAGCACGATGGCGGCGATGGCGCCAAATACCAACGGCGTGCGATTGGCCGGGGCCGGCGGGACCGAATCGATGTCCGTGAAGCTGGTGCGCTGTCCACTCGGCATCGAAACGACGGGTGGTGACGGTACCGGCGCCGAAGGCCGGGACATCGGCGGCGGCGGAACGTCAGGCACGCTTCCGACGGGCACGCTGCCGCGACCCATCAGCATGTTGGCGGCGTCGAAGCCCGACTCGCGGTTGAACACCGTGGTCTTGTCGTCTTCGTCCTCTTCCCAATCGGGGGCGGAAGGAGCGGCGACCACCGGCGACGGAGGCGCGGGGGGCGGACCGGAGGACCGCATCACGTTCGGCAACGGAGGTAGTGATGCTCCCGTGCTGGTCACTGAAGGCGGCGGAGGGGGCCCCGAGGAAAGCCCAGTCGGTGGGGGCGGCGGAGGCAACGGCAAGCTGCTGACGCTGGGTGAACTCGCGGGCGCCGCCAGAGGCGTTGGTGGTTCCGCCGTCTCGTCTTCATCAGAGGAGTCGAACCCGGAGAACACCTGCGTCGCATCATCGTCGTCGTAGAGATCGGCGGCTACCGGCTCTGCCACCGCTTCATCCAAGACGGGCTTGGGGGCTGCGTCCGCTGAAGAACTCGGCTCGGACGTGTCGGACGGAGCGCTCAAAGCGGACACGGCATCGGGTGCGGAGGCAGCCTCGGGCGACGAGACATCCTCGACGGCTTCAATCTCCTCGATCTCTTCCGCTTCCTCTTCACTCACCGTGGAGATTGGTGGGGTCGGCGGCATACTCGCTCGGAGCGACGGTGGGGGAGGGGGCACGCTCGTACGAGGTGCGGAGCCTGGGGCTGGTGGGACGGCCATGCCGACCAACGTCTGCTTGCGCGCTGGGGACGAGTCCTTGCTCAGGTTGTCGAATACGTCCAGATCGGAACCGCCGTTGTCACTCATTGCGGATGTTTCTCCTGGTGGCTGCGCCTGTTTACAATGCTGGTCGCGGGTTGGGCGAGCTTTGAGAACGCAGCTTCAGCGAGAAAAGTCGCATGGTGGAGCTGTTTGGGCTCGATCAAACTAGTGAATGGCATCGGTGGGCCCATCCCGGGCGTTTCAATGCGAATCGGCCGGCTGGGCACTCTTCGCGGAGCTATCCCGTGATGACGAGGGTTTGGACTTCGTCCCCTTTTGGAGGGGGTGCCACACGCTTCGTTTCACAACGGGTGTATCCTTGAAGATTCGCTCAAAACCAGATCGATCGCTGCGCGTCAGGTGGACCCCTTCCGTGGGCGTCGCGGCGGGGTGCAGGTTGAGATCGCGTCCTTCGATCACCCACCCAGCCGGCTGCGAAAGGTACACGACTGCTTCGCTACCCGCCAACTCCAAACCGCGTCGAATGAGGTCTCCACGTTGAACTCCAATTCGCGCCGACCCAGTTGCAAGCTCCGCATACACTAAAGAACCATCACGGGTGCGCGCGGCTCCGGCTACCGTCTCCTCTGACGGCTCTCGAGCACCACGAAACAACGCGATGGCGTTCGCCGCAGGCGGCGAGTCAGCGACGAGCAAGCTGCCGTCACTCCACCACAAGCTCGTTTCGCCCGTTTGTGGCGGGGACTGCCAGCTCGCCAGCCACTGTTGTTTCGGCGGGGTATCGAGCGGCAGGAAGCGGAAAGGATCGAGCGCGAGCAGGGTCAGCTGGGCGCGCTCGTCGGGAACGAGGGTCGTCCGGGCAAACGCGTAGGGGCGCCCATGCTGCGGTAGCTCGTCGACTTTCCATTTTCCGTCGTCGGACTCCCCAGTCGCTGACGCGATGTCGCTACCCGGCAGCAGCGGACGCAGGGTGAGATAGAAGAAGTCCCTCGCTTCGTGGCCGATGTAGCGTGGGAAGTTCATCAACTGCATGCCCCGAAACAGGCGACGACCCCGAAAGCGAAAACCCGGGGCATCATCCAGTTCACCTTCCGCTTGCCACGTGGGCTGAAGCGGAAGTGCGAGCGGAGGCATGTTCGAGGCGTCGTCGACGTTGTAGAACTCGAGTCCGGTGTGACCTTGGTTCATGTCGAGGTGCAATCCGTACTCGCAGCGTGCGGCGAGCATGGATTGGGCTAGGTGATCAGCGTCGATCTTGGTGCCGTAGAAGTAGGCCACGAATCCTTCTCGCGTCAGGCACAGGCCGGAACGCACCGTCTGAGTGTCGTCTTGCCAACCTTGGGGGACTCCGCCCCACCAGGTGCGGCCGTAGGGGTTGTTTTGGCCGTTTTCCACCAGGGCAGTCAGGTTCTGACGAAAGCCGACGACGTTGGCAGGGATGCTCGTCTCTGGTGGCCAACTTCCGAAGGCGGTGCTGCCGTCGCTCAGACGTGCCACGGTGGCTGCGTAGGGCAATGGTGGCAGATGAAGCGTGCCCTCGGCCATCATGCCGAAGTCCCCGTGCGTGCCCTGAAAGCCACCATTGAAGGCTGCCACGACACGTCGCAGCACGGAGGGGTCGCGTGGGATGCGACCTTCACCCGTGGCTCCGGTCGCGCTTTTGGGTTCTTCGGTGCCGCTCATCATGTGGAGTTCCACGATGCTCGGATCCCACAGCACGACGAGTGTTCGCGCGAACTTGCGATGTTCATCGGTGCGGATGAACGTCGTCAAGAATGCCGTGTCGAGGCCCGCGGGCGCCTTGACGAACGGATCTCCCTCCAACGATTGCCAAGCCCCTTCGCCTTCGAAGAGCGGTTCGAGTTGCAGCTCCAAGGGGGCGGGCGGCCAGTGGGGGTTGACCCGCCCGGTCGTCTCGACGCCAGTGGGCTGTTGCGTCGCCGCCGGTGGGGTCGCGGCAGCGACGCGTGTCTCGAACTCTTGGGACTCTGCCCCACCGAGCTCGAGGTCGAACTTGCGCTCAGCCCAGTCTTTGCCTCGATAGGCGACCGCTTTGAGCCATTGCATGCGCTCGTCGCCGATCCAAGGAATCGCGCGCACGCGGTCGACGGCCCACGTCACCCAATTGCCCGGTGGGGGTAGCACATCTCGCCGCTCTCGGACGTAGCGCGCGCCCGTCGACGGAGGGGCATCGCTGGGTACCACGATGCTGCGCCCATCGGCCTCGAGCTGAAGCGCGCCCCCAGAGAGCGACACACCCAGTCTTTCGGGAGCGGGGACGAGTTCGAGTTCGCGCTCGGAGATCCCGTCGTACTGGCCATTCTGTTGCCACCAGGCAAGATGCCACCGCAGGCGCTGTTGCCAGTCGAACTCCGCTGGTATCGGGCGCGCCCTGCCCAAATCGGCAAGACGAACGCGATAGGTGCGTTGCTCGTCGCCGACGGTCCAGACGGCGAGCTTTCCGTCGGCGCTCAGGTCGCGTTCGGCGGCGGCGAAGGTTTCCGTCAGGTTGTGAACTTCGTCGATGCCGAGAAGCGTCCCCTCGGGTGTGCTCCTTCCACGCACCAGGTATACATCGTCCAAAGCTTCGGGACGCTGGGCGAGCACCCACGCCGTCACTTGCCGTCGGGGCCACACCGAAGGCGTCGACGGCTTGATCCAACGAACGTCGGAAGGCGAGGCGCTGAGCCCGAAGTCCTCTGCCAGGTACTCGACCAGAATCGATTCGGCGTCCGCCGTCGTTGCCACCGGCGTCGATGCCATGCCGCAGTGCCAAGCGACGCAGCTCACGAGCAAGAGCGGCCAGACACGCAGGAGCTGGAGGGAGGAGCGAGTCACGAGCGCGAGCCTTCATAGCCGGCTGGGGGCGGGGAGCCAAACGACAGACCGACAACCAACCTGTCTCGACCTGCCAACCGAGTTGCACATTCGGCGCCAGACAGTAGTCTTTCCTCGGTCAATCTCGTCGGCATTGATTTTGCTTCAGATTGGACGCTCCAGGCACGAAGTCACTCCATGAACGCCGTCGATCGCCGCAGCTGTTTGCTCTTCCTCCTCACGTTCGGGGCGGCGCTCGCGTGCAACAGCCCTACGTTGCCACCGTTGCCACCGCCCAACGAGCCGCGGGTCGTGCAGCACATGGGCGACGGTGAGGTGCTGCTGGAGGGCAGCATTCCGGTGGAAGAGGCGAAGCTGCTCGTGCTCAACAACAACAATGACGAGATCCGTGGTGTGTTCACCCACGATGGTACCTACTCGCTGTTGATTGCTGCGCTTCCGGGCGACTTCATCCACCTGTGGTACTCCACCGCCGGGGTGGATAGCCCCTTGGCCAGGTTCACGATCCCGCCCTTGCCCGAGGGGCTCGAGGCACCCGAAGAAGGCGCGGGCGGTGGCGATGAGGGCGCTCTGTCGGAGTCGGAGACGGTGTCCCCCTGCGCAGCGACAACGGCCGACGCTGGGTGCACGTGCCCGTGAGTGGCTAGCCCCGCGGCTGGGGAGTTCCGCAGCGGAGCTCCCCAGGGCACCTGACGTGCGCACTCAGACGGTGCGCAGGGTGATTCGGCCGTCGCTCTGGCGGTGAACGAGGCCGCTGCCTTCGCCGACCGAGGCAAAGCGTGTGGTCGCGCCGGCATCTGTCGGGTCGTCGAGTTCGCCGACATCCACCATCAAATCGTAATCCGTCGCTTGCTCCACCACACCGCGGTACATGCGGCCGGGGTAGACGGGACCGCCGGAGATGTAGACGTGGCCGTCGATGTCTGGCGCTTGTCCGTGCCAGCGCCCCTGCATCACGAGCTCGCTCTCTTCGCTCGGACCTTCGACCAGTACATCCACTTCGCTTCCGATCCGAGCTTCGTTCTTTCGAGTGCTGACCTCGCGCTGGATCTCCATCAGTTGGGCGGCGCGCTCTCGAGCCACGCCCTCGTCGACCTTGTCTTCCAGCTCGAAGCTGTGAGACGTCGGTTCGTCGGAGTAGTGGAAGACGCCCACGTGGTCGAACTCCGCCCAGCGGACGAAGTTGCACAGCTCGTCGAACTCGCCGTCGCTTTCACCCGGGTGCCCGACGATGAAGGCCGTGCGAAACACGACGTCGGGCAACTTCGTGCGAACGGTTTCCACGAAGCTGCGCAGGCGATCGCCACCGTGGCCCCGCCGCATGCGACGCAACATGGCATCCGCCGCGTGTTGCAGTGGCATGTCGATGTAGGGGAGCACCTTTGGGTGTTCGGCGATCAGTTCGACGATACCGTCGCTCAACTTTTCGGGATAGAGATAGAACAGCCGCACCCATTCGATGCCGGGGACGTCGGCGATCTGCCGTACGAGTTCTGGCAGTTCGGGCTTGCCCTCACGATCTCGCCCGTAGGAAACGGTGTCCTGCGATATCAGGTTCACTTCGAGCACACCTGCCGCCGCGAGCGCTTTGACTTCGTCCACGACGTCGCCTCGTGCCCGCGATCGCTGTTTGCCGCGGAGTTGCGGGATGACGCAGAACGAACAGCTGCGATTGCAGCCCTCGGCGATCTTGACGTAGGCGCTCGCACCGCGGGTGCTGATGCGCCGCGGATCGCTCGCGCCGACGACCCAATCCGCCGGGTTGCCGATGTGGATTCGTGGGGCTGCGTCACGCAGCACTTGCCCCAACCGCAGCATGTCGCTGGAGCCCAGGAAGTGGTCCACCTCCGGCATTTCTTCGGCCATTTCTGGTCCGTGCCGTTGGGAAAGACAGCCCGCCACGACCAACTTCTTGCAGTTTCCGTCCTGCTTCAGCTGGGCCAGCTCCAAGATGGTTTCGATCGACTCCTGCTTGGCAGGCTCGATGAAGCCGCAGGTGTTGATCACGATCACCTCGGCATCTTCAGGTGCCGCTGCGTGCGTGTAGCCCTCGCGTTCGGCCACGCCCAGCATGACCTCCGAGTCCACCCGGTTTTTGGGGCAGCCGAGGCTGACGAAGTGGATGCGCGCCGGAGCGCCTGGTGATGGGTCGCGGGCCATGACTCTGGTTCAGGCGCTTCGCATCAGGTCGGTGAAGCGCTCGAACAGGTACAACGCGTCGTGGGGGCCCGCCGCCGCCTCGGGATGGTACTGAACGCTGAAGGCGTTCACATCCGGTGCGACGAGGCCCTCGCTGGTGCCGTCGTTGAGGTGCAGATGGCTCGAGCTCGCGACGCCAGCAATCGAGTCGACGTCGACCACGAAGCCGTGGTTCTGCGTCGTTATCTCGACGCGGTTGGTCTGTAAGTCTTTGACTGGTTGATTCAGGCCGCGGTGCCCGAACTTCAACTTGTACGTCGTCGCCCCCAGGGCGCGGGCGAGCAGTTGGTGCCCGAGGCAAATGCCGAAGATGGGCACCTTGCCGAGCAATTCTCGGATCGTGTCGACGGCGTAGTCGAGGGCGGCAGGATCGCCGGGGCCGCTGGACAGGAACACGCCGTCCGGTGAGCGCGCGAGGATGTCACTGGCCGAAGTCCTCGCCGGCACGCCGGTCACGTTGCAGCCCACGTCGACCAAACAGCGCATGATGTTTCTCTTGGCGCCGAAGTCGAGAGCCACCACGTTGAAACGTGGCTCGGGTTCGAATTTGCTGGGGCCACGCACGGCCTCCTCCGGGTTGAACGAGGCACGCCACTCCTCCCTGGACTCGGTGAAGCTGTACTCTTTCGTGGGCGTGACACGCTGCACGAGGTCGAGCCCCTGCATGTCCGGAGCTGCTTTGGCGTGGTCGACCAATGTGGCTGGGCTCTCGGTGCCGATGGCGCCGTTCTGCGAGCCTTTGTCGCGCAGGTAGCGCGTCAGACGCCGGGTGTCGACGCCGCCGATAGCCACGATGCCGTGCCGTTCCAGGTACTCTTGTAGGCTGCTCGTCGCGCGGTAGTTGGAGGTCGTGATGCTCGGATCGCGGACGATGAAACCTGCTGCCTTGGGGTTACCGTCGATGCTCTCGGGATCGTCGGGGTTGACGCCTGTATTGCCGATCTGCGGCGACGTCATCGTAACGAGCTGGCCCGTGAAAGAGGGATCCGTCAGCACCTCTTGGTAACCGGTCATCCCCGTGGTGAACACCACCTCCCCAGTTGCGACGCCGGGTTTTCCCCAAGCGAAGCCTTCAAACACCGTACCGTCGGCGAGGGCGAGATGAGCGCGAGTTCGATTCATGCAGATTCCTGGTATTCCTGGTTCTCTAGGTCGTGGATCAGCTTGCCGGCGTTGGCGGTCATTAGCACGCGCCCGCGAAGTTCGCTGCCGACGAAGGGGCTGTTCTTGCCCTTGCTGTACAGGTCTTGGGGCTGCGGCGTCCAGCGCCGAGCGGGGTCGAAAAGCGTGAAGGTGGCGCTCTGGCCCAGTTCCAGTTTCGCCGCATCGAGTCCCAGAATGCGACGTGGGGCTGTGCATAGGGCTTCGGCCGCGCGTTGAGGCTCGAGTTTGCCGTCCGCAACGAGTTGCCACACCAGACTCAGGCAGAATTCGAGCCCGCTCATGCCTGGCTCCGTCAGCTCGAATTCGCAGCGGGTCTCCAGCGCGGACCGTGGCTGGTGGTCGCAGCTGATGCAGTCGATGGTGCCTTCGTTCAGAGCCTGGACCAGAGCGTCGCGGTCCTGCTCCTCTCGTAGCGGGGGCACGACGCGGTAACGTTCGTCGTAGCCACCCACCGCTTCGTGGGTGAGCAGCAGGTGGTGCGGGGTGACGTCGCAGGTGAGTGGAAGGCCATCCTCTTTGGCGCGCCGCGCCTGCTCGGCTGCTTGCGCAGTGCTCAGGCTTCTCGCGTGATAGCGTGCTCCGGTGGCGCGGCACAGGGCGACGTCACGCGCCAGGGCCGCCTCTTCCGCGGCTCGCGGCCAGCCGCGAAGCCCGAGGCGCGTCGACACGGCACCCTCGTGCATGACGGCGCCGTGGCTCAGACTGGGCTCTTGCGGCCGCTGCAGCAGCACCGCGTCGAAGCTCTGGCAATACTCGAGCACACGACGCATGACGCTTCCGTCGGCGATGTAGCCACGTCCCGCGCTCACCGCAGCCGCGCCCGCGTCCAATTGGTCACCGATTTCTGCCATCTGCTCGCCGCGGGAACCCACCGTGGCTGCAGCCAACGGCGCGAGCGAGGTGCCCTCGAGTTGGCGACTTCGCGCCAGCAGCGCTTCGGTGACCGACCGTCGGTCGTTGACGGGCTTGGTGTCCGGACAAGACGCCACCAGGGCGTAGCCCCCGGCTGCGGCCGCGCGCAGTCCGCTCTCCACGTCTTCTCGGTACTCGTAGCCGGGCTCACCCAGTTGGGCATGGAGCTCCACCAATCCAGGGAGCAACAGCAGTCCCCGGCCGTCGCGCTCGGCGATTGAGCTGAAGCGGGATTGCGACGAAGCCCCTCTTTCGAGCGCCACGATGACGCCATCCTCCACCACCAGATCGACGACGGCGTCCAGATCGCGGGTGGGATCGATGGCTCGTACGTCTCGAACGCACAGACGGGCAATGGCTTCAGACACGGGGATTGGTGGGGGTTGATATCACCGCGTGCGTCGCTCGCACAGGGGCCGCGTCAACGAGGTCGTCCGGTCTGCGATCTGCGGGCTGAAAGTATGCTCGTGGGTATCGAGTTGCCGTTCGTGTTGGTTCCTGGCACCGCCCGCGCACATCGTCCCAGAGTGTGCACCAGGGGCGGCGCTTTTCATCCCCAGAGGAGCCAAAAAACGGGGGATTTCCGTCTCAATGCAGCGGACGAGCCGTCGACATTTCGTGATAGGATGAGCGCGCATGTCGGAAGCCAAAACGGAAACCGCCTCCTCCTCTCCCGATGGCTCGGCCGAGGCATCGGCCAGCTCATCCGAATCCAGCTCATCGCCGCGCGAAGGCTCAGCGAGCTCGAGCGGGGAAAGTCCGCCAGGGGCAGAAGCCTCAGGGACCAACCTAGGGGACTCAAAGCAAGAAGCCCGTCACGGCGAGTCCACAGCCGGGGCGGCATCGCCGTCGGGGACCAAAGGCGGCAACAAGAAGAAGACGAAGGGGCAGCGAGGCAAGGGGCCCGGGAGGACCTCGGTCGTGCCCCGCCCCGAGAGCGCCTCTGCGCGCAAGAAGTCTGGCGCGAGCTCCGACGACGAAGATGGGAACGAACAGCGTGATTCGGTGGAGACGCTCGACGATTCCTTGATCTTGGAAGAAGTGCAGCCCACGCCGCCGAGCGCCACGGGCCTGCGCCCCCCGCGCAAGGGCTCGGCGCCACCACCTCCGCCCTCACGCAGCGCCATGCCCGCGGTGCCGCAGCGACCCGCCTCGCGACCGGCTCTGCCTGGAGTCCCCAACCTGCCGGGAAGTCGCGCGCCACGGCAGCCCGAAAAAGCTCCTGACCCGCCTGGCGCGTCCCACAAGCCGATGTCGGCGAGCAAGTTGCCGCCGCCACCGCCGCTGAAGTCCAGAATCCCGGGCGTCGTAGCCCCGCCAGCTCCCCCGCCACGCAAGGCCATGCCGTCCGTGGCACCAGCACCGCCGTCACGCCGGCCGCCGCCACCGGTTCCGTCGGGGCTTTCCGTCGCTGCGCCTTCCCCTGGGCTCTCGGTCGCTGCTGCGGACATGACTCCGGCGGCGCCTGTCGCTACGGCTCGCGCCGCCGTGCCGCAACCCCTGGCCACGCCACTACCCGGCCAGGCGACGCCGTTGAGTCCCGGGGTTGCTCCCGCGGTGGTAACTCCGCTTCCGCAGTCTCCCGTGCACCAGGCGTCGGTTGCAGAAGCAGAGGAGCCGGCATCGGGTGAACGCCGAGAATCAACGGCGGAAGCGAGCGGGGACGCCTCAGATGACGACGCCATCTCGCAGTCCCTGCCCACGCAGGTGTTGCCGCCGGTGACGACGGTTCAACCGCTCACCGAGCCCGACGCGCAACCGACCCAATTCGACGTACCGGCGGGAGAGCGCCATGCTTCGCCGTGGACGGCGGAGCGTCAACGCGAGACGATGCTGCAGCACGCGCAGCAACTGGTGGAGCTCTTCGAATCCCAGATCGCTAGGAAGCCATCCAAGCAGCGTGAGGGCCGACTCCACTACGAAGTTGCGCGAGTGTACGAGAGTCCGCTGCAGCAATTCGACGAAGCAGCGCGGCACTTCGAACATGCAGCGCGCTTGATGCCGCAGCACGTACCGAGCTTGAGGGGAGCACGTCGCGTGTTGCTGACGTTGGGCCGCTACAAGCAAGCGCTGAAGTTGTACGACGCCGAGATTGAGGCTACCGGAGAAAGCTCGCAGCGCGCTAGCCTCTACTTTCAGAAGGGGCGCCTGCTGGCAGAGCGATTGGGACAGAAGGCGGATGCTAGAGCAGCTTTCGAGCAAGCCGCGGAATGTTCTCCCAACCGCTTGGACGTGCTCAAGGCACTGGCGGTAGCGGAAGAACAGGCTGCAGCTTGGCGCAAGCTCGTCGGCGCTCTCGAGCGTGCTGCCAACGCCGCGGCGAGTTTTCCGGCCGAGCGCGCCGCGTACCTGGGGCAGATGGCACGGGTGCACGCCGTGCACTTGAACGACTCGAAGCAAGCGGTGGAGCTGTACAAGGCTGCGCTGGCGGTGGATCCTCAGGCGCCAGCGGCGCTGCATGCGCTCAAGGAGCTGCTCTACGAAGAACGGCGCTGGAAGGAACTGGTGGAGGCCTTGGAGCTCGAGGCCAGCTTGGCGACCACGCGCGAGGCGCAAGCGTTCGCGAAGTTCAGAGCCGGGCTCCTGTGGGTGGAGCAGCTCGGCGACTTGGCGCGTGGTCTTGCAACGGTCGAACAGGCGAGCGCGTTGTGTCCGAACGACGTCGCGATTCTCGAGGAGTTGGTGCGCCTCTACGACGTCGCGAGCCAGGCGAAGAATCTCGCGTCCGCGCTGGAGCGCTTGGTCGCCCAGCAACAGCGCCCACCCGTGGAGATGTTGCATCGACTGGGCCAACTCTACGAGGGCTCGTTGAACCAACCTGAGCTCGCGATCGAGCGCTACGCCGCGGCACTGGCGGTGGACCCAGCCTATCGCCCTGCAACGTTGGCGTTGTCGAAACTCTACGAGCAACGTGAGGACTGGCGCTCGTTGGCTGAGATGTTGAACAAGGAGGCTGAAGTCAGCGACGACCCCTTGCACCGAGCGAACCTGCACTCGCGGATCGCGGAGCTGTGCGAAGTCCGCCTCGGCAGCGTGGACTACGCGATCGAGCACCACAAGAAAGCGCTCGAGTTGCGTCCTGACTTCGACACTCCGTTCAAGGCTTTGGCACGGCTCTACAGTCAGCTGCATCGCTGGGTGGAGCTGATCGAGCTGTACCGCCGTGGCATCGAGGTGGCTCGTACGGACGCTGATCGCATCACGCTGTTGTTCTCGATTGGCCGCCTCGAAGAAGAGGCACTGCAGCAGCCGGAGGCGGCAGCCCGGACGTACGATCGCATCGTGGAGCTCGACCCGCGGTCTTTGGAGGCGGTCACGGCGTTGCAGCGGGCGTGTGAACGTGGGGGGGAATATCGGCGCTTGGTCGAGGCGCTGCAGCTGGAAGTAGCGCTAACCAAAGACAAGCAACACAAACTCGCTTTGCGTCATCGTGCGGCCTGTGTCCTGGCGGACGAGCTGCACGAGATGGAGCCGGCCATCGATGCCTTGCGCGGCATCATCGGCGATGATTCGAGCTACCTGCCGGCCATCGTCAAGCTGGCGGAGTTGCTCTACGCCGAGGAGCGGTGGGAAGATCTGTTGCACACGCATCAGGCGGAGCTGACCGTGACCAAGGGGGCGAGCCGCGCGGGGCTGTTGCTCAAGATGGGGGAGATCTGCGAGCGCCGTCTCGGCGAGGAGACCAAAGCGATCGGTCACTATCGCCAGGCGGTGCAGGCCGACGCGGACAACCGTGGCGCGATCGTGGCGTTGCGGCGGCTCCTGACCAAGGTCGAGCAGTTCGAAGAAGTGGCGAAGCTCCTTCAATCGGAGGCCAGTCTTCTGGAAGACAAGCGCGCAGCGGCGCGCGCCTGGTTTGCACTCGGTGACGTGTGTGAAAACCGTCTCAAGGCGCCAGAACGTGCGTTGGCCGCGTACAAGAAGGCGATGGAGCTCGATCCGGCGCTGCGTCCCGCGGTCGACGGTACCATTCGGTTGCTGGAGTCCTCCGGGGACCACAAGCAGCTCGCCGAGCAGCTCTTGGTGGAGCAGGAGGAGGCCATCGAACCGATGTACGCGGTCGCGGCAGCCTTCCACGCCGGTGAGGTTCAGCGCGACCAGCTCAAGCAAGCCAAGGAAGCCGCAGCCACTTTCGAGCGCATGGTTCAGCGCGATCCGAATCACGTGGGTGCGCTCTTGGCCTTGGAACGCATCTACCAACAGAGCGGCGATCACGACGCCTTGAGCGTCGTCTACCAGCGGCAGGCTGCGGCGTTCGATGATGCCGCTGCCCGAGTTGCGGCCTATCGTGGCTTGCTCGGCGTCTTGGAGCAGGCCAAGGACGTCGACGTCGAGCGCGTGAGGGAGACGCAAATGGCGCTGCTCCAGGTCGCGCCCAACGACGCTCAAGCGCTGCTCGCACTGGAGGCTCTGGCGATCACGGCGGATGACCTGCCGCTGATGGCGCAGTTGGATGCCAAGTTGAGCGTGGCCGGTTTGGACAAGTACTCGACCTCCGCCTATCAGACGCGCTTGGCAGAGGCGATGGAAGCCCGGGGGGATCGAGCAGCGTTGGAGGTCTACCGCGCGGCGCTTTCCCACGATTCGCTGAACATGGCTGCGGCGCGTGGCATCTCGCGCATTGCGGAGGCGTCGATGGCGCCGGAACTGCTGGCAGAGGCGGCGGAGCGCGAAGCCGAAGTGCTCGGGCGCATCGACGAAGGTGCTCGTCTGTTGGTGTTGGCAGCGGGCAAGCTGGCAAGTGCAGGGGACCATGGCGGCGCTGCGAAGAAGCTGTCTCGCGCCCTGCATCTCGATCCCGACCATGCGCGGGCTGCGGATTCGTTGGTCGCGCTCACCGCCCACGGGGTGGCGCCTGAGATCGTCGTCGACGCGCTGTCGCGCGCAGCCAGTTCCGCCAAGTCCAAAGAACGACGGGCCGCACTGTGGGTTGCAGTCGCGAGACTCGAGAGTCGCAGCAAGCGCGACATCGGCGCGGCGACCGTCGCAGTGCAGCGCGCACTGAAGGAACAGCCCAACGACGTCGACGCGCACCTGCTCTTGGCTCACTTCCACGCAGGTTCGAAGAAGTGGGAAGAGTGCGTGACACAGTTGCAAGCGCTGCTGAAGTTGAACCCGGCAGAAGACGTCCGCTTCGACGCGCTGTTGCGTTTGGCCAGCATCCAGCACGAACGTTTGAAGCAGACGGCCTTGGCGGCGAACAACGTTTCGGCGGCGCTCGCGATGCAGCCCGAAAACCGGGAAGCCTTGGAGTTGATGTTGCGCGTTCAGTTGGACCGTGAAGAGCTTTCGGCTGCCGCGAATACCGCCGAGAAGCTCGTCAAGACGGCGCGCAGCGATCCGGAACGTGCTCGCGCTCTCTACCACTCCGCTCGGCTGCACCGCCAAAAGGGCGACATGAAGAAGGCCTCCGAGGCCTTCGCCGAGGCGCTGTCGCTGACCGGTACCGACGACGCCGTCGCGCAAGAGTATCGCGACTGGCTCGAAGCGCGTCGTGCCAAAGCCGATTGGCAACCCTACGCCGAAGCGCTTCAAATCTATCTACGCCGTTCCGGCCTGAACGAGAAGCAAACGATGTTTGCGCGCCGTGCTTTGGGCATGGTCCTGTACGACAAACTCGACCAGGCCGAGGAGGGTTTGGCCGAGTTGCAGCGTGCGCTCCACCTTGCACCGTCCGACTCGGAGTTGCAGCGCGCCTATGCCGAACGGCTGGAGCGCGCGGGTGAATACGCTCGCGCGGCGAGTCAGTACCACCGGCTACTGCAGAAGAGCCCCCACGCCATCAACTACTGGCGTTCGCTGGCGGCTTGCTACAAGGGCCTGGGAAGCACGGCGCAAGCGCGCGTGGCGCTGTCGCCGTTACTCGCAGCGGGAGAGGCGACCGACGACGAGCGAGCGCTCTACGACTCGACGCCGCCCAACCCGAAGGGGGCGCGCCGGTCGTCGTTCAGCGATGGGGCACTGCGCGCTGCGGAGCAGGACCTTTCCGTCTCCGGTCCAGCGGTGGAGCTACTGCAGGCACTCGCACCAGCACTACCGAAGCTCTACCCTATCCCCTTCGACGCCTATCGCGTGACTTCGAAAGACAAGCTCGTAGGCCGCGGGTCTCACAAGCTCAGAGCGCTAGCCGAGGATGTCGCGGCCGTGTTTGGCGTGGACGAGTTCGACTTCTACGTGCATGGAGGCGCTCAGACTGGTGTCAGTGTGGAGTGCGGCGACGTTCCGTCACTGTTCGTGCATCGGGACTTCGAAGCAAAGAAGCGCACCGAGCGAGTGTTCGCGCTGGCGCGGGTATTCGCCAACATCGCCCGCGGCACCTTCGTGGTGGACAAACTAGCCGTGACCGAGCTCGAACTCCTGCTCGTGTGTGCCGCGCGCAACTACCAAGCTGGCTTCGGCTCGGAACTCGGCGATCCAGGCACCCTCGACGCTCAAGCGCGACGCATCAACAAGGCGCTACCCTGGTTCAAGGGCAACCGGGTGGAGCCATCGGCGCGAGCCTTCGCGCAGTCGGGCATCAACGTTCAGGCTTGGGCTAGGGCGGCGCACATCGCGGCCGTGCGTGCTGCCTGTGTCGTCTGCGACGACGTGGCGACCGGGCTACGCCAGGTGGCCATCGCGGGGGCGGACGATGCCTTCGTGGAACGCGTGGCGGGTTTCCTCGCGTCAGACGCGGGCCAGACGCTGCGCAAGCGCATCTTCGGCTGACTCTCGGACGAGACGCTCAGAACGGTGGGCGGCTGGCGGCGGGAAAGAGCCCCTCCAGCGCCGCCCACTGCTCACGGACCGTTTGAAAGCGTGTGTCCGGATCGACCGCCAGGGTCATCTGAACCCAACGGTCGATGTCGCGGGGCAAGTCGGGGCGGAGCGCGTGCAGACTCGGGCGCGTGCCGCGGAGCGCCCAATCCAACATGTCGACCATGCTCTTCGACTTGTAGGGAACTCGGCCGCTCAGGGCGCGAAACACGATCACGCCCAATGCGTAGACATCCACTCGGTGATCGACTTCCAGAGGATGTCCACGCCAAGCCTCCGGCGCGATGTAGCTCGGAGTACCGGCGACCTGCCCCTCGCCAGTGAGCCGCTTCTGGTCCAGCAACTTGACCAAGCCGAAGTCGAGCAATCGCACCCCCCCGCCGACGTTCTTGTCGAGCACCATGATGTTGGAGGGTTTCAGATCGCGGTGCACGATGCCTTGTTGGTGGGCGGCCTCCAAGGTCGAGGCGATTGGGCGGAGCATGGGGAGCATGCGCTCTGGTTTGAATTGACCGCCTCGCTCCTCCGCGAACTCCAAGTAGCGCTGCAGGTCACGTCCTTGGAGGTACTCCATGATCAAGTACGTCGAGCCCTGTGCCTCAGTGCGCAGGCCGTGGACGTACACCGCGCTGGTGCCTCTCAACCGCGCCATGGCCAATGCTTCACGCCGCAGCCGCTCGACGTAGCTGGCTTGTCGTCCGACGTCGGCCGCCAGGAACTTGATGGCCACGTCGGTCCGAGACTCCAAGTCGCGAGCACGGAAGACCACGCCGTGCGCGCCACTGCCGATCTGCTTCAGCAGTCGGTAGCGACCCTCGATGATGTCTTCAGGCTTGTGGGACATGGCACGGCCGATCCACGAGCATAGCCAAGAACCCGACGCGGGCCACGTTCGGCGGTGCTCAGGAAGTTCTTAGCGATGCAGTTCTCGAACCAACGTGGGCTCTTGCGCCGATTTGGGCCAAGGAAATGAGCGGTATCCCGTCACTTTGCCGTGGCCGCCCCCCATCCCCAGGGTCATGAGCTCGCTGGTGTGAGCTGTGCGAAGAAGAGGACTCGAACCTCCACGGGTGTTACCCCACTAGAACCTGAATCTAGCGCGTCTGCCAATTCCGCCACCTTCGCATGCGGGGGCAGGGGTCTACCCCGGCGCTTTGGGTTCCGCAAGCGGGTTTTTCGTCGGTTTGGTCGCCTCGGTGGACCAGGCCGACGGTGCTTCCAGGGAGAGGTTGCCAGGGGCCACTCGGGGGCCTCGATCGCGGCGAGCCGGAGCCAACGAGGATGTGATAAGGCGCCCCCATGCCCGAGTCCGTCGAAATCGCACCCTTGACTGCCCCCTTGGATGCTCGCGTGCGTCCTCCGGGCTCGAAGAGCTACACCAATCGCGCGCTGGTCACAGCCGCGCTGGCATCCGGCAGGAGCACCTTGAGCGGCGCGCTGTTCAGCGACGACACGGAATACATGCAGCGCTGCCTCGGGCAGCTGGGGATGAGCGTCGAGTCGGATGCGTCTGATGCACGGTTCGTGGTCGAAGGCGGCGGAGGACACATCGCCAACGTCGAGGCCGAGCTGTACGTTGGCAACGCTGGTACGGCGGCGCGCTTCTTGACGGCGATGGTGTCCCTGGGCGCGGGCAAGTACCGGCTCGATGGGGTCGAGCGCATGCGGGTGCGGCCGATGGCGGACCTTTTGGCGGCGCTGCGAACGCTCGGGGTAACGATCACGGAACACGGAAATCCGGGGTGTTTTCCAATCACGGTGAGCGGCAAGGACCGCGCGCACGGCGCAGCCAACGTCAGTCTGCCGGGTTCGGCGAGCAGTCAGTTCATCAGCGGCTTGCTGCTTTCTGCGCCTTGTTATGGTGGAGATGTCACGGTGTCGGTGGAGGGTGAACTCGTATCCAAGCCCTACCTGGACATGACCGCGGACGTGATGGCCTCCTTCGGCGTGGAGCTCCGCTACGACGACTACACGGCTTTCCACGTCGCCGGAGGACAGAGCTATCGGGCGACCGACTACGCGGTCGAGCCCGATGCGTCCGCAGCCTCCTACTTCTTTGCGGCGGCGGCGATTTGTGGGGGGCGAGTTCGCGTCGAGGGACTCGGTTCGGTGAGCAAGCAGGGCGATCTCGGTCTTGTCGACGTGCTCGAGCAGATGGGCGCGAGGGTCGAACGCGAGCCCAACGCCACGACGGTCGTCGGTACCGGGCAGTTGCGCGGCGTTGAGGTGGACATGAAGAACCTCTCCGACGTTGCGCAGACACTGGCGGTCGTCGCACCTTTCGCCTCGAGCCCGACTCGGATCACCGGCATCGGCTTCATTCGCAAGAAAGAAACGGACCGCATCGGGGCCGTCGTCACGGAGTTGTCGCGCTTGGGGATCAGCGCACGCGAGGAGGAGGACGGCTACGTCGTCGAACCGGGACTGCCGCGTCCCGGGAGCGTGCAGACCTACGACGATCACCGAATGGCGATGAGTTTTGCGCTGCTGGGATTGCGCCAGCCGGGCATCCGCATTCTGGATCCGGCTTGCACCTCGAAGACCTTCCCGAACTACTTCGAAGTCCTGGAAACGCTCCGAGCCTGAGGCGGCTCGCGACGGGAGGAGGGTGTGACACCGACACCGCCACTCCGATGACCCACGCCGCCCGTGGGGAGTCCGCACGCGCTGGGTTTGCGCTTGCCCCTCCTCGGTGCTGTCTCTACCTTTCGTTCATGGCGCAGGGACAGAACTACTATCGGGTGGATTTGAGGGACATTCGTTTCGTGTTGCTAGAGCAGTTCCAGTTGGGAAAGCTCTTGGGTCACGGTGCGTTTGCGGATTGGGAGGTGGAGCAGGTGGAGGCCGTGTTGCGCGAAGCCCAGCGCTTTGCGGTGGAAGTCGCCGGCCCCCTCAACGGAGTGGGGGACGCCGTCGGCTGTCGCGTGGAGGAAGGCGGAGTGGTCACCCCTCCCGGCTTCAAAGAGGCCTACGAGACGCTCTGCGAGGGCGGATTCAAGTCGATTGTCGCCGACCCCGAGTACGGCGGTGCCGGCGGCCCCAAGTGTTTGTCGGTGTTGGTCAACGAGTTGACGAGTGGTCCCAACGCGTCGCTGGACATGTACGGGGGCCTGACCGTTGGCGCAGCGGAGATGCTCTACGAATTCGGCACCGACGAGCAGAAGGAGCGCTATTTGGAGAAGATGTTCTCGGGGCAGTGGGCGGGAACGATGTGCTTGACGGAGCCCCAGGCAGGCTCCGACGTGGGCGAATCGTCGACGTCGGCAACGCCGCGCCCCGACGGCAGCTACGCCATTCGAGGCACGAAGATATTCATCAGTGGTGGTGATCAAGACATCACCGAGAACATCGTGCACATGGTGTTGGCACGGATCGACGGGGCTCCCAAAGGCACCAAAGGCTTGAGTCTGTTCATCGTGCCCAAGTTCAGGCCCGACGGGACGCGCAACGACGTTCACGTGGCGAGCGTGGAGCACAAGATGGGGCTCAACGGTTCGGCGACGTGCGTGCTCAACTTCGGAGAAGATGGCGAGTGCGTCGGTGAGTTGATGGGTGGGGTCAGCGAGCAAGGCATGCGGCAGATGTTCAAGATGATGAACTTCGCGCGCATCGGCGTTGGTGTGCAGGGCCTCGGCTGCGCGAGTACGGCCTACCTCAATGCCCTCAACTACGCGCGCGAGCGCAAACAAGGCGCACGCATGGAAGAGGCGCGAGATCCGGATGCGCCTCGGGTGCCGATTCTGGCTCACCCCGACATTCGCCGCATGCTGCTCGAGATGAAGGCCAAAGTCGAAGGCATCCGCGCCATGCTGGTCAAGGCTGTGTGGCACGCGGATGCGGCGACACAAGCAGATGACGAACGGCAGAAAGCCTACCACCAGGGGCAAACGGAGCTGCTGACCCCGCTGATCAAGGCCTACGCCTCGGATCAGGCTTTCAAAGTCGCGGAGATGGCGATCCAGATCCACGGCGGTGCTGGCTACACGCGCGACTACCCGGTCGAACAGTACTGTCGCGACGCGAAGGTGTTCGCCATTTACGAAGGTACGAACCACATCCAGGCCCTCGACCTGGTTGGTCGCAAACTCGGCCTCGATGGCGGCACACACTCACAAGCCTTCTTCAGGGACCTCAAAGCCTTCGTAGCGCAAAACTCAGAACATCCCGAATTGGCCAATGCCGTGAAGGATCTCAACGGCGCCGCGGATGCTCTGGCCAAAGTGGCGCTGGCGTTTGCGCAATGGAGCAAGGGCTCTCGGTTGGCACACGTCCCGTTGGTGGCATCACCATTCTTGGAAATGATGAGCGAACTGTGCGTCGGGTGGATGCTGCTCGACGCTGCGGTGATCGCGGCTGAGAAACGTGAGGCCCTCGACGCGTCGCACCCGGACCACGCCTTTTACACCGGCAAACTCGCCGCTGCGCAACACTTCGCCGCTTGGGTGCTCCCCACGATCGCGGGGCGCGCGAAGGTGCTCGAGGCGGCACCTGCCGAGGCGCTGCACATCCCCGACGCCGCCTTCGCCACGGTCTGAACCCACGAGACGAGAGAGCACGTCGAGTCGACTTGCAGGTGCTGGATTCAGTCCGAGCGACCCGCCGCCACGCTCAGTCTTGCCAGCAGGTTCGGCAATTGCCGATCGGCATCATCCACGACGATAGCTTCATCCCATACGATGTGTGCGTCCACGGCGCGCAGTACGACTCCCAGTGCGTCGAGGCCACGCCGGCCACGCTCCGGGTGGCGGACCGCGGCGGTGATCGCGACAGGCTTCTGGTAGAGCTCACCTGAGCCAATGACCCAATCGATCCCGTTCTTCAAGCTGCCGGGCAGGCTGTGGCCGTACTCGGGGCTGGCGATGAGCACGCCATCACAAGCAGCCAGCAGGTGTCGAAACGCCTCCACCTCAGCCACGCTCTGCTGCGCGAGGTCGGGAACGAAGTGAGGGAGAGCCCCGAGTCCCTCGTACAGCGTGACGTCCGCTGGGGCGATGTCTCGCGCACGCCGCAAGAGGTCGAGGTTCGCCGACTTTTCCGAAAGACTTCCGCAGATGGCCACGAGATTCATGCGCTGGTGCATGGTGGCATCGAGGCGCCACGGCAATGGGTGCTGGCGACGTCCGTCGGACGGCGGTACGTTCGCGTCGTGACCACCCGCTGGATCGTTCACGCCGACATGGACGCGTTCTACGCTTCGGTGGAGCAGCGCGAGCGTCCTGAACTGCGTGGCAAGCCGGTGATCGTGGGAGCGAATTCGGCGCGCGGGGTCGTCTCCGCCGCTTCCTACGAAGCCAGAGAGTACGGTGTGCACTCGGCCATGCCCGGCTTTCGTGCAAAGGAGCTGTGTCCGCACGGCGTGTTCCTTCCGGGGCGAATGGCGCTCTACTCCGAGGTCAGCGCCCAGGTGCGCGAAGTGTTCGAGAACTTCACGCCTCAGATCCAGCCTCTGGCTCTCGACGAAGCGTTTCTCGACGTCAGCGGCACGATGCACTTCCATGACGGTCCGAGAGCGCTGGGCGAAGCGCTCAAGGCGCAGGTCAAGCGACGCACGCAGTTGAACGTTTCGGTCGGCATCGCCTCCAACAAGCTAGTCGCCAAGGTCGCGTGTACGTTGGGCAAACCGAACGGCTTGAAGGTGATCGCCCACGGCGACGAGTCGTCCTTGTTGGCGCCGCTGCCGATCCGCAAGTTGTGGGGAGTTGGGCCGGTGACCGCGGGCAAGCTTCAGGCGCACGGCATTCGCACGATCGGCGAGCTCGCGGATTTCGACCTCGTGCGTCTGAGCGCCATCGTCGGTCAACGGGCGGCCCAATTTCAGGCCTGGGCTCGCGGCCGAGACGATTCTACCGTGCAGAGCGATCAGGTCCCCAAGTCGTGTGGCGAAGAGAATACGTTCGCCGTCGACGTCATCGACCGCAACGAGGTGAGCGCCGCGTTGACGGCGCACGCAGAGACCGTTGCCGCGCGGCTCCGCGCGGCCTCGCTGCGGGGCCGTACGGTCACCCTCAAGATCAAGCTCGGCAGTCATTCTGGGCGCCGGGCCCCTCGCGTCGCCGGTGAGCCCGGTGAACCCCGCTATCCGCTGCTCTCGCGCTCGCGTTCTCTGGATGTGGCGACCAGTGATGGAAAAGCCATTCGCGATGTGGCCCTCGAGCTGTGGGACCAAGCTTCCGTTGGTGTCCCGGTGCGCTTGTTGGGCGTCAGCGTGAGCAACTTGGAGCCGGATGCCGCGCCCCGACAGCTCGATCTCTTCGGGCAACGCCAAAAGGCGGACCGGCTCGGCCCGACTTTGGACGAAATTCGCCAACGCTTCGGCAAGGCGGCCATCCGACGCGCGGTCGACGAACCCGAGAAGACGACGATAGGCCTGCACCGCAAGTCGTGAGCATCGCCCCGACCGGCCATGGCCTCGGCCACACCGTCAGCCAAAAGCCCAATACAAGGCTGCGAGCAGAGCCAGCAGACCAGCAATCGGAGCCAACAACCAGACTGCGACCGTCCACCACCCCGAATGCACGGCTCTGCCGCCTCGTCGATCACAGTCGAGGCAGATGGCCCATTTCCCGGAAGTTCCCTCGGTGAGCACACAACAGTCGCCACACACCGGCTTGCGGCAGCGTGCGCAAGGTCCCGCCGCATCGCCGCCACAGATGGCGCAGTGAACGAAGCCGCCGTCGTCGCCGTGACCGATGAGTTGTCCGCTCATCGTTGCGCTTGCCTGGCCAACTCGTCGTCGATCAGCCGTTCATACTCTTCGATGGGCTTGACCCCGATCAGGGGGCGACCGTTGATGAAGGCCGTCGGAGTCGAGCGAACGTTGAGGTTGAGCACTTGCTCGAAGGTCTCGTCGAGCTGGGCCTGGTGCTGTTCGAGAGGCGGCCAGCTGAGTTCGAAGCGCTTGGCGACGTCGGCCAACATTTCGCTGTTCAGTTCGTCTTGTCGGATGAACAGCGTGTCGTGCACCTGCCAGAAGCGGCGACTTCCGCCTTTGGCGTAGGCTTCTCGAGCCAGCAGAGCGGCGGGCAGAGCGAACTCGTGTCCCATCAGTGGTAGGTCCTTCCACACCACTTGCAGCTCGTTCGGGTAGCGCAGCGAGAGCTCGGCGAGCACGACCGAGAAGCGTTTGCAGAACGGACACTGGAAATCAGAGAAGACGACCAGGGTGACCGGCGCCGTGGGGGGCCCCTTGCGAGGGTCGTCGGCAGAAATGCCGACGACGTAGCGCTTGGCCGGGTCGAGGGGCTCCTCAGAGGCCTTGGGCTCTTCTGCGGCAGGCTGCGCGGGCATCTCACAGCCCGCCTCGCCCTTCGGGCACCATTTGGGCGCAGGCGGAGGAGGCTCCGGTTCGTCGGCGCCGACCAGTTCGATCTCGTCGCCGGAGAATTCGGCATGAGGTGCGCCTCCGGCGCAGCCGAAGGTGAGCGACAAGGCGAGCGATACGAGCGACGGGCGGCGGGCCATGGCGGCAGAACCTAGCACCCTCTGTCGCTACTCGGTAAGCGCCTTTGCCGTCGTGAGGTGAGCTCCTCGGGTGTTCGCGAGGGAAGTCTGCTCAGCGGACGGTGTGGGGCGTCGCGTTCCGCGCCTCGGCACGATCGATCGTACTCGCCGTTGAACTGTGTGCCCGCGCTCGCTATGGGGTTTGGGTGGTGGAGCTCCGGTTCGTTGCAGGCACGCTCGAGGTCCGAGGACTCGACTCCTCGGACGTGCTGCCCCCGCCGTTTCTGCTCCACGATGCGCGAACGGACAGTCATCGCGCACCCGCCTGCTTCTACGCCAAGACCGTGCTCTGGCTGCGCCACGAGGGCATCGAGTACGACGACCAGGCCCGTGCCTACGAGCAGCTCCCCTCTGGCGCGCGGGTCATGCGTGAGCCGCGCCCGTACCAAGATGCCGCACTCAGGGCTTGGTCTGCTCACAAAGGGCACGGCCTGGTGATCTTGCCGACCGGTGCGGGCAAGAGCCAAGTCGCCATGATGGCCATCGACCAACGACGGCGGGCCTCCCTCGTCATCGTCCCGACGCTGGACCTCGTACGTCAGTGGTACGACCTGCTGCGCACGACGTTTGCCACCGAAGTCGGGGTGATCGGAGGCGGAGAGTATCGGCTGGAGCCACTGACGGTCACCACCTACGACTCCGCCTACTTGCACATGGAGCACATCGGAAATCGTTTTGGCTTGGTCATCTTCGACGAGTGCCACCACTTGCCCGGTGAATCCTACGCGCTGGCGGCACGGCAATGTTTGGCGCCCTTTCGTTTGGGGCTGAGCGCGACCCCCGAGCGAGCCGATGGGCGCGATGCGTTGCTGGAGGAGTTGGTCGGTCCCGTCGCGTACCGCAAGGACATCATCGAGTTTTCGGGCAACTACCTGGCCGACTACGACGTGCACACGATGGCCGTACACCTGACGGAGCAAGAGCGGGAAGAGTACGAGTCGGAAAGAGCCATCTATACGGGCTTCTTGCGCAGTCAGGGCATCCGTATGAGCAGCCCCCAGGGCTGGAGCGACTTCGTGTTTCGTTCTTCGGTCAGCAAAGAGGGCCAGCGAGCCATGGTCGCTTATCGCCGTCAGAAGGAGCTGGCGCTGGCCGCTCCTGCGAAGTTCGACTTGTTGGAGGAGTTGTTGGTCACCCATCGGGCAGATCGCATGCTCGTCTTCACTCAGGACAACCGAACCGCCCATCACATCTCCCGTCGATTCTTGGTGCCGTCCATCACACACCAAACCAAGGTCACGGAGCGGAGCGAGATTCTACAGCGGTTGGCGAGTGGTGAGTACAACGCCGTCGTCACCTCCAAGGTGCTCAACGAGGGCGTGGACGTTCCCGAAGCCAACGTTGCTGTCGTCATCAGCGGAAGTGGCAGTGTGCGCGAACACGTGCAGCGATTGGGGCGCATTCTGAGGCCGCGGGAAGGCAAACGCGCGCGCCTTTACGAGGTGATCTCAGCCGGTACGTCGGAGGCGAACACCAGCGACCGCAGAAGGGAGCACGATGCTTACCGCTGACCTCGTACGGGTTCGTCAGCAGCAAGGACAGCTGAGCGTTTCGGCCCTCAAGGGCAAGACGCGCCAGCGCGCGCTGGAGTTGGCCTCTCTCTACTTGCAGCTCGCGGCAGAGCAGGTGGGAAGTACCTACGGCCATTTGAAGGAAGCCTTGGCGAGCGTGGAGATCGGGCCACGCGAGAAGAAGCTGGCGCAAGGGCTGGCCAAGCTGATCGAAGATCAGTGCGAGTTCGAAGCCAGTAGTGCCATCGACCCCCGGGAGCTGCGCAGCCGCGTCTTTCTGATGGCAGCCCGGCTGCGACGGGAGCAAGGTCGTCAATTCGACCGACGAGTGCCGTTCGAGCGATTGGCGGAGGAATACCAAGTCGAACCCGAAAGCTTGGAGGCTGCGCTTTACTCGGATTTGCGTTCGGAGCAACGCTTCGTCAGTGGGCCGAAACTCCACGCGGAGCAACTCGTCGAGCGCTACGACCGCGCCCAGTACCAGGCCGTGCTGTTGCGTGCGGTCTCGGTGATTGCGCACGTGCGCTGCAAAGATCCGAACCAATACCGGCTGCTGTTTCGCCGCCTGAAGTTTCACCGTCTGCTGTTCTCGATTCAGCGGGAGGATGGGGGATATCGCATCGAGATTGACGGGCCATTCTCCCTCTTCGATTCCGTGACGAAGTACGGGTTGCAGCTGGCTTTGGTGTTTCCGACCCTGTGCCAATGCGACGAACTCCGCCTCTCTGCGAAGCTGCGCTGGGGCAAGCAGAGAACTCCGCTGACTTTTCACTACGACCACCTCAATCCGACTGCGGCCGCCATCGACGGGGTTCGAGCCCCCGACGAGGTGCAGCACCTGCTAACCGCCATCGAAAAGCAGGGCGACGCATGGAAGGTCACGCACAGCGACGAGGTGTTCGATCTGCCCGGTGTCGGACTTTGCATTCCCGACCTCCGCCTGGAGAAGGCGGGCGCCGTCGTCTACGTCGAGGTGATGGGTTTCTGGAGCCGTGACGCGGTGTTCAAACGGGTGGAGTTGGTCGAAAGGGGGCTGGCGCAGCGCATCGTGTTTGCCGTCAGTAGCCGACTACGGGTGAGCGAGGCTGTGCTGGGCGATAGGGAGTCGTGTGCGCTCTACGTTTACAAGGGGGTCATGAGCGCCAAAGCCGTGCTGGGCAAAGCTGAAGAACTGCTGCAACGTCGGGCGTGAGCCTCGTGGTAGCGAAGCTCGAGGCCGCCGCGTCGCCGTAGGGTACAGACGCTGGTTCAGCGTCCGAGTGCGCGACGGGTTGTGGAAAAGCCGGCCCCTAATCCGAACCTTCTTGCCCGGCTCAGGGCAGCACGAATCAGGGCAGCACGAACAGCAGTGCCGTTGCGGCGCTGGCTGCTGCCAAGGAGCACAGCACGACCGCACGCGCTCGCGCTAGATGCCGCTTGACCTGTTCGGGATCAGCCACCTTTTCCACCCCAAAGCGGGTCTCTCGCTGGCGTTTGAAGGCCCGTAGGATGCAGGTCCGAAACGCTGCCTGGAAGAACATCAGGGAGCCAAACGCGAACGGCAGGAAGGCTACCGTGCGGTACATGGGAGGCAGGCCGGAACGCACGAGGAAAACCGCTGCCGCCAGCGCCGCAGCGAAGAAAGCCACGCCGCCCTTCATTCGGTGATTTCTGGCGCATTGGTCGATGTTGGGCGTACAGCCGCCTTGCATTCGCGTAGCATGGTGGTCCTGGCTGCCGTATGCAAGTCCCCAGGCCGGGGAGGCCGGAGCGATTGACGCCCGTGCGGGTCCCGATTTGGGGCTAACTGCCATTGTGTGAGCGGGGCACCTATACTCTTGGATCAGTATGCGCGGGCTGTTGGCGAACCTGACCGATGTCAGACCTGGGGAGGGCTCCGCGATCCTCAAGACGGGCGCGATCCTGTTTTGCATCATCGCCGGCCATACGCTCACGGAAACGGCCCGCGACGCCCTCTTCCTGGGGGAGCTGCAGGCTGAATGGCTCGCGGTCGTCTACGCGGTGCTCGCCCTCGGCGCCGCCGGCGCTTCGCGTCTGAGTCTGAAGGTCGTCGCTCGCTTCGGTCGTCGCAACGGTCTGCAAGCCACGCTGCTGGTCGCCGCATACGGCGTGGCGATGTTCTACCTCTTCCCCAAGACGCACGTTGCTGTGTTCGCCTTGTACGTGTTCTCCGGCCTGGTGAGCGGCGTGGCGGTCGTGCAGTTCTGGACACTGGCAAGCCATTGGTTCACGGTCTCACAGGGGCGGCGTCTGTTTGGCGCCATTTCTGCCGGGGGAGTGCTGGGTGCAGTTGCTGGGGCCGGCTCGGCGATGGCCGTCCTGTCCGCGATGAACGTCGAGGTCTTGCTGCTGATGGCGGTGGGGGCGTACTTGCTCGCCGCCTACTTGCTGACCGGTGACCGGACCGAAGACGAAGCGCTCGAGGAGGATGGTAAACCGGTCAGCACCTTCGGTTCGGCGGCTCAAGCATGGCTGTTCTTCAAGCAGTACCCCTACGCCGGGCGTTTGGCTGCGCTGCTCGTGGTGTCGACGTCCGCGTTGTTGGTGACCGACTACCTGTTCAAATCGGTCGCGTCGCGGGCGATTGGCGCCGAGCAGTTGGGGGGCTTCTTCGCGACGTACTACGCCGCGTTGAACGGCTTCGCCTTGCTCGTGCAACTGATCCTCTCCGGCTATTTGGTGCGTCGGGTGGGCGTGCTCAGCGCGGCCATGGTGCTCCCGGTGTTGCTCATCGGCGGCGCCGCAGCGACCGTGCTTTCGGGCGGTGTGCTGGCGGTCGTGCTGCTGACGAAAGCGGCGGATGGCGGTCTGCGGCACTCGCTGCATCGGGTGACCAGTGAGCTGCTGTGGATGCCGCTCCCGGATGAGGCGCGCACCGGAGCCAAGACCTTCATCGACACTTTTCTGGTGCGTGTCGCGCAGGCGCTGACCGCAGGCATCTTGCTCGCTCTGGCAGATCGCGGGTTCGACGATGCCCGCACGCTCGGCGTCGTGATGGCTATTCTGGCCGTGGCGTGGCTGGTGCTGGGCATGGGGATTCGGCGTCCCTACTTGGAGTTGTTTCGGGATTCGCTGGTGACGCGCCCTGACGTGCAGCACCAGAGCCTGGATCTCGACAGCGTGGAGTACGTGATCTCGGTGTTGTCGAGCCGCAACCCAGGCCGTGCCAACGCCGCCATGGAGCTCCTGGTCAACAATGGACGTCAGCGGCTCATCCCCGCGCTGGTCCTCTACCACGAGGAGCCTGCAGTACTCCTGCGCGCCCTGGAGCTGATCACGACGCCCGACCGCAAAGACTGGATCCCGTTGGCGCGGCGGCTGCTCGACCACGATGACGTGGATGTTCGAGTACAAGCCATGCGAGCCCTGAGTCGGGTGGGCCTGTTGGACGCAGCCGAAGAACGCCTCTACGACATCCGCCCGGAGGTCCGAGGTCACGCGGCCTTCCTGGTGGAGCAGAAGGACAGACTCCCGGATCCGAGCAAGCATGCGGCGATCGCCGACCTCGACACCCTGGAGCCTGAAGCCCGCCGCCAGGCACAGATCGGCCTGCTCGCGTCGGTGCGCGATGCGGGCGACCAGCGCTACGCTTCGTTGCTGTTGAGACTGGCGGCGGACGCCGACGATGCGGTGTCGGCGGCAGCCGTGCTGGCGATGGAGCGAGTGTTGGACGAGCGCTTCATCCCGACGCTCATCTCTCGTCTGACGATCCGCCAAGGACGGTCGCACGTCGAGCAGGCCCTGGCGTCCCATGGCAAGCCGGCGTTGGAGAGCTTGCGAGCCATGTTGCGCGATGCGAACACCCCCACGCGGCTACGACGGCATCTCCCGGCAGCAATTGCCGCATTCGGCAACCAGCGGGCAGCAAGTACGTTGCTATCGCAGTTGGCCAGCGAAGAAGTGGGGCTCGTCCGCTACAAGGTGATCAAAGCGCTGGGGCGATTGGCGGCTGATACCGAGGTGCGTCTGGACCGCGCTCCTGTGGAGGCGCTGCTCGAGCGTGAGTTGGTCGAGCATCTGTGCATGTTGTCCTTGGTCCAGCAATTGGAGGCGGCGTTCGAGCACGGACGCCCAGCTTTGGTCCTGCCGCTGCTGCTCAAGTTGCTGGAAGAAAAGGCGCAGCAAGCCGAAGACCGGGCATTTCGGCTGTTGCAGATCCTGCATCGCAGCGAGAACATTCGGGCCGTTGCCGTCGCTTTGCGTTCGGAGGATCGGCGGGTGCGAGCGCGGGCTCTCGAGTTCATCGACACGCTGACCCTGCAGAGCGGCATTCCGCGCATTCGGCGTCTGTTCAGCATCGTGGTGGATGAGCTGCCTCGCATCGAGGCGCTGCGTCGGGCGTCCGCCGAACTGCCGGACCTGCCGACCAGCACGGACGGGGCGTTGGAGATCCTGCTCGAAAGTACCGACGTGACCCTGTCGACGCTGGCGGCCTACCACGTGATGGAGCGACGCGTGTCCGCGCTGGCGGACCGCGTGGACGGCTTGGTGGAGCGTTCGGAGGCACCCTTGTTCGATGCCGGCGTGTTGAGACAACTCAAGGAACTGGTGCCCGCATGACGGACACGGACGCGCGAGCTAGGGTCGAGCAGGAGCTGTTCTTACGCTCGTTCATGCCCATCAATCTGCCGGCTCGCATGATGGCCCAGGTGACGTCCGTGATGCGAGACGTGCGCTTCCAACCCGGCGCGGTGCTGTATCGGATGGGCGAACCTGCTGCCGAACTCTTCTTCATCGTCGACGGGCTGGTGGAGTTGCAGGACGAAGAGGGCAAGAGCGCCGAGTTCGACAAGAACTCGATGGTCGGCATCTTGGACGCGGCGACGGACGGGGTCTACTCACGGACAGCGGTCGCGCTGCGGCGCACGCACTGCCTGGCGCTTCGCTTCTCCGACTACATCGACGTGCTCGAGGACAACTTCGAGCAAGCGCTGCAGATGATTTCGACGACGTCGAAGCAGAATAACGACCTCGCACTTCAACTCGGCGGCGAGCACGTGTTCACTTGCCTCGATCGCGTGGCACCTCAGCCGTTGACGCACTTACAGCCTGGGCAGACGCTGGGGGCGATGTCGCGTTTGCTCGCGCTGCGAGCGACGCCCATGTTCAGTCGCGCTCCCATCCAGTCGCTGGCGCGCTTGGCCCAACTCGCGAAACCGCGGCAAGTACCAGCGCACGAGTCCGTCTTCGAAGCGGGGCAGCCGAGTCGCGAATTGCAGGTTCTCGTCGATGGCAGGGTGCGCATGCACCGCAAGGACGTCGGCGTCGATGCCGTCTTGCATCCGACTCGGGTCCTCGGTGGCTTGACCGCGTTCGCTCACGACGTGCGCTTCTACAACGCGAACACCGAAGAGAACTCGCTGGTGCTGGTGATCGCCAAAGAAGACCTCTACGACGTGATGGAGGACCACTTTGGGCTGGTTCGGTCGTTGCTGAGTGAGATGGCCAGCCAACGGGCGGCACTCGTGCGTGTGGGCTTAGCCGCTTCCGTCAGGTTCGACCGCGTCTAGCTCAACGGGCGTGACGCATGCGGTCGTCCCTGGTTGGCGTGGCCAGGGCCGACCGCTGGCGGGTTCGAGGTGCGCGCGGAAGCCTGTTGCCGGCATGTCGTCGAACGCGTGTCCACACCTACATGGACTCCAGAGTTCGCGCGAACCTGGTCCGAAGCGTGCTCGGCTGGATCGGCTGGGAGATTGTGCGCAGCGTTTGCGGTAGCGTTTCCGCCGGAGGTGCAACGCACCGAGCAGGCTGTAGTGGGGCGATCGTGAACTTCAGGCTGCCTAGGCTCCGCTGCGCCGACCCTCGACATCGGCGGCGCAAACGCCCAATCTGAAGCTGCCCATGGCGTGGCCGCTACGTGCTTGCTGGCCCCGGCAGAGTCCCCGATGTTCAAGACTACACGATTGAAACGCCTCGAACGCGGCCTTCAGCGGCGCGTGTTCCTGAAAGCCCTCGCCTTGGGGGTCTCGTTGCCCGTCGCCGCCAAGCTGAGTCGCCTGGCTACGGCGCAGGCGACTGGCCCTCAGAAGCGCCTGCTGCTGTCGTTCATGCCTCACGGCGTCGCGCCCGAGCACTTCAACCCGCTCGTCAACACGAGTGACCCGACCGACTTCGCCTTGGACCAAACGAACGGTAGCATCATGGGACCGCTCGAGCCGTACAAGGACTACGTCAACGTCTACCAGGGCTTCCAATACATGGGCGATGCCGGTGTGCACGACGGCGTGGTCAACTTTCTTTCTGGTGAGTTGACGGAAGACGACTCGAGTCCGCGTGTGACGTTGGAGCACGTCGTGGGGAACGAGCTAGGGATCAAGCCGCTCGTGCTCGGGGCGTGCGCGCACATTCCGTTCGGCATGGACCGCAATGGCATGGTGTACTGGAACACGACGCCGATTGATCCCGAGAAGGATCCGTCCAAGGTAGCGGACCAACTGTTCGGCGGTCTGGGCGCCGGGGAAGAACCGAATCCGGAACTGGCGCTCCGGGCGGAGCTGCTGCAACTCACTCAGACGGAAGTCGAGGCGCTACAGGCGGAAGTCAGTGGTCTGACTTCCGAGCAGAGCAAGCTGCAAACCCATTTGGATTCGATCCGGTCGCTTCGCGAAAGTGGAAGTAACGCGCCTTCGGCGAGTTGCTCGGCGCGCCCTGATTTGCCGCTCACCGAGCAAGTCAGAGCCGCGAGTGCTGGCCAGGTCATCGACAGTAGCGGTGGCAACGACTACTTCTACCAAGAGCAGAACTTCCCGTTGATCTACCAGGCGCAGCTGGAGCTGGCGACTCAGGCGCTCATCTGCGGCGTGGCGCCGATCATCGCGTTGCAGCCGATGTACACGACGTGCGACTTCGACTTCGGCTTCGCGGGCGCACCGGGGTCGCATCACAACACGCTTTCTCACACTTTCGGGCAGGCGGCTCCAGGTGCCCAGTGGGACTCGCCGGTAACCGTTGACAACTACCTGCCCGAAGCGCGGGAACAGTTCGCGGTCGCACAGCGTTGGTTCGCGGAGCGTCTGGTCGAACAGGTCGTGAGCGTGCTGGCGACCACTGACGACCCGACCGCACCTGGCACGAGTGTGCTCGACAACACGCTGATCTATTGGATGAGTGAGGTGGGCGACGGCGCCAATCACACACGCGTCAGCGGCATCGAGTACCCGCAGGTGCCGACGCATCTGCCGCTGGTCACGATCGGCAAAGCGGCTGGTGCGATGAACACCGGCCGCGTCTTCACCGAGGGCCAAATGCTCGATGTGATGGAGAAGCCTGGCAGGCCGGCTTCGGACCTCTACCTCACGCTGGCGCGGGCGATGGGCGCGACCCAAGCGAGCTTTCCAGAGACGACCGGTGTCATCGAGGGGGTGCTCGCATGATGCGCTTGGAGCACGGTCTCATCGGTGTGGTCCTGGCGCTGCTCGTCAGCTGTGGGGAAGAAGCCGCATCTCCGCCGCCCGCTGATGGCGCGACGGAGCCGGGGTTGGGTGCGACGGGCTCCGACGTGACTCCGGGTGCGCCCGGCGGGACGGGCCAGGAGGCGGAGCCGCCAGCTTCACAAGCGGGCGCCGCGGCAATGCCGGGAGCCACGAGCCCTGGGGGAACGCCTGCTGCCGGGGGAGCTGACGCGCCCACGACCGGCGCGCCAAGCGTGAACCAAGCACCTCCCGCGTTGTCTTGCAGTGAACCCGCGCTCGGGAGTCCCGCCCTGCGGCTGCTGACTCGCGGCGAGTTCGAGCGCACCATCAACGCCATCTTCCCCGAAGTTTCCGGTCAGTGGTCGAACGCGCTGCCGTCGAACACGCTGTCCGTACACGGCTTCGACAACGACGTCTCAGCGGCCATCGGCGGACAGCTGGCGCAGGCACTGTTGGAGACGGCAGAGGACATCGCCACGGCGGTCTCCGGCGCGGCGTTGGCCAACATCCTACCGTGTTCGAGCGCGGGCGATCAGGCATGTGCCGAACAGTTCATCGCAGACTACGGACGGCGGCTCTTCCGCCGGCCGCTGACGGCGACCGAGGTGGCTCGCTACTCGGACTTCTTCGTCAGTGCCGCTGCTCAGACGGACTTCGCGACGGCGATCAAGTGGGTCTTGGTCGGATTGATTCAATCGCCCAATGCCGTCTACCGTAGCGAGATCGGGCAGGATGCCGGCGGGGTACGTCAGCTCTCGCCGCACGAAACGGTTACGGAGTTGGCCTATACGTTCACTGGAAGCACGCCGTCTGCCGAATTGTTGGACACGGCCGACTCGGGGCAGCTGGGCGACTTGGTTGAACTCGCTCGAGGCATGCTCGCCACCGAGGCTGGACGCGATACGCTACATCGCTTCTTCGAGGCCTACACGGGGTACCCACGAACTCAGGCCAAGTCGAAGCCGAACGCGACGTCCAACGGCGTGGCGTATTCGGACGTTGCCGTCGACATGGTGGCAGAGACGCGCGCGTTCATCGACGAGATCGTCATGAGTCAGGGTGGGGATCTGACGGCGCTGTTGACCAGCCAGAACACGAATCCGTCTTCTCGGCTGGCGAGCTTCTACGGGTTTGACGCCCCGAGCGCCGAGTACGCGTCGGTGGCGCGCCCGGCCGGGCGTGGGCTGGGTCTTCTGGCACAGGGCTCTTTCCTGGCCACTCACGCCAACTCGGATGCTTCATCGCCGACGCAGCGCGGGGTTTTCGTCTACACCAAGATGCTGTGCCAGGCGAAGCCGCCCGTGCCGGATAACGTGCCCCAGTTGCCTGACGCTCAGCCCGAAGTGCAGACGACCCGCCAGCGCTACGAAGAAGTGCATTCGACCTTGGACGGGTGTGGGGCGTGCCATCAGCTCTTCGATCCAATCGGCTACGGCTTCGAGAACTTCGACGAGGCCGGGCGCTATCGCGAGACCGAAGGCGACTTCCCAGTGGACGCATCCGGTAGCTACGTGACCCCCAGCGGAACGAGCATCGTGTTCGAAAACCTCGACGAGTTGGTGGCCGGGCTCGCGGCGGATCAGAGCGTGCAAGAGTGTTTCTCTGCCTACCTGGCCACCTATGCGTTCGGCACGTCTCAAGGCTGTCTGGGGTCGAGCCAGGTGGACGAACTGCAAAGCGGTGCGATCGGGATCGTCGAGGCGTTCGCTCGTCTGGCCGGCGAACCGCACTTCACCCAACGCAAGACTCAGTAGGGCGCGGGGGCTGGGGGCTCGGCCCAACGGGCTGCGCTTCGATGTCACACAATTGCCTCGTGGCGGCGCAGGATATCCGCTAATACGGATATCCCGATGGCTGGGCCGAACTCGATTGACGTGCGCGAAGTGAGCGATTTGTTCAAGGCGTTGGGCGATGAGACTCGCCTCCGCATCGTCGCCCTGCTGAGCCACGGGGAGTTGTGCGTGTGCCACCTCGTCGAGGCGCTCGAGCTGCCGCAGTCCACGGTCTCGCGCCAACTCGGCGTGTTGCGGGCAGCAGGGGTCGTCGACAACCGCCGCAAAGGTGCCTGGGTCTACTACTCCTTGGCCGAGCAAGAGAGCGCCACGCGCAAACGGCAACTGCGTTCTCTTGCGCGGGAGTACGGCGCGCGACAGGACGTTCGCGCCGACGTCGCGCGGCTGCTCGAAGCACGGGGGCCCGACGCTTGCTGCTGAGCACCACGCAAACCTCGGAGGTTGCGGCGTGCTGCCGCGCTCTCCAACTGAAACTCGAATTCGTAGACGGGCAACAGCCGCCGAAGGAACGACCGTGAGTGAACCCCAGCTCGTAGCACCCAACCCCGGCGACGACACCGACAACCCGCTGGGCCTGTTTGGTCGCTTTCTATCCGTTTGGGTGCTCCTATGCATCGTCGGTGGTGTCGTCGTCGGCAGTGCCGCGCCACGAGTGTTCGAGGCGATTGCGGGTTTGGAGGTGGCCAGGGTGAACCTGGTCGTGGCGCTGCTCATCTGGGTGATGATCTACCCGATGATGGTCCAGGTCGACTTCGCCTCCATTCGAGACGTGGGGCGACGACCGAAGGGGCTGTGCGTGACGTTGGTCGTCAACTGGCTGATCAAACCTTTTTCGATGGCGGCACTCGGCTGGCTCTTCTTCGGTGTTCTGTTTTCGGGTTTGGTGCCCGCAGAAGAT
>JBNKHV010000137.1:0-70552 GCA_050290545.1 Polyangiaceae bacterium | reverse complement strand
CTTCCACTTCGGACTCGCCCGTCTGTCCGCAGCCGCCGTGGGCTGGAGTATCAACCGGCCGTTTGCTTACAGCGAGCGCATGAAGGCGACGAGATCGTCCACCTGGGCGTCGGTCAGCGACGACGTGACGCCGTGTTGGTCACCGCCCCCACAACTGCCAAAGCGCGCCTTCAGGGTTGCCGCACACCCATCGTGCATCAGCGGTGCTCTCATCCCGACGCCGATGAGAACCGGTGTCACGAAGACTCCACCGGTTCCGACGTCGTAGAGCTGACCATCGGTGTACTTGTCACCGTTGTGGCACCCACTGCAGCCAATCTGGGGATCATTGAACAAGGCTTGTCCGCGACTCACCGCGTCGGCGGCTAAATCAGGCCCCAGGTCGATCGTCGGCAGACCATCGAGCCAGTAGCGCATGTCGTTCACATACGCGGGCTGCGGACGAGTGGTGAACGACATGCGCCTGACCATGACCTCGTCGATGAGGTCGTCGAAGGTGGCCAGTTCGCCGCCCCAGTGAAAGGGCGCTCGCCCGCTGATGCCACCGGTTAGGGAGTGCGTACGACGCATGCCCTCTGTCTCGAAATTCCACGTGTGCCCGTCATCCTCTCCATCGGGATGACACGAGGCGCAGGACACTCCCGCGCCATTGTTGCGATAGAAGAGTGCCAAGCCACCGTTTCGCCGAGGCTCGTAGCTCAGTTGCACCAAGTTGCCGTCTTCGAATTGGAGCGTGGCGGGCTCGCGGGATTGCACGACGTACTTGCCTTGGGTGTCGAAAGTCACTGCTATCGGCTGCCCCATCGTCTTGACTTCTTTGGTGCTCCTGCCGCAGTCGTCTGGGATCTCGTCGCCTGACAAGTAGGGCGCTTCTTCAGCGTCGAGCACGTACAAGCTGGGCCTCCAGGGCTTGGACCAATTGTTGCCCATGGCCAACAGCGCAATTCTGTTGCCATTCGAAGAGAGTGCCAGGTCCAGCGGGCCCGTCGCGCCGCGGAGCAAGGTGAAGGTCGTGACGACGGCATCCTCGGGAGCAACACTAGGCACTTGCGCCCAGCCGACGGTTGGCGTCACAAAGCTGATCGCTGTTCTGACAATCTGCTGCCGACAGTTGACGTTGCTTCCGTAGTAAGCCACCACCGGAGGTGGCGTCGTGTTGTTCGACGCGGGCAGCATGGACGGCATCGGTGTCGTCAACATCGTGTTCGTCGATTCTTGGTGGACCATCGCCACTCCGCCCACCTGTGGCGCTGCGACGGTTCGAAATGCGCTGTTGCTCTCCAGATGCTCCTCGTGGCGGCGCGCCGTCACGGTACCCTGCGGACCGACGACGAGGAGCGCCGTCGTCTTGAAACGGGTGATGACGAGCTCATCACCTTGGACGACGACGTCGCGTAGGTCGTCGTCCAAACGCAACTCTCGAAGCGTCTCGAGTGAAGTCGGGTCGACATCGAGGACTTGGCCGGAGCGGCACGCCACGACGACTCGAGTCGCAGCGGCATCGTAGTCGAGCCCCATCGGTGCCGCACACAACTGGTCGCGCCGCACAATGGCACCGGTGGGGACATCGATGCGCAGCAAAGCGTTCTTGCCCCGCGCGATGACGAACACGCTGCCATCAGGGCCTTCGACCAGACGACCCGGACGATCGTACGGCTGCAACGCGACGGTCGTCACTTGGCTGGTGTCCGTATCGACCATGAACACCGCATCGCGATCGGGATCCGCAGCCACGACCGTTTGCCCGTCGCGAGTAACCGCCAAGGTCCCCCCGAGAAGCGGCGCATCGTGGTCGGAATCTGGCGGCGCGTAGATTGGGGGTGTCAGGTCTACTGGCTCGAGACCCTCCGCCGTGGTGTCTGAGCAGCCCTCGTTCGCCAAACACGCAGCCCCCCACACGACGATTCCGCTCGCCTGTGCGAAGCGTTTCACCGATCGCAACATCGCTACCTCCTGTGTTAACCACTGTACGGTGTTTAGCGGCGACCGCAACCAGGTGGCGCCAGCGACATCGATGCAGCGGAGATCGCTACGGCGTTTCACCACGATATCAGGTCGACGAGATCGCACTGCACAATCTCCCGACCGGATCACTCCGCTGGATTCGAAAAGCATTTCCATCGAGTCGCAGCGGGGACAGATACTCGTCGTGGGCTCACGCGCTACCAGTTGGCATACCGTTAGAGAATCGGCATCGGTTTGTGAACTCGGCAGAATGCTTTGGGTGCGGCGTGGGGGGCGGGCGCGCCGCCGTTCGGCGGACATTCTCGAAGGCACGCGCGTTGGGCAAGGGCGGGACGGTCAGGAGCTACGCTCCGTCGGTGTCGACCCTCTTTGCAGTAGAAGCAGGCCATCCGCGCCACCTGCCTTGACTCATTCGAGACATTCAGCGCACCTCGGCGCTCTCGAGAAGGCGCTTTCTACTGGCTCCAGCCCGAGCTGGGTCGAGGTTGTCCGCCGGTGAAGCCGGGAAGCACGCCTTCGCCCAGGTACTCGCACACGGCCTTGGCGCATTCGCGCCCCTCGTTGATCGCCCACACGACGAGTGACGCGCCGCGGCGCGCATCGCCACAGGCGAACACGCCTTTTCGATTGGTGGCGTAGCCGGCGGCGGCGACGTTGCCTCGGGCGTCTTCGTCGACGTCGATCTGCTGCATGAAAGCATCGCGCTCGGGGCGCTCGAAGCCGATCGCGACCAGTACGAGTTGTGCCGGCACCACGCGTTCACTACTCGCGATGGGGGTGAAGTCTGGAGCTTTGGCTTCGGCGATCTTCACGCCGGTGGCTTTGCCGCCTCGTCCGACGATCTCGAGTGCGATCGTTTGCCAATGGCGTTCGCCGCCTTCTTCCAATGCGTACGAGCTGATCTCTCGGCGTGGGGCGTTGGGCCAGCCGACGGCGTCGCGGGGACGGGTGCCATGGGGGGCGGGGTAGCGGTCGAGTTGGGTCACCGATAGCGCACCTTCGCGGTGCGCGTTGGCGATGCAGTCGGCAGCCGTGTCGCCACCGCCGACGACCAAGACGTGTTTGCCAGCCGCAGTGATCGCGCCTTCGTGGCGCTGGTGGGGCGTGCCCGCGGCCACCGCACGGTTGCAGTCGTAGAGGTAGTCCATCGCCAGGTGCACGCCTTCGAGCTTGCTGCCGGGGATGCCGAGTTGGCGGTGCAGACGCGCGCCCACGGCGATCACCACGGCGTCGAACTGTTGCTGCAACTCATCGGCGCTGATGTCGACGCCGACGTCGACCTTGGTGCGAAACTCGATGCCTTCGGCGACGAGCACCTCGACGCGGCGCTCGATCACCTTCTTCTCGAGCTTGAAGTCAGGAATGCCGAAGCGCAGCAGGCCGCCCACGGCTTCGTCCCGTTCGAATACCACGACCCTGTGCCCAGCAGAGTTGAGCTGGGCGGCGACGGCCATGCCCGCAGGACCCGAGCCCACCACCGCGACGCGTTTGCCCGTACGTTGAGCGGGCGGTTTGGGCACGACCCAACCTTCGGCAAAGGCCTTCTCGATGATCGACACCTCGACGTGTTTGATCATCACTGGGTCGTCGTTGATTTCCAGGGTGCATGCCGGTTCGCAGGGCGCGGGGCAGGTGAAGCCCGTGAACTCCGGGAAGTTGTTGGTCGCGTGCAGGCGCGCGATGGCGCTCTCCCACAGTCCGCGGTGCACCAGGTCGTTCCACTCGGGGATCAGATTGCCCAGGGGGCAACCGCGATGGCAGAAGGGTACGCCGCACTGCATGCAGCGCTGCGCTTGCTGTTGCACTTCTTCCAGCGGCAGCAGGCGAATCACTTCGTGGTAGTCGCCAACACGCTTGGCCGGATCCCGGCGTGGGTCACCAGGCACAGCCCGCTTGATCTTCAGAAAGCCTTTGGGGTCTGCCATTACACGCTCACTTCCTCGGGGGCTGCCGTTTCGATCGATTCTTGGGCGCGCAGCTCGATCAGCGCTTGCTTGTACGCTCGTGGCATCACCTTGACGAATGCCCGACTGCTGACCTCCCAATGCTCCAGTATGCGTTGCCCGACGGGCGACTCCGTGCGCTGTACGTGTTCGCTGACTAGCGCTTGCAAGGTCTCGCGGTCGCTCTCTTCGAAGGGCTCCAGATCGACCAGCTCGTAGTTGCAGCGTCGCGCAAGGCGCCCTTCAGGGTCGTAGACATAGGCGATGCCGCCGCTCATGCCCGCAGCGAAGTTGAAGCCCGTATGCCCCAGGATCACCACGGTGCCGCCGGTCATGTACTCGCAGCCATGATCTCCCACGCCTTCGACGACGGCCTGAGCGCCGGAGTTGCGCACCGCAAAACGCTCACCTGCCTGGCCGCGGAAGAAAGCCTTGCCAGAGGTGGCGCCGTACAGCAGCGTATTGCCGACCACGACGTTGTCTTCCGCCGCGTAGCTGGCATCGCGCGGTGGGCGTACGACGATGACGCCGCCGGATAGACCCTTGCCGACGTAGTCGTTCGCTTCGCCCTCGAGATCGAGTTCTACACCTCGGGCCAACCAGGCGCCGAAACTCTGCCCGGCTGACCCGGTCAAGTGAATGCGAATCGTGCCGGGGGGCAAGCCGTCGCGGCCGTGCAGCTTGGCGATCCGCGACGACAGCATGCCGCCGACGGTGCGGTTTTTGCTGACCAGTTTGGCGCTCAGCCGTACCGGTTGTTTGTGTTCGAGGGCCGCCTGGGCGCCAGCGATCAGCTCGTGGTCCAGTGCATCTTCGAGTACCGGGTCTGGGTCGCGCGTCTTGCGGCGGGCGTGTTCGGCGGGGCCTGGGGGCGGCGCCAGTACCGCACTGAGATCCACCAGCTGTGCCTTGCTGCTGCCGGTGCCTTCGACTTGCTGGAGCAGATCGACCCTGCCGATCAGATCGACGAAGCGGCGGATGCCCAGGCTGGCCATGATGGTACGCGCCTCTTCAGCTACCATGAACAGGTAGTTGATCACGTGCTCGGGGGTACCGACGAACCGTTTGCGGAGTTCAGGGTCCTGAGTCGCGATCCCGACGGGGCAAGTGTTGAGATGGCAGACCCGCATCATGATGCAGCCCAGGGCGATCAGCGGCGCCGTCGAAAAGCCCATCTCCTCGGCGCCAAGCAACGCAGCGATCACGACGTCGCGGCCCGTCTTCATCTGGCCGTCGGTTTGCAGCGTCACGCGCGAGCGCAGATCCTGATGCGTCAACGTCTGCTGAGTTTCTGCCAAGCCGAGTTCCCAAGGAATGCCTGCGTGTTGAATCGAGCTCAGAGGTGACGACCCAGTGCCGCCGTCGTGTCCGGCTATCACGATGTGGTCGGCGTTCGCCTTGACCACACCTGCAGCCACGGTACCGACGCCCACTTCGGCGACCAGCTTGACGGAGATCGACGCCTCGGGGTTGGCGCAACGCAGATCGTAGATCAGCTGCTTCAGATCTTCGATCGAGTAGATGTCGTGATGCGGGGGAGGTGAGATCAGTTCGACCCCAGGCGTCGAGTGGCGCAAGGTGGCGATCAGTTCGCTGACCTTGTGGCCCGGTAGCTGCCCACCCTCGCCAGGCTTGGCGCCCTGGGCCACCTTGATTTGCAGTTGGTCGGCATTGGCCAGGTAGTGGATCGTCACGCCGAAGCGACCGGAAGCCACTTGCTTGATCGCGGAGCGCCGTTCGTCGCTGAAGCGTGCCGGATCTTCGCCGCCTTCGCCGGTGTTCGACTTGGCGCCGAGGCGGTTCATCGCGATGGCCAGCGTCTCGTGCGATTCTGGCGAGATCGAGCCGAGGCTCATCGCGCCGGTGGTGAAGCGCTTGACGATTTCTTTGGCTGGCTCGACCTCGTCGAGGGGTACCGGGGTTTGGTCTTGCACGAAGCGCAGCAAGCCGCGCAGTGTCGACCCGCGCGTCACCTCGTCGTTGACGTGTTTGGCGAAGCGCCAGTAGGCATCAGCTCCGGCTTTGCCACCGCGGGCTGCTTCCTGCAGCATCGGCACCGTTTCGGGGTTCCACATGTGTCTCTCGCCGAAGCGCCGCCAAGCGTAAATCCCGCCGGTGGGAAGCAGCTTGTCGTCGTCACTCGGGAAGGCCCGTGCGTGGCGGGTGAGCGCCTCGGCTGCCAGCGTCTCGAGACCTACACCACCGATGCGAGAGGGCGTGCCGGTGAAGTACTCGTCGACCAGCTCCTGGTTCAGGCCCAGCGCTTCGAAGACCTGGGCGCCCATGTACGACTGCATGGTGGAGATCCCCATCTTCGAGACGACCTTGAGCAGACCCTGGCCGAGTCCGCGGATGATGCCCTTCTGCGTCGCGAGCACGTTGGTGTCGGCGGGCAAGTCAGCCGACGCGATCAGAGCGGGGATCACTTCGAACAGCATGTAGGGGTTGACCGCCGAGGCGCCGAAGCCGATCAGCAGCGCCATGTGGTGCACTTCCCGGGCTTCGCCGGTTTCCGCGATCAGACCGACGCGCAGGCGAGTACCCCGTCGCACCAGGTGGTGATGGACGGCCGCGGTAGCGAGTAGCGCCGGGATGGCCGCGCGCTCGGCGCTCAGTGCGCGGTCGGAAACGATCAGGATCGCGGCGCCCACGGCGATCGCCGTGTCGGCAGCGACCTGAAGTGCTTGCAGGGCCAGCCGCAGACCTTCGCTGCCGGCCTGCGCTTCGAAGGTCGCGTCGAGGGTTACCGCCGGCAGTCCCACAGCCTCCGCCTGACGGATGCGCGACATCGCCTTGTCGCGGATGATCGGCTGTTTGAGCATGATCTTCTTGCAGTGCTGTGGCGACTCGTCGAGCAGGTTGAGCTCGGGTCCCAACCCAACCTCCAGGCTCATCACCACGGCTTCGCGCACCGGATCGATCGCCGGGTTGGTGACCTGAGCAAAGCGCTGTTTGAAGTAGCTGAACAGGCTTGGCGTCTGATCGGAGAGTACGGCCAAGGGGATGTCGTTGCCCATCGAGCCATTGGCCTCCTTACCCTTGTGCGCCAGCGGTGCAGTCAAGAAGCGAAGGTCCTCTTGCGACCAACCGAAGGCGAGCTGCCGCGTGCGCAGGCTGAGTTCGGAGACTGGATCCGGTTGGTGTCTGGGAAGGTCGTCGACACGCAACATGTTGTTCGCGTACCACTGCCCGTAGGGTTTCTGACGCGCGACCTCGAGCTCCACCTCGCCGTTGAAGAAGACTTCATGTCGCTCTAGATCGACCACGAAGAGGCGCCCCGGTTTCAGGCGCCCTTTGCGCACGATGGTCGTCTCGTCGAGCGCGAGTGCGCCGGCTTCGGAGGCGAGCACCACCCAACCGTCGTCGGTCATCGCCCAGCGACCGGGACGTAGGCCGTTGCGGTCCAGGGTTGCGCCTATCACCCGACCGTCGGTGAACGTCAGGCAAGCGGGCCCGTCCCACGGCTCCATCACGCACGAGTGGTAGCGATAGAAGCCGGCCAACTCCTCGGGGATGTCGTCGTTGCCCTGCCAGGCCTTGGGCACGAGCATCATCGCGGCGTGCGCGATGCTGCGACCGCTCAACACCAGCAGTTCGAGCACGTTGTCGAGGGACGCGCTGTCGGAGGCGCCCGGGCGAATGATCGGCAGCATTTCTGCAAGCGCGTCGCCGAAGAGCTCGCAGGCCAGGTCGGACTCACGGGCGCGCATCCAGTTGGCGTTGCCGATCACGGTGTTGACCTCACCGTTGTGCGCGATCATCCGAAACGGATGTGCCAGGCGCCAGCTCGGAAACGTATTGGTGGAGAAGCGCGAGTGTACCAGCGCCAGCGCCGACTCCAGGCGCTCGTCGGTCAAGTCGGGGAAGTAGGGGCCGAGCTGGGGTGCGGTCAACATGCCTTTGTAGACCAACGTCCGGGTCGAACAGCTGGGGATGATCAACTCATCGTTGGACGCGCACTCCGCGCTGCGGCGCAGGATGTAGAGCTCGCGCTCCAGGGTGTCACGGTCGACGTTCGGCGGCGCGCTGACGAATAGCTGGCGAATGCGCGGCGCGGCATCCCGCGCCACCTTGCCGATGTGGCCACCCTCGACCGGAACCTCACGCCAACCGAGCACCTCCAGGCCACGCTGTTTGGCACGGTCATGCAACAGGCGCTCCAGCTCGTCGGCCCGACCCGCATCCTGTGGCAGAAACACGACAGCCACGCCATATCGTCCCGCTGGCGGTAGCTCGAAATCGACGACCTCGCGCAGGAAGCGGTCGGGCATTTGCAGCAAGATCCCCGCCCCGTCGCCCGTATCGGCATCAGCCCCTTCGGCGCCGCGATGCTCCAGATTACACAGCGCGGTCAGCCCCCGGATCACCGCCTGGTGGCTTGCGACGCCGTCCGGGCGCGCAACCATCGCAACGCCACAGCCATCGTGTTCGTTGGCTGGGTCGTAGAGTCCGTGTCGCTTCATGGCGCTAATCTCCCAGGGCAGGTGTTTCCGCTGCGTCAACAGACGTGAAACAAACGGTATGCTGGTCTGGCATCGAGGCAGCCGATGCGCCACTGCCGATCGCGCGCGGCCTGCCCCGGACGGGCTTGCGCCCTCTGGCCATCCGGCGCAGAGTCGCGCGCGATGTATCAGGCCCCCGCCGACCACGCCCCAGCGATCAGTGCCGCCCTGTCCGTCGCCGAGCGGTCCGTTCGGGCGGCGTTGAAGCTGCTGGGGGAAAAGGCCACCGTCCCGTTCATCGCGCGCTATCGCAAAGAAGCGACCGGGGGACTGGACGAGGTGCAGCTGCGCGAGATCGAGGCGCGGCACAAGTCGCTGCAGGAGCTCTGGGAGCGGAAGGAGACGGTCCTCGAATCGATCGATAAGCAGGGCAAGCTCAGCGCCGAACTGCGTCGTCAGATCGACAGCTGCACGAACAAGTCGGCACTCGAGGACTTGTACCTACCGTTCAAGCCGCGGCGCCGGACGCGCGCCCAGGTCGCCCGCGAACGAGGCCTGGAGCCGCTGGCGGCTCGCATCGCGGCGCAACCCCTCGACGGTTCTCCCAGCAAAGAGGCGCGGGCTTTCGTGGACCCGACCAAAGAGGTTCCCGACGTCGAAGCGGCCCTACTCGGCGCGTCGGACATCGTGGCGGAGGACGTGGCCGAGCGAGCCGCAGTTCGCGCCCTGTGTCGCGAAACCTATGCCCAGCGCGGCGTGGTGAGATCGAGTGTCGTCAAGAAGGTCGCCGCCAAGGGGCCGACCAAGTTCGAGCAGTACTACGACTTCAGCGAAGCCGTTTCCAAGGTACCTTCTCATCGCTATCTGGCGCTGCGGCGCGGAGCGCAAGAGGGTGTGCTGCGCGTCAAGGTCGTGGTCGAACAGCCAGAGGCCCTAGTCGAACGCATCTGTCGGCTGATGAAGCTCAATCCTCGTTCACCCTATGCCGCTACGTTGCGCAGCGCTGTCGAGGACAGCTTCAAGCGCTTACTCAGCAGCGCGATGGACAACGAGAGCTCGAACGAACTCGAAGCGCGAGCGGATGCCGGCGCGATCAAAGTGTTTGCGGAGAATCTGCGCCACCTGCTGCTCGCTGCACCCCTCGGTGGCAAGGCGGTGTTGGGGATCGATCCGGGCTTTCGCACCGGCTGCAAGTGCGCCGCGATCGATCTCACGGGCAAGCTGCTCGAGCACGCAACCATCTACCCGACGGGCAGCGCCGAGCAGGCGGCAGGTGCGGAGACGACGTTGCTTCAACTCGTGCGCCGCCATCGTCCAGCCGCGATCGCTGTGGGCAACGGCACCGCAGGGCGCGAGACGGTCACCTTCGTTCGGGGCGCTCTGAAGCGTCTCGATGGCGAGTTGCCCGACGTGGTTTCCGTCAACGAGGCCGGCGCCAGTGTCTACAGCGCATCCGAAATCGCTCGCAAAGAGTTTCCGGATCTGGATCTAACCATCCGCGGCGCGGTCAGCATCGCGCGCAGGCTGCAGGATCCGTTGGCAGAGCTGGTGAAGATCGACCCCCAGGCGATCGGCGTCGGTCAGTATCAGCACGACGTTCCGGAGGCGCAATTGCAGGCTGAGCTGGCGAACGTCGTCGAGAGTTGCGTCAATCACGTCGGTGTCGAGTTGAACACCGCCAGCGCCGCACTGCTGGCGCACGTTGCCGGATTGGGCGCAGCTTTGGCCCAGGCCATCGTCAGCTTTCGCGAGGCCAACGGCCCATTTCGAACTCGCAAGGAGCTGCTATCGGTGCCTAAGCTCGGTCCGAAGACCTTCGAGCAGGCCGCGGGCTTTCTCAGGATCCGAGGCGGCAAGCACCCGCTCGACGCCTCTGCTGTTCATCCGGAGCGCTATGCTGTGGTCGAGCGCATGGCCAAGCAGCTCGGGGTCGGGCTCAGCGAGCTGGTGGGCAATGGCGCGCTCGCTGACCGTCTGGACTTGCAGCAGTACGTTGACGAAGCGTCGGGCTTGGGGTTGCCGACGCTGCGTGACATCGTCAGCGAGTTGAAGAAGCCAGGGCGTGATCCTCGCGCCAACTTCGAACCTCCGAAGTTTCGCGACGACGTCAACACCATGGAAGACCTGCGCGAGGGCATGCGGCTCGAAGGTGTGGTGACCAACGTCACGGCGTTCGGCGCCTTCGTCGACTTGGGTGTTCACCAAGATGGCCTGGTGCACGTCTCTCAGCTCGCCGATCGCTTCGTCAGAGATCCAGCCGAGGTCGTCAAGGTGGGCGACCGCCTCAGCGTACGCGTGCTCGGCGTCGACACCGCGCGCAAACGCATTTCACTCAGCGCGCGCAGCGAAGGCAAGAGCGCTCGGAGTTGACGAAACCGGTTTGGAACTAGCTGATGAAGGCGCTGAGCAGCAACGCCACCAGCAGCCCGACGACCGAAACGATGGTGGTCAGTGCTGTCCACGTTTTCAGCGTGTCGACGACGCTGAGTCCGAGATAGCGGTTGACGAGCCAGAAGCCGGAGTCGTTGACGTGCGACATGCTGGTGGCGCCGGCGGCTACTGGCAGCACGAGCAGCGCGCGCATGGCGTCCGACGGATTGCCCGGCTCGATCAACGGCACCACCAGCCCTGCGGCGGTCAACATCGCCACGGTGGCCGACCCCTGCATGACGCGGACCGTCCAGGCAATGACGAAAGCAAGCACGATCGGGGCGAAGCCGAGACCCACGAGCTGATCGGCAATGGCCTTGCCAACGTGGGTATCGATCATGACTTGCTTGAGTACGCCTCCCGCACCGGTGACGAGAATGATGATACCAGCCGGCTCCAAGGACTTGGTGGCGATCTGGCTGACTTCTTCGCGCGAAAAGCCCTGAGCAGTACCCAAGATACGAAAACAAAGGAGCGTCGTCAGCAGCAGTGCGATGAAGGGGTGTCCGATCAGACCCAACGCGCTGCGCAGCGTGCCCAAGCCGTGACCCTCACCGGCACCAGCCAGCACCTCATCGGTCAGGACTGCGTGACTGGCGGTGTTGGCGAGAATCAAGACGATCGGCAGGGAAATCAGCGCGGCGACGATGGCAAAGCTCGGTAGCCGTCTGTCGGCAGCGGGCGGATCGACATCGAAGCCCTCAGGGATCTCGCCCGGTACGTGGTTTGCGATCCACTTGCCGAAGATCGGGCCTGCGAGCAACATGCAAGGCAGGCCGGCGATCGCGCCGAACAGGATGACCCGACCGAGATCCGCCTTCAGGATCGCTGCAACCCCGATCGGCCCCGGAGTAGGCGGGATGAAGGCATGGGTAACGACCAGACCAGCCAAGAGGGGCACGGCGAAGAGCATCAGTGGCTTCTTCGAGCGCTGAGAAAGGCCGTACAAGAGCGGTGCGAGGATGACGAATCCCACGTCGAAGAAGACCGGAATGGAAACCAGGAAGCCTGCTGCACCAAGGGCCCAGGGCGCGCGCTTCTCTCCGAACTTCGTCAACAGGCCTTGGGCCAATACCTCGGCGCCTCCCGAAACCTCGAGCAGCTGTCCGAACATGGCGCCTAGCCCGACGACGATGGCGACGAAACCAAGGGTTCCCCCCATGCCGCTCTGCATGGCTTGCAGCACCTTCTCAGGATCGACATTGGGCAATTGTGCTCCCAAGCCGATCAGCACGCTGACCAGCAGGAGGGCCACGAACGCGTGCAGCCTGCGCTGGATGATCAGGAACAGGAGCAGCGCGACGCCAACGAGTGCGACGATTACCAGTTGTGAGGTGTGAGTCACCGCCGCCTACTTAACATGCGCCGGCTGCGGGTGAATCAGGCAATGGAATGGTCTTTCGGGGTGCGCTCGAGTCACGAGCCGATGTGGCTTCTCCGGGCCAAGCGATCTTGGAGCACGAACTTCAATTGTCGAAGGCTTCGTCCACGCTGCAGCCGACCCCTGTTTCGGCCCTCCGGATGTCTCGTGGCATCTTACCGCTGGGTATGGCACATGCCTTTCGAGTGAGAGGATCGAGCTCAATGACGATGACCAGCAATGACGAGCACTGGGACGAGAGGTACCGGGGTACGCCTGTCGAGAAGCTGACTTGGTATCAAGTCTCACCACAACGGTCTCTCGAGTTGGTACGCGCCGCCGCCGCCCCCAGCGACGCCATCGTAGATGTCGGCGCTGGCTCCTCTACGCTAGCCGACCATTTGTTGCGCCTTGGCTACGAGCGGCTCACCGTCGTCGATTGTTCGGAGGCTGCCCTGAGCGCCGCCATGCAGCGGTTGGGTGCCCAGGCAGCGCGCGTCAAGTGGCGCCGCGTCGATCTCACGGAATGGGTCCCAGACGAGAAGTACAAGCTCTGGCATGACCGCGCGACGCTCCACTTCTTCGTGCGCGACGAAGAACGAGCGGCGTACCGGCGTGCCCTGATGCAAGGGCTCGAGCTAGGTGGCGTCTTCGTGGTGGGCAGCTTTTCCATCGGAGGTCCGGAGAAATGCAGTGGTCTCCCCGTGCGCCAATACGACCGTGAGCGGCTTCAGGCCTTCTTGGGTGAGGGCTTCGTGTGCCGAAGGAGCGAACTGGAGCAACACCGCACTCCTGATGGCGGAACCCAGATGTTCCATTGGGCAGTGTTCGAGCGCACGGCGCTGTGACGAGGGGCCCGGGCGCGGGGAGGAAATGTTTGGGGTCCTGCTGTGGCTCGGCCTCGGAGTACACGTGCCAGTGTTGTGGCCGCTGGTCCCCATCACCACCATCGGATTGGCGGCAAACATCGCGTTTGGCTATTGTCCGCTCGCGCGGATGATGTACTTCCTGCCTTGGAATAGAGCCCACGAACTCGACTGGCGTCTCGCCATTCGCGTATGGACCCAGACGCCGGGCCCGGGACGATTTCAACTTGCCGGGGTAGCAGGGCGGTCCAACGCCCTGACACCGGCTGCACTACGGGCGAAGTGAGCGTTTCCGGGTACGAAGAAGAGTGCGTCGACTACGAACTGCAGCTCGCAGTTGAACAGCTTCTCCCCTCGTTTGAACCTCTACGGACGGTCTTGCGATGACACCACCGTGCATGCGGTGCGAGTGCTTGCAGGACTCCGGTTTGCCTACTGGTAGGTCGCTCCATGACCATGCTCGGCGCGCGATCTCCGCCCGTTGTCGTCGACGGGGGCGATGTTTGCGTTATCCTTCAGCATGAGTCGACTTTGGCTGACGCTCTCGCTGACGTTGCTCGCGCATTGCTTGTGGCCTTCGGACGCGCGTGCTGGCATCGCGGGATGTGATGGGATCCGCATCGAAGCTGATGCGCAGTGCGGCATCGAGTTCTCTTGCGAGGCGGGCTGCAGCACGACCGTCTACCGGAAGAACTGCGCCACGAGGTTGATGAACGTCTGCCGCGAGGAGTGCGAAACGCCACCCACGATCGAATGCACGGACGACTGTGGTGCCTTTTGCGATTCCCAGTGCGCCGGGGGCATCGACGTGATCTGTCAGCACAACTGCTACCCCGAGTGCGTTGACAGCTGCGAAATGACCTGTGCGAGCGACGTCGACCCGGAGCGCTGCAAGGCCAGCTGTGCGGCTACGTGTGATGGCGAGTGCACGACCCAGTGCGCCGATTTGCCGCCGGACACCAGCTGCGTGCAACATTGCGAAGAGTGCTGCACGGGTTCGTGTCGCGCGATCGCTGGAATGGGCTGTCAGGTCTCTTGCCAGGAGGTCCAGTGGGAAGAATGCGAAACCGAGGTGGACACGGAGTGTCACGCTGGCTGTGAGGGGAGCGGCGCGTTGTTTTGCGACGGTGAGTTCATCGCCGGTCCGGACAAGTTGTTGGAGTGCGCGCGGGGGCTGGCTCAAGAGGGTATCGACACTCAAGGCTACGACGTGGATGTCGACGCGGTGATCGGCGATATCGAAGCCTCAGTCGATCTCGAGGCCGTTGCCGAAGCCGCGCAGGAAGCGAACGAGAAGGGGAAAAAGGGCTGCTCCGTGGCCAACGTGAGATCAGAGCGGCAGCCGTGGTGGCTGTTCGGGTTCTTGACGCTGGTGCTGCTGCGGCGACGCCCCAAAGCGAGTTGGCGCTAAAGTCGTCCCTCTGTGGAGAGGCCTTCGCACGTTCTTCGGTAGCGACGGGTCAGCAACAGAGCAATCAACCACAACGACCACAGCCAGGAAGCACGCGAAGCCGACGGGCGCTCTGCGTTCCAAGCGCAGGCGGTAGGTGCGTCCGCATTCGGATCGGCGTCACCGTCATCGCCCTCGTCTGCCGAGTCCCCTTCGCCCGTGTCGAGTTCACCCAGACCAACCTCTGGGTCGTTGGGATCCCCAGCGTAGCGCAGCTCTTGAACGTCGGAGTAGAGGTCGCCATCCGAGTCGGTGGCGAGCACTTCGGACACGTACATGATGCCCAGCAAGTCATCGCGTGTCGTCCTCGCGTTGAGCCCCAGCGTCTTCAGCGACAATGCGAATGGTCTGGTTGCGGTGGAATCTCCCCCCGCCGCCGATTCGTGGCACAGCGTGCAGTCTCCGCCCCACCCGTAGCGTTCGACCATGACGTCCCAGTGAGCTGGCACGGCGTGCGCGGCACTGGTCACGCCCAACACGCCGGCGGCGAGGGCCGATCCGAATCCACGGGCGAGGGTAGGTGCAACCATGCAGTCTCAGGATGGGTGGAGCATCAGCCCCCGTAGCCGGGCACGAATGCTTCGTAGGCTCCGATGTCGCAGCCGCGCCCTTGCGGGCGCGGCGTTCCGCGCTGATCACTCGGCAGGCACGAGATGTCGTCGGCTGCGTCCGTCGCGGGGCTCGTGGCGGGATCGATGGCGTGGGTTTGGGTCGGGCCTCCGTTGTTCTGTAGCGGTCCCAATTGTGGGTCGGTGTTGGGCAGATCGCTCGGCGCGTTCAGTGCGCAGCTCGAATCGCTCGCCAAGTTGAAGCCCAGGGAGCTGACCCCCGTACAGGCCGAGACGCGGGGCGGTCCGCTCACGATCGTGTTCTTCAGGTCGACGCTACCCCACACGCCGGTGGCTGCTACGGGGGCATAGTTGTCGGCGACGGTGGTGCTGAACAACATCGCCGTGCCCGACGCGACGCGCACGCCGCCGCCCTGAAAGCTCGAATCGTTGCCACTGATCGTGCTGCTCATCGCCAAGAAGTCAGCCCGAGTGTCGCTGTTTATCCCGCCCCCGCCTCCACCGAGCGACGTGTTACCGCTCACGGTGCTGCTGAGTAGATACAGGGTGCCGCCGTTGTGCGCACCGCCTCCGAAGCCAGAGGCGAGGTTGTCGACGATGCTCGAGCGGGCCACGAGCATCAGCCCACCGAAGTTGGCCAAGGCTCCGCCGTTGGCGCTGGTGGCATTGTTCACGAACACGCTATCCCAAACCTCGAGATTTTCTGCCAGCGCGCCCTTGTAGATGGCGCCGCCGGTGCCGGCGGTGTTGTCCTCGAAGGCGCTGCCTTCGATCCAAACACTACCCGTGATGCTGTTCAGTGCTCCGCCAGTCCAAGCGACGTTGCCCGTGAAGCTGCTGTCGTAGATCGCTACGTCGCCGTAGCTGGCGAGGGCACCACCGAACCCTCCGTCGTTCTGGTCGAACGTGCTATCGACGATCGTGACGCTTCCCCCGGCCTCAGTCCACAGCGCGCCACCCAGTATGTGCGAGCAATTGTCTTCGAACACGCTGTCGACGATCGTCAGATCGCCGCTGTTGCAGTTGGCTCCGTCGTCGTCAGCGACCATGTCGCTGACGATTACGTTGCTGAGAGTGAGCGTGGCAGCGTTGTCGAAACCAGCGCAATTCGTGGAATTGCCGCCCTTCAATGTGACCCCGGAGATGTCGACGGTGTTGCCCAGTGCGAGGAGCATGACCTGGCTGTTGCCTTGCGCGTCGATCGTCAGCAGCTTCGAGCCTGGCCCTGTCACACTGAGCGACTTGTTGATGAGCAGTGGGCCCATGGTGAGCACGATGGTGCCGTTAACGGCAAAGTCGACCACATCACCGACTGCTGCGATCTGAAGTGCTTGGCGCAGAGAGCCGGGGCCCCCGTCTTGCAGCTTGGTGACCGTGATGGTCGCGGCTTGCAGGCCACCGCTGACACTGAGAGTGAGGCCCGCTATCAGCAGCGAAAGCAGGCGGCGGGGATTGAGCGAGCGGCGTGGGCTTGGCCTGAGTGACGTCGCGTCGTGCATGCTTCACCTCCGAGCATCGAGGGGGACGTCTCGGCGATACTTCCGTGGGCTCGTCGCGTCAAGCTGACCCTGAGCTGGGGCTTGGGAACCACGCATCCCAGCGCCGTCCCCGCGGCGATGGTCAGCCCGAGCGTGATTTGGTGTGCCATTGAAGGTCCAGGGGCCTTCAGGTCCTTGGGGTGTTGAAGCCATGTCCAGATGTCTGCACCTCTTTCTGATCTCGCTCACTTCACTCGCTCTCGCCGGCTGCGACACAGACGCAAGAGATGCGTCGAAAGGCTCCGATGCAGTTGGCGACGCTGCGTCACGCCCCGACGCGGCTGATGGGCAGGATGCCGAATCGGGCTCCGAGCGCGACGGACCCGCGAGCGACACCGACGCTGCGGAGACGAGCCCCGACCCCCCAGAGGACAGAACACCGAACGCCTCTTCGGCTGCGGCAGGTGACACCGAGGGGTCGACAGGCGCATCAGACACCGACACCTCCGCGGACCTTGCACCCTCCGTCGTCGGTGACAGCTCTGCGAACGACGTTGCGGACCAAGCGGGCTCTGCTGCGGGCGATTCGAGTTCAGGCGCCGAGGATGGTGGGAGCGTGGGTCGTGATCCGTCGCTGGACGTGTCGTTGGAGCAGGTGCTCGATCCGGCTCGAGCCACCCGTTGGGCGCCGGGGATCCAGCGCGACGAGCTGTTGGGACTGCCGCTCGCTGCGGATGGGCTGCCCGTACGCGAGACGCGGTGTGCGACGCTTTCGCCGGGTGACGACATTCAGGCGGCGATCGACGCCTGCGCTCCCGGAGAGGTCGTCGAGCTCTCGACGGGAACGTTCACGTTGGACGAGACGCTGACGTTGCGAGACGGTGTGGTGCTGCGCGGGCAGGGCTCCGAGGGGGCGCCGTCGGGCACCACGCTGGTCAAGCAAGGAGGGCAAACCGTCGTGGCCATCGGCACCGCGCGCGACCAGGTCTGCTATGGCGGCGACGGCTTTCCACTGCTCGAAGACGCCGCGAAAGAAAGCACGACGCTGGTCGTCGGTGACGCTGCGGCGCGGTTCTCCGCAGGCGATCTGGCCTTGGTCGACATCGTCGACCCGCCGGAAGTGCAGCAGGGCGATTGCCTGTACTTCAAGCGGGAGGAAGGGCGATCCGTCAGCCAGCGGGTGGAGATCGCCGAGGTCGACGAGGCGAGCGGCACCCTGACGCTGAGCTCACCCCTACACTGGAGCTTTCGCACGAGCGACCAGGCTGAAGTGACGCCGGTGGGTGAGCGCCCGACGCGCTGGGCGGGTGTCGAGCACTTGCTGGTGCAGGGGGGCAGCAACCCAGGCTACAACGGCGAGATGGCGGGCGGGATCGACATCTCCAACGCCGCGTATTGCTGGGTGAAGGACGTGCAAACGGACGAAACGATCGGAGGCATGCACGTCTCTCTCACGGCGACCTACCGCAGCGTCGTGCGCGACGGCAATTTTCATCACTCGGCCGACTACGGCTTTGGTGCCGACTGCTACGGCATCGTCCTCAGGTGCGGTGCGGCCGAGAACCTGATCGAGAACAACATCGTGCGCTACATGAACAAGCCCATCATGTTCAACGTGACCGGCGGCGGTAACGTCGTCGGCTACAACTACGCCGACAATTCGTGGGCTACCCCGCCCGAATGGCAGGAGGTCAACATCGACTGCCACTGCTCGTTCCCGCACATGGAACTGATGGAGGGCAACTACGCCCCGCACATGGGCGCCACCACGACCCACGGCAACGCGGGCTACCTCAGCTACTTCCGCAACTACGCGTCGAGCCAGTTCGCCGCGCCGGCCGTGGTGGGTTCGAGCGCAGAGCAGACGGGCAACGTGACCGCGCTTCAGTTCGATGGCGGCGACGTGGGCATGAACGTGATTGGCAACGTGCTCGGGAGTGCTGGGGTCAGCGAGACCTACGAAGCCTACGACAGCGGGCCGATCTCCATCTACGAACTGGGCGCCAACGGTGACGGCTCTGACGACGTGGCAGCGACGTCGCTGTATCGTCACGGGAACTTCGATTTCGTCAACGATGAGACGCAATGGGTCGACGAGATGTCCCGCGAGCTGCCTGCCTCGTTTTACTACTCGAGTCAGCCCGCGTGGTGGCCCGACGACATGTCTTGGCCCTGGGTGGGTCCGGATCTCGAGCCCATGGTTTTGGAGCTTCCGGCCAAAGCGCGCTCGGACGCCCTTCAGTAAAAAGTGCCAGGCCGTTACTCGAACCCATGAGAGGCATGTTATGGCGCTATCTCGTGACACCTCGTCGTGTTCGTTGTGCCGTCGCGGTCCTGATGCTGTCGTTCACCTGCGAGACGATGGCGCAGACGGTGACCGCGGTGTGTCCCAGCGAGGCCGAGTTTAGGGAGGCGCTGGCCAAGCTCGCCCCACAACGTGCTGAAGGTTTCGACTTCGAGGCCGCCTCGCGCTCGGCACGGGTCGAAGATCTGGGAACTCGCTACCGCGTGAGCATCGAGGGTCAGGCGCGCGAATACGACGATAGCGAGCGTGACTGTGAGCGGCGCGCCCGCACCGCGGCCATCTACGTCGCGCTGGTGCTGTGGCCCGCCGACGAAGAACCCGATCCGACGGAGCCGGCGCCGCCGGAAACCGCGCCGCCGCAACCTGAGCCCCCACCCGAGCCCGCGCCGGCTCCCGCCGCACAGCCCCAACCCAAAACCCCCAACAGCCCCCAGACGCAAAAAGCGCCTCAGTTTTGGCTCGAGGGTGCCGGTGTGGTCGAGCTCGGCCTGGTCGCATCGGCGCCCTGGCAGGTCCTGACCCAGATCGGGCTCGAACAGCAGTTTGGCAGTCATTTCGGCGCCATCGCCTACGCTGCGTGGCCCGTCTTGCCAGCCACCATCGACGTCGGTCCGGCACAGAGCGAACTGGCTCGGGCCCCGCTCGGGCTGGGCGTGCGCTACGGTTGGGACGTCGCCGGAGTGCGCGCTGCTTGGCAGGCCGCCGTCGCCGCGAACTGGATCCGCGTGCAGCGACGTGATGGCGAAGGGCGCGATTCTGCACTGGAACCCGCCGTATCGACGGGGCTCGTCTTGGCTCTCCGCGGCAGCGTCACCCCCCAGCTCGGCCTGCAACTGCAATTCGTACCCAGCCCTCACCAGGTCGCACTCACACCTACCGGTGTCGTGGGCGAAAACCCCGCGCTCTGGGCCGGTGCGAGCCTCGGGCTAGCGTTCGGGTTGTGGTGAACGAGCAAGTCCATTGAAGGTTCTCGGCGGCTGGTATCCTGTTCCAGCGTGCCGATACCGATCCCCACCACCCAGTCCGCCGAGCGCACCGTGCGCGCGCCGGCGAGCAGCGCGGAGCTGGAGTTCTCCCGCTTGTACGACGAGTGGTTCGAGCGCGTGGTGGTCTGGCTTCGCTCGCTCGGCGCTCCGGCGGCAGACGTCGAAGATCTGGCGCAGGAAGTGTTCATCGTCGTGCGACGCCGCCTGCCCGAATTCGATCGGCGCAACGTGCCTGGCTGGTTGTTTCAGATCGCGCGGCGTCAGGTGTTGCGTCACAAGCGCCTCGCCTGGGTCAAGCGAGTGTTCTCCTTCGGCACGGAGTCGTCGTCGGCGTTGGGCGCATCGATGGATCCGGGGCCGCTCGAATCGCTCGAGACCCAAGAGCAGCGGCGGCTCGTGGAGCGGCTGCTCGCGCAGCTGAGCGAGAAGCGCCGCGTGGTCTTCGTGCTGTTCGAGATCGAAGGCCACTCAGGCGAGGAGATCGCGGGCTTGCTCGACGTGCCCGTGAACACCGTGTGGACTCGGCTCTACCACGCGCGGCGAGACTTTCACCGGGCGCTCGCGGCGCACGACGGCAAGGAGCAGCCATGAAGCGCCTCGTCGATCAAGACCATCCCAGCGGGACCGTCGAGCAGCAGGCGGCAGAGCTGCTGGCCTCGGTCGGGCCCACACGCGTTGACCCCGGGCTCAAGCAGCGCGTGCGTCGAGAACTGTTGCGCTCGCCTCCGACGCGCACCGCAGCATGGATGCCGCGCGGTTTACGCTTGCCGATCATCGCCGCCGTGCTCGGTTTCACGGCCGTGAGCGCTGCGGGCGCCGCCTGGTTCGTGCGCTCGCGAGTGCCAGTCGAGCACGTCGACGTCTCACAACCCGAGTCCCCTCAGCCGCCGAAGCCCGCGCTGAAGCCCGCGCCGAAGCCCGTGCCCCAGCGAACCGATGTCGCACCGGTGGTCACCCCGCTCGTCGAACCCAGCACGCCCCCGCCGCCTACCGCGACGCAGGCTTCCGCCCCACCCAAGCCCAAACCCCCAGAAAAACCCGATCCGGTGACCGAAGCGGGCATGCTGTTCGATGCCACGCGGGCCTTGCGCCACGAAGGCAATGCGCAAAAGGCGCGACGCATTCTGTCGGAGTATCGGCGGCAATTCCCCGGCGGCGCGATGTCCGAGGAAGCCTTGGCACTCTCGATCGAGATCGCACAACGCAGCGGCGATCCACGCGCGAAGCAATTGGCCAAGCGTTACCTCGAGCGGTATCCGTCGGGTCATTTCCGCAGCCGTGCCGAACGCGCGCTGGAAGCCGCGCCGTGAACTCGAAAGCGCTGCCTTTGGCATTGACGGTGCTCGGCTGCTCGCCGAGCGCGCTCGAACTCGGTGACGATCCCGACTTCTACTTCTGGTCGGACTTCGAGACTGGGGACACGAGCGACTTCACCGACAACGGCGTCACCTGGGAAAACGCCGGTGGCGAGCTCAGTGTCGTCACCTCGCCGACACGCAGCGGCGGACACGCGCTGCGTGCGCGCGTCGTGGCTGCAGGTGGTGATCAGTCTGCCGCGATGGTGGTGGTGGAAAACACGCCAGAGGAAGCCTACTACAGCGCGTGGTTCTACGCGCCCGAGGTGCCCAAGCCCTCCTACTACTGGGTATTCTTCAAAGTGGGTGGCCCCGAAAACGGCGCATTTCAGCCCGACGTGTGGGGTTTCGATCTCGACCCCGCGGGACCGGACTCGCTGAGCATGCGCGCGTACAGTGCCACCGACGACACCGGCTTGCTCGAAGACGTCGAGATCGCGGTCGACACCTGGTTCCACGTCGAGGGTTACCTGCGTGCCTCCGCCGCCGATGATGGCGTCGTGAAACTGTGGCTCGACGGACGCCTGGTGTTCGAGTTCGAGGGCCGCATGGACCCGTCGCAGGGCCTGAATTGGACCATCGGCGGCGGCAGCGAACAGCTCGAAAGCGGCGCCGCGAGCTTGATCATCGACGATGCCGCGATCAGCCGCCGCCGACTGACGCCAGACAGCGGACCCTTTCGCCGTCCCTGACGACGGGGGGCGAGCAGCAGCGTTCGACGTGTGCGCAACCAATCGTACGTTGCGTCGACGTCGCGGTCGGGCGAGCGGCACCGACGCGCGACCTTGCTGCGTTCAGCGCGTTGGCCGGACGTCCCGAAAAAGCGATACGCGCAGTGAAGGTTCGGGGGGCCAAGCGTCCTTGTCGTGGGCATGCGCAATCAGTGGGCAGTGACGGCAATGGCTGTGATGGGGTGGCTGGCGGGCGGCTGTGGCGTGGGTTCGCCTGACACGCGTCCTGATGATCCTGCGTTGGCTGCCGAGCGCGACGAGCGTGGCACCGATCAGCAAACCGACGCGGCCACGGACGCTGAGCTGCCCGACGGCGAGTCCGACGCCGCAGCAAATGACCGCACCTCCGCCTCCGATCCGGAGGATGAGACGGCACAGGCACCCAGCGCCGACGGCTCCGACGATGAAGCGTTGCAAGATACCGAGGCGACGCCTGCGACCTGCGATGGGTCCGGCAGTGTCGGCAGTGTCGAGTCCGAGCTGCGGCGCCTGTCGGATGCGCAGTACCGCAACTCCATCGAGAGCATTTTCGCGGGACTCATCGCACCCAGTGAACAGTACCCGGCAGCTTCCGGATCGACGGTGACGGGCTACTCCAGCGAGCTCGGTCACGAGCCGATGAGCGAGCAAGACGTGGAGCGGGCGGCGCTGGCGGCCGAGGACATCGCCGTCCAAGTTCCGGATAACATCGACGCGCTGCTGTCGTGTGCGGCCGACGCCAATCAGGCTTGCGCCGAGACATTTCTCGACGACTACGGAGCGCGCATCTACCGGCGCCCCCTCGACGACGAAGAACGGGAACTGCTGCTGGACGACTTCGGCGAGGCGCTCGCGGACGACTTCACCTTCGCCGAGGCCATCGGCGTGATGGTCGCGCACATGCTGCAAACGCCTCAGTTTCTCTACGTCGTCGAAGATGCTGCGCCGGAGCGCCGCGAGTTGTCGCCCTTCGAGCTGGCGCACCGACTGTCGCTGTTGTTCTGGGACTCGCTGCCCGATGCCGAGTTGCTCGCCGCGGCTGAGGACGGCGAGCTGAGCGATGCCCGTGTCGTGCGGGCGCAGGCCGAGCGCATGCTTTCGTCGGAGCGGGCGGATGCCACCCTGGTGCGCTTCTTCCGCGAATGGACTCAGGCCTCGACGTTGTTCCCGGGCGACAAGTCCGAAGAGTCGTTTCCCGAGTTCGATGCCGAGCTGGCAGCGTCGATGAACGAATCCTTCGAGCGAATGGTGCTCGATGCGGTGCGCAGTGGCAGCTCCCTGCGCGAGTTGCTCTCGTCGAGCGACGCGTGGGTGGACGAGCGTCTGGCGAGTTTCTTTGCAGTCCCAGCTCCAGAGTCGGGATGGGAGCGGGTTTCTCTCGATCAGGATATCTACCGAGGCCTGCTCACGCAGCCGGCGTGGCTCGCGTCTCTCGCGCACAGTGATGACACCTCCTTCGTCTTTCGCGGTCGCTTCGTGCAGAAGCGGCTGCTGTGCAACGAGTTTGGCCCCCCACCCGCAAACGCCATGAGTACCGAGTTCGAGCTGCCAGAAGATCCCACCGCTCTCCAACGTTCCGAGGCCGTGCGTGCGAACCCGAGCTGCGCCGGTTGCCATGAACTGATGGACCCCATCGGTCTGGCCTTCGAATCCTTCGATGCCATCGGGCAGTACCGCAGCGAAGACGACTTGGGTCGAACGATCGATACGACGGGAACGCTGCTCGGCGCTAGCGAGCCTGCGCTCGAGTTCGCCGATCACCTGCAACTGATTGCAGCCCTGCAAGACGATCCGAAGACCCTCGAGTGCTACGCGCGGCAGGTCTACCGTTTTGCCACCGCCCACCGCGAAAGCGGTGGGGAGGCGTGCGCCGTCGCGGACGTATACGAGGCCTTGCTGGCGGCAGATGGCGAGCTCGGGGCGGCGCTCTTGGCCGTCGCCTCGGGGGAAGCATTCCGTCATCGGGAGGCACCATGAAGACGCACGCGGTTTCGGGTTTACGCACGCCGCACTCGTTGCTGATGCGGCGCAAGTTTCTGATGGGGTTGGGGGGCAGTGCGTTGGCGGTCCCCGTGCTCGAGTCGCTGCTCCCGCGAAACGCGCGTGGCCAGACCAGCGCCCCCAAACGGCTCCTGATCGTGACTCACGATCAAGGGCGCATGATGGGCGTGGATGCCAAAGAAGATCGCTGGTCGCCCGGCACGAGCACGGGCCCCTTGCCCGCGGTCGGGACCGCGCCCAGCCCCATGCTCGCCGAACTCGCGCCCATTCGCGACGAGATCGTCACCGTCGATGGCGTCGATAACCTGTTGCGTCACGTCACGACGATGCAAGACGGTCACATTCCGGCGCTGGTCTCGGCGCTCTCGTGTGTGCCGCAGGCCGGCGAACAGTGGCGACCGACCGAGGCTTCGCTCGACTACGTCGCGGGCACACGTTTGCGCAGTGGACCCGAGATGCCGGCGTCGTTGGTGATCCCCGCGAGTGCCACGCCGTACAGCGCTTCGAGTTATCAAGATCTGCGCTGCTTCGGTCCGGGGGGCACCGACGCCACCGTCATCAGCGGCAACCCGCAACAGGCTGTGGAGGAGCTGTTTGGTCCGCCCATGCTGGAGATGGCTGACGATCCGAGCGCACCATTGAGTTACCGCGAGCGCCTGGTCGCTCGGCGCGGCAGCCTGCTGGATGGTGTCAACGAAAGCCTGCAGACGCTGCGCCAGCGTGTGAGTCGCCAAGACAGCGAACGGCTGGAACAACACGCGGACTTCATTCGCTCGGTCGAGGCGAAGTTCCAAGGCGGTGGCCCAAGGCTGCAAGCCAACACCTGCCAGCGCCCCGACGAGAGCGGCATGCCGCGCGTCGTGCCAATCAACTACCAGGAGTGGCAGGAGCACGGTGAGGGCACGGAGTGGTCCCGCGGGCGGCAAGACGCGTTGACCTGGCCTTACCAACTCGAGAACCTGGTGCAGGCGTTTGCTTGCGACGTGGCGCGCAGCATGGTGCTCAGCAACGAAACGGATCCCACGTTCGATAGTGAGTTCCCCGATGGCTCTCCCTTCGAACCCGACCAAGAGCTGCACAACGTCGTGCACTCGCTGCAACGCCCCGGCGACAACGCGCCTTCGGCACGAGACGTGACCACGGCCTTTCAGCTGTGGGGCAGAAAGTTTACCCAGGTCGTGCAGCGGCTCGCCGAGATCGAGGACGTGGACGGCTCACGGCTGCTAGACAACACGCTCATCGTGTGGGTGAGTGAGATGGGTTACGGCTCCGACCACCTCACCTGGAACGTGCCCATCGTGTTCGCGGGCATGCCCTCGGCATTTGCGGCGGGCCAGGGCCGACACCTCGTCGAGGAGCGCCGCACGCTCGGCGACGTTTGGGCACGAGTGCTGCGCATGCTGGGCGGTGACGACTCCACCTTCGGCAGCGTCGGTACACTCGGAGACGCTGCCGAGGCGGCAGGAGTCCCGAACCTCGACGTGGGCTCGGGCTTCGACGGCTACATCGACGAGGATACGCCGCTGCACACGGGCGATTTGGATCTTTGATGGGCGAGGGCATCGCCGGTGTGTCGTGGCTTGCAGCCTTGACAGGGCGTCGGTCCGACTGGGATAACGGGGTCGAGGTCAAGGGGCGCTGAGGCATTCGCTTTGGCGTCGAACGAGTCGCAAGGAGCGCGCTCGAGCGACTGCTGGAGGTTATCGATGCCCACCGTTACCGTCATCAACGAGACCCACCCTAACGGCAAGCCGAAGAAGCGCACCACGACGACGACCCGCAATGACGGGAGCGTCAAGGAAGAGACCGTCGAGGACCTCGATCCTGATGGCAAGCCCGTCAAGACCAACAAGGTCGAGAAGCGTAAGGACGGCAGCACCAGCAAGGAGACCGTCGAGGAGTACGACCCGCCGGGGACCTTGAAAAAGAAGCGTACGACCGAAAAGAAGAAGAACGGCGACAAGACGTCCGAAGAAGTGGAAGAGCACGAAGGCGGCCGGCTTCGGAAGAAGACGACGACGACCTACGGCTCCGGCGACAAGAAGAAGAAGGAAGTCGTGCTCGATTGGGATGACCAGGGTCAGCCCAAGGGCAAGAAAGACACGACCTTCGACGGGCAAGGGCGACCAAAGAGCAGCGAGGAGGTGACCGCTGGGCCCGCCGGCACGACGACCATCGAGACGAAGTACAAGGACGGCGTCAAACGGAAGGAGAAGAAGGAAGAGCCGACACCCAATACGCGACCGCCTGAAAAGGTGGTGACGGAGACGGAGTTCTGTAAAGAACCGCCGGATCGTATCCGGGTCGAGGTCAAGCAGGTCTGGATCAAGCCGGAGCGGACATGGCAGAAGAAGGGAAAGCCAACGGTCAAGAAGTTCGACTGCAAGACGGGAACGCAGATATCCATGGGCTTCGGCGACTCGCCCCTCGACTACGCATCAGTCGGTCTGTTGGCAGTGGGCATCGTCGTGCTCGTGATGAACCCCGATGCCTCAGGTACCACCACTTGGGGAGCCGCAGCCGTCTTCGTGCTCGCGTGCTTGGCGGCCATTTGGGGCGGCATCGGCAAGGTTCGCGATTGCCAAGTCGAGACTGCCGACGCGTTGAGTACCGACATCGACATCGACATCGACGAAGAGATGCAGGAGGTGGAACCCACCGAGCCGATCGAAGGTGACGAGCAGGTGGAGGCCCAGGGCTGAGCGCCAACCAACCGCGGAGCTCAGAACTGCATTTGCACGCCGTTGCCGACCACTACGGGGGGGACGGGATCGCACAAGTCCATGATCGCGGGACGCGCCAACTGGAACGTTGGTTGCTCTACACAGCGGCGCGTAGCTGTTCTAGGCTGTGCGAGGTGAAGCAATTGAACTGGCACAGCGGTTGGGGTGTTTGGTGCGTTCTTTGTTGGGGATTGCTTTTGGCGTCGTCTGGTTGTGATGAAGACGATGTGACTGCGAATCCGGGCAACGAACAGTGTGAGTATGACAGCAATGCCATGTTGCCGGAGCGCTACCGGGACATGGTACTGGCCGATTGCGACACTCTGCCAGCGGGGCCGCTGCCTAGAGGTGAATGTCAGTGGTCAACCAGGCCTTGCCAGGCGGTGCACACCCGCGAGTGCGTGGTGGGTCAGGAACCAAAGGCAGACTGCAGCCCGTGCGACGCATGGGTTTGCGATTGCGTCGAAGGACGCTATAGCTGTTGGCTAGATGGGCCTGGAGCGTCGGGCTGCGACGTGCCGGAGGGGGAACGCCCTCCACATGGCGCAAACTGCGGGATAGAGGATTTGCGTTCGTGTGAAGACTTGTCCAGCGCCTGGCAAGAGGTGCTGGAGCAGCACGGCTCATGTCAGGAAGGTGACGAGTGCGAAGACATGGGCGATTGGGATTGTGACGGCAAACCAGATTTGGTGGTGTTTCCCAGGGCGAGTGAGGTCAGCAGAGCCAACGAGGTCATTGAAGCTTCTGGGTGCCCGGTGGACTGCAACCCTTGGGAACGAGAGCGAGTCGAGGCTGCGTGCATAGAAGGACGCTGCCAGGTAGTTCCGTGACTGAATGAGAGCCCGCGGCGTTGCGATCGGTCCTCCCTGTCGGCTAGGCTCTTGGTCATGGCAATCCGCGGCGGACTTGACTGGCCCATTCACCTGCTTCGCAACGGCAACACCTTGCCGTACCTTCGGCTAGGCGCGTGGGCGGTGGCGCTCGGCGTCGCCGCCACCTGTGTGGCATGCGATGACTCGGATGACGCGGGAGCGCAGACGACTGATGTGACCGACTCCGACGACGCGACGGAACAGACGGACTCGGCGCTGGTCGAGCCCGAGCCGACCAATGTCGCCGAGCCCACCCCCGCGCCGGACACCGATTCACCCGTGACACAGACGGATGTTGCACCCGAAGGACAGCCCAGCGTGACGGACGCCTCCGGGGGTGACGAGTCAGTCGAGGGGGACGCGGCGGCGGGCATGGCCGACGCTGCGACGGCGCTTCCCGTCGCGGACGCAGGCAATGAGGGCGGATTGGATGCGAGCGGCGAATTGCCGTGCCCTGAAGTGCCTGAATTCGTGGAGCCTACGGCGCTGTCGGAGACGGGTCTGTATGCGGACATCGCGACGGGAGAGTTGGGCGAAGGCGTGTACGAGTATGCGCCCCAGTACGCGTTGTGGACGGACGGCGCGATCAAGCGACGCTTCGTGAGGTTGCCGCCGTGTACGCAGATCGACACTTCCGACATGGACTTCTGGACGTATCCACCGGGCACGAAGTTGTGGAAGCAGTTCTCGCGTGAGAACGAGGCAGGCGAGATGGTGCGGGTCGAGACGCGGTTGATCCAGAAATACACCCAAACGAAGTGGTTCATGACCGCATTCATCTGGAACGAGGAGCAGACTGACGCCCTCGCCGATCCGGCAGACGACGAAGACACCTACGTGCTCCGGGAAAATGCCATGGGCACCGAGCACGACGTGCCGGGGCGAGCTGCTTGCAACGTGTGCCACGGCGGGATGTGGGACAAGGTCTTGGGCTTCAGCGCGCTGCAGTTGTCCCACGAGGCAGAGCCCGGGTGGATGACCCTCGACGAATTGGTCGCCCGCGACTTGGTGACGGCGGCCCCGAGCGCGCCGCTATCGGTGCCGGGCACCGCGGGGCAGGCGGACGCCCTCGGCTATTTGCACGCCAACTGTGGCCACTGCCACAACCCGAACTCGAAGCAGGCAAATCTCGGGATGGAGTTCTGGCTCCGAGCCGAGACGCTCACCAGCAACGAAGAGACCAACACTTTCGCCACCAACGTGGGGCTCGACACCCAATCTTCTCAGAAACCGGTGGAGGAGCCGCCGCTGCGCGTCGTGCCCGGTGAGCCCGAGCAGAGCGCCATCTACTGGCGCATGGTCCAGCCGCCCGTATTTCCCCAAATGCCGGAAGGTGGCGTTCACATGCCACTCATCGGCACGGAGATCATCGACGAGCTGGGCGTTCAGTTGGTCGAGGATTGGATCCTGTCGATTCAGTGATCGGAATTCGAATGCGGTTTTCCGGAAGTGCAGCCTGAATTTCGGGCAGCGCAGCCCGACGAGGCTACGCTGCTGCGGGTCGCTGACATACAGTGCCACGGTGATCACCACCGGGCAGCCACTCCACGCTAGTGGTTGTCGACCGCATGAGATAGGTGAGCGGCATGCAGCACTCACTTCGCTCTCGGCAACAGCTGGTCGATACTCTGGTGGGGAGGCGTCTCGTCTCTGCCACTGCACTCTGTGCGGCGATGACCCTGCCGTCGCTGGCTCAGGCGGACGTGCTGGCGGACGGCATCGTCAGCGATCAGCTGGAGATGGATGACGAGTTCATCGTCGGTGTCGCGCAGCCGACGGCCATCGCCTTCCTGCCCGATGGGCGCATTCTCGTCGCCGAGCGTTTGGGTGATTTGGTGGTGCGCACGGCCGACGGCACGATGACCACTGCGGGGTCGTTTCCCGTCAACTCGGTCGAGGGTGAACAGGGCTTGCTCAACGTGTTGCCGCACCCGGACTTCGCGACGAATCACCTGCTGTACTTCTTCTACTCTGCTTCCGACGAAGCGGGGGGCACGCCGGAAGCTCGACACCGCGTGGTCACGATCGAGCTCGGGGACGACAACCTGCTGGACATGAGCACGGAGACGCTCATCGTCGGCGATCTGATGGGCCCCGAGAACCACAACGCCAGTGGCATGAGCATCTACGGGGACTACCTCTTCATCGGCACCGGCGATACGGGCAGCAACTCCTTCTCGACGCCCGGCAACGACATCGGCAATTACTACGGCACCTGCCTGACGAACGCCAACGGCAAGCTGTTGCGCGTTCACCTGGATGGTTCGATCCCGGAGGACAATCCCTTGATCGGGCAGACGGTGACCGCGTGCGGGGCGGCGCCCGGCATCGAGCCGACGGAGACGTCGAATTCGCCGCGCGAAGAGATCTTCGCCTGGGGCTTTCGCAATCCCTTCCGTCTGTGGGCAGATCCGAAGACCGGGAACGTGTGGGTCGGTGGAGTGGGTGAATCCACCTTCGAGATGATTCAACTCGTTCCGCCGAGCGGCGGCTTGCACTTCGGCTGGCCCTACCGCGAAGGTAACGCGGGACTGCCGATCGACACTTGCCAGAACATCCTGCCGAACGTGGGCGACTGCACGCCACCGGTCTACGTCTGTGAGCAGAGTGACAACGGCGGCGGTTACTCAACGCCCGCCCCGGACGATCCCAACGTGCCCAACGAGTGCGACTCGATCACCGGCGGCTTGATCCTCGACGGTTGCGAGTGGCCCGCCGACTTCGAAGGTCGCTACGTCTTCGGTGACTACCAAAACGAACGGGTCTGGACCTTGCCGCTGAACGAGACGCGCGATGGTGTCATCGGAGAGCGCGAAGAGTTGCTGCGTACACAGAGCTCGGGTCCCGTCGCCTTCGCGGAATACGGGGGCGCGCTCTACATGGTCGGGCACTCCGGCAATGGCCACATCACCCGCCTGGCACCGAAAGAGCCCGAACCTGCTTGCGACGTGCCAGCGATGGAGCCCGAGCCGGAGCCCGTCGACCCCACTCCGACGGATCCGGTCGCAGAAGAGCCCGCGCCCGAGGAGCCAGTGACGGAGGAGATGCCGCCTGAGGATCCGGCACCCGACGAACCCGCAACCACCGAACCCGCGCCGAGCGAGCCAGCTCCGGCTGAACCCGCGTCGACCGACACACCCGCGCCCGCGAACAGCGGCGAAACCACGCCGGGCGCGGCTGAGCCCAACGAGGGGCAAACGTCAGTACCCACGAGTGATCCGGCAACGCCGATGCCAGGGCAGACGACAGGCGGCGCCGTTAGCCCGACGGCGCCTTCGGAAGAGACGCCCACGCTCGACTCCACGTCGGATTCGACTAGCGATGGTTGCGGCTGTCGGGTGACAGGTCGCGGCGGCGCCACGGGTTGGGCATGGTTGGTGCTCGGCGTGTTGGGCGTGGGGCTAGTGCGGCGACGATGGTGAAACCGGCGGTCAGGTGTTCTTTGTTGTATGCACACCTGAGTCGCCAACGAGCGCCCCTGTGTAGTCTCTCACGTGCCAGTGCAACGGCGCGTCGACGGGCCGCAGGCAGCACAATGCCTTCGTCTCGTCCTGCGCCAGCAACGGACGTTCACCCCACCCTCCCCATCACCCACTCTCGCGCGCTCGCTTCATCCCCCTGCGCCAACAACTTCACGATGTCCTGCAAGGGTGATGACCGATTGCGCGAGGCAGAAGTGCTTCTGGGGCTCTGTCGGCAACGCCTGCTTAGCGGCTCGATCTCTCCCCAGACCCGCACCACCCCGGCCTCACTGTCGTCGCCACCACACCAGATCGTTCTATTTCGGAATGGCCACCGAGCACAGGCTGTGCCGAAACGAAAACCTGGCTTAGCCGCTATGGCCCCAGTCCGAGCGATCCTGCATTCTATCCGACAGTGACCGAGTCGAACCGACCAAGCCATTCTGGGGTGAGCGAAGCGCCTCGGCGAATGAGCCTGCGCCCTTCGTTGCGCGCGATCGCCACCGGGCTAACGGCGACCGTCTCGTTGGCGTGCTCGGATGCGGCGGAGGAGCGGGCTTCTCTGCCTGCGCCCTCCGAGGCAGCTGGGGGCGACACCGCCGCCAGCGAACAGGGCACCAGTCACCAATCGGATCTGGCGTACACCTTGGCGGAGGGCACCGGCGCTGGCGATCCGTGTGACGTCCCTTCCGCGGTCGAGTGCAAGGTCAACCTTCCGTCGCAGGGCGGGGTTACCAACTGCTTCGTTGGTGTGCGCATCTGCGAAGACGGCCAGTGGGGGGACTGCGTGTCCAATGACGCAGCAGAGGAGCTGCTCGAGCAGTTGGCGTCGCCGCCCATCGATACCGGCGGCTGAGCCCCCGTCGTCGCGCTAGCGCGGCGTCAATGGGGGACTTCCAGCAGCGCCGTCGCGCGAGTGAAACCGGCGCCTTGGGCATAGAGTGCGATCACGCCGGGTTGATTGGTGCGCCCGCTGCGGTAGGCGTGCTCCAGATTGGCGATGCAACCACTCGCACCGAGATGAGCCCGGTCAGAGTACACGCTGGCCGCCAAAGACTCGTCGAGACCGAGCACACGCAAGATGCCCTTGGGGACCCAGCCGCGCGGCTCTGCGCTCGCCAACAGCCCGATGCGTTCGAGGTCCAGCCCGATGCTCTCCGCTCCTTCGCGCAAGGTCTGTGCGCCGAAGGCCACGGTGTCGCGCTGCAAGGTCTTGGCTCCGTCGAGGTCGAGCGACCCGACGCGAAAGGCTCCACCCGGGTGCCACCAAGGGGTGTCGTCGGGGTCGACGTGTTCCGCCTCGATCTCCCGGATCCAAGTCACCGAACGATAGTGGTCCTGGTGGGTGACCGCGTGGCAAGTCATTACTGGCCAACGCCCGTGCCGGCTCACGACCAACGCGGTGCTGGCGTCTCCGATGCACGGTGAAGCCGGGTGCAGTATCGGGAAGGTGCGCAGCATCAGGTGCGATTGGGTCAGTAGGACGTTCGATGCTCGTCCTGCTGCTATCAGAGCACAAGCAGTGGACAACTGAACGAGCGCCGTCGCGCACGCCACGTCCATGCCTAAGCACAGTGCGCCCCGAATGCCGAGCTCAGCCGCGACGCCGCTGGCAGCGGGGGGCGTCGGTCTGTCCGGCACTGCAGAGTAGGAGATGACACAATCGATCGCTTCTGGGGCCAAAGATGCATCTTCCAACGCTCGCCTTGCTGCGCGCGTTTCGGCTTCTACGGCGGTCATTTGTAGCGGAGCGACCCGGCGCTCCTGAACCCCGAGGAACGGGTCGTGGCGTTCTGCCTCGATGAACTCTTCGGTGACGCGCAAAGACGGGTCCTCCGACAGCGTGATGTCGTTGAACGTTCGCTGTCGTGACCGCTTCGCGCGTTGCATGAAGTCCGGCGGGTAGTCTTGGTTGCGACGAACCTCTTCCGGATACCAAGCGCCGATACCGGCAATCGCTCCGATCACTTCACACCTCCCAGCTCGTGCATCGACATGCGTTGCAGCGCCTCCACGCGACCCGCTCCCCGGATGCGGACTTCCGGGTCGATCCGGATGTCGAGCAACACGGGACCGCCCGCCCGTCGCAACGCGCGCAACAGCGCTTCGTCGATGGCTCCGGCGCGGGTAATGACGGCTGCCGGCACTCCCATCGAACGCGCCCAGAGCGCAAAGTCGACGTCCGGCGTGCTGTGGGGGGCGGCCGCTCCAAAGGTCTGCTTCATGCCATGGTGCACCATGTTGTAGCGCGAGTCGTTGAATACGGCGTACACGATTGGGAGATCCAGCTGCTTGCTGGTCAGCAGCTCCATGCCAGCCATGTGCATGCCGCCGTCCCCGCATACGCACACGACCGGGCGCGTTGAGTCCGCCAACGCGAGGCCCGTCGCGCCAGCGATGCCGCTCGCCATGCTGCCCAAGCCGAGTTGGATGTGGAAGTCGTCTGGCCTACGCGCCAACAGGTAGTGCAGACAAAACAACATGTGCTCGCCGATGTCGGCGATGAAACGCGCATCGGGCAAAGCACTCTGCAGATCGTGCAACGCCCGATCCGGTCGAATGGGGATAGAGGCGTCGCTGGCGAAGTCTGGGGCGTCGTATGGAGAGCTGATCTTGACCTTCCTGCACAGGCCTTCGCCGCGTTCGTTGTGGAGCGATAGACGCGTGACCAGGTCTCTCAGCTCGGTGGCAAAGATGCCCAGATCGGCGGTCACGCCGAGCGCCACCGGGAGGTTGCGGTTGAACACCGACGGATCCGTATCGACGTGGATCAAGCGACCGCCGTCGGCGACGTACGGGGTCGCGCCGATACTGACGTCATCCAGATCCGTGCCCAGCACCAGCGCGACGTCCACTCCGCCGGCGGTGTAGCGACGGGCCCATCCGCTAGCCGCCATTCCCCCGTTCCTCAGCGAAAACGGATGTTCCTCACTCACGACGCCTTTGGCACGTGGGGTCGTGATGAACGGAACACCCAACGCATCTACCAGTGTTCGGACGGACTCGGAAAAGCCCAAACACGCGCCACCGAGTACCAACAATGGTCGTCGAGCCGTGGCCAGCGCGTGCGCCGCTTGCCGCACGGTCCCGCTCGCGGGGCGGACTGCATGGTCGCGCGTGGGAGCAGGTAGAGCGACGCGCGCGATGGACTGCGTGGCATGATCCATGGGCAGCACTAGTAAGGCGGGACCGGGCCGCTTCGGATCCGTCGCGGAATCGAGGGCGTGAATCGCCTGGCTCAGTGCGTTGCGTGGACTGTTCACTCGCACCTGCGTGCGCGTGACCGAAGCGAACACCTGTTCGATGTCGAGACCTTCTCGGCCGCAGTCTTGAAGCAGTCGCCCCCCGTAGCGGTTAGCCGCCACATCACCGCTGATCACCAGCATCGGGACACGCTCGGTATGGGCGGAAGCGACGCCGGTGAGCGCGTTGGTGATGCCTGGACCGGCGGTAACCACGACGGCACTCACCTGCCCCGTCAGCCTGTAATAACTCGCGGCAGCGAAGGCGGCGTGCGTTTCGTGCCGGACACAGATGAGCTTCGCTGCGGGATTCAGCCGCAGCGCTTCGAACAGTGGGGCGATTGGCCCGCCGGGAATGCCGAAGAAGGTCGAGACACCGCGTTCGAGCAGCGCTTCGATCAGGCGTACGGCGACGGCGTCCCGGGGCAAGGCCGAAACGAATGCGACATCCGGGGAGGGTGACGGCCGAGCGGCGTCACTCGGCACTGTCGCGGAAACGGCTAGGCTTTGCATGGCAATGAATGTGCGAGCCTACGCGAATTGGCTTCTGCTGCCGATTTCGGGCGATTTCACGGGCCCTCTCGAGTTGCGGCGCTCTCGCGCTGAAAACCGAGCTCATCCAAGCGGAAGCTCAACGCGTCGCCACCGACAATGCGACGGCGATTGGGTGCCCGCTAGCGTTTCGTGGGTGCTGGGCTCGAGCAGTCTGATGTCCCACGTCGAAGCAGTCGAGAGCACCGGCCGTCGGGTGGGGTTCGATTCGCCAAGCATGGAGAGGTGGTGTACCGTTGCCGCATGCACGACGAGCCCGACAGCGATGTCTGGGCGCGATGGCGGCGTACACTGCGCAAGCACTGGCAGCGACGTGTGCTTTCGCGCGTCTATCGCCCCTGGTTGGACACCGGCGGCTGGCGTGGCTGCGTCGTGCTGGCGTCTTCTCCGCGCAGTGGCAGTACTTGGGTTTTCGAGTTGCTCAATCAGAACCGGGAGTTTCGAGCGATTTTCGAGCCGTTCCACCCGTCACGGGTGCCCATGCTGCGCGCTGCGAGTTATCGCGAGTATCGGCGGCGAGACGAACGATGCCCGGAACTCGAGGCGATCTTCGCGCGCTTGTTCGCCGGCGAGTTGTCCAATCGGTGGATGGACCGTTTCAATCGGCGTTGGGTTTCTGCCAGGCGTTTGGTCAAGACCGTACGCAGCAACTTGGTACTGCCATGGCTTGCGGAGCGCTTTCCAAGCATGCCTTTGGTACTGCTGTTGCGTCACCCGTGTGCCGTGGCGGCGAGTCGGAAGAGACTTCGATGGGGCACCAACGTTGCCCCGTTGCTGGCTCAACCGAAGTTGTGTCAGGACTACCTGGGGCCCCACGTTGCCCTCATGCAGTCAGCTGACACGTTCGAGCGCGAGATATACCGCTGGGCAGTGAGTCAATTGGTGCCGCTTTCGCTGCTGAAGCGTGGGCAGGCGCTCACGCATTCACTGCATCACAACTCGAGCGCGCGGACCGCATCTCGCAACGCTTCGGACTCGACGTCTTGTACACCACTGACGATGACCTGCCGAAGGCACGAAGCCTGGCAGCAGAGCGCTTTCCTTGCATCGACTTCTATTGACGAAGCGTGGCGGTCCAAACGCACGACTGCTGTCGCTCAGGGGTTGCTGACGAGCGACATCTATCTGATGTGACCAGGTCGGGGAGCCTATCGTCCGGCACGGCTGCGTGCCTCAGCGCGTAGCGCCGATCACCCAGGCCACGCGGGTCATCAATGGCTGTGTCGGATCCGTCGCCGGTGGTTTGAAGACCACGACGATCACGTCTTGCTGCTGACTGACGGTCGCGACGTAGCGGCCGATTTGCGCCGATGCATCGAAGCAGCCGATGTCCATACCGAGCGACTGAAGCAAAGCCGTGCCGCACAGGTTCCGGACGCAATCGAGTTCGCTCTTCTGCCAACCATTGGAGGAACGGAGTTCCATGCGGATGGTCGGCATTCTGCTCAAAAACCAGGCGCGAACCGTGTTCGGTACGATTTCGTGCGGCCGAAACTGGGACGCTTCACTCAGTTGATAGCCTGCGGTTGGACTGCCGCTCGCCACATCGGCCACGATGTCCGGAGCAAACCAACCCGTCCGGTCGTCGTGAGTCAGTACGCTTGGCGAGGCTGCGACGCGCGTTACGCCTGGGTAGCTCGCTTCGATGAGCGCCTCAGTCAGCTCGTCGCCGAGTGCTGAGAGCAGACCAGTCAGAGTCAGAGCGGTGGGACCCGGCGGCACGATGGCACCAGCCACAGTCCATGTCGCGGCGGCCTGCTGGGACGATTTCAACCCAGTGACTTGGACCTCGACACTCAGCGAACGCGTGCTGGCTTCGAGCTCGCTCGCCCAGCGATCGAACGGCTCCAGCGCGGGTTCGAAGTCGTAAGCGACACACCACGCCTGGCGGTCCGAGTCGCCGGTGTATAGTCTTAGCCCACCATTCGCTTCGTCGGGCTCCTGAGAATTGTGGCGTGCAGCCTCGAGCCTCAGGTACTCGCTAGACTCGAGGAGCTCTTCCTGGCTGCGTACCGGAGCATGGCCAGGCGCCTTCCAAAATACCCCTGCGACGATTTGCGAGTAGCGGGTGGAGTAAGAGCTGCCGTCGAGCTGCAGCACGCCGTTGTCGGCGATGCTCGTCTGTCCGTCGATCTGGGCGAAGCTGCTCGGGTTGATCTCGCCCGGGCGAGCAAAGATCCCGTAGTAGAAGCCCGATGGTACGGACATCTGTCTGAAGTCGTCTTCTCTGGTGTCTGGGAAGATTTCCGACACGCGCCGCGCCAGGGCCGCTTCGAAGGCCACGTGGAGCGCTGAACGTGTGGGGGCGGATTGAGCGAGGCTGGGGGAGGCGTCCATGAGTGGGTTTGGCCGTGACGGTGCGACGCGCGACGCCGCAGAGTGGGCACTGACCCACCCTGCGACATCGCAGCCTGACCGCGCCGCCTGGGCGCATGCGTTTCAGATGTCGTTGGGTGGGTAGGACGCCACGCCGCCGACCACGTACGCGACCTGCGCGTCGAGCGGAACGGTGCCGGTCGGCTTCGGCGGAGCCAGAACAATCGTGACCGTGCCGGCAGCGGAGTTCTGATCGACAGTCTGAACCTCGTAGCTCTCGTTGACTTCGCCGATCTTGAACAGCCCGAACAGCTTCACGCTTGCCGACGCGTTCTGCTTGAAGTCCGTGAGCAGCTGGCTCGCTTCGGCTGCGGAGAATACCAAAGTGATCGTGGGTTGCTGGCTGATGACGAAGGTCTTGAGTCGCCCGAACGTCTTGCCCTCCCCGAAGGTCTTGTCGACGTTGTACTGAGAGCTGGGGGGGATCTTGAAGCCGGACACGCTGTCGTCACCTGAACCGGCGACGATGCTCGAAAGCAGGTCGTTGTCGTACCAGCCCGTCTTGTAGTCGGCGCTGAGGGGGGTGGGCTTGGCAGAGAACAGGGTCACGCCCTTGTACTCCATCGACATGCTCAACGATGACGACTTGCTGGTGTAGCGAGACATGTCATAGGATACGCCGCCACCAATTCCGATCGACAGGAAGTCCAAGATCGGGATCGACAGCGAGGCGCTGCCGTCGACATGCAGCTTCGTCGTTTTTGAGGAGAAGTTGGCGGCGTCGATCTTGATGCTGATCGTGCTCTCGCTGTTCAACCCTCCGAGCAGCTGGTTGCTCGTGGGCAGCGGTGTGTAGGCGACGGAGTACTGGTCGGCTGCAGTCTCCAAGCCGCCGTTGTCGGCGGTCGGTTTCTGACTGTTGTTCTGGGCTGCGGTCAGCTCCAGGTTCGCTTGCTGCTGGCGATTCATGATCGCGAGCTGTGGGCTGAGCTGCTGTGCGTAGTTCGATAGCGCCGCTCCCAATGACGGATACAGGGGGGTTATCTTCTTGGCCGCCTGGGACAGCGTCGAGGGGTCGACGGTAGCGTCTTCCCCGACGTTTTTTGCGACGACGTCCAGAATCACTGCCTGATACGTCTTCGTCACCGGGTAGCTGTCGGACTTCGCTGCCGCCAGGATCGCCTGCGCCTGACTCGCCACGTCGGGAGAGTTGATGACGGCCTCATCTGCTTTGGAATACTGGTACGAGGCCGCCTGCAGGATCTGGCTGTAGGTGGTGTGCAGCGCGTTGCCGTTCAAGCTCAACATGCCGTTGCTGGTTGGCCCGACCAGCCCGTCGATGGTGGCGAGCGTGGTGGGGTTGTAGTAGCCAGCGCCACCGTAGTTGATGCCGTAGTTGAATCCCGAAGGATAGTTGACCATCTGAAACTCACCGTCCAACTGCGAGCCAAGCAGGCTGTTTACCTGGCTTTCAACGCTGGAAATGACGGCCTTTTGACCTTGGGTGAGATCGTCGTCCGCTGCCGTGGCGCGCACGCCCCTGTACGCTACTTGGTTGGCTTGTGTCATGTCGGTCCTCTTTCTGTTTCGGTTCTCGGGTGTGTTGTGTTGTTCGGCGCTCGAGCACTGCGGTCGCCCAATTGGAGCTTTGCCGTCCTGCCCTCGCGCCTCTCGTGATTGGATGTACGTCCGCGCCATGAATGAATCCATTACAGGCCATTTCACCGACGCTGCGCGTGTGATGAGTGTCGTGGCGAAACGCGTGGGTTTGCGCGCGCTTCAGCTGGTTGGTGCGACTTCGCGTGCCTCGGGAAGTCGGTGAGATGCTGCGCGCTTTAGGTGACTTGCGCGCGTTCAGGCGTGGCGGCTGAGTCTCGCGACGAAACGTGCAATCCACCCGGTGCAGATGGGAGGGGCTTGCACGGTAAGGAACCTTTTTGTGGCGCGGGCTGACCCGATCCAAGAGAGAAGCGCCCCCATGAAATGGGCTGTCATGGTGCTCCGGCGCCTCGAAGGCTAGGTCGTGGGGAGCTGCACGAGGGCGCGCAGCTCGGCGGCACAAGGCCGCCGGACCTCATCACCATCAGTCAACGGAGAACGCAACATGACGCAACTGTCGTACCAGGAATTCTTGGAGAATGTGGAAGCTTGGGTGCTTCAGAACGAAACCCAGATCGGGCTGATGTGGCCTCAGAAAGGTGGCTGGGAGGGATGGGCGCAGGCGTCCATCTATGCCAACATTCTCAGTCACAACAGCACCTACGACATCCTTCGCGAACAGCACGTCTTCGTGAAGACGAAGAAAGCTGCGGACTATCTGCTGAATGATTCGGGACCCGTGGCGCAGAAGGTCATTGTCGAGCTCAAAGCGCAATCCTTCGAAAACCGGGGAGCTTTCGTCAAGGGCCTGGAGACTGACGTCAAGAAGCTCATCCACGACGTCAAACCCGCCTATTCTGGCGCGGCCTTGCTCGTCGTCGGCATCTACTTCACCGCGCATACGAAGTTGCCGCCGTACTTCTCGTCGAAGGTCATCGGCAACGGTGAGGTCGGGGTGTGTTGGGCGCTCGACTTGAACGGCTGACGGCGGCCAGCGGCGACTGCTCATCGCGATGATGAGGCGGCGTCCGACAGCTCAATCCCCGTACAAGCTCGAGATCCGCGTGGCCCTGGCGACGGTCCATCCCCCTTGGTCGTCGATACCGTCGTCGATCACCAGCTCGAAGAGCTTCGTCTGCGCCGAGTCACGAGTGACTTCGACGATGCGCGCGCCATAGTTGTTGTCGGCGGTCGTGTCGAGTGGCTTGCCGTCGATGTGAACCAGCGCTCCAAAAGTGACGAGTGCGTTGCCGGTCATCGGTAGGGCATTGGCGTCGCTGATGAACGCTGAGAACAGGCGCTCGTCGGCGTCGCCACCATAGGCCCACACCTGGGAGATGGTCATGGCTTCGGCATCGATGGCGTACTCGACCGCGCGGCTGTAGCTGTCCTCGGGCGCCATGCGCTCATCCGGGGGTTGTGCCCGGGCGTTGCCGTTGTCGAAGAGCAGCACGGTGCCCGAACTCGTCACTTGGGGCGCGTGGGCGTGGTAAGGCCATTCGAAATCGGAGCCTTCGGGGGTGAGCAGGTACGGTTGGAATTCGGCGTCCCAGTTTCCGTGGGGTCCGAGAATCCAGATCAGCTCACCGGTGTCCCTCGATATCTTCACGAGCGCGTCCTGGTGACGAATAGAGACGATGAAGGAGTCGTCCTCCGGCACGTGGACGACTCCGTTGGAGTGCCCCCACTCGAAAGCGCCGTACATTTGGGACAACGAGTCGTAGCCGATGCGGGTGGGGTCGAGGATGTCGTGCAGCGAATGGAGGTGAACGACCTCGCCGGTGTCCGGGGCGAACTCCACGATGAGGTCGTCCAACACTTCGGCAGGGGCGGTGCTGTCGAAGTCTGTGTAGCTCGTCGGGTAGCTCTCGATGTCTGTGATCTGCCGTGAGAGCGAGAGGAAGTTCCCGTTCACCATCGGGAATACCTCGTGGTGGAACAAGGGGACGTTCACGAGCACGCTTCCCTTGGCTGGGTCCTCTTGCCAGGTGCCGTGCCAGCTTTGCAGCAGCTCCCCGTACATGTTGATGAGTCGGACATCGTCGTCCGCGCCGAGGAAGAGGAGGTTGCCATCTGGCAATTGGCGCAGCTCGTTGGTGCTGCGATCCGAGTACCACACGGTTTCACCAGCCTCGTTGAGCACCATCATGTAGTCCGTTTGATCGGTGCGGGAGCGGGTGCTGAGCAGCGTGTACCCGGGCTCCATCTCCTCCGGGGTGCTGGTCGGGACCTGCATCGGCGGCCAGTCATCGGGCAGTGGATCGGTGGTGACCGTCAGCGCTTCGGGGAGCTCCACGCTATCCCCCTCTGGCACGTGAAGGGTCACCTGGACGGAGTAGGTTTCATCCGGCACGAAGCCCAGCAGGGGTAGGGCATGGCGGGTCGCAGGATCGTCGAAGTGTCGCTGCCACTCCACGCGGTTACCCCTCCGCACGACGACCTCTACCGTGGTGGGTTCATTCGTCGTGAGTCGGAGCTCGCGCGCCAAGGGCGCCCGTTCGAAGGTCTCCAAGTCTGGACCGCTGAGCAGGAGTCCAGCCTCTGACCCACAACCGCCCAGGGCCAATGTGAGGAGCAGCGCAGCCAAACTCCGGACTGCTCTTTGCCGCGTGTTCGAGCGCACGGTCACGGAAGCTACCATTGATCGAGCCGCTCGGCGTCGTCGAACGACGCCCGCGTCACTCGACGTCGAGCTGAATGGCGAGCGTGAGGTCGGGCGCTGGACTGTCGCTCACGCTGCCCACGAAGGGGTCGGAATCCTTGAACAAACCCCAGTGGGCACGAACGCACACGCTGCGAACCGGCAGGATCTCACGCGTCGTCGTAGTCCGTGAAGTAGAGCTCGGCGCTCGTCGGTTCGTCAGCGGCTTGGAGCACGCGATCTCGTAGTTCGGTGTGAACGCCACGCCCGAGGGCTTGGCGAAGCACAGTCTGTTTGGATTCCGTCATCATTTGGGCGAAGTCGAAGCCGCGGGAAGCTATGGACAGTTCGTCCGAACACAGGAGCTCCACCACGTGGGGGGCGAAGGGACTGTGGTCGTCACTGAGATACACCCACGTCGCCAGTAGCTCGCAGACCGCCGTTGGGGGTAGACGTTCGAGGAGAGGAAGTAGGATCGGGTTGTCTGGAGGCACAACGCCGTGGCTGAGCAAACGCTCTGCGGCAACCGCCGCCGAGGTTCCCCCCCTTGCTGACGAGTCGAGAGCAGCCCGCAGCAGTTCGAGCAGGGCCGCGTCCTGCCGCCGGACATGCCGCGCCGCCGCGGTGAAAAGGGGCGTCTCGGGATCGCGGAGCCAGCCAACGAGACGCTCCTCGTCCAACCGCTCGATATGGGACAACGCGGCAAGGCTCCCGGACGCGAGTTTGTTCGCAGCGCGCGAGGGCTTGCTGTCGAGCGCGACGGCGGACAAGGCCAGCGCTCGTTCAGCCAGCGCATGCAAGTCCGCGATACGCCGCCCTTTGGCGAGGATGAGCAGACGGCAACTCACGTCGAGCTCGCCTGCATCGAGCGCCGTAGCGAGAGCTCGGCCAACCCGCGCGTCGAGCGCGTCGTTCGGGCCGACTGCTTGCAGCGCCTCGATGGCTTCGAAGCGGTTGTCGGAGCGTCGAATGGTGGCATCGCGCTCGACCTCATCGCTCTCGAAAGACAGAGCCCAGAGCATGTCGACACAGGTCGCGGGTGCGCCGAGCTCTTGCAGGGCGCGGAGCACGTCGCGGCCAACACCGCACCGGCTGGGGGCTAGCAACAGCCGCTGGGCGAGGTTCTGCAGTCGCTTCTGGCGCGTGCTGTCGAACCAGGGCTTCTTGACCAGGTGGACCAAGGCCTGGAGCCAACCATTGTCGACCCGTGCCAGCGCCTGTCGTTCCGCTAACAGCAACAAGCCATCGAAGGCAGGGTCACCAAAGCGCTCGATCAGGAGCTCGGCCCACTCGCTTCGTCGCCGCGGCAGATCGGAGGTGGCGCGGACGGCATCATGCTGCAACACCCAGAGTAGCAGCGCCAGCGCTTCGCGCTCCGGCGCTCGGGCAACGAGTTTCGCGATCGTGGCAGGGTCGGGCTCTCTGCCCGATAGCGCTTCCAGGTGTGCGTCGAACTCGTCGCTTCGTGCCTCGACTTGGATGGGAAGCTCGATTTGTAGCGGGCATTCCTTGCAGAAACAAGCCTTCCAGGCGGTTCGCGCAGCTTCTCGCACGATAGGGAGTTCATCTGAAACCGCCAGTTCCAGCCGCGCTTGGGCCAGATGCCGGGGCAGTGCACCGCAGGCGCGCGCAGCGTCGTGGCGCTGCCCGAGGAAGCGTGCCTGCAGGCGGTGATCGATCGCCTCGAGCGCTCGCTCGGGCCAAACGGCGGCGAGAGCGTCCAGAGCAAAGCCGTCGTCGACGCCGTACCGTTCATAATGCACGAAGACGCACTCGTGGCGCAGAATCGCACAAAGTGGACGGTAGCCCTGGGGGGGACGAAGCCGGCGCACCGCCCGCGCCAATTCGAACGCATAATGGTAGGCTGCTTCATTCCACCTGCCGTTGCCGCGAGGTGGAGGACGCACGACAGCATCCTCCAACAAAGCCTGCACGTCGTCTGCGGACAAGGCGTCTAGTTCGACCAAGGTCAACAAGGCCTGCAGGCGCAACAGCAGATCACGACCAAGGAGCAAGCGACGCAGCGCCGGTGCGACGGCCCCCACGTCTCGCGCCCAACCCGCGAACACGACGGCCTGCTCACACTGACTGCGACTCGCCGTCTGTTCGAGATAGGGCAAGAGCCGCGCTCCCAACTCGGGGAGCCCCCCTGCAGGCCGCTCATGCGCAAAGCTCATTGCAGCGAACAGGGCTTCACCACCCGCCTCGACCACCTCGACCACCAGCTCGGCGAGCTCATCCGAATCCAGCGTCGCGAAGTTCAGGGGGCCCGCCACGTCGTGCAGCAACTGCGCCGGGATCATGTGTTGATACCGATTGATCAAGCGGCAGAGACGCACGGCGTCACGACCATCCAGACCCGCAACGGGCACACCCAAGTCCACGGCGCGCTCCGCCAACGCCACTGTCGCATGGGCGCGGCGCCCCACATCTGTCATGGCCCAGACGCGCCGCACCAATCCAGCAAGCTCCTGGCATGCCGCGCGTGCCTCAGGCAAAGACAGTGGCTTTCGCCTGCGCGATGAGGGAAGCAGCGGGTCTCCCAGATCCCCGTCATCGCCGAGCGCAACACGCCATGCGAAGCGCGCTGCTCGCTTCGCGTCGAAAACGTCGTCCCCTGACATGAGCACAAGATGCCAGGCTGCCGTAGGGCGTCAAGTCGAGAAGTGCGCGCCGCGGGTTCGAAGTGCGATGAGCCATCGAAGTGCGATGAGCCATCCCGTCGAGGTGTTGGGCGTGTGTCAGTCACTTAGGCGGTAGGTGAACGATGCCGCCGGCATCCTGCGGCTCTTGGCCTGGGCTTGCGGACGTCTGCCGCTGGACTCTGCGGGAACGTTGCCGTAGCCTCTTGTCGTGATTGTGTCTCGCGTCGTTCTCGGAGCCGTCTTGGCTCTGTCTTGCTCCACCGCCAACGAGGCCGATAGCGCCGACGGAGGTGCGCCGTCGGAACCCTCGACGCCCACGGACGAAGCGGAGCCCGCGGATGAATCCTCGACGTCTACGGATGAGGTGGAACCTGCGGGTGAAGCATCGGCATCCACGGATGAATCGGATCCTGCGGGTGAGCCTTCGATGCCTACGGATGAATCGGATGCGGGTGAACCCTCGACGTCCACGGATGAAGCGGAGCCCGCTGGCGGCGGGGCTACGGGCGACCCACCCGCGCCCGCAAGCGAGGAAGCTCCGAGTGGACTGGCGAGTTGCGACGGGCTCGTCACGGATCGAGATCCCCACCCGATGAGCTCGCTTGCGAAACCAGCGGCGCTCGAAGCCGCGACCGATCCCGAGTTCGGCACGCGCATCGTGCGCATCAGCGACGTCGAGAGTGAAACGGGCGGTGACGTCATCAAGCCCGCTTATTCGACGATCCAGGCTTGGAATGCCGACGAAACGCTTCTCGTTCTGTACGAGGTTGGCGGTGGGCATCGATTGTACGATGGGCGGAGCTACGAGTTTCTTCGCCGCCTCGACATCAGCCCGCCCGATCTCGAGCAGTTCTATTGGCACCCCACGGACCCAGACGTGATGTTGTTCGCGCAAGGTGACGAGCTCATCCGCTACTCGGTCTCCGAAGACCGCAGGGAAGTGCTGCATCAGTTCGAGGGTGGGTGCACGGCTTCAGCCGGGGGCGACCCGATGTACTTCGCTTGGGACGGGAACACCCTCGGGTTCGTCTGCGAGGATTCTTCGGAGGCGTTCGTCTATCACGTCGATACCGACTCCGAGAGTCGACGAGTGGGCGATGCGGAGCTCGGCCCGCAGGTGGCTCCGAGCGGCAACACCGTTTACCTCGCAGGCGATATCTACGACGGGGACATGGAGTTCCTGCGAACACTCGACCTCGACAATCCCTACGACCACGCGTCGCTGGGTCGCCTGGCGAACGGCCGTGACACGTTGAACATCGTCGCCTACGACCCTGGGCGCCAAGGCAGTGGCGTCGGGACGCTGGTCGTGTTCGAACTCGATTCTGGAGACAGCCGCGTGATTGTCGGCGAGGATACCGGCTACCTCTATCCCCCGTCGGGAACGCACATCTCCGCGGTGGCGCACCAGGCACCAGGATGGGTGTCCGTGTCCATCGTCGGTAACGACTTCGACGGTCAGAGGCTGCTCGACAGCGAGCTGTTGCTCGCCGACACCAACACGGGCGAGGTGTGCCGCATCGCCCACCACCGTTCCCACGGCAAGAATGGGCCGCAAGACTACTGGGCTGAGCCGCACGCGACGATCAGCCCCTCGGGGACGCGCGTTCTCTTCGGTTCGGACTGGGGTGGGGGCAACACGGTCGACACCTACGTCGTGGAGCTGCCGGGCTACGCGCCGTAGGCGGTTCGACGGTGGCCGCCAGTGAGCGTCACCTGGCGCTCGACCGTGCGCTTCGGCGAGAGCCAGCCTCGGTCTGTCCAGTACCGCGTCTGGACTCCTCGTTTTCGTGTCGCGACGAGGCCCAGCACTGGATCGGGATAGACCGAAGCTGGATCGGCGTAGAAAAATCGTGGATCGAGATAGGCCAGAGCTGGATCGACGCAGACGGAAGCCGATCTCGCGCAGGCCAGAGCTGGATCGACGCAGAGAAGAGGTGGATCGGGGGCCTCGGAGGCTGGATCTCCGCGCGCACGAGGTCTCGGCCACTTCGTGTGACGCAGCTTTGGTCGCACTCGAGCGTTTCGGCGAGCGAGTGGCAACGCTATCGGGTCTTCCCGTTTGTGGCGGATTCTAATGAGTGGCGCGGCGTTCACTCGAGTCGTGAGAGAACCTGCTGGGCATTCTCCTACGGCACTCAGTAACACTGGCTGTTTGTGGTTCAGTGCTTGGGAGATATGCGCACAAACTGCGTTCCTCACTGAGAATTGGTTTTGATGAGACGCTTCTGATCGTTAACGTCTGACGCTTGCAGCGAAAACCAGCTGCGTACACCAAAGAGTCGTGGCCTCGTCGGTGCGTGCTCAAAGGAGGGAGTCAGTATGAAGGACAGTCGGCGGAGGTTCTTAGCAACGGGTGGCGCTGGTGTTGCCCTGGGGGCGTTGGGCATCGGGGTGCTCAACCGGACGGCGTGGGCCGATCACCACTGCGAGCCCGGAAGCTGGGGATCCATCTCCGGCTCCGTCGGAGGATGGACGTGTGATACCCACGAGGGTTACAAGATACTGGAGATATTCCTGCGTGGTGGGGCTTCACAGTGGGAGTCGTTCTGGTTGCCTGGTGGGGCCTCGCCGACCCTGACGGATTATGGACTCGGAGACCTGCCGCTGAGCAGCATGAACTGGGGTCTGCACACAGCAGACTTTCCGTGTCAACCTCCCGATGTCCCCACCGCCTACGACAATTCGGCGCTGTTCGAGGCTCAGTCCGGAGGTGGGAACATCTACTGGGGTGCTCCCACCAGACCCCTGCATCAGCGTTCCGACATCTTCTCGCGCTGCCGGATGGTGACCCAGTATCACGAGTTTCCGCCGCACGAGGCCGCAGTGCCCTACGTGCTTTCGGGGCTGACCCTCGGCAACCCTCGTCGTGCCGGAACGGGCGCGGCGATTCAACGTCGCGCTCGGGTGGTGGACCCATCGCAACAGCTACCCGTTTCGTTCGTGTTGCATCGCAGTGACGGGTTTGGCGCCAGTGCGGCAGCAGAAACGGGGACGCACCCCGGGTTTGCTCGCCCTGTCGTCATCCGGGTTCAGGACAATGACGCATTCGTCAACAACCTCGCCCGGAACGGTATCAGTGCGGAGTCTGACGAGTTACTGCTGGCACTGCGCCACGAGCAGCGCGACCGATTGAGGTTCCGTGGTGGAGGTAGCCCCGTGCGCTCGGATGGTTTCGAGAGCTACTGGGTCGCCGCCGAGCTGCTCGAACAAGCTCCGGCGATGCAGGCACTCTTTCCCGGCGGGATGCTGGTTAGGGATACCGCCGTGGCAGTGTGCCCCGAGCTGCCGGGTGGCAATCCGCTAAGTGCTCCGGGGATCAAGACGATGCTACAGGCCGCGGCATCACTGCTGACCAGCGGCCCTGCGCGGCACGTCTGCGTCATCGATACTGGCATCGCCGGCACGTACGACAGCCACGGTTCGGGCGAACAGCGGCACCTGTTGCACACGAGCGCGAACATCTACAACGTGATGCACCACCTCGCCGACATCATCCAACATCCGACGGCCAACCCAGATGGGGTGCTGGACTTGGATACCACGATGGTGGTGCTCAGTACGGAATTCAATCGCACGCCGACGATCAACGCGAACAATGGCCGCGACCATTGGACGGTCGGTGGCATGACCTTGCTGTGCGGTGGACCGCTGACGGAGGCCGGAGGTCGCAGCATCCTCGGCGCCATCGACGCCGACGGCTACACGACGGGGCCTTACCGCTACTCCGCGACCGACATAAAGGCCATGATGCTTCTGGTCGCTGGGGTCGACCCGTTTGCGGACGGCAACTTTCGGTTCGGTGACTTCAGTGACGCGGTCAAGACGGGAATAGGAACCGAAGACGCGATTCGCGATCGATTGAAGGGGGTGCTTCTTGGCCTCTGAGTTCACCTGCGCGCGCCGAAGTTCGCGACTCGCTCCACGGCACCTCGTCGTTGTCGTCGTAGCGGCGCTGACGGCGCTCTCTTGCATCACGTTTCCCAACCCCAAGTCGGACGACGAGGGCGACCCCAGCTTTGCTCGCGAGGCCTTTCCGGTGCTCCTCGGCAGACGCGCCTATGGCGTGAACGAAGTAGAGGTCGTCGCTGACATCGCTCAGCTCTACGGGCGCCCCACCGCCATTCGGATGCTGATGCAAGACACCGCTTTCGTGGACCATTGGTCCGACACTCTGGTCGATATCGTTCGCATGAAGCGCGACATCCTGGGTGGGGTCGGTGCCGCGCAAGACGCGAATTGCTGGGGCGATCCAACGCTGCCGACGCCGGACCCCACACTGGCCGAATGGGTTCGCGACAATGGACCCACTGCCGCCGGAGGCCCGACGGGTTGGAACATGACCGACTTGCTGCGCTCGGCCATCGTGTTGGACGACCTTTCGCCCGTGTACCGCGCCAACCTGTTCGCGATGTCGACGCGGCGACGGAGCACCGCCGAGTTGCGACCCGAACTCACTGACCACTTCCTGAGAACGTACCTCAATCGCGACATCGCTTGCCTCAGGTGTCACAACCCGACCTATTCCACCTCCAACAAGAAGAACGAAGACGGGGACATCGTTTGGCGACGCCTTTGGGCCATCAGCGGCCATCCGGAGAAGGCGCTATTCGGCGACTACTATGATGCCACTGCGGTGCTCAGCCGTTTACGACCCATCTTTCGGGGTGACGTCCGAAAGCCAGTCGCAGAGGGCAGTGGCATTCGCCCGTGGGGTATGTCCGGCGACTGCGCGAAGAACACGGACGTCACAGCGCCGCAAAACGACGGTGACGTCCTGCACCAAGACTTCCGGATACTGCCGGCTACGACGTCCAACTACGAGACGGCAAGGTTTGGCAGTCTGGATGGCGCGACCAACCCGAAGCTCGCGGTGTGGGAGCTCGAGGCGGCCCTGCGCCAGGGTATCGAGGACTTGGAGGACGGCTATGAACGATTCCCCGCGAGCGATCCGCTGCTGCCGCCCAACGAACAACAGTACTGCGATGTGGTGCAGCTGTTTGCCTCCAACTGTGTCGGCTGTCACAGTCAGCCCGCTCCGCCAGCTGGGATGGATCTGACAGGCGATCTGTCGGTCGTGCTGGTGGACGCGGACACACAGGGCGGAAACTCCACGCTCAGCAAACGGGTCGTTGCTGGCTCGGCCAGCGATTCCGAGCTCTATCGTCGTGTGAGCGCGACCACGAGTCCGCCACGCATGCCGCCTGGTGGTGGTGGGCTCGGCACCGAAGGCGTCGCGCTGATCGAACAGTGGATCAACGACGGTGCTTCGGTGTTCGATCCGGATGACTGCAACACCAGCCACGTGCCCGACGTTGCGCCCGACGAAGCTTTTGCCTACCTGACCGCCAGCAACCTGGTGGACGGGATCTGGGCGTCCGTGATGGGGCATCGGTTGACCATCGACCACGGCTTCCCACGCAATGCCAAGCAACGCAACGCACTCCAGTCCCTCACCGAGTCCACGTTCTTGCCGAACCACTGGTCGCTCAAGGCGGTGCTGGAGAAGATACTGAGTTCGAACTGGTTTGCGCGCCGAGCACCGGCCATCAGTCAGGCGACGTCTGCCTACGAACTGCCGATGGTACTCGGGCCGTTCGAACAAGCGGATCCCACAGTGGTGCCGAACCCCTTGCCGCACGAACAGGCCAACGGCCAGGGGCATCTCGTCAACCGTTGGCGAGTCAACACCACACTCCGCACAATCGCGTCGACCCTGAACTGGAAACAGCCGAGACGATTCACGGATGGAGGTTATCCATCTCCCCTCGACGCGGAGTTGGGCCAGTACTTCGGAGACACTCAGCCCGGGTTTGCGGACGTGAACTTTCAGTCGCTGCTGGCTCTGGAGGCGAGCGTCGGGTTGTGCGTGAAGAGTGGCAAGGCCCTAGATAGCGACGACTGGATCGATCGTTTGGTCAGCGAGACGGCGACGTTCAATGCCGCCAACCCCGATGCGCCTCTGACCGTCGCGGAGGTCTGGTCGATGCTGAAGGACCGGATGATCCAAGATCCAACCATCGAGCGGACGCTGCCGAGCGGCCTGACCGGTGTTACCGACGCGAAGACGGAAGAAGAGGCGTTGACGGCCTTCTTCAATCAAGGAGCGGCTTCCGCCGTCGACCTCAACACGTCTGCGACGAGTCTGCCCCCGGCAGAGCTCACGAGCAAACTCCGGCAAGGCTGCGGGCTGCTCGTCAAGACGCCCGAGTTTCTCTTGGGAGGCGCCACTCCACGTGGTTACTCCGACAACAACATGCCGGACCCGCCACGCATGAGCGTCTGCATGGAAGGGGAGGCGTGTGGTTATCCCCAAGCCTGTAGCAAGTGGCGTGGAGTGCTGCAGGGCATGGGCCACAACACAGCGTGCGAGGACCGAAGCGTACGCAAGGCAACGCTGTTGGTGGGAACCTTCGACTTCGACCTCCACGAAGTCCTCGAACGGGAAAGAAGGCTGTGCCCCGGCAGATACTGCAGGTTCCTCCAGGTCGACGTGCGGGCTTGTTTGCTCGATCCTGAGGGCTGCGAACCCATTCCGCCTCTGCCGCCCGAGGATGACGAGTCTGGCTCCGCTGACGCCGAGCGGCTTCCGACTTCTGCAACGCAGCCCGGTGTGCTCTCGCTCCGAGCGGAAGGCGCAACGGTCCAGGAGGCTCGGCAGGTTCTGCACTGGCCCGTCGGTGGCGAAGGGTGGCGCCCGTTGAAGGTTCGAACCGAGCTGGAGGCAGGAGACACGCTGTACGTACCGCTGAACGCGGATCTCGCTATCGTTGCCAAAGACTTCAAGCTGGACGTCGCTGGTATGAGGAAGGAAACGGTCGCAGGTGTACGGGCACACTTGATCTCGATCACCGGCCCCTCGGCGCTGGCCGCCCTCGACCGTCACTTCACGAAGAAGGGAGCATTGCGCTTCTCCCAGCTAGCCGCGGCCGCAAAGGACGGCAGTTTCGAGAGCAAAGGCTTCGGGGACGAACAGTTCAAGAAGGCCATCGGCTATGGCGCGAAGCCCGAAAGCAAACGTGTCCCAACACCGGAGGAGATCGCCGAACTCAACAAGGACGCCGACGCACTGCACTTCCCCAAAGAGACGGGCATGGCGCCAGACGGCACGGAGTTCGAGCCCCCACCGGCTCAACCCGAGCCAGAACCCGAAGCGAAAATGCCGCGTTGGCTGATCGCGGTCTTGGGACTGCTGCTCCTGATACTCGTGCTGCTGGCGATGGCGTGGCTGATCCGACGGATGCGTTGACGGGGAACTCCGCTCATCGCTACCTCGATGACTCGGGGGCGGGCGCCTTCTCGAAGCGACCGCCCCCGACGTGGAGGACTGCGCTCTCGTCCATGGTCAGCTGCGTCCCATGATTGCGACCCAAACCCTCGACCACCATGCTTCCATCCGCTCGGGGACGAAGCACGAACGATGGGCCCAAGTCGGGCGCCCGCTGCGCTGCGTGCCTCTCGAATCGGCCCAGCTGGCAAGCCCTCTGGATCAGAAAAAGCCCCGCCCAACTCCGATCGCCGTGATCGGTTTCTCTCGTTGGGGGAATTCGCAGCTACCATGATTCGATCTATCTTCCTCGTTAGCCTAGTGGGTTCGGCAGCTGCCTGCGGGTGTTCACCGACGGGTGATCCCGCGTCTTCGGAAGGAGCGCTGCCCGCGACAGGCGGGGCGAGTTCGGGGCAAGCTGGCGACGGGCTAGCAGGCGGAGTTCCGTCCACGAGTGGGAGCGTCGGCGGATTGGGCGGCGGCGCTACGGGTGCGGCCGCGGCCGGCGGGGTCAATCCAAGCGGCTCCAACCCCCCGGCAGGCGCGACACCTCCCAGCGGCGCAGGCGCAGCGTCTCCTACCGCAGCGTCTCCCAGCGCGACGGCGGAGACAGGGCCCGCTGGCGGTGTGGTCGGCGTCGCGAGCACCGGTGCCGGCGGAGTGGGGCCCGTTGGCGATGTCGTGGGCGGTGCGGGCGGCGCAACCGTGGATGATGTGCCGCTCGACGGTGCTGTGCCTGAAGTAGCAGATGGCCAGGATGCTGGCGCGGGCGGCGAGCTTGGGGGAGGCGGAGCCGGCAGTGAAACGGATGAAGGCAGCGAGGCCGGCGGCGCGACTGGGACGGACGAAGGTGGCTTGCTCAGCAGCTGCGTCGGTGAGGCTTTGCCTGCCGCCGATCCGACGAGGGCGGGCCCGTTTCAGGTCGCGGCTGACAAGAACGTGGGGCCTTTGGCGGGTGTCGTCCCCGATCCGATCTACGGGGATCAACAGCAACGCTTCAACGTGTACCGTCCGGCGAACCTCGCCGACAGCGGGTACTGTCACCCGGTCCTCATCTGGGCGAATGGGTACAGGGACAACCCCGAACAGAACCCCCCGGATTGTATCGTCGACTCGGGCGCCAACCGCTGGTGCGGGCAATATTCACCTCTGTTGAATCACCTCGCCTCGCATGGTTTCGTCGTGGTTGCTTCGCTCAGCACCGCCACCGCCGAAGGCGATCCTCTCCCCACGATTGCAGGCCTCGATTGGATACTCGAGCAGGCTGAGGACCCGAGCAGTCCTTACTACAACCGCCTCGATACGGCGAACATGGGCCAACTTGGTCACTCCTATGGCGGAATGTCGACTTGCATGTCTGCATCCGAGCCGCGCTACAAAGCTCTTGCAACGATTTGCGGGACTAGGGAGCTGAACGGTGTTCATACCCCGATGCTGTTCTTCTGCGGCGGCAAAGACACCACGGTAGATTGTGCTGGCGTCAGGGACACCTTTCTCACGGTGACGGACCAGCCTGCCTTCTTCCTCGACGAACTGAACGCGGACCACGGTAGCTGGGTGTACCAGGGGGCGGGAGGCGTCTCTCTTTCTTCGGCGGCCGCGTGGTTCAGAGCCCACCTGATGGGAGATACCGAGAGCCGCAAGTACTTCTACGGGCCGAACTGCACGTTCTGCTCCGACAACCGCGTTCAGGTCGAGCAAAACAGCCTGATGACTGAGTGAGCGGCACCTCCCCTCGCGACTCGGTTCGGTTCCCTCCCACCGCGCAGCAGGCCTACCTTTCGCTTCTGGAGTTGGCGGACCGGGGCGTCAGCAGTTTCATGGTGTGTCGTCGGCGCTCGCGAGGCTGCGACGCAGTGACAAGGCTTGCTCCTGACGGTAGCGACCGTGATCCCCACGAGCGAATGGCTGCAAGGCGGCCCGTGCTTCTGCGTAGCGCCGCAATCGAATCAAACTCCGAACTCGGTTGAAGCGAACTTCCACGTGCAGTGGGCCATGGGGGTAGCGGGTGAGGTACTCGTCCCATGCCGTGAGCGCCGACTCATGTTGACCCGCGCGCGACAGGCGTTGAGCTTTACGGTAGAGCTCGCGGTGCGAAGGTGTTGCCTCACTTGGGGCGACCTGCGTCGGGCTGATTTCGCGCGAACTCGTGGAGATCCCAAGTGAACGTGTCGAACGCCGTTGGGGTTCGGGTGGAGCGAGGGAAGGGCTGGGCTCGAGGGCCACTCGGCTGTGGGGCTCGTCGTGCGTAGGTGTTGAGGGTTCGTCCGCGGCAGGCGTCGAGTCTGAGTAGCTCTTGGGTGAGGATGGCAGTGGGCTCGACTGCGACGCGACACCCGACGCTGCGGTGCTCGCCGGGTCGGAGGGGCGCAGCCATGCGACGAAGTTGCGCAAGTGCTGACGGCCATCGTCCGTCAAGCCGTACGCGACGCCGCACAGGACGAAGGTGATGGCAAACGCCAAGCCACTCCGCGCGCGAGTTCGCAGGATTCTGTCCACCGACAGCATCGCGCGGATTGCCGGCAGCTCCAGAGCGGTAGGTGACTGCCGTCGCAACAACGCCGAGGTGATGATGCGGTCTTCGAGCGCGGGCGTATTCAACGCTTCGGCGCGATGCGTTTCACGGTACGCCGCGAGAGCTCGATCGAGCTCAATGTCCATAGTCCACCCCCCGTCGGCTCAATTCACGACGCACTTGTTTGCGCGCGTGGAACAGGCGTGAGCGCACCGTGCCCCCAGGGATCGCGAGTACCTGCGCCGCCTCCTCGGGGCTCATTTCTTCGATGTCACACATGGTGAAGACCAGGCGATGCTCGAACGACAGACGGTCGAGCGCTCGAGTCAGTGCGTTCACCATGGAGCGCTTACTGGCGTCTTCTTCCGGCGTCGCGTGGGCGGTGAAGCGTGGCAGTTGCGCGAAGCGTTCGAGTAGCCCACGCCGCCGCCTGGCGGAGCGCAGGTGATGTTTTGCGCGTCGGCTGGCGATGCCCAGCAGGAAACCGCGGAGGGAAGCATCTGGCTGGTAGCGGTGAATGACGCTCGGCAGCATGGCGAAGACATCATGGACCAAGTCCTCGGCGGCGATCGGATCGCTCAGTAGGCGCGCTGCAAATGAGCACAGGACACGCTGGTGCTCGCGATAGACGCGACTCAGGGCTTCCACATCGCCGGACTGGAGTCGCCGAACGAACTCCTGCTCGTCGGCGAGCAAGCTGGGCTGGAGGGCTAGACTAGTCGTCATCGGCACCACTTGGACGCTGGAGCACGATAGGCTCATTCCCGTTGCTCATGCCCACGTTCACCTCATTTCGTGTTCTGACAGTGCCCGCACCGGTCACCCAACCGAAGACCGCTGCGACTCGACCTAAATGAGCGAGCGCGATTCGCGGACGCTCATTCGATGCAACAGAGAATGGAGTCGAGCCCATTTAGGATGAACGCCGTCCGCTCGAGCGGCAATTGCTTGGCATGAACGTCCCGCTCGTGCTCCGTGCCCTCGTTGCCGTCTCGCTGTTCGGTGCCTCCGCGACCGCCGGAGACATTCCCCCGCTGGGCATCCGCTTCGTTGGCGAGTTGGATGGCGAACTGAAGCAACGGATCGAACAAGCCATCGCACAGGAAACGGGCCGCCGTCTTCAGGCCGACGTGCCTGCGGAGCAGGCTTGGGTGACCATTACGGCGAGCGGTGGCGGGGAGCTGTTGATTCGCTACGAGCCCTCGGACACTGAGTTGACCCGCTCGTTGCTCATGTCCGGGGCGCCCGACGACACGGCGCAAGACGTCGGCTTGATCGTGCAGCACCTCATGCAGCGAGACGAGGGGGTGTCGTCGCCTGGTGGCTCTGCGGCTGCGTCCGAAGTGAGTCCAGCGCCTGCGGTTCCAGCGCCGCCGCCGCCCAGCGCTGCTGTCCCGGGGACCGGTGCGCCGTGTCCATCACCCACGATATGTGAAGTCTGCCCGAAGTGTGAAACGTGTCCGACTCGTGACTCTGGCTGCTCGGAGTGGGCCGCCCCGGGTAACCGTCTGAATCTCGATGCGCGATTCGGAGCGCTTGGCGTGACACATCACGGCGGTGGTCAGGGGGCCAGCGACCTGAGCACGGGCGTGCGTCTGGGCTTGCAGGTCCCGTTTGCAGAGCGGTTCAGCTTGGGCATCGATTCGGGATTGACGCGGTTGAGCGCCGCCTTCTCCGGCGATGAGGGTGAACCCACGGAGCTGAATGCGACGACGTGGGACCTCTCCGCCAGTGCGGGTATCTGGTTGGTTCCCCCTGGTGGTCCCTTCGACGTGGAGTTCGTTGCGTCGTTCGGGGCATTGATACCGCTCGAGATCCGCGGTCGTAACATCGGATTGGAGCCGGACTCAGGAGGTTCCTACCACGGCCAAGCGGGGTATCGTGCCGCTGGGTTGTTTCGAGGGACCCACTGGTTCGGGGACGCCTTCGGCGTGAGTGCGGCGGTAGGGGTGGAGTTCCAATTCAGCGTTTCCAACTCTGCTCTGGGGCTGGGCCCGGACTCCACTCGCGATCACGTACACGTGTGGCACACACAACCCGTGGTCGCCTTGGGCGGCAGCTATCGTTTCTAAGCCTCCTGAACGGGGTTGGAGCCGTTTGGACTTGCTCGGGTTTCCGCCGCGGCGTGTCGTGGGCACTTGCGGAGACGGCTAAACCACCGCGAGCGCGTTCATCAGTCACATTTCGTTTCGAAGCTCTCCGCCGGCTTCTGCGCCCACCGCTCGACGTCGGTCTTCAGCGCAGCATGCGGCTTCGTCTTCAGTCGCGGGATCTGGGAGTCCGTGAGCTTGGGCTTCTCGTACGAGTCCTTCAGCTCATTGCACTCCAGGATCGTGGCGAGTGGGGCGCAGTCGACGGCGAGGTCGTCCGCCTTCAGGGTGACGATTGGTGCGGCACCTTTGCCGGGGAATGTCCAGCGGATGGTCACGACCGCGGCGCTCTTGACCTCACTGGTCTGGAGGTGATGGACGTCGGTGGTCGCTTGCGCGTGGGCGCAAACCAGGAGCGCCACGAACTGTTGCACGAAGGTTGACTGGTTCTCCGATGACGCGAGCTTGTCGTACAACGCCGGAGGGATGCCCGGCGCATCGATCTGGAGCAGGCCTTTGCCGGGAAGCTCTTGCGTCCCGCCGGCGGAGGAGGTCTGTGGCGTATCGGGGAAGGCCGGGTCGTGATCCGCCCCGTTTTCTGCCTTCTGCTTCTCTGCCTGCGAGGCATCCAGCTTCCAGTCTTTTCCCTGCTTGCTGAACTCGCCTTCGGTGTAGGCACGCGCGAACTGAATCACGCGGTACTTGCGGTCTCGCTTTTCGCAGCAGGCGTTGAGCGGTCCAGGGACGCTCCAGAACGTGACGACGGGCGTGACGTAGTAACCCTGGTGCCGGTAGATCGGCCGCGGGTTGTCTTCGGGAAAGACGCGGGTCTTGCGCTGCCTCGTTGCGTCAGGGCGTTTGCTTTCGTTGATCGTCGCTTTCGCTTTGCCAACTTCGCCACCGAGGTTCAGCCGCTTCGTCGGCCCTTTTGGTGGGTCGGGGTGAATGATGGTGAACTCGCGACTCGCTTCGCAGGGTGCGACGCTTTCGTCGTCGGGATCCCAGTAGGCGGTGAGCTTGACCTTCAACAGGGCGCGGCGGCGCCCGAGCTTCACCTTCGGATACTTCTTCTTCTGCTTTGACCAGGTGTTTGTCCAACGCTCTGCGAGCTGTTCGGCTTGGTCTTTCGATACGTGCGCTCTGGGACGTTCACCGTCGGTGGGCAATGCCTCTTTCAGCTCGTCCTGGTTCGGCTCGCTCTGCTCTAGCCCGAAGGAGAAAGTGCCGCCCCAGGGAGCGATGCGATCGGGGTTCGGCTTCACGTCGAACGATATCTTGTGGCCGTATGGCAGGTACACGGTTTGGGTTTGCGCTAGGTTGGCCTGCCCCACCTCGTTCGGGTCGTAGTCGACCGGCGCGGACGCACCGGTGTAGGCTTTGAAGTGCGCGATCATCGAGACGCTGCACGGACCCTTCGAGCCGTCGATGGACTCGTTGGGGTCGGCCTCGTCAGACTCCTCTTCTACCTCCTCTTTCTCTCTCTCCCGCGTCCCGCCGTCGTCCTGACAAAAGATCGGTGGATTGCCGCCACCCGCCTCGCCAAAGCGGCAGGTGCGGTCCCCCTCGCAAGCGTACGTCCCGTCGCCGAGCGGCTCACACAGGCCGCCGCCGCACACCACTTGGTCCCCCTCCGCCTGGCAGTCCGGCGCGGGAGTGAATCCGTCCTCCAACCCATCTTCCACGCTGTCGTCCGTCTCGGGCGCTGGCACGATGGGCGTCGGCGCCACCGGCGGGACTTCCGGCGGGAGGCGGGAAGCCCCACACGCTCCCATCAAGACGAGCCCACAGACGACGCTGCCCCAAACCCCTAGTCGCATCATATCCAGCAGCATACCGGTTTTTTCCGGCTTGCGGAGATTGACGGAGGTTGCGGATAGCGCCATTCGAACGCGAACTGGGCGAACGTGGAGCCGTGGCGCGCGCCGGCTGGCAAGCGGCAGTGTACACTGCGCGAGTGATTAGCGTCACTGCTCCTTGTCGTTCTTCCGCGAGCCAATCACCGCGCAAGTGCCGCACGCCCGTCATGCCGTCGAGGATGTGACCATGGGGGCGCTCTGGATCGCGTTGTGGCTGATGTTGGCCGGCCTCGCCCTGGTCGGCTTGTTGGCACTGTATTGGCTGCTCGAATCTGCTGGATGGTTGATCTTGGTCGGCGGCTTGCTCCTGCTGTGGCTGCTGGCGGTGAACGTCGTGCAGCGACGCGCCCCGCTGGACCGACTCGAGCTCCGGACGATTTCGGCGCTGAGTGGGGCGATCCGTCCGGCAGTCTTCGTGGTGCTGGGATTGGTTGGACTGGTCGTGGCGTTCAACGTCGCCGTGACGCTGCTCGTGGGGCCGGCGTGGTGGCTCTTGGCACTGACGGCAAGCGAGGTGCTGGCCGTCGTCGTCGCAGCAACGTGCTCTCGGCGCTACTTCGGCCGTGAGCAGCGAGTGCGGTCGACGTCGGAGAGCCTCTGGGTCGGGCTGTCGTTCGCGGGGCTGAGCCTGTGTGGCATCGTGGACCACGGCGTCAAACAGCTGGACTGGCTCGACGTGGAGAGTCAACGGGTGACACAACTCGCGTTGAGACTTCCGGAAGCCGTCACGACTGCCCAGCCCGAGGGCTGGGCGCTGGGGCGTTCTTCGGCACATCTGCTGGGCGGTCAGTGGCAGCCGAGCTCGGTGCGCTTTCCATACGACCTCGTCGATGCCGCGTGGCTCGATCCTGCCACGTTGCTCGTCTTGGACGCGCGCGGCGGCTTCTGGCAAGTCGACGAAAGCGGCAAGCGAGCTTGGGGCGTCGAACTGCCTTTCCAAGTTCGCGCCATGTCCACGATGTCCGACGGTCAGTTGCTCGTCGTTGGGGGTGAACCGTCCGGCGCGATGGCGCGGCTTGCAAGTGATGGCTCACTCATGATCATGTCGAAGACCGAGGCGCCGCTCCTCGACGTCAGTTGCGAGTTGGGCACCTGTTGGGCTGTTCTCGAGAACCGGCCGGGACTGCAAACGCTCGATGAAAGTGGTGGAGAGCTCGCGCTGCACGCCGTTGGCGCTGTGGCGACAGAAATGCTGACGGTGGTCGACGCGCGCAAGGATGTGGTCGTCGCTTTGGGACCACTGCGCTGGGTTCACCTGCGGGGCGAGGCCGTATCGGTCGTCGACTCCCCGGCGCCTGGCCCCGCACGAGGATGGAAGCGGGGGGCCCGGCCCACTCCGAGTCCGGAACCACCACGCCAGGTGTGTTTGCGCGGCGACGGGACCAGCGGCTGGGCCATCACCAAACACTACTTGTTTCGACTGCAGGGAGGAACTTGGACCGAGCGTGATTGGACCACGCCAGATCACTACACCGCGATCGCCTGTGACGGGAAGGGCGGGGCATGGGTCGCAAAAGCTCCGCAGTCCGCCCATCGAGTGAGCTACTACGCGCCCTGACCGGCGAGTCTTGCTAGAAGACTTCCAAGTCTGTCAGCGTCTTGCCTGCCGCTGGGAGAAGTCGCTGGTCTGGAGCGTCTTCCGCAGGATCGATGCGCAGGAATTGTCCCAGCTCGTCCACGATGATGTCACCCAGGTCGAGGGAGAAGTACCCGTAGAGAATGGCAAACGCGGCTGGAGGTACATCGTCGAGGGTTAGCGCATCGGGGTCGGGCAGCGGAATGGGCACTACTGGCGGAATGAATGGCGGCGTCAACACCTTGCCTGCGGTCACCAGAATCGACAAGATGGCCCGAACTTGCTTGATGAACCTCGAGTCGAGGGTCAGGGCGTAGGCGCAACCGTGGTGGAAGCCAATCTGCCAGATCCCGGGCGCCATTGCCGCGCGGTCGCTGCCATTGACGGCCACACGATAGTGAAACCCCTTGTTCGAGGTATCTGAGATCAGGGCGGTGGTGATCGTCTGGTTGTGCGGTACTTGCGGCGCGCCGCTGACCGTATACGGGTGCATGGCGTTGTCCCAGCCGTTGATGTGCCTTCCGCCGGATAGTACCTTGAACACTTCGCCCCAACGCCAGTGGGTGTGCAGACAATCGTGGGCGCAAATGGGGGCCATGTTGCTCTCGAAGGTGCTGCGTCCGGGGATGCGCATCTTCGGGGCGATGTGAATGTTGTCGTAGGCTCCCTGCCGCGGCACCTTCTCCAGATCCTCCTGGTCCCGACTATCGAAGGTGACGACGGGAATGGGAGAGGGGATCAAACCCGGGTCGTGAGGGACATCCAGAGCATCGGACATGGTTCGACGGGCGCCTCGAGAGGGATCGACCACGACTTTGGGAGACGTCGTTTCATCGTGCCGTACATAGTCGAAGATGCGCTCCCACACGGGCACCGGAAGGCCCAGGATAGCGCCCAGGTCCCTGTTCTGATTGGTGTCCGTGTAGTACCCAATGGATAACTCCGAGGCCATGTGGGTCTCGCCGTCATCGTGATGGTGGTGATGGTGGTGGTGGGCGCTGGCCCGGGGACGGCGCAGCGAGAGCTCGAACTTGATCTCGCTCACGGGCTCACTTGCCGTGACCATCGTGTGAGGATTGAGGCGGCCGGCACCCATGATCCCAAACGGTTCGAAGTCGTTGGCCTCCTTGCAGCACACCAGCTCGATCGCGACCAATATCCTCAGATTCCTCACGACGGTGGCATGGCCTTCACCATCAGGAACGCTGACTTTCGGCGTGCCGCTCGGGAAGAAGTTGTCCGCGTTCAGCGGCACGTTCGGAGGTTCGATCTTGTCCTCGCCCGTGCGTTCGTACGCAAAGATCATCAGCAGGCTACGGTCGACCTTCTCGGGCAAGGGCCACAGGGGGTTGGCTCCGTCGATTGTGCCCTTCTCGATGAAGCGGCGCTCCAGCAAGAACTTCTGGTTCAACTCCAGCGTGAGCTTCTTGCCGCGATGGGTGAGCTCGATGTCTGAGAACTCGATGTCGTTGCAGACTCTCTGCTGCTTGAAACCAACGCTGTGCACCAGGCACTCGATGTCGGTGATCTTGTTGAGTGTCGCCGGGTCGTGCTTCCAAGACCAAATGGGAATGTTGCTGGCGTCGAAGCTCGGATCTTTGGACTTATCGATCACTGATTGCGGGACAGGCGGCGCCTTGGCGTCGAATGGCCCTGCAGGCCCCAACGGCTCCAGACCACTCGGATCGGCCTTGATGGCCTCCATGAACATGGTGTTCTTCAACAGCTCTTCTATGCTGGGCATGGCTCACACTCTGCTTTGGCTGCTCAGCTTCCGTGCTGCGCCTTGAGTGATGTCGACGTCGAAGTGTCGAGTTTGCCGCTCTCGGAGAGTTCGGCGCATTTCTGGAACAAACGCAGCGCTGCAGTGGCAACATCTGCCAATTCGCCGTCTTCCCGACCACAACTGAACCCCAGGTTGTTGAGTCGCTGCTGGGCGCCCAACGCTTCGGTCTCCGGGGCCAGGTTGCCGAACACCAGTTCGATCTCGGTATCGTCCTCGACGATTCGAAGCACGGCCGTCGTCGTCGACTCCGGAAGGAACACTTGAACGAAGCCATCGGCCGTCGTCACTCCGGTTGCCGTTCGGCCGTCGAACTCCAGGGCGAATGCGGTGTTCGCTTGGGGTTCGCCGTCACGAATCAGCAAGACACGACAAGGCCGCATCCCTGGAGGCGCGACGATGACGCTATCGAAGGCTTGCTTTGCCAGCTTGCGCCAGGTGGGATACTGGGTGCTGCCCGGGGGCGAGTTGTCCCCCACGGGAGCGGGGGCGATGCCGAACTCCGTGTCGAAGAAGAACAACTCGACGCGCCGATCCAACGCGTCTTCCTTGTCGTCCTCTGGGGCGGTGTCCAATTCTTGCCCGGTGTCGTCCACGGGGAAGTTCTCGCCGCAGCCATGCGCCTTGGCTTCGATGTCGAATTCGCCGGAGTCGAGCTCTTCGCCATCGAGCGCCATGTAGCGGGTGATCAACGCGCGCCGCGTCTGGGTGCCCACGCCTTCTTCGTCGACGTCGTTTTGTTCCTTGAAGCGCTGCATGTCGCTGGAGGTGACTACCGTCGAATCGCCGAGCACGGCGGTCAGCATGTGGTTGTCCTCCGGCTCTCCCCAGCGGCGGCTTTCGCGCACGCTGGAGTCGTAGAACTTCAGCCAAGTATCGACGTCGTCTTCCAGGTAGGCGAGGGTTGCCTGAGCTCGTTCCAGGCTGAGCGAGTCGTTGATCGAAGCATCTCCCGTCGTGTCGGTGTGGCCTACGACGAGCAGCTTGCTCGGGTTGTTTTGCTCGTAGATCTTCCGGACCTGTTTGAGATCGGCAATGGCGGACGGCAGTAGAAACGCCTTGTTCGTATCGAACAGCATGCCCCTGAGTCGCGCCATCTTGCAACGGGGGACGGCGCCGAGCAAACGCACCTGGGGTGGTCCGCCACCTTTGAGCACGATGACGGGCGAGGTGTATTTGTCGACGATTTGGTCATCGCCTTCGAAGAACTCGAGCGTGAGTTCGAGGGTGTAGTCACCCTCCATTACGTCGCTGTGGTGCAGTTCGCCAAGTGAGTTGGTGGTGCCGGCGAAGTCCTCTGGTCCTCGCAGCGTGTACTGTCGGTTGGCGTGGCGGACCGTTCCCGTCTTGTCCAACAGCACCAGCGATAACTCCGAGCCCGTCGTCTGATCACCGTGTCCTGCACGCACGACTTGGCTCAGTGAGGCTTTGGCAATCCACTCCAGGTACTCAGGACCGGAAACCGCGCCGGGCGCGGGATCCACACCCGTCTGACTGAAGAAGAAGAAGAAGTCGATGCGCTCGTCTTCTGCGCTGGGGGCCGCATCAGCACTTGGGCCGTCTTCCGTTTCCGTTTCCGTTTCCGCTTTCGGCGCTGGTGCGTCGGCGCCAGCACTGCCTTTCTGGCTCGTCGCTGGGGCCTCTTCGCTCGCTTCGGTCTGCGATTTGCGCGCTTTCTCTGCGTCCGCCAGGCTGAATGCTGCGGCCGCACCGTGAGAGCCGAAACTCTCGGCAATCTTGGGCTCGGACGAATCCTGCTCCGCCTGCTCAGCTGACGTCTGATCGGTCAGTTCGCTATTGCGGGTCAGTGCGAAGTAGTCCTTGATCAGCTCGCCGCGGGTGATCGGCCCCGCGATGCCATCGACACTCAAGCGTCGCGCCTGTTGGTACTGCGCAACCAACTCGTCTCTGGGTCCGCCGCCATTCTGGCTCGTACCGGCTTGGCCGCCCTCAGCGACGTTGGTGAATTGCCCCAGCATCAGGCGATCTTCGCGAGCGCCCCAGCGTCGTTCTTCGTCGATGCCGTCGCCGTAGCTGTCCAGCCACGGTTGAGGGTCGCCCTCCAGCCAGGCCATGAGGATCTTGGCCCGTTCCGCAGACAGCTCGGCAGCGGCGTCGCCGTCGGCTGATACGTGCCCGACGACGAGCGCCGCCTGGGCGCCCTGGAGCCTGAGTGCGAAGCCAAATACGTCCCGAAGAGCGCTGACGGCACGTGGCAAAGGGAAACTCTTGCGCGGGTCGAAGGCGCGACCGAGCATCGTCACCAGAGCAGCGTCAGGTACGACGACGAGCTTCGTGCGCTCGTCGAGCGGTACGGCAACGCCCTGCTTCAGCTCCTTCAGGGTGCACCGGATGGTGGCCATCAGTCACAGCCTCCGGTGACGCGCGGCAAGAAGCCACGCTCGAGATTCGCCAACCGCCGCACCTGCCTACTTCTCTCCCCGTTGCCGTCGCTTCCACCAGATGCGGAGTGGCGGCAGCACGCCCGCGAAGATGAAACCGGACGCCAACGGCAGGGTCGCGGTGATCAGGAATCGCACTGACCAATTGTGCGCGCCAGCGATCGAGCGGAACGACTTGAGCTCGTTCGGATCTTCGTCCCTGACGGCTGGTACGAAGGCAGCGAACGTGAGCAGGACGAGCGCCAAGCTGACGGACACGGCCGCTCCGGACCAATTGGGCAGTTCATACTCCCGTGCATCGCGCAGCGCCCCCTTCACGCCCGCGTAGTGCAGGTATGCCGCCAGCAAGAGCAACAGCAACGCGAGCATCAGATTGAAGACATCGCGTCCTGAGACATCCAGCTGCATCGTTCAGAATCCTCCGAAACACTGACGCTGATGCAGGATGCACCACTCCAACTGATACAAGAAGTTGGAAAACGACCGCTCCAGATCCTTCTCCACTTCTTTCGCTCGTTCCCGCAAGTAGTGGGTCACACCAAAATGGTCGTCGAGTTTGTCGAGTACGATCCCCACGACGAGGCCCACGACCAGCGCAGCACCGGCCACCAGAATCACTGGGCCCCCCGCCGCGATGATGGCGCCGGAAGCGAGGGCTCCGGCGAGCATCGAGGCAGCTAGCTTGGCGCCATCCACTGCGATGGTCACACCAGCGGCAGCCATGCTCGGTTCGTCCTCGAACAATTCGACCATCACGTCGACTGCTGCAACGACGATGAAGAACACCACCGTAGCGCGTGCGCCCGAACGCAGAGCGTTGCGGGCGCCAAACCCCAACTCCATGACGTTTGGGTTCTGAAACGTGTATCTGCCGAAGCTCCGGATCAGTTCTCGGCGTGCGATGAAGCTGCCCGGCGCCCGAGGGTTGCCGTTGAAGATGAGATACTTTCGCCCGCCAGGGAACTGCTTCGTCTTGGCGGTGATCACCCGGAACGTACTGAAGCCAAACTCACGAAGCTGTTTGATGACGTCGCCGGTGTCCTTCAGCGCGCCGGGGAGGTTCGTCCGTTGTCGCAAGGTGAACTTCAACAGGTTCTCTGCTGTCGTTTCGAACACGGTCTCTTCGGAGCCGGGGTCTTCTGCGTCTGGATCTGCCTGGAGCACCAGCGCTGCGGAGTCGTTCTCTCGTTCGGGAACGACGTTGCCCGTCTTGTCGGGCGGTGCGCTGAAGGTCTGCGGAGACGTGCTGCCGATCAAGCACATGCCCTGTTTTTCCTCCTCCACCGTCATTGGGAGGTCATACAGACCCAGGCTGCTGCTGACTTCGACGATGACCTCTTTATTGGTCGGAGGGTAACAGGCCAGGGCTACCCCGGTGGCATCCGCTTTACAGATGTCCTTACCCTCGTTCAGTTCCAGGGCTTCGTCCGAACCGGCATCCACCACCGCGAGCTGTCCGCTGAAGTCGCCTGAACGCTCGTCGTGAAAATAGCCGCAGAAGAGGTTCCCCGGGCTCAGGTCGATGCTCATGCCCCCCGATTCCGACTGCAACTCACTGACGCGCCACTGTGGATCTCCCATCGGATACTCCTCCCTTCATTGGGCTTGGGCAGAGAGCAACCCACGAAATACGGTTCGTTCTCGCCCCTCGCTGGTTACGACGGCCAGTGTGTACTTCTCATCCGCCAGTACCGACTCGAAAAGCAAGTCCACCGTTCCGTCTCCGGGCGTCAGGTCTTCGTTGTGTCGTCTGCTTTGAACCATGCCGTCAGCGTCGCGGGTGAGTCGGAAAATCGAGTCTGGTGCATCGGGGCGTTCAGGGAACCTCAGCAACAGTCGGATGGGCACCGGCCCCAAGACGACGTCGAGCCGATCGTTTTGGTCGACGCTGGCTTCGGGTTCACCATTGATCGAAAGTGCGACGCCGATTTCTGCGAACCGGAACTTCTTGCTTTCCGGAGCTGGCAGTTTGAGTTGAGCTGCCGATTCGTGAGACGCCGGGGCACCTGCGAAGCTGTCGCCGTCGAAATGTATGGCGATGGTGCGTACGCCTTCTGCAGTCAGTTGGACCGAACTGTCGTACTCGAACGTGGCAGACTCAGGAATGGTAAACAGCGGCCGCTCCTGCTTGCCCGAGAGTTGAATGCTTCCCGCCAGGCTAGCCAGCGGTGCGAAAGTCCTATCCGGGTTGCGGGCCCGTTCCACAAAGGCGATGGAGAACTCCAACTTGGCTGCTACCGGAGTGCCTTCGGCCTTGGTCTGGCCGGGACCGCTGGCGTGCAGTTTCAGGAGTGCAGCTTCCACGAACAAGTCCCGATTGGGAAGTTCAGTGAATAGGGGATTGGCCTCCACCCGCACAGTGCCCGGCATGGCTCGGGAGTTTGGAATGCCACGCGTACGCCGTCAATGCTCCTGGCTAGTTGGCTTGGCCTTCGTTTGTTCTCATTCAGCCCTGCGCTTTCTCGACTTCAAGCTGCGGAATGCACCGCGTGCCTTCGCGGACGGCATTCCCTCTCGCGTGCGCCGGCACTCGACGGATAGGCCTCACGGCGCCCACGCGCGACCGAAGCCATCCATGGGGATATCCTGGTCTGTCGACAGGGCGGAGCGCAGGACCCCACGCGGCATGGCCTCATGCTTTGGGGCGCCATCGACAGTCGGTAGTCCAGGGATGGCGGACTGTATGTGGCTCTCCGGTCCCGTCGTGGCCGGGTGGAACGGCCACTTTTCGGCAGTCTGTCAGGCCCCTATCCTCTCCATCGAGGACAACGATTCGAGCTGAGGGTCAGGGGTTTGACCCCCTCCCGGCGGGGTATGCCGTCCATTGCGCGAACCGGTTGCGGTCCCCCAAGACACGAAAGGGTTTCGTCGTCGGTCATCGACGTCCACGGGGGCGGCTATCGTCGACTGGGCTCAACACGACAGTGTCAGATAGGCGCTTCACATTCTTGAACCGGCGGATACGAGCGGAAACCCGCCAAGTGTTCGAGCAGCACGTCGGACCGATCCGCAGTCGAGGGTCGCGGGTACATGCCACACACTGCGCTGCGAGGGCCAACGCTGCGGCTAGAACCGCGGGACAGCGGATTCTGCGTTGGCTGTATACACTTGTGTGCTGGTGGAGCTGGTTCCAGAGATGCTGCTAGTGGCGGTGATTCCAATCGCGTGGCATCGCCAGTCTCGTGCGGAGCGCTTCTCAAAGGCCTCAGTTAGCCACACCGTTTGTGGGCGACAGCGCGAGTAGGTCTGTGGGACGGGGTCAGACGCCAGTTACCTCAGAACATCAAGGGAATCCAAGTTGCGGGGAGGCCAAAGTTGCCCCGGAGCCGCGTCTCCGTGGTCGTGGCGCCACGGCAGCAGTGAGCGGGGTGACCGCACACGGACTTGACCACCGACTGCGGGAAGGGTTGCGGTCTGCAATTGACACGCGGGGCTTGGCTAGAGATGTTGCCGAACATGCGCAACATCTTGCTCGGACTAGGCTGCCTGATCATCATCGCTGGTTGTAGCAGCGATCGTCCGGATTTCGGGGGCGCAAACGCGGTCCCTTTCTGTGGCGACGGTGAGCTCGGTACGCAGGAAACCTGCGACGATGCAAATAGTGAGGGAGCCGATGGTTGCAGCGCGACGTGTGAGAGGGAAGATGGGTGGCTTTGCGACGGTGAGCCGAGCGAATGCGAGCCGATTTGTGGTGACGGCGAATTGGTGGGGGAGGAGCTGGGCACCGGGAGATGCGACGATGGCAATGTCCTGGACGGCGATGGTTGCTCTTCCGAATGCGAGGTGGAGCCAGACGAAGAATGTCCGGAGGAGGCTAGTCGGTGCCTGCCCACTTGCGGCGACGGAGTCGTTGACGAGGGAGAGGGCTGTGACGATTCCAACGACCAGGCCGACGACGGTTGTGATTCGAGCTGTGAGGTCGAGCGCGGATGGGACTGCGACGACGAGCCCAGCAACTGCAAGCCGGTCTGTGGTGATGGGGAACTGCTGGGTGACGAGCTTTCCTTCGGGCATTGCGATGATGAGAACGAGGAAAGCGGCGATGGCTGTTCGGACCTGTGCCTGGTTGAGAGCGGCTGGGAGTGTGAGAATGAGCCTAGCAAGTGCACCCCCCTCTGTGGAGACGGCAAGCTTGTGGGAGGCGAGCTGCAGCCCGACCGTTGCGATGACGCAAATGACGAAGACGAGGACGGTTGCGATTCGAGTTGCGAGATCGAACAGGGTTGGGAGTGTGACGACGAGCCCAGCGAATGCACGCCGCTCTGTGGGGACGGCAGGCGTGTGGGAGATGAGCTGCAGGCTGACCGTTGCGATGACGCGAACGACGAAGACGACGACGGTTGCAATTCGAGCTGCGACATCGAGCGGGGTTGGGACTGTGACGACGAGCCTAGCGAGTGCACCCCTGTCTGTGGAGACGGCGAGCTTCAGGGTGACGAACTCACGGTGGGTCGCTGCGACGATGGGAACTCCGATAGCGGAGACGGTTGCTCGCAGCGCTGTGAAGTCGAACCCCAATGGACATGCCTAGGGGAACCGAGTCAGTGTACGGCCACCTGCACGGAAGGGGGCGAGACCTGTCCTGTTCCTCAAGACCCAGGGGTTGATCCGCCCTGCCAAGGTGGATCTGCCGAGTGCGCGGCGAGTTGTGGCGACGGGAACCTCGACGCCCAGGAGCGATGTGACGATGCCAACAATGCGAACAACGACGGCTGTGCTTCGAACTGCGACGTAGAATCCGGCTGGACCTGTAGCGGAGCCCCCAGCACATGCGTTGGAATCTGCGGAGATGGTGTCCGCGTAGGACCTGAGCAGAACGCTGACCGGTGCGACGACAACAACATCGCCCCGAAGGACGGCTGCGATGAACTGTGCCGGGTGGAGACTGGATGGATCTGCTCCGGCCAACCATCAGCCTGCGCGGAAACGTGTGGAGACGGCAACCTTGACGCGATGGAAGAATGTGACGACGGCAACACCATCTCAGGCGATGGCTGCAGCCCCAGCTGCACGACAGAAGCCGGCTGGAGTTGCAGCGGAGCACCGTCAAGCTGCGACGAACTTTGCGGCGACGGAGTGGTGGACACCGGCGAGCAGTGTGACGACGGCAACGGTGCAGACGGTGACGGATGTGCTCAGGGATGCACCGTTGAAGCCGGATGGGAGTGCAACGACGCTCCGAGCGACTGTACAGTGATATGTGGCGACGGCCTGCTCACAAGTGAGGAGCAGTGTGACGACGGCAATGCTGATGAGGACGATGGTTGCGACGCCAATTGCGGCGTTGAGGCGGGTTGGAGTTGTGAAGGCGAGCCTTCATTGTGCTTGCCCAATTGCGGTGACGGGACTGTTGGGCTGAGTGAAGAGTGCGACGACGGCAACGGGCAAAGCAGCGATGGCTGCAGCAGCGCGTGCGTGATCGAACCTGGATGGGTCTGTGAGAGCGCGCCATCTGGCTGTTCACGCATCGCACTTCCGGAGATTGTCTATTTCACTACGTCAGAGACCGTGCTGGGCGGTGGCGGGGGTCAAATAAACCTGTCTTGGTCGGTCACGGGCGCGGACACCCTTTTCGTGCAGAGTGATGTGATCCCAGATGTGGGGGCGGTGACGGGTACGCTGGTGTCTGTTAGCGTAAATCAGAGCACTACCTTCACCCTTCTTGCGTCAAACGCCGGAGGAACAGTAGAGCGCAGCGTCAGAGTAGAGGTGAGTGCTCAAGGGGACCTGAGTTGGGCGATGAACGTAGGGACACCAGATTCCGACGAGGCCAAAGGAATCACCACGGATGGCAGTGGCAACATCATCATCGTGGGCCATACCTGGGGCGACCTGGACGGCAGCAATGAGGGAGGCTACGACGCGTTCGTCACCAAGCACGCGCCAACCGGAACGCCGCTATGGGAGCGACAGCTCGGGACCAGCGGACACGACGTTGCCTACGGTGCCGCGGTTGATGGTAATGGCAACATCTTGATAGCCGGATTCACCGAGGGCGACTTGGCCGGCGACAACCAGGGGGGCGAGGACGTATTCCTTGCGAAATACTCCGAGGATGGCGACCTGCTCTGGAAGCGACAGCTGGGCACCACCAGCGCTGATGTTGCCAACGGCATCGCTGTTCTCGAAAGCGACAGCGTCGTTGTTGCGGGTTATACAGAAGGTGGGTTGGACGGAGGCAATGAGGGCGGATACGATGCGTTTGTGTTGAAGTACTCTGCGGGTGGCGATCTGCTATGGCAGCGGCAGCTTGGCTCAACGGAGACCGACAACGCCTATGGTATCGCCGCTGCTGGCGATGAGACCGTCGTGTTGGCAGGCTACACCGGCGGTGGTCTTGCTGGCGATATCGCGTCCGACAGTTCAGACGGGTTCGTTGCGAAGTACGCGGCGAGTGGGGATCTGCTTTGGATACGCCAACTCGGCATCGCTGGCGAGGATCAGGCGAGGGGTGTTAGCGTCGATGACAGCGGCAACATCCTGATCACAGGCTTCGGAGAAGGCGACTTCGCTGGAAGTGGCCAGGGTGGCCAAGACGTAGTTACGGCGAAGTACTCCTCAGGCGGCGACGTATTGTGGCGTGGGCGATTTGGCACTACAGCTCAAGACGTAGCTAATGGCGTTGCGTCCGATAGCTCTGGCAACGTCTTTGTCACGGGATACACGTTCGGCGGTCTCGACGGAGACAACCTGGGCAATAGCGATGCCTTTGTGGCAAAGTACTCCAGTTCGGGAACTCTGCTTTGGATACGCCAACTCGGCACGCCAGAGAACGATCAGCCCAATGGTGTAGCAGCTGATGCCAACGGCAACCTCTTTGTCTCAGGGGAGACCTCCGGCGATCTCGGCGGTGGGAACAAGGGGTCCAACGACGCATTCATAGCGAGGTACCGGTAGGCTCTGAGGTGCGTACTGCCAGGCGCCTAGCTCAAGAACCCGGAGTAAGAAGATGGTGGTGTGGCCAGCCGTTGGAGTGCCGGTTGCCCTTTGTGATGGGTTTCGTCGTCGCGATCTTGTTAACTTTTACCGCGGAGACCAATCTCGCCCAACTGGCCTCCGCACAGGGCCACCACCCAGCCACACACGCCTCAACGGGTGTAGCGATGTTTCACGCCGACGGGGAAGTAGTCGGGATCTCCCAAGGGCATGAGC